>JALYOF010000051.1 GCA_030857025.1 Pseudomonadota bacterium | reverse complement strand
TGCGCCCGGATCGGCATCGCCAGCGATACTTCATTTGTGCGGTCGGTGGCGCTGTAGTTGAAGATGTACTGCGCCTCCCGATGCAGCTCTCCAGAGATGCCGGTCGGTGTCGACACCTGGAGGGTCTCAGTCTTCATCGACCGGGTCCAGCAGAAGGTGCAGTCGATCCAGATCCGGACGCGCGTCAGCAATTGCGAGACCCTTGCCCAGGGCGGCCAGCGCCGCGAACACGGTCTGCAGCGAGACGTTGCGACCGGCCTCCAGATCGATGATGGTCTGGCGCCGGCAGTTGGCGGCCGCCGCGATCTCCTGCTGGGTTCGGCGCAGGGCCCGACGCTCGGCCTTGAATGACTGGCCGAGCATTTTCGGGTTTAGAGCAATACCTATGTTCATGTCCGCGATATCGTTCTTTATCCGGCTGGAAGCAAACATTGTCCGATATAGCGGACAAAGCCACCGCAATCATGCTGCCAGTCGGTGCCGGAACTCTTTTTCAAGGCCGCGGGAGTGCCAGCAGTTCGGCAGGTGCTGGGGAAGGCCTGGCGTTGACCGCAACGGCAACAAGAGCACGCCGCAGGCCGTGCGAAGATCGTGCATGCGCGGCGTGCCTTGCACCGCTCGACAGTGGCCCGTTTCACTTCGCGTTGCGTGACTTCATGTACCTGCCTGCACACGGGAGCACCGGAATGGTCAGCAAGAACACGATCTGCCTCTGGTACGACGGCACCGCGCTGGACGCAGCCACTTTCTATGCCGAAACATTCCCGGACAGCGCTGTCATGGCTGTGCATCGTGCGCCGGGCGACTATCCTTCGGGCAAGGAGGGCGACGTTCTGACCGTGGAGTTCACGGTAATGGGCATCCCTTGCCTGGGCTTGAACGGAGGTCCCGAGTTCAAGCACAGCGAGGCGTTCTCGTTTCAGGTGGCAACCGATGACCAAGCCGAAACCGACCGCTTGTGGAACGCGATTGTCGACAACGGCGGCGCCGCGAGCGAATGCGGTTGGTGCAAGGATCGGTGGGGGCTGTCGTGGCAGATCACGCCACGGGCGCTGACGGACGCGATCACCGACCCTGATCCCGCGGCGGCCAAACGCGCTTTCGAAGCCATGATGGGAATGCGGAAGATCGATATCGCTGCGATCGAAGCGGCCCGGCGCGGCTGACGCTCGGGAACCTGTCGATGAGATCGGCATCACGCACTCGGCCACGCTGCCGCACCGGTGGCTGGCGTCAGCATGCAGGCAGTGGCCCAGTACGACCGGCTCAACGTCACCGCGATTGCGGAGCGGATGACCTTCAAGCGCGGCGGTGTCGCATCACCTGAAAGTGCTGCTGCAGGCGGGCCTGCTGACGCTGCAGCACGAATCATGCGAGAACGATGCGTGCTCGCCGTCGAAGACGGCCTTGCTGCGATGCGCACGCCAATCGAGCAGCCCGAGACTTCGTGCACCCGATGCGTCCCGGGCGGCGTCGTCGTTACGAAACCCCGCCAGATAAATTCCGACCGGCCGATCCCGCGCTCCGATCCGCTTTGAGCGTCCATAATGTTCGATCAGAGAAAACGGAGTTCCTCGATGACATCTTCCTCCCGTACGGCGCTGGTGACCGGCGCTTCCAGCGGTATCGGCCTGGCGCTTGCCGATCTTCTGGCCGACGACGGCATCGCACTGGTCGTGACCGCCCGCAAGCTGGAGTCGCTGCGGCCGCATGTCGAGCGCTGGCGCGCCTGCGGCATCGATGTCCTGCCGATCGCCGTCGATCTCGCCGAGCCAGGCGCAGCCGAGCGGCTGCACGCGCAGGTCGTCGATGCCGGTATCGAGATCGATTTCCTGATCAACAACGCCGGTGTCGGACTGTTCGGCGAGTTTGTCGACAGCGACCTGCAGGCCGGGCTGGCGATGGCGCGGCTCAACATGCTGGCACCGACCGAACTGGCGAAACGCTTCCTGCCGCAACTGCTTGCGCGCGGTGGCCGGATCATGAATGTCGCGTCAGCCGCGGCGTTTCAACCGGGGCCGTACATGGCGGTGTACTTCGCGACGAAGGCGTACCTGCTGTCCTGGTCCGAAGCCCTGGCCGAGGAACTGTCCGGCCGCGGCGTCACCGTGACCGCGTTCTGTCCGGGACTGACCGCCTCGGGCTTCCAGGAGAAGGCGGCGATGCAGGAGTCGCGACTGGTCAAGGGACAGAAACTGCCCACGTCCGCGAGCGTCGCGGCCGAAGGATACCGGGCGATGCTGCGTGGCAGGCGCGTGTATGTGCCGGGAAACACCAACTGGCTGATGACACAATCGGTGCGGTTCACGCCGCGCCGGGTAGTGACACGGCTTATGCGTCTCGTTTCCGCGCCGAACTGACCAGCAGGAAACAGCCGGCGAAGCGGTGAGCAATCGTTGCGCAAAACGGGGAGCGAGGTCAGGTTCAATTCCTACCCTGGATGCAGGCATCGACAAAACGCGTGCCCAGCATCAGCTGGCGCAGCGACACGGGCGATGAGGAACCGCCATCCAGATGGTCCTGGAGATGCTCGTCCGACCAGTACCAGAGGCGACCGTCGCGGCCGATGCCGAAGCCTGTGCTCCATGTCTCGCCGGCAAGCCTCCATGTGCGATCGGTAAACACCGCTGTGGGCGCGATGGGTTCACGCGGTGAAGCGATCACCTCGGCGAGCGCCGTGCGTCACCGCTTGCCGCGTCCGTTCACTGCATAGATAGCGTAATGGCCAGCGCTCAGCTGCCGGAACCAGGAGCCGCGGATGATCTGGCGCGGCCGCTCTGCCGCACAGGCGTCGCGTGCCGGTCCCCGCATCGTTGCCGCCCCATCCGAATACGCGCCCCTGCTCGTCCAGCGCGACCACGTATGCAGCACCCGCAACCAACACGCGGTGCAGGGGCGCGACAGCCGGCGCTGCGTGCGTTGGCAGCACCGCATCTGTCGTCGGACGCAGGGCGAAGTACCCGAGTACGACGCCGACCAGGATCGATCCGATAAGCAGTCGCTGCACGTCGTCACCTGACCGTGATTTTCAGGCGGTCAAGGTATCCCGCCCGGGCAGGTGATCAGCATCAAAGGCTTCCGCCAGATTTACTACATCACGCTGCTACTCCTGGCCGGAGGTCAAGCTGGCGCCGGATTCACTTCGCTCCCCGGAAGCGTTTAAATAACCAACCTTTCTTTCCTGGAGTGGCCGAAGGTGCTGAATCACTCCCGGAGGGCCTGCGAGATAACCAGATGTCGGAACCCGACTTTTCGCTTCGTTCGGCGATGAAACGCCTTCAGCCTCACCGGAAGCGGTTCTCGCGCTGGATGACCAATGGACTGTTGCGCGATGACGGGTCCGACTCCGGGGCCGTCGCGCTGCCGGCGCACGGCATCTTCCGCGTCCTGGTCGTCAAGGTGAGCCATACGCTCGGCAACACGCTGCTGCTGACGCCGCTGTTGCAGGAGCTGGAGCGGCGCTATCCGGGTGCCGAGGTCGACATCGTGACCCGCAACGCGGTGGCGCCTTCGCTGTTCGTCGGCTACCGCAACGTGGGTCAGGTCCATCGACTGCCTGCGCACGCGCTGCGGCATCCCCTCCAGGTACGCGCCACGCTTCGCGCGCTGCGGGGCAACCGCTACGACCTGGCGATCGATGCCGATCCGCGATCGCAGACCGGTCGCCTGCTGGTCAATTTCGTGCGGGCACGTCATTCGACAGGCTTCGTCGGGCAAGGCAAGCAGGGGCGCGTGGGGATTGCGGTGCCGATGCCGACCGGACTGCGGCAGAGCGAATTGCCCGTCCACCTGCTCCGAGAGGCGGCAGGCGACACGGACAGCGTCGGATGGCCGTCGCCTTCGCTGCGCCTGTCGGGTGCCGAACGCGCAATTGGCCGCGAGCAGCTCGCGAGCGTGCGCGGGCTGGATCCGCAATCGCAGGCTGCGCTGCGGCCGGTGATCGGTGTCTTCGCCAACGCGACCGGTGCCAAGCGGCTTGACGGCGAGTGGTGGTCGCGGTTCCTGCCGGTGCTCGAGCAGGCATTCGGCGGGTACGACTTCGTGGAGATCGTGCCGATGACCGGCCACTCGCTGCTCGATCATCGTTACCCCGCGTACTACACCGGTGACATCCGCAAGCTCGCCACCGTGCTCTCGGCGCTGTCGGTGTACATCAGCGCCGACTGCGGCGTCATGCACCTGGCCAACGCTTCGGGTCCGCGGACGATCGGCTTTTTCCCGGGAATGGAATTGGCGGAGTGGGGCGTCTCCGGTGCCGGCAACACCAATGTCTACCTGGAAGGCCGCAGTCCGGAGCGCGTCGCGGCGGAGGTCGTCGATGCGATCAGGCCGGACGCCAGCGAGTCGGCAGTCGTTGGGCTGCGTGGCGACTGGATCCCGCCCGGCGTTGTGGAACCCGCCGGGCCACGCGTCCGCTGACCGTACGGCGCAACATCAGCCAGAACGGCGTCGCGCAGAGCGGCGAACGATTCCAATCCATTCACCTGCCGGAATACACGGCACGTGGTGTCGGTGAATCCCGCAGGAATCGGCACATTCATGTCATGCGAGGGCCCCGGGGCCGCGTCTGCCCCGTGGTATTCTGGCCGCCCGCTTCCCTGGACGATGGCATGGGCAGTTTTAGCATCTGGCACTGGTTGATCGTCCTGGTGGTCGTGCTGCTGGTATTCGGCACCAAACGCCTGGGCAACATCGGCAAGGATCTGGGTGACGCGATCAAGGGCTTCAAGAAAGGCATCAAGGACGACGACGCGCCGTCCGGCAATCTTTCCGACGAGTCCCGCCGCGACGAAGCTCCGCAGGACGTTCCGAGCGCCAGCAAGCGCGAAGACGGAACCCCGCCGCGCTGACGCGCGTTCGATCGCGACGGCCTGATCCCCGCGATGTTCGATCTCGGCTTCTCCGAGCTGTTCCTGATCGCGATCGTGGCCCTGATCGTGCTCGGGCCCGAGCGCCTGCCGAAAGCGGCGCGCTTCGCCGGACTGTGGATCCGCCGTGCGCGTGCGCAGTGGCAGTCGGTGAAACAGGATTTCGAGAACGAGATCACCGACGAGCAACTGCGCAACGCCATGAAGCAGACGCGCGAGGATCTTCGACAGGCGCGTGAGGAACTCCATCGGGAGTTCGGCGACATCGATGCCGTCGCAAGGCACGATCTCATCGATACCGGGGCGGCCGCGCATGGCCTGGGCAACGATCCGGCCGACGTCACTGCCTCGCCGCACGTCGCCGAAAACGCGCGCGCTGTGCAATCGTCATCCGATGACGCCACGCCTGCGCCCGATGCGCAATCCGCGGAAGGCCTGCCCGGCGACGACATCCGCCCCGCCGACCCGCACGCCATCCCCAGGCGCATGACCGACGAGAGCGGCTCCGATGAACCGCGCTGATTCAGGCTCCGGCGAAGCCGCGACCGATGCGCCGCAGGCCGAGCCGCGCATGATCGATCACCTGATCGAGCTGCGTTCCCGGATCCTGCGCGCGGTGGTCGGTCTGCTGATCGTGTTTCTCAGTCTGCTGCCGTTCGCGAACAAGCTGTACGCGTTGCTGGCGACGCCGCTGCTGGCGAAGTTGCCGGTCGGCGGGCAACTGATCGCCACCGGCGTGGCGTCTCCGTTCCTGGCGCCAGTGAAGCTGGCGCTGTTCGTCGCGGTGTTGATCACGGTGCCGTGGCTGCTGTACCAGGCGTGGGCGTTCGTCGCACCAGGCCTCTACAGGCGCGAGCGCAGGCTCGCACTGCCGCTGCTCGCGTCGGCCGTGGCGCTTTTCTATGCCGGCTGCGCGTTCGCGTTCTTCCTGGTGCTGCCGTCCGTCTTCGGATTCCTGGTGGCGGTCAAGCCCGAAGGCGTGGAGATGATGACCGACATCCAGGCTTATTTGGACTTCGTGCTGGTGATTTTCCTGGCGTTCGGCGTGAGTTTCGAGCTGCCGGTGGCACTGGTGATCCTGGCCGTGCTCGGCTGGGTCACGCCCCGGCAATTGAAGGAATCGCGCGGCTACGCCATCGTCGGCGTGTTCGTGATCGCCGCGATCATCACCCCGCCGGACGTGATCTCCCAGCTGATGCTGGCAATCCCGATGAGCCTGCTCTACGAAGTCGGGATCATCGCCGCTGGCTGGGTCGCGCCGAAGCAGGTGCCGCAGCAATAGCGGCAGGTGGCGCAACGCGCGCCGGGCTGCGCATGACGTCGGCGCAACGCCATCTGCCGACACCGCCGGGCGTGCAACCGTTCAGCTATCGGCGGCGCGGTTCACGCGATGGCGAACCACGTTTCGACAAGATGATCGCCTTCCCACGCGCAAGGCGCCCACACATGATCCGATCCACGTCGAACATGTTCGAATCGAACCCGCCGAACGCATCCAGGACGACGACGTTGAAGCTGGCCACCATCGCGCAGGCTCTGGCGCTTGCGTTGGTGCCCGCTGCATTCGCCGTCGCGTCGCCCGCCTGGTCGCAAAGCGTTGCGGGGGTCCAGTTGGCCGCGTTTGCCGGTCAGCTCCAATCCAACAGCCAATCCGCCGACGAGTCCGGCGCCGGGCAGGCGGCTTCCGAGCAGGCCGCCGCCAAGCAGCAGGCTTCCGGACAGTCGGACCCGGAGCAGAGCGCTTCCGGGCAGTCCGAACCCGATGCCGACCAGGCCTCCGGCGCCGACCAGGCCACGAAGCAGCAGAAGGGCGATCTGACGGATTTGCCCGCCGCACCCGCAGATGCCGACGTCGACCCGGAAAGCCCGCTGCGTGCGCAGGTGCTGCTGGAGCGTGCGCTGTACTCGCCGGGAGTGATCGATGGCGCCTGGGGTGGCAACACGCGCAGCGCCGTGGCGGCCTTCCAGGAGGCGAACGGCCTGACGGTGAGCGGTGAACTCGATGCGGCGACCTGGGAGGCCCTGAAGCGCGACACTGCACCGATCCTCGTGCAGTACACCATCACACAGGAGGACGTCTCGGGTCCTTTCAGGCAGACCCCCGACGATCTCACGGAGATGGCCAAGCTGGAGGCCATGCCCTACGAATCGGCCGAGGAGAAGCTTGCCGAGAAATTCCATGCCAGCCAGAGCCTCATGGCCAAGCTGAATCCTGACGCGGACTTCAGCGCGGCAGGCACCAGGCTGACGGTCACCAACGTCGCCGGGTCAACGAATCTTCCCACGCCCGCGCGGGTGGTGGTCGACAAGTCCGAGTCGGTGCTGTGGATCGAGGACGAGTCGGGCAAGCGCCTGGCGCAGTTCCCCGTCACCACCGGAAGCGCGCAGTTTCCGCTGCCGATCGGCGAGTGGAAAGTCACTGCGATCGCCCACGATCCGGTCTGGTATTACGATCCAGAGCTGATCGCGAACAGCGGCGAGAACGACGAGAAACAGGAAATTCCGCCGGGACCCAACAACCCCGTCGGCACGACCTGGATCAGCATCAGCAAGCCGCATTACGGCATCCACGGAACGCCGGAGCCGACGAAGATTGGCAAGAACGCATCCAACGGCTGCATCCGCATGACCAACTGGAGCGCGGAGGCACTTTCCAGGGTGGTCTCCAATGGAATGACTGTTTCGCTGCAGGAATAGAAGCGCGCCGCGCCACCGGTGCATCGGGTGCGCGCGATTGCCCTGGTGCCTGCTCTGGCGCCATGCATCGTCGGCATGCACCGTTTGCCAGTTGCATTGCCGCAGCGGGACCGTGGCGCGACGATGGTGTCAGCACCCTCAATGGAGTCGATCATGCAACTGCGCCACGTACTTGCCCTCGCCCTGCTGGGCACGCCGCTTCTCGCCGTCGCGCAGCAGCGCGACTGGTCCAAAGTCGAGGTCGACTCCTCGCCGCTTCGCATGGGCACGCATCTGGTCACCGGAGCGGGCGGCAACATCGTTGCCAGCGTAGGCAAGGACGGCACCTTCATCATCGACGACCAGTTCGCGCCGCTGGCCGAGAGGATCGTCGCGGCGTTGCGCGAGCTCGACCCCAGCCCGGTGCGGTTCGTGATCAACACCCATTGGCACGGCGACCACACCGGTGGCAACGAGGCTTTCGGCTCGGCCGGCGCGGTGATCGTCGCGCACGACAACGTCCGCAGGCGCATGAGCATCCAGCAGTTCACCGCCTCGAAGGAGCCACGCGGCGAGCCTTCGCCGGAAGCCGCTCTGCCGGAGGTGACCTTCACCGAAGGTGTCACCCTGCACCTCAACGACGACACGGTGCGCGTGATCCACGCCGCCAACGCGCACACCGACGGCGATTCGCTCGTCAGGTTCGAGAAAGCCAACGTGCTGCACATGGGCGACACCTTTTTCCATGGCGCGTATCCGTTCATCGATGTCGCTTCCGGCGGCGATGTCGACGGTGTGCTTGCCGCCGTGGAAAAGGGCTTGGCGCTGGCCGATGCCGACACCATCGTGGTGCCGGGCCATGGTGAGCGCACCGACCGCGCCGGGCTTGCGGCGTACGGCGAGCTGTTGCGCGCGTACCGCGACCGCATCGCCGCGATGAAGGCCGAAGGTTTGAGCCTGGAACAGGTGATCGCTGCGCGGCCGACCGCCGCCACGGACGAGGCGATGGGGCAGGGCTTCATCAAGCCCGACCAGTTGGTGACGTCGATCTACAACACGCTGTAACGGCTCCGCACAGCGTCGACGGGAGTCCGCCCAAAGTGAGTCCGACGTGGGTTGCCGGAAAGGCTGGGTCGAATCCAGAATGGGCGATGCCCCGGCACCTCGCCCGAATGTTTGCAGCCGCGCCGGCCTGGTGCCGGCGCGCGCTCGTCGCGACCGCGGTGCTCGTCACACTTGTCGGATGCAGCAGCGCCCCAGTGCGCAACCCGCTTGCCCAGTGGCACGGGTCGCCCAATTATGATGCGCGCAGGCCGCAGTTGATCGTGCTGCACCAGACCCAGATGGACAGCGCGGAATCCGCGCTGGAAACGCTGCGCACGCGCAATGCCGGGGGGCGCGTGAGTGCGCATTACCTGATCGGCCGCGACGGTCGCCTGTACCAGCTCGTATCCGAGCAGGACCGCGCATGGCATGCCGGCGCAGGCAGTTGGGGCGGCATCGTCGACATCAATTCATCGTCGATCGGCATCGAGCTGGACAACAACGGCAGCGAGCCGTTTACGCCGATCCAGATCGGCACGCTGCTGCGCCTGCTCGGTGACGTGACCGGCCGGCTTGGGATACCTTCGCACCTGGTCATCGCGCACGGCGACGTGGCGCCCACGCGCAAGCGCGATCCCGGCGTACTGTTTCCGTGGCGGCACCTGGCAGAAGCCGGGTTCGGGCTCTGGCCACGCGATCAACTCGAACCCGCGCCGCCGGATTTTGACGGCTGGGCCGCACTCCGGCTGATCGGCTACGACCTTCGCGATCCTGCCGCGGCGCTCCAGGCCTTTCATCGTCACTTCCGCGCCAGCGAGAGTGCGGTGTGGATGCAGGGCGACGCCGACATCCTGTGGGATCTGCACCGGCAGCTGACACAACCTGCGGCGCTCGAGCCGACGGACACGCAACACGACACCCTTCTGCCTGCGCCACCGCCTGCTGCACTGCAACAACACGAAGCCTCTCAGTCGTTGCTGCGGGGCGACTGAACAGGGCGGTTCGCTAGCCGCGGGTGCAACCTGCATGAAGTCTCTGTTAGGCGCCCGGCCGGTCACAGGCAATACAGAAAACGGCGCGGATGCTCCGATTGTCCCGCGATACGCGGAGTCAATTTCTGGAGATCCGAAATGAAGACGATTCAGTGCAATGTTCTCGCCGTGGCCCTCACCGCTGCGTTGGCATCGCCGTTCACCATGGCGCAAAGCAATGTGGAAAATCCGGCAGAGGGGCCGCGCAAGGTGCAGGATGTGCCCCGCGCGCCGATGTCACCACCGGTGACGCCGCAGATGCCGGTCGCCGAGGATGCCGCCACCGCGGCGACGGACCGGCGTTCGGATGAGCGGCCGATGACTTCGACCGCTTCGACCCCGCCGCGCGACCAATGGACGTCGATGGACACCGATGGCGACGGTCGGATCAGCGAAGAAGAGGCCAGGGCAGGTGTGACGTTCGATACCCACTTCTCCATGATGGACACCAACGGCGATGGCTTCATCTCGATGGAGGAGCACCGCGAGCACGTGCGGCAGATGGCGTCGGACCAGGGTATGGAGCGTTCCGGTCAAGAGGCCCGGCAAGCAGGCAACCGCGACGTCCCGCCGGCCCACTCGCAGGCCGCCGAACATGCCGCGCCACACTCTGCAGCTGCGCAACAAACGCTGTGGTCGGAACTCGACACCGACGAGGACGGACGGATCAGTTCGGTCGAATCGAGCATGGACCCGCAGCTGCGCCAGGACTTTACCCAACTGGATATCGACAGCGACGGTTTCCTCAGCTCCGCCGAATACCGCGACGGCATGCAGGAGGATCGTGTCCGCTACTCGGGTGACACCAATATCGACGAGGAACCCGAAGCCGGCAACGATGCCCGCGGCCGTGAAGACTCGGGTCTTCGCGACGAAGCGGGGACGCCGGTTGAGGACGACCGGGACGGCGGCGGTTAGACGGCTGCCGCTGGTCGCGCACGAAGACAGGCGCCCGAGGGCGCCTGTCTGATTTCAGGTTGACCGCGGAGGAATCGCCGGCCGTTCTTCCGGACTGCGCACCCCGCGGGGGATGAGCTTCAGCAGGCGGCCACCAGCGCCGTCCTCCAACAGCCACACATGCCCATCCGGGCCCTGTTCGACTTCGCGTATGCGCTTGCCCATGTCGTAACGTTCCAGCTCGCGCGCACCGTCGGCACCGACCTCGACCCGCACCAGGGCCTGACCCGACAGTCCACCCATCAGCCCGTTGTCCCGCCACTGCGGGAAACGCTGGCCCGAGTAGAAGATGAAGCCTGCTGGTGATATCACCGGGGTCCAGCTGATCTCGGGTGCGTTGAATTCCGGACGCGTGTCGTGATCGGGAATGTTGCGGAAGTCGTAATGCCTGCCATTGGAGACGATCGGATACCCGTAATTGCTGCCGCGCTCGATCAGGTTGAACTCATCGCCGCCGCGGGGCCCCATCTCGTGCGCCCAGAGCCGACCCTGTGCATCGAAATCCATGCCGAGGATGTTTCGGTGTCCGAGCGTCCACACCTGTGCGGCAACGCCTCCACGATCGGCGAACGGGTTGTCGGCGGGAATGCTGCCGTCATCGTTGAGACGGACGATCTTGCCCAGGTTGGACGCCATGTCCTGCGCCGGATCGAATTTCTGGCGCTCCCCCGAGCTGATGAACATCTTGCCTGACGGGCCGAACACGATCCTGTGCCCGTAGTGCCCCTGGCCGGACACCTTCGGCACCTGCCGCCAGATGACCTCGACGTTGGACAGCCTGCCACCGCCGCTGGCATCCAGGTCCAGCGTCGCCCGCGCCACGGCCGCACCACGGGCGTTGCCTTCGCCTGCCTCGGCGTAGCTCAGGTAGACGACCGAGTTGCGATCGAACTGCGGGTGCAACACCACGTCGCCGAGTCCGCCCTGGCCGCCGTAGTCCACCTCCGGCACGCCGCTGATGGTGTTTGCTTCGCCGGTGGCCGGATCGAGCAGGCGCAGCCGCCCGCGTCTTTCGGTGACCAGCAGCCGGCCGTCCGGAAGGAACGTCATCGCCCAGGGTTCGTCGAACTTGCCGATCGGCGTCGCGGTGAACGGTACGTCGCCCTCTCTCTTCGCAGTCGCGGCGGACATCGTTTCAGCAGGCGCCGCCGATGCGCTCGCCGACGCATCGGCCGCGATCGTGCTGCCGTTGCCTGCGCCACAGGCAGAAAGAACCAGAATTCCGAATGCGGCGGCGGTCAGCAGGCGAGTATCCATCGCGCACTCCTCTCCGGATTGCGCCGCACGCGGAGGCGCCTACGGCGTGATATTGGAAGACTCGTAGGGTAGCCGGACCGCGCCAGCCGCAACCACAGCCGGCTCGGCGGCCTCCACCACGTCCTCCGATCCATCGACGATCAGCAGCACCTTGCCGCTCTCGATTTCGCCCTCGAACTTCTGCCGGATCGGGTCCGGCAGAGCGGCACCGAACAGTGCCGATGCACCACTGCCGATGACCGCGCCTGCGAGCGTCACCGCCGCGGCACCCGCGAGGGTGAGACCAACCGGTGTGATCACGACGGCAAGCAGCCCGCCGAGCAGCCCGGCCCCGGCGCCGAAACCTGCACCACGCAGCGCGGCGAGTTTCATGTCTGTGTCGGCCTCCTTGCGCTCGCTGGGGACCTCATCCAGTTCGATGTCCGAACGTGCCACCAGCAGCAGGTCATCGTCGTGGATCCCCGCACTGCGCGCCGCTGCCATGGCGGTTCTGGCCGTGGCGACGTCGGGCGTGCTGAACACGTGTCGTGTATGGATATCCATGCGTCTCTCCTGGCGGGACGGATGCCTGGTTCGAGCTTTGCGGCGAAGCGGTGAGTCAGGCGTGAAAAACCCACTTGCGGTTCGCAGGCCCCACAAGTCCGGCAACACGCTCGGGGCGAGCGCACCGGGACTGCCTGCCTGCGTCTATCCTGATCGCGGCACGACAGGTGTCGTCGAGCGGGAGCCGGACGGATGATCCACGGCCTGTTGGTGCACTGCCCGTATTGCGGCGAGGCTATAGAAATCACGGTCGAGGCGTCGTCCGAACAACAGGACTACATCGAGGACTGCCAGGTTTGCTGCCGGCCGATCTCGGTGACTTCATGGACCGACGGAGAGGAACCGCGGGCGCGGGTGCGTTCGGAAAACGAATAGCCGCACGTCGAGCCAGCGTTACTGCGAAGTCCAACCGAAACGGAGGGGAAGAGGGCGCCTCCTGGCGCCCTCCGGTTGCCGGGTTGCCGCTTGCCCGGTCAGTGCTGCCGACCGATCTCCTCATCGGTGTCGACCTGGCTCTGGTTGCCCTGCGAACCCCGCTGCGAGCCACTCTGGCTCGCCTGCTGATCGGAATGCTGACCCGCCTGGCGCTGGCCCTGCCTGCCTTGGCCGCCTGCCTGCTGGGTTCGGCTGCGCTCCTCCTCCTGCTGCCTGGACTGCTGCCCCGCCTGATTGGCAGCATGCTGGTTGCTGCTTCGCTTGCCTTGGCGGCTGCCCTGGCCCTTGTTCTGGCCGGACTGGTTCTGCTGATCGTTGCGCATGGAAATACTCCGAAGGGGACAAGGAATTGGCACCGGTAGGAAGGTGCCTGCGAGGCGGTCTCGTCGCCGCCTTCGCATCTCCGACGCTAGGCGCGCATCGGTTACCCGGTAGGCGAATAAACGTAAATTTCCCATGAAGCCCGTGTCACGGAAGCGCCCGGATCGCTCTGGCCGGGGCCACGGGCATAATCGCGCCATGAAACAGTCATCCAGCAGCATCGGCATGGTCGGCTTCGACGCCGACGACACCCTGTGGCGCAGCCAGGACTACTTCGATGCGGCGCAGCTCGAATTCGAGCGCATCGTCGGCGGCTACGTCGACCTGCACGACAGCGGCGCGCGGGGACGCCTCTACGAAGTCGAGTGCGGCAACATCTCGCTGTTCGGTTATGGCGCCAAGGGCATGGTGCTGTCGATGATCGAAACGGCCGTGGAACTCACCTCGCAGCGCATCAGCGCAGCCGATCTGCACCGCATTGTCGGGATCGGCAAGGAACTGCTGCAGCATCCGGTGGAATTGCTGCCGGACATCGGCGATGCGGTCGCCGAAATCGCGGCCAGGCACCCGGTGGTGCTGATCACCAAGGGCGACCTGTTCCATCAGGAAGCCAAGGTGCGGCAATGCGGCCTGGCGAAGCTGTTCCGCAGGATCGAGATCGTGAGCGAGAAAGACGTCTCCACCTACACCCGTCTGCTGGAGGAGTTCGGACTGGCCGCGAGTCAGTTCGTGATGGTCGGAAACTCGCTGCGCTCGGACATCGTCCCGGTGGTGGAACTGGGTGGCTGGGGAGTCCATGTGCCGTACCACCTGAACTGGCAGCACGAGACGGAGGTGGTCGTGGATCGGGCGATGCCACGGATCCGGCAGGTCGATGCCGCCGCTGCACTGCCAGCCGCCATCGAAGCCATTGCGGCGGCCGGCGACGAGGGCTGATCGGCGCGAAGTTGCTCCAGCGGATCCTGAATGGGCGCCCAGCCGCTGCGCGGCACGGACATGGGGTTGGACCGGGGTTCACACGCAAGGTTGCATGGTCAGTGCGTACTGCCCCGGAAGCGTTGCCGCCTGATGTGCGACCGCGCACAAAGGGGAATCTGGAGCACCGGACGGCCTTGTTGCGGAATTCACCGCTCCGGGCCGAACATCGCCGGGTCAGAGTTGAAGCGGTCTGGTGCAGGAAGGGAAGGCCGCTGCAGATCGCCCGCATAATCCGTTACCCGAGGAGAAGACGCATGCGTTTCAAATCCACGACTTTCGCGCTGGCTGCCGCCATTGCCGCAATGACCACCGCCGGCGTGGCTTCGGCCCAGAGCTACAGCATCAACTGGAATCCGCGATCCGGCGATGTCTGGGTCGATGCGCAGCTGCAGGATGTCAATCGTTACGGGTCGCGCTACCGCGAGCCGTTCGTGAACGAGATGGTCCGCTACTACGGCGCCCCGCGCGAGTTGGTCACGGAACTGCTGGGAACCCGCAACTGGGCTCCCGGAGACGTGTACTACGCCTGCGCGCTGGCGGAGATCATCGGGCGGCCGTGCCGCTATGTCGTCGACGAATGGGAGCGGGATCACGGGCAGGGCTGGGGCGAACTGGCCAAACGCATGGGAATCAAGCCCGGTTCGCCGGAGTTCCACCGGCTCAAGCGCGGCTTCGTACCGACTTACGACCGGTGGGCGCGTCCGATCCGCATCGACGACGATCTTGCGCGTGACTTCCCCGGCCGTGATCGCGGTCGGCAGATGCGGGACGATGGACCGGGCAACTCTGCCAAAAGCGGCAACGACAAGGGCAAGGGCAACAAGGGCCAGGGTAGAGGCAACGACAAGGACAAGGGCAAGGGAGACAAGGACAAGGGCAAGGGCGACAAGGGCAACGGCAATGGCAAAGGCGGCAAGGGCAACGGCAAGGGCTGACCGGCACGGGTGAACTCGACTCAATCCAACGAATCGCTGGTGACGCACCGCGGCGGCTGCCATTGCCGCCGCGTGACGTTCGAGGTGGATGCGCCCGCGCGCATTCACGTGCTCGACTGCAACTGCTCGATCTGCAGGATGAGTGGCTTCCAGCATCTGATCGTCCCGGCCACCCGTTTTCGCCTGCTCTCCGGCTGCGACGACCTCACCGACTACCGCTTCAACACCCGCACGGCACGCCATCTGTTCTGCCGCCACTGCGGCATCAAGAGCTTCTACGTGCCGCGAAGCCACCCCGACGGCTACAGCATCAACGCGCGCTGTCTCGATCCGGGGACAGTCGCCGGTGTGACGATCGCGACCTTCGACGACGCCGACCGCGAAGCCTCGACAGCGGCCATCGCGCATCTCTCGCGGGAAGCCGGCATCGGGTCCTGACCAACTGACAAGCGAGCATTCGGGCAGGTTTACAGCAGTGCCCGCCGCGTCTGCGGCTTTATCATGGCTGCATGTCCGACATCCTCGTCGTCGATTTCGACCCGCGCTGGCGCGACGATTTTTGCGCGTCTCAACCTCGAGTGGCTGCAACGCTGGTTCGTCGTGGAGCCGATCGACCGTGAGGTGCTGGATGATCCTGAAACCCACATCCTGGCCGACGGGGGGCGTGTGCTGTTCGCGATCGCAACCGATCCGGGCGGCACCCGGCACGCGGTCGGCACCGCGGCGCTGAAGCACGAAGGCCGTGGCGTGTACGAGTTGACCAAGATGGCGGTGGCACCCGAGGCCCGCGGATGCGGCGTCGGGCGCCAACTCATGCACCGTGCACTGCAGTCATTCGAGCAGATGGGCGGCACCGAGTTGTTCCTGGAATCCAGCAGCCGGCTCGGGCCTGCGTTGAAGTTGTACGAGAGCGTCGGCTTCGCTCACCGCCCGGCACCACGCCCGGGATCGCATTACGCGCGCGCCGATGTCTACATGGTCTGGGAGTCGTCGGCAGTGCCGGGTTGATCGGCCGTAGGTTGCGAAGCCGCCTCCGGTCCGAACGGTCCGCTACCAGACGAAATGGGTCAGGGGCAGGTCCGGCTCGATGAAGTCGAACCCGATATCGACGCATTGCGCTTGCCGGAACTCGTCGCAAAGCGTCTCGGTCAGCGAGAAGCGAAGCAGCCTGCGTTCTTGATCGAGTGCTACCAGCTGCGCCGCGCTGAAGTGGAAATAGCGGCCGACCACCGGGAACGCGCCCTTGAACAGGCTTTCCTTCGCCGAGAACACCAGCGTCAGCAGCGTCTCGATCGGCCAGCGTTCGCCGGCAAGTTGCCGCAGCAATGCGGTTTCCTTGTCGTCGACCACCGTCGTCAGCAAGGCTTCGCAGGTCTTGGCGCTGGCGACGCGCTCGAGATCGATCCCGATCCCGCGACGAGTTCCCTGCGGTTCGGCAATGGCAGCGGCGACCCGATCGCAGTGCGAGATGCTGCCGATGATGCCTGGCGGCCAGATCGGCTCGCGTGTTGGCCCGATCGCTACCTCTGCAGCCGAGGTCGTCGGCGCCACGTCATTCAACGTCAGTCGCGCGGCCAGTCGCCCGAACAGGAATTCGGCCTGGCGCTTGCGCACGCTTCGGGCAATGTTTGCAGGGCAGGAGATTCCTGTTGCAGCAAAATCCTCTGGATCGAAGCAGCTCTGGTCGAAAAACAGCAAATGGACCGTCAGTGAAGAACCATCCGTTCCGGTGGTGCGGTGCAGGTCCGCGCCGCGCAGCGATGTTGGACGAGCTGCCAAGCCGAGGCCCAGGGACTTGCCTGGCGTCGGGCTCGGGGTGCCGGCGCCAGGGTCCGGCGCGGAAAGGCTGGCTTCTTCTGTGGGCATGGAGGCAACTTGAACCCGGGTCGGAGTGCCTGCGGATTGTGTCACGCAACCAACGTCCGGATCACCAGGTAGAAGTTTGTCGGTGCACCCATGGGACAAGTGGTTGCGGGATGTGCCATTACGCTGGAGGCATTTGCGCGCCTGACTGGTTGTGCTTGATTGAATCTGCTGCTGAGTACTGGGTATACAAACTCGACCCATAGCCGTTCGTGATCATCGCTCATGCGGCGTCGCGTCTTCCCTGCCATACCACGGATATTCCGTAATGAAGTACAGCCACTCCGGCTGCTGGCAACAGGGCCTGCGCTTGCAACCGGGGGGGGGGTTCGCCAGCATCAGTGAGTAGCTCCAATCATGACTGGCCCAGTCTTCGGAGTTCCCAGCCACGCCGTGATCCCGGCCCGTAGCCCGCCCTGGGTTGTCTGCGTTGCTGATGATGCTGGCATGCCCGTTGTGCATTCCCGGACGTGGCGACAGCTTACAAGGCGCAGGGAGGTCTGGCCTCCACGACGGGATCATGAAGGAGCGAGAACTCGGAAAGGTAAGGGAACGCCTCGCAACGGTCGACCCGTCCGAAAACTCCCGCCGACACCGCACCGGACGGTGCGAAGCTTCCGCAGTGACCGGGCTTCGGTAATGACGGGACATTGCGCTCGATCGCGGCCTCTTGTCTAAAGGCTGACCCCGCTGACGACGATGCTCTGGTCGCCGTCGCCAAAGGGAATCGCCAGTTCGCCTCGGCTCCGGCCAACGGCCTCAAGCTGGCCCGGGATGCCAACGGTCACTCTGGCCAGCAAGCCCAGCTGTGGCTCTTTGTTGGCTAGAACGAGCGTGATCCGCTTGCCATCGCAAGATTCGCCCTGGCACACGAACACGTTGTAGCTCGACATCTGCGGCAGCTGGGAGTAGTCGACGACTTGCCCGTCCATCTTCACGCTGACCAGGCCCGCCGACATGGGGATCAGGAGCATGAACTTGTACGCCGACGGACCGGCGTTGATCAGCGCAGTGACTTCGCGGCCTGCCGCGGTCGGCGTGTCGCTCAACATCGACAGGCCGGCGGAGGGCAGGTCGATGGAGTCGATCGCGGCACCGTACTGACTCATCTCCATCCATGGCAGCCTGGCCTCCAGCGTAACCGCCTTCCCCATCGCGTCGCGAACCCGTGCGGGCGGTGCCCGATATTGATTGCCGGCGAGGACGTACGCCTTGCCGGCGCTATCCTGCAGATACGAGACGTTGAGTGGCTGCGGCTGCGTGCGCGTGTATGAGGGTGCCAGCACCGATCCGATGGCGCCGCCCGCTACTAGCGCTAGCAGTCCGAGGCTGGTCACCTCGTGCGTTTTGGTTGCCGGACTCGATTGCGGACGCGCTACCGGCGCGATGAACGTCGCGCCGAGGGCGAGGAGCATCGCCATGCCGATCACGCCCGCCGGCGCATTGAAGCCGAGCATCACTTCGATGAGGAATACAGCGGGAACCAGAACCACGAAGGCGACCACCGCCGGTGTCGCAAAGAGTATCGACAGCGCGTTGTCGCCCAGGCGCCTGGCGATCAGCGGCACGAGCAGCGCAGCGATCACCAGCGCGATGCAGGGCAGGACGAACAGATAGCTGGTGCCGGGCAACGCGGCCGACGAGAGCACCGCCATGAGCAGCCACGGCACGCACACGCCCACCCAGAGTCCCACCGGATTCGCCTTGCGGGCCAACAGCTTCTGCAGCGAGATGACAGCCAGCAGGACCGCGGCCCACAGCAGCACGCGATTGAACAAAGTACTGCTGTGCCAGGGCATCGCGCCGCCGTTGACAAGGGAAAGCAGCGCCGTCAGCGCGTATGCGACCGCTGCACTGACGATGAGAGCGAGCGGAAAGCTCAGCAGACCCTTGACCAAGCTGCCCAGCGGGAATGGAAAGAACTTGCGCAGTCGCCAAGCGGCGAACGCAAACGCGGCAAGCAGCACGCCGCCGATGGCCACTGCCCAGGACACCGGCCAGTGGATCACGCCAACTCCGAGGATATCGGTGTACACGCGGTTACCCGCCGCGTTGCCGGCAGTGAGGTCGGCATCGCGCAGCGACGTGAGGAGACCGAAGGTGTTGTCGCCATGCTGCTGCAGACTGCCCAGGTCGAGGTTGTCCAGATTGTCCTTGGGCGTGTGGTAGTAGGGCATTTGCTCGCCGTGCGCGAAATTTAGACCTTGGATTCCCCTAGCCTTGTACACAGTGAAATCCGTGTCGTTTGGCATCAGCTTGTACGCTTCATACAGCAACGAATTGGTGAGGGGGCGCTTTGAGCTCGATGCGAATTCCGACACGAGCCAGCCACTGCGGTCGCCGGTTTCGAACATCACGCTCTGACCGGAAGTACCCCTCGCCTCGATGTTGATCGCGACTGCGACATCCTTGGCAAGCGGGTGCTGTGTGATGAATGCCTCGGCACCGAGCAGCCCAGCTTCCTCGCCTTCGTTGAACAGGAAAATCACCGAATTCCCACCGGTTGGGCGGGTCTTCAGCAACCGGGCCACTTCCAGCAAGGTGCCAACGGCGGTGCCGGCATCGCTGGCACCGGGTCCGGCCGCGACCGAGTCGTAGTGCGCGGAAAGCAGGATCGCCTTCCCGGACACCGAACCCTCGTGCACAGCGATGACATTGCGCACCCGGGCACACGTAGCGAACCAGAACGTTTGGCATGTCGTGGTTTCCTGCACCTCGACCCGGTAACCCAGGCCAGCGAGTTCCGTGGCGATACGCTGGCGCACGCCACTGGCACCGGCGCTGTCGATCGGATGCGGCTGCTCGTCTCCGAGCACCATGCCAAGGGCATTCGCTGCACGGGTCGCGGAGAATACCTCCGCGGGAGCATCCGCGCCGAGCGGCGCCACCGGATCTAGCCGCCAGCGCACGGCGACGCCAACGAGGAACAGCAGGATCAACATCGTGGCGAAAGTTTTGGCGTACCAGGGAAACGCGCCGGCGGTCGCCACCCGCGTCGCCGAGGGCACGGCACCGGGCCCGAACTTGCCTTGCAAAGAATCTGCCATCTAACGCTCCTCGCTTGAAGCATCCATTGGAATTTCCCGAAGCCGACCGGCAGGCAGGTGCGCCATGCGCGGGCTCCGTTCGAATCAGGTATTGACCCTTTCGGGAGGAGCCGAACAATTCCAGGCTTGCGGCTGAAATTGCTTCGTTGTCGAAGTGTAAGCGGTCCAGGGAAGGCCTGAACGGTACGCTCTGACGCTGCAACTGCAGGCTCCAGAGCAACAATTGAATTCTGGTTTCGCGTCTTTGTGCCAGAAACAGCGCATTTCGGCGAATTTCCGATTTGGGGAAAACCGAGCTTTCACCAGTCTTCCGGACATGCGTCCAGAAGAAAACAGCGGCGCCGCCGACTATCAATTTCAGCCGGACGCGTCTAGCGTTGACATATGCATCCGATGCCCGTCAGGGAGCCTCTGAACAACTCCCTCTTTCCAAGCGACAATAGCGCGACCTGATGGGGATGACGACGGATGCAGCTGACGTTCGGTGATGGCGAAGGTCTTGGACAGCGCAAGCGCACGCGCCGGGAAGTCTTTCTGGCGGAAATGGATCAGGTGGTGCCCTGGAAGACACTGCTGGCGCTGATCGATCCGCACTATCCGAAGATGGGCAGCCCAGGCCGGCAGCCGTATCCCCTGGCGACGATGCTCCGCATCCACTTCCTGCAGCAGTGGTACGCACTCAGCGACCCGAGCATGGAAGAAGCGCTGTACGAAATCCCGACGCTGCGGCGCTTTGCTCGGATGGGCGGACGCGACTCGATCCCCGATGAGACCACCATCCTCATCTTCCGTCGGCTGCTGGAAACGCACGACCTCGCGCCAAGGATTTTGGAGCGTGTCAATGCGCACTTGGCGCGCAAAGGCCAGAGCCTGCGTCCAGGCACCATCGTGGACGCCACGATCATCGCCGCGCCCAGTTCGACCAAGAACAAGGACGGCCAGCGCGACCCTGAGATGCACCAGACGAAGAAGGGCAATCAGTGGCACTTCGGCATGAAGGCGCACATTGGCGTGGACGACGAATCCGGTCTGGTGCACCACGTGGAATGCACGGCGGCGAACGTGGCCGACGTGACACAGGTGCACAAGCTGCTGCACGGACAAGAGGACACGATCGGTGGCGACAGCGGTTACACCGGCGCGGAGAACCGCGAGGAGTTGAAGGATGTTGACGCTGCCTTCCTGATCGCGAAGAAGCCATCGGTCGTGCGCGCGATGAAGAACAAGCGCGAGCGCCGACAGGAGAAGCGCTGGGAACGTCACAAGGCCAGCGCACGGGCGAAAGTGGAGCACCCGTTCCGGGTGATAAAGTGTCAGTTTCACTACATCAAGGTGCGCTACCGCGGCCTGATGAAAAACAATTACGACATAGTCACGAAATTCGAGCCGGAATGCGCGATTCTCATGACCGAGCGCACACGGCTTGCCCCATTGGAGGAATCCAGCTTCACCAACGAGTACTTAACGTCGAGTTTCGTATCGAGCTTCTACGACCTGCCTGCCGACACGCGCTCTCGGATCAACGCCGATCTCGTTTATGCCGGCGACGGGATCACGCCAAGTCTGTCCGACGGGTTGTTCAAGTTGCTCTACGAGAAGAAGTTTTTTACGAACAGCCGGTCCAATTACCGGCTCCAATGCAATACCAGCGTGACGAAGATAACCAAATCCGGGGCCGGTCTGCGGCTGACGGCGCGCTGTTTGCTGACCGACCGACTCCAGGAGTGCGAAGTGGATGCGGTCATCCTGGCGACCGGATATACAACCGCCGCCTACAGCCTGCTCAAGCGCCTGGAGAGCGCTTATCCCGAGTTGGCCGAACGCGATCTGGACCGGGATTACTCCATGCGCTGGCGCCACAGCGGCCTCAACAACATATTCCTGCAGAACGGGGCGAGACACACCCACGGTGTCCCCGATCCCTATCTCAGTCTGGCTGCATGGAGGTCCAGCGTGATTGCCAATGCGTTGGCCGGCCGCGAGCTGTTCCGCACGCACCATCGTCCGACGCTGGTGACCTTTCCCTGCGCCGCATAAGTTTTCCTGGCGCGCTACCACCTGAGCGAATCAATTCAATGTCCGTCAGAGCTCTCGCATTCCAGAACATCCTACGCGCGGTGGACATCATCGATCCGGTATTCACGGGATCGCCGCTGCTGCGGCATACGCTGCTGGATGCCACCTTTGGCACCAGAGTGGAGTTGAAGCTGGAAACGCTGAATCCGATCCGTTCGTTCAAGGGGCGCGGCACCGACTTCTTCGTAAGCACTCTGCCGCCCGGGCAGCATCTCGTTTGCGGGTCTGCTGGCAACTTCGGCCAAGGGCTTGCCTATTCGGCAGCAAGGCGCGGGTGTCACGTCACGGTATATGCAGCGGAGAATGCGAATCCCATCAAGATTTCGGCGATGCGCGAACTGGGCGCTGAAGTCGTTCTGGAAGGGAGGGATTTCGATGCCGCCAAGCTGGCTGCGCGTTCATGCGCACTCCGCGCCGGTGCGATCTTCGTCGAGGATGGCGCCGTTCCAGAGATCGCCGAGGGCGCGGGGACCATCGGTCTGGAAATGGTGCGTCAAGGAATGTCTGCGGAGATTGTGCTGGTGCCCCTGGGAAATGGCTCTTTGGCGACCGGTGTCGCGCTGGCGCTGAGCGAAGTGTCTCCACGCACGCGCGTTATCGGGGTGACCGCCAAGGAGGCGCCATCCATGAAGCTGTCGTTCGAGCGCGGTATTCCGGTCTCTACCGAAAGCGCCGATACTATCGCCGACGGCATTGCTATCCGGAATCCTGTGGCCATCGCAGTCGCCGATACGAAGCGCTTGCTCGACTCCGTAATCGAGATAGAGGAAGAGGCTATCTTCGATGCGATACGAGTGATATATCGAACGATTGGCCTGATCGTCGAGCCCGCTGGCGCCGTCGGCGTGGCCGCCATTCTCGCTCATCGCGGTATTTTCGGCGATGCGTCGCTTGCCACGGTTCTGTGCGGCGCAAACACAGATCCTGGAGTGATGCTTCACCGTGTGTGAATCGATGGTTTCAGGCGCAACGCCATTGGCCCCTACGTCAGACTACTTGTCTCCCCGATAGAACCATTCACCCCGGGGGCGATGAGAGAACGAATTGGCAAGATACGGACAAGCATTCAAAGTCCGGGCGGTGGCGCGATTGCTGCCTCCCGAGAGCGCAGCACTGGAAGACGTGTCGCGTGAGGTCGGCATCAGCGTGGACACACTGCAGCGCTGGCGCAGCGAGGCGCTGGCGCAGCCGTCAGGCGATCGGACTTGGACCGCGGCAGCCTGGTGCGACGCGGTCCTGACCACGGCAACAATGGATGAAGGCGGCACGAGCGCCTGGTGCCGCGCCAACGGCTTGTATCCGCAGGAACTGATCGTGTGGCGGCAAAGCGCGGTGCAGGCAGCGACCAAACCTGAGGAGGCGCGGGCGAGTCCCCATCAGACCCGGCAGGACCGGCGGCGCATCCAGGAGCTCGAACGCGAGCTGCGCCGCAAGGACAAGGCGCTGGCCGAGACGGCCACATTGCTGGTGCTGTCAAAAAAAGTCGCGGCGAGGAGGTCACCTGCGTGTACGCCAGCAAGGCCCACGCCCATGCCGCAATCGCCAGCTACATCCACGGTTTCTACAACCCCACACGCCTGCATTCGGCACTCGGATACTTGTCGCCCAACGACTATGCAAGGAGACTGAAGCAAGCGGCTTGACCCAATGCTTCTTGGCGTCCGTCTTGAGGGGGCAGGTTCACTCTTGCTGTTGGGTTTCGCTCATTTCCGACGGACAATGGCTTGCCACTGGCCCCCCACTTTTGAAACGTCGCCTTCGGTGCACCAGATAGATGCGGTGCACTGATGGTGCTTCTGGGTTGAATGCGGGGCCCGGGCGCTGCGGGCACACCAGGGCACACAAAAAAAGCAATGAAAGCAGCAGCATCCGTTAACCAGAACGCCATCCGGCTATCGGTTGCCCCGATGATGGACTGGACCGACAGCCACTGCCGGGTGTTCCATCGTCTGCTCGCGCCGCATGCGCGGCTGTATACCGAGATGGTCCACGCCAATGCCGTGATCCACGGTGACCGGTCGCGGTTGCTGGCGATGAATCCGGTCGAGCATCCGGTTGCGCTGCAACTGGGCGGGAGCGATGCCGGTTTGCTTGCGCAGGCCGCGCTGATCGGCGCCGAGCGCGGCTTCGACGAGATCAACCTCAACTGCGGCTGTCCCTCCGACCGCGTGCAGGCGGGGCGTTTCGGCGCATGCCTGATGCGCGAACCGGATCTGGTCGCCGAATCGGTGGCCGCCATGATCGCCTCCTGCGAAGGGCGCGTGCCGATCACCGTGAAGTGCCGGCTGGGTATCGACGATGACGAGCACTACGAAGTGTTCCGCGCCTTTGTCGAGCGCATCGCGGAAGCGGGCTGCGGGATGTTCGTGGTGCATGCGCGCAATGCCTGGCTCAAGGGGCTTTCGCCGAAGGAGAACCGCGAAGTGCCGCCTTTGCGCTACGACTGGGCCTACCGGCTGCGAAGCGAGCGGCCCGATCTGCAGGTGATCGTCAATGGCGGGATCGCAACGCAGGCCGAGGCCACGGCGCATCTGGAACATGTCGACGGAGCGATGCTCGGCCGCGCCGCCTATCACGACCCCTACCTGCTGCATCAACTTGAGGTCGCGTGGTTCGGCGGCCAGCTGCGCACCCGCGCGGACCTGCTGCGGTCGCTGCGGCCCTACGTCGAGCGGCAACTGCAACAGGGCGTATTCCTGAAACACATCAGCCGCCATCTGCTCGGCCTGTTTGCCGGGCAGCGCGGTGGTCGTGCGTTTCGGCAGGTGCTCAGCGAAGGTGCCCACTTGCCGGGTGCCAACTGGAGCCTGATCGAGGACGCCATCGCGATCACCGAGTCCTTCGACAGCCACGCAGGCGGGTCGACCGCCGAAGCACGGAACCACGCCGCATGAGCGACTATGTCACCCGCAACATCCCGACGTTCCTGCAGCACGCCCGCGCTGCCGAACCGGACTTCGGACCACCCACGGCGCGTGCGGCGTTCCTGGTCGCCCCGGACGGCTTCCGACTTGCCGACCAGTCCGCCACCGACAACCACTACATGGCCGGCGCCCTGGCGTTCGACGAGGCCGCTGCCTCGGCCCAGCATCGCGCGCTGCATCGTGCGATGTCGGCGGCGCTGCCGACGGTCTGCTTCAGCGGAAACCTGGAGACCCCCGACGCGGTATTCCCCAACAACGTGTTTGCCACGGCGCCGGGGCGTTACGTGGTGGGTCGGATGCGCCACCCGGTTCGGCAGCGGGAGGCGGCGCGCGACGACATCCGTGGCTTCTTCGGCGGCGTGCTTGGATACGAGGAGGTCGATCTGTCGACACAGACCGAAGCCTGCGAACTGACCGGCGCGGTGGTCGTTGATCGAGCCCGCGGGCTTGGGTTTGCCGGACTGTCGGAGCGTTGCACGGAGGCTGGCGCGCGCCTGGTGCACGAGGCACTGGGACTGCGCGCGACGCTGATGTTCGAACTGGCGCCGGGGGAGTATCACACCAACGTCGTGCTGGCCGTGCTTGGGGGCCGCGCGGCGCTGATCTGCCCCGATGGGTTTGCCGATGCCGCCGTGGGGGCAGCCATCGCGGCGTTCTATGCGCCGCATGCGGTCCTGCTCTCGGCGGGCGAGCACGCGGCATTCGCCGCCAACGCGATCGCGCTGTCGGAGAGCGAGGTATGGATGAGCCGCGGGGCCGACGAGTCCTTGACCGCCGCCAGTCGGCAGGCACTGGTCAGCGCCGGCTTCAAGGTCGTGAGCGTCGCGATCGACGCTATCGAAGCCGGAGGAGGCTCGCTTCGCTGCTGCGTGGGCGAAATCTACTGACCGGGCCGACACTGGAGAAATGCCCTCGGCAACGGCGTTTTTCAGCCGCTGGTCGGCCGGTCGGAGCGGCAGCAGGCCTGCGATCAGGCTGCCGGAACGCAACGCCGGCGGCCGCTCGCCGTGCAGCGGCCCGTTGCCGATACCTGAATAGCCTGCGGTGTGTGAAAAAAAAGTTCAGACCGGATTCACTGCCCGGCTTCAAGAATGCAGTTCATCGCATCTCCGGCGGTGTCGCACTGCTCTGGATCGCTCCGCTTCCGGGCGATCACCAAAACTGTGAGATTCATGCCCGACTTGTCCTGGATACGCGCACATTCCATATTCCTGCTCGCCGCCTTGTCGGTGACTTCCGGAGATGCGCTTGCGCAGCGGGGGCCACCCGCTACCGATCCGGCAGAGGCTGCCACCGCGGAGCGGGCGCGCTTGCAGATGTCCCCGCCGAATCGCCACGCCCGCACTGCCGAGCAGCGTGCCCTGTCCGCGGCGGTGCGCCGGGTCGAAAGCCAGACCGGTGGCCAGGTACTGAGCGCCGAACGCGTTCCGTTCGATGGGCGCGACGTCAGCAGGATCAAGGTCGTGGATGCCAACGGCCGCGTGCGCGTGTACATGGACGATCCCCAGGTGCCTCGCGAACTGCGCGTCCGTCCGGAAAATCGCAGCCCTACACGCGACGATGACAACTGAACGGACACTCTCGACCTTAACGGGTGCCGGTTTTCCCCGGCACCGCTAGACGCTTCAAGGAGCTGCAATGCGTATCCTGCTGGTGGAAGACGAGGCCCCGTTGCGCGAGACGCTCGCAGCCCGGCTCAAGCGCGAAGGCTATGCGGTCGATGCCGCACAGGATGGGGAGGAAGGCCTGTACATGGGTCGCGAGGTGCCGTTCGATCTGGGCATCATCGACCTGGGCCTGCCGAAGATGTCCGGGATGGAGCTGATCAAGGCCCTGCGCGAGGAGGGCAAGAAGTTCCCGGTCCTGGTCCTGACCGCGCGCTCCAGTTGGCAGGACAAGGTCGAAGGGCTGAAGCAGGGCGCCGACGACTATCTCGTGAAACCTTTTCACGTCGAGGAACTGCTCGCCAGGCTCAACGCGCTGGTGCGACGCGCCGCGGGCTGGAGCAAGCCGACGCTGGAGTGTGGACCGGTAATGCTGGACCTCGCGGCGCAGACCGTGAGCGTTCACGGTCACAACGTCGACCTGACCAGCTACGAGTACAAGGTGCTCGAATACCTGATGATGCATGCCGGCGAACTGGTCTCCAAGGCCGATCTCACCGAGCACATCTACCAGCAGGATTTCGACCGCGACTCCAACGTGCTGGAGGTCTTCATCGGACGCCTGCGCAAGAAGCTCGATCCCGACGGTGCGCTCAAGCCCATTGAAACGGTGCGTGGCCGCGGATACCGTTTTGCGATTCCGCGCACCGGAGACTGATCCGCCCTCCCTTCCGCCGCCGTGGCAAAAGCGCGGCGGCGACTCGCCACGGGTTCCGCATTGGGCGGGTGGTTTGTAATCTGGGCGACATGATCTGCTTTTCATCCCGCTCCCTCGTCCTTCCGCCTGCCAACGGCGCGACGGGTCCTGCCCGATGAGGTGGGGCCAGCCACGCTCGCTGCAGGCGCGCCAGGTGCTGGCCGCGAGCCTGGGATTGATCGCATTCCTCGCCCTCGCGGGCTATGCGCTCGACCGCGCGTTTCTGGAGACCGCCGAAAACAATCTTCGGCAACGGCTCAGAAGCTACGCACTGGCATTCGCCGCCGAAGGCGAGTTCGCGCGCAACGGCGAGTTCATCCCTCCGTTTCAGTCGGTCGATCCGCGGCTGGAGATGCCAGGCAGCGGCCTCTACGCAGAGGTCGTGCTCCCGCAGGGACATTGGGATTCCCCGTCGGCCGTGGGTCCGTCGCTCCCCAGCGGCGAGATGCTTCCTGCGCGCGGGGAGACCTTCGAGGGTCCGCTTCCGATCACCGAGCTCGGCGGCAGGCCCGGAGAAGCGTACCGCTATGGCTACGGCGTCATCTGGGATGCCGGCGGCGACGCCCGCGCCGAGTTTCCGTACACGATCTACATCCTCGAAGACACCACGATGCTGCGGCAGCAGGTGAGGGTGTTCCGCGAAGCGCTCTGGAGGTATCTCGGTGGTGCGGGACTGATCCTGCTGCTGTTGCAGGCGCTGATCCTGCGCTGGAGCCTGCGACCGCTGCGGCGCGTGATCGACGAGCTCAAGAGGGTCCAGCGCGGCGTAGCGTCCGGGATGAGTGAGCAGCATCCGCGCGAACTGGAGCCGCTGACCGAAAGCATCAACGCCTTCATCGAAAGTGAGCGCCAGAACCTCGACCAGCAACGCAACACCCTGGCCGACCTGGCGCACAGCCTGAAGACGCCTTTGGCGGTGCTGCGGGCGCGGCTGGAGAACGATGAGCCACCCGACGCGGCCGGCGATGCCGAACTGCGCGAGGAAGTGGCGGTGCAACTGCGTCGTATGAACGACATCGTCTCCTATCAGCTCGCGCGCGCCGCCAGCGGCGGGCACGCGCTGTTCGCCGCGCCGATCGGCATCGAGCCGCACGCCGAAGTGATCGTGCGCGGCCTGGAGAAGGTCTATGCCGCCAAGGGCGTGCTGTGCGAATTCGATGTGGCGGAGGGCGTGCAGTTCCACGGCGAGGCTGGCGACCTGCAGGAACTGCTTGGCAACCTGCTCGAAAACGCCTTCAAGTGGGCGAAATCCCGGGTGCTGCTGACCGTCAAGTCCGGTGAGACCGCACCCAACCGGCGCCCCGGCCTGCTGTTCGCGGTCGACGACGATGGCCCGGGTATTCCGCCGGAAAAGGTGGCGCTGATCCTGCAGCGCGGCGTGCGTGGCGATGAGCGCGTGCAGGGCCACGGCATCGGCCTTGCAATCGTGCAGGACATCGTGCGCGCGTATCGGGGCACGCTCGACGTGCGCCCGTCGGAAGAGCTCGGCGGCGCGCGATTCGAGGTGCATCTGCCGCCGAGGCTGTAGCGGCGGGTACTGATTCGATCTGGCTCAGGCGGTGTCCATCGCTGTCGATCCGGCGGCCGAGAATGGCGGCGGCCCATAAAACCTTGAAAGATGATCGGCGATTTTCGGCATCGCGCTTCGCAGGCGCACCGGATCGCTGAAGTGGTACTCGGTGACGACCGCGAAGAACTCCTCGGGAGCTTCAGCCGCATAGCTGTCGATGGCCGGCTCGTGATCGTCGTCGACTTGATCGCAAAGCCGGTCGAATGCCTGCTGGAAGTCGCGCGCCCACTCGCGTTGCCATTCGCGTGGCAACAGTGGCGTCCCGTCCAGAACGCCGTCCAGGAGGTCCAGCTTGTGCGCGATTTCGTGGGCGGCGACGCAGAAACCGTCCCGTGGATCCTGGCAATCGGCCAGCACGTCCGCCCACGACAGGATCACCGGCCCCTCTCCCCAGGCTTCGCCGATCAGCTCGTCCTGTCCCTCGTGCAGCACGCCGGCCGCATCCATGTGGCTGCGGTGCACCCGGAAGGCTTCCGGGTAGACGATCAGTTGCGACCAGCCGTCCAGCCCGTGTTCGCCGAATTCCAGCACCGGCAGGCAACACAGGGCCGCGAGCATGCAGCGCTGGCAGTCGTCGAGCTTGAGCGAGCCCACCGGGGTGATCGTCTTCGCGTGCAGGAAGCACGCCGCGAGCGATTGCAGCCGTGCGTTGCGGATCTCATCCAGCGCCGCCGCCCACGGAACTGCCGCGCACGCTTCGCGCCAGACGATCGGATCGATCGGTTCAGGCGCGCGCCGGAGCCGGCGCAGCAGGTCGAACAAGCGGCGAACCTCGACTGCCTAGCGGAACATGCCCGGAAGGAAGCTGTGCCAGCGGGGTGAACTCGGGCGGCCGACGGGAACACTGCCCCCTGCGGAAGGCCTGGCGCGGGTCTCGCGCGCCGGCACCTTCTTGCCGGTCACGCTTGCGCTGGCGGAGGCACCCTTCTCGTCGTGTTTCTCAAGGCAGGCTTCGTCTGCCGCAGCGTCCATGCCCAGGTCGCGCGCGATCGCGGCGGGGCTGGCCAACAGAAGGGCGACGAATATCACGAGCAGCGAAATCCGGATCATGGCAGCGTCCTGGCAAGCGGTTCGGGGCACCGCTCCAGGCAATTCTAACGGCAAATCCGCGGCGAGGCGCCAGTTCCATTCAGGGCCGGCCGCTACTGGACGCCAGCAGCGGCATAATCCGTTGATGCTGCCCTTGTCACCCATTGCACCGATCAGCGTGATGCTGATCATCGGTGCCTACCTGATCGGCTCGTTGTCGGGCGCGCGACTGTTGCGCGCAATTGCGGCCCGGTCGCCGGCCGCGGATGCCTGGTCCGCGGAGTTGCCGGGCCATGGCCGCGGTTTCACCGCAGCATGGATTGCGTTCGACCTCGCCAAAGGCGCGATCGCCGTGTGGTTGGCACTGCGTCACGCGCCGGTCGGCGATCCGATATCGGTCACCGCGCACGGCTATCTGGCTGCGTTTGCAGTGCTCGCCGGACACGTATGGCCTGTATGGCACCGGTTTCGCGGCGGCGGGGGAAGCGCGGCGCTAACGGGCTCGCTGCTGGTGCTCTGGCCCGCCGCGGCCGTCGCCTGGTTGATGGTGGGACTGCTGGTGTGGTGGCGAAGCGGGCATGCGGGACTGTCGATCGTCGCGGGCGCCGTGCTTCTTCCACCGCTCGCATGGTGGACCGGAGCTGAGCCGCCGAGGCTCTGGTTCGCAGTGGCGTCCGTCACTTTGCTGGTGCTGGCGCATCGAGGAAATCTCCGCCGGCTGTGGAGCGGGGCGGAGCCCAGGTTCGCCCACGCCAGGCGCTTGTATCGGTGGCGGCGCAGATGATGGACGAGCGCGCACTGCTGGAGACGCTTGCTGCCGGGCCGACCTCCGGCGCCGATCTGGCCCGGGCCACCGGACTGACCCGCGCAGCGGTCTGGAAACGGATAGAAGCGTTGCGCGAAGCCGGCGTGGAGATCCAGGCGCGCCCGGGCGAGGGGTACGCGCTGGCCCGCCCGACGCAACTGCTCGACAGTGAAGCCATCGCGGCCGCGCTGGCTCCAGAAGTCCGTGCGCGGATTACGTCCATCGACGTGGCCTGGTCGATCGACTCCAGCAACAGCGAGCTTCTGCGCCAGCAACCTGCAGCCGACGGGATGACCGACGTGCTGCTCGCCGAGCGCCAGACCGGCGGACGCGGCCGGCGTGGTCGCAACTGGGCTTCGCCGCTGGCCGCGCACCTGTACCTGTCGGTGTCGCGCACGTTCGCAGGCGGACTGGTGCGGCTGGGAGGCCTCAGTCTTGTGGCCGGAATCGCTGCAGTGGAAGCACTGCACGCGCAGGGTTTCACGCAGGTCCGGCTGAAGTGGCCCAACGATCTTGTCGTGCCCGATGGCGATGTACTGCGCAAACTCGGGGGTGTACTGGTCGAAGGCGGCGGCGAACATGCCGGGCCGGTGCGTGCGGTGATCGGATTGGGACTCAACGTGTCCATGCCATCTGCAACGGGAGCGACCATCGATCAGCCCTGGTGCGACCTCGCGCAGTTGTCGCCCGCGAGTGACCCTCCTTTGCGCAACAGGATTGCGGCGTCGATGCTCGATCGCTGGCTGCCGGCGCTGGACGAGTTCGACGCGGCGGGCCTGGCGCCATTCCTCGGCCGCTATGCAGCCTTGGATGCTTTGAAGATGCGGGCCGTGGCGCTGCACGAAGGCACTGTCCGGACGGCCGTGGCACTGGGGCTGGCCGCCGACGGTGCACTGCGCGTGCGCACGGCCGACGGACGCGAACACAGCGTCCATTCGGGCGAGGTCAGCGTCCGCTGCGTGGCGGGCAGTCCGGCGTGAGCGACTGGCTGTTCGACCTCGGCAACACCCGCCTCAAGTGCGCGCCCCTTCATCCGGACGGCATCCGCGGCGCGATAGTGGCGATCCCACACCGCGGCGGCGACATTGCGGAGGCCATCGCCGATGTGCTGCCACCTCGATTCGGCGTGGCGCATCTGGCCAGCGTCGCCGACCAAGCCCTGCGGGTAGCGGTGCTCGACGCACTGACCCGGCGCTGCGAACGGGTGTCGCTCGCCCGGACCCAGCCGCAGTTCGGCGCTGTCCGCATCGCTTACCCGGAACCACGGCAGATGGGCGTCGATCGGTTCCTGGCTTTGCTTGCCGTCCATGCCATCGGCAGCTCGGACGCACTGGTCTGTGGCGTCGGAACGGGCTTGACCATCGACCTGCTGGAAGCATCCGGGCGGCACCACGGCGGCCTCATCGCCCCCTCGCCGGCCACGATGCGGGACGGCCTGCACGCCCGGGCGCCGCATCTGCCGATCGACGGCGGCCGTCCCTGCGACTTCGCCGACAATACGGTCGATGCGCTGGCGGCCGGCTGCGATGGCGCGGCGCTGGGGCTGGTCGAGCGCAGCATCGCCAAGGCCCGCGAAAAACTCGGACGCGAACCGGTCCTGCACCTGCACGGCGGCGGCGCCGAACCGTTGTGGCCCATGCTGCCCGGGGCGAACTGGACTCCGGACCTGGTGCTGGACGGACTTGCGATCTGGGCCGCAGCCGAGTCCGCGCGGTGACGCGGCTGGATACAATCCGGGCATGCTGATCCGCGCCATCATCGTCCTGCTGCTCATCCTCAATATCGGCATTGCGGCCTGGTGGCTGGCAAGGCCGAAGCCGGAGGACGGCGGAGCGACAGCGTCGGCGGATGCGGTGTCGCAGCCGATACCGCGGCTGCTGCTTGCCGACCAGTCACTTCCCGCTGCGCCCGTGGCGGGCGGGCAGAACGCAGCGTCGAGTGAGCAGCAAGCGGCTGCGGCGGAGTACTGCGCCATCTATGGCCCGTACGCCAGCGAAGAGGCAGCCGCACAGGCAGGACAAAGATTGCAGCCGCCATCCGTCAGCGTGAGTCCGCGCGCCCAGGGCGGCCCGCCATTCCGCGGGTGGAAGGTCTGGCTGCCGCCGTTCGACGACATGGAACAGGTGCAGGCAATGTCCGAGCGCATTGCCGAGGCAGGGTTCAAGGATCAGTTCATCGTGCGCGAGGGTCGCTACGCCAGGTCTCTTGCACTGGGGCGGTTCGCATCCGAAGCCCCGGCGCGCCAGCACGCCGACAAGCTACTGGCCGCCGGCTTTCCCGCGCGCGCAGAACCCATCGGCACCGGCGCGCCCGTCTTCTGGCTGGATGTCGTAGCTGCTGATGCCGATCCGCAGCGGCTCGAAACTCTGGCCGCCGCCCCGGAGGCGCGTGAGGTCGATTGCAGCACCTGGCGCTAGTGCTGCACGGGTCGGCTGCCCATCGGCGGCGGCACGGGCGTCGCACCGGTTAGAATGGCGGCCACGCCGGCTTAGCTCAGTTGGTAGAGCAACTGATTTGTAATCAGTAGGTCGCCAGTTCGACTCTGGCAGCCGGCACCATGTAGATCAAGCACTTAGGCCGACTTCGCAGTCGGCCTAAGTTGCTTCTGGAACCGCCTAAACACGGTCTAGCAACAGAAGCTCCGAAGAGTTCTGCCGGACGTAGCACGCCCCTGTGCCGCCTGTATGTAAACGTTTGTTGGTTCTGCGGGGTCAGAAGCAGTTCCGAGAAATGAATATATAAACTCACCTCCATCGTGCTTACTGTCCTTATCCACTGGCCCACCTCCTGCGGCCAGCTGGAGAAAAGACATGAGCAACAACAATAGCAGCGACACGCGTGCCAAGAAGTTCAGCTGGGCGTTCGACGAACTCTGCGATGACGTAATGTGTGCGCTGGAGGCCGAGCACGAGTATGGCGACATCGACGCCCTCATCGTGCTCGCTCGTGCGCTCAAGAAGAGGTCAAAGTCCACGTCGGACGAACTCGCAGCAGTCTTGGTCAAGGAGCTTGACTTGGAAGTCGATCACGACGTCATTGAGGCGGCAATTGTGCTGAACAAGTGCCTTGGTTCCGACTGGTATGTGTTCTTGACCGCACACAATTCCCGCAACGACTGCTTCCTTGCCTCGGCGTCGGTAGCTCACCGCATCGAAGCCGCTCGCAAGGATTGGGAGGGTTGGTTCAAGGACTTCGACCTGAAGCGGGAGAAGGAAAAAGAGGCGGCGATGGCATGGCTGAATCGTCAGGCCAAGAAGGCGGCGTAGCGGCATCCTCTCGATCACGAATCGACCATTGTTGAACAGTACATGCTCAATAAAAGAGGCCCGCGCAATGCGGGCCTTTTCTTTGCAAGCTAACAAACTAGAGCGATTCGGGCAGGGTCTCGCCGAGGTACTCGCCCGCGGCGTCGTACCAGCCTTCCTCGATCATGCCCTTGCCGACCAGGTCCTCAAGCTGCGTCAGGGGAATCTCCCCGTGTGCGACTGACTCGTTCGGCCACCTCATCAGCGTGAACACTCGCCCCTCGATCGCTTGGTAGTGCAGCGTCGGCAGCTGGCTCAGGTCGTCGGGCATGCCTGGCAGGAAGGACGTCTTGCCCTCCCAGGTGGGATTGATCTTCTTGGCCATCTCGCGAATCCGGAGGGAGCGTGCTGCCATTGTGTCGCGTTGCCTAAAGTGGCGTCCGAGCGCGCACTGCGAGTTCGTCGGTGGACAGTCCGGCGACAAGGTCTTAGACCTCCGTGTCGCGGCATGTGAAACTTGGTGCATCAACTCACATCAGGACTAGAGATGGCCTTGCCGCACACTCCGCCCGCGATATCCAACGCCTTCAGTGAGTACGACTGGGTCGTCGTGTACCTCTTCCGGGCGCTCACCCGCAGCTACACGCCCAGCACCCTTCCCCATGTCCTCCCCTTCACCTTGGATGACGTTCGTGACGCGGCTACACAAGCGTTGCAGGATGGTGTGATCTCAAAGTCGATCAAGAACATTCCAGATATCAAGTACGTCTATGATGCGCGGCGCGATTTTCCGCAGGAGCTAATGCAAGTATTTCCGATCACATGGCTCCCCACCGGAAAGGGCCGTTACGTGTTCCGAAAGACGCGCCGGAAGAACATTATTGATCTGAACGCCATCGTGTCCCCTCCGCCTGCTATTGAATATGTGATCGATCAAGCGCCGTCCTTCACGTCAAGCCTCATGGGCACCGACGAGCAGGCAGTCTTCGCAAGAGTGCGATACGCGGGGCTGATCAACCAGATGCTCGGCTTCCAGGCAACGCCAGTTCAAGGGCACCATCGAACCAGCGTCGGTTATGGCCAAGTTGAGGTGGATGAAGTTCTGGCGGGACTGCAGGGTCAGACTGGTGTCATCGTCCCCATCTCAGGCAAGGGCGGACAAGACAATATTTCGTGGTCGCAGGTGTTGAACTTAAATACCTACGGACTGCATTGCTTGGGCAGGTACCGCGTGGATCCGCCGATGACTGGTGTCGCCGTTCGCAGCTTATGCCTGTGGCTCGATAAGGTGACAAACGAGATCTGGATTGTGGAATTCACCCCTCACCATCACGACATCGACGCCATCGACGTAGTTCAAGTGAGAAGGTTCATCTTCATCAAGTGAGTGAATCTTCGATCTCACGTTGCGTGCGCTTCGTGGCTCCGCTCTTGCGGTCGCGTTTACCGATTGGCGCCGCGATCCCCCAATAGCTCGACGCTTCGGACATGCCCATGGTGAGAAGTGCAGGGTCACCAAGACCTATCGTCTCGCGCGGCTTAGTGGGCGCGACGCCCATGGCATGAAGGACCTGGCCGGCCACTGCTCGTGCCAAGGGAGGCGGCACAGCGTTGCCGATCTGCCTTGCTCCGTGCCACTTGGTCTCGTGAAATCGGAACCAATCGGGAAATCCGTGTAACCGAGCCATCTCGCGAACCGTGATGCAGCGGTCGTACTTATAGTGGATCGGCCGCGGACTCGTGAACGCGCCGCGCGCAGCGTCAGTTCCTGCACGGAGAGTGTTGGATACCCCCTTTGAGGGCAACCTAAAGAAACGGGATATAGGTTCGACTTCTCCCGGCTCGGTCTCCCCGAAACGGCGCCTAGATATGGCCGTGTGATCCGTCCTAAGGCTGGCCGTAAGCACGCAGGGATTCCAATCACGCTTGTACCCGTGCATCCAGCCGGCGGCATCAGTACAGCGCATTAGCTGGGCATACTCGCTTGGCTTGCCCCACTTTCTCGTCTCAACTTCGTCGCTATCCAGCAACGTATTGAATTGTTCCGCGTCCGGCAGATCACCGAGGGCATCGCGACATGTCGGTCCGCTCGGGAGGCCATTTGCGGCCTTGCCCGGCTTGGCACTGATCGCCTCCGGGTACTCCGGCACCTTGAGGCCTTGCTTCGCACCCAGCAGGAACAGTCGTTGACGATCTTGGGGGACTGCGTAGTTACATGCGTTGAGCACCTTCCAATCCTTGCGAACCTCGTACCCAACCCGTCCGAATGCCGCGATGAGTTCGTCCAAAAACTTCCGATGCTTGCCGAGCGTTAGACCCTTTACATTCTCAAAGACGAAATAGTCTGCGTCGAGTTCGTGAACGATACGCACGAAGTCCTTGACCAGGGAGTTGCGGGGATCGTCCAGTGCCCGCTGCCCGATCATCGAAAAGCCTTGGCATGGCGCGCCGCCAAAAACGACATCGACCTTTTTATTTCCGATGCCCGCCACGGCGCGGATACGGTCACCCGTGAGGTCCGTGACGGATCTTGGGATGACCTTGCAGCGGGGAAAATTGAACTCATGGATCGCCGCGTGGACCGGGTCGATCTCGACGGCAGCGGCGAGATCGAAGCCGGCTTGCTCAAAACCCAGGCTGAGCCCACCGGCTCCCGCGAAAAGATCGATCCCGATTGGTCTTGCCATCATTGACTGCACTATGAGATTCCTGACGTAAAGAATAGCCGAAGGGACGCTGGAAAGCGATCGGAAGTTGAGTTCATCCGAGCCCTGGACGCACTGATGCACCCCTTCGTTGTAGGGGTATCGTGTCGCGCAGGATGAGAACCGTCAGCCCCCACAGAATCGAGCCTAAAGGTCGTCTAGGCTGACAATTCCCCGATAGAGACGTCACCTGACACCGGATTAGCTGCTCTGCACACCCAAGCGATTGAAAGGAAAGGCCCGCATAGTGCGGGCCTTTTCTCTGGACACGTCTTGACAACAGGCAGCGCTAGTGGAGGACACCGCAGCCGCGCGCTGGCTGCTCCATCAGGCTCAACTCGTCCTTGCCGACGTAGCAGTCCCACGGTCGGTAGTAGTGGAAGTCCATCAGCTTCGCGCACTGGTCGAAGTTCTCGCGAGGCACCCCGAAGGAGCGGCAGGCGGCCTCGAGGCGGGCGAACAACCGGCTTTCCGTTGCGACCTCGGGGCCGTCGTGGATGGCGCCGACCACGGCTGCCAGAGCGGCCCAGGTCATGCGGTCGTCAAGGCTGAGCTGCTCAGCGTGCATCGGCGGCCTCCAGGTCATCGAGGACCGATTCGTCCAGGGTGCGGGCCATCAAGCCGAGGCTGACGGTGTGCATCGGATTCGCCTTGTCGGCCAGCCAGGTGCGGACCGCGATCACGGTGCCTTGGAAGCGGTGCTCGGCGATCTTCAGGTACTCGCGCACCTTGACGAAGTCCTCGTGCTCGAAGGATTCGGCCAGGTGGTGGGCGGTGAACGGACGGTTGGCGGTCTGGAACCCGTCGATGACGGTCAGCAACGCGGCGGCGAGAGTGACGTTGCGGGTAGACACGGCGACCTGGCCCATGTGCGCGACCTCTGTGGGGCCAGCGCTCTTGAGCTGGTGCAGGTAGTCGGTGCGCTTCGCGTCGCCCAGCCCGGCACGTGCCAGCGTCTTGACGGGGCTGTCGTAGAACACGCCCTGCGCGACGATCTGACGGTGCGTCGCACCTGCCTCGAGGAACAGGGTGTCGAGTTCCTTCTCGGAGTTCTTCCGGATGGTCAGGATGGCCGCCCTGGTCTCCTGGCCCTGGATGTCGCGCTTGTAGTTCTCACCGATCTGGGCGTTCTTCCAGCGGTTGGCGATGGACGCCTTCTGCGTGTCGATGTCCTTCTGCAGGCGCTCGATGGCCTTGATGGTTCGCTTGTGCGTGGAGTCGATCAACGAGGCCAGCTCGCCAACCTGCTGGACGGTGAGGAATGGGAGATTGCGCTTGAGTTCGGTCTTCATGGGGCGTGCTCCATTGGGGTCGAGGAATCGATCCCTGGTCGCGCCACCCATTGCGGGCAGCTAGCACGCCCTCACCCGAGGACAGGTCGTGCGCCATCGCACGACCAGGTTGCGATCATTCGGTCGCGATTTGGTCGTCGCGTAACCCTCTCGTGCACCAGCCGTGTCTGGTCGCAAGCAGGAGGGGCGACAAGCAGCCGCGCCAGCACTTGCCGCCCTTCTACCCACTGACGATCAATTAGTGGACGTCATGGAAGCTAGGACTCGACCCGGTGGATGGAGACCACCGGGTCGAGCCTTCGCCCTCGGCTGCACAGGTACCCCGCTAGGCCCTGTGCGTTTGATCGTTATAGAAGTCTTTCGGCCGTGCGGCGTCGCGTTGCCCATCGGCGTGCTCGGTGGCGAGTCGCTCCCACTCATCGGCGGTCAGGCGGGGCACTGGGCCGATGCATGTCATCTGGCTGCACGCCTGGATCGCATCGCGCCCACCGAGCGCGACGACCGCCTTGGGCGCCGTCTGGCACATGGCGTCCAAAGATCGGTCGATCATGACCAGCTTCGCGAGCGTCTCAGCGATCGTCAGAGCCCGAGGCGGCGCCTTGGCCTGTGCTCGGTCACGTCTGGCCATCGTTGTGCACCAAGGCCGCCTGGTGATCGCCATGGGCGATCTGTTCGGCCTGTGTGTACTTGCCGAGCAGTTGCTGCAATGCCAGTCGATCCGGAGCGCTCATTTGAAGCAGGGCATCTGGGTCCAGGCCGGTGGTCTGCTCGACCTGGACGGACAGGCGCTCGCGCATCTGGTCGCCGTAGCGGAAGCGGAGCAGGGTGATGAGCACCTGGTCCGACTTCTCCTCGGTGGCGCGGGTGTATGCGGTGCCGAGCAGGGCGTCGAGCGCGCGCTCGATGGCGGCGTTCCAAGCGTGGGAGAACTCCAGGTCGGCCTTCTTGTGGTTGTAGGCGAGGTTGCGGCTGATGCCGACCGCCTCGCACGCCGTCTTGACGGTGCAGGTGTCCTCGAGCACCTCGAGGAAGCGCTCCTTCACCTGCGGCGTGAACTTCGTCAGCGGGTTCACGGTTCGAGCCCCGCGCTGGCGCGCATCGCCACCTTGGCGACGTGCTTGTTGAACGCGTTGGAGATCACTTCCACCCAAGCCGCTCGGAAGGGGGCGTTCTCGGTCCGCAGGCGGTAGACCAGCTGCCAGGAGACGTTGATGGCCTCGCAGGCGCGATCCACGCTGCCCGACTTCGCCAGCGCGTCGAGAAACTTGGCCTGCATCGGCTTGGTGAACTTGAAGGACATCGCGACTAACTCCGGGGGTGTACAGAGCTATTCGGCCGCGCTTTTGCGCGCGCGTAACCTCCTGGTGTTGTCCCGCCGTGTTCGGCCAGCGCGCCGGCTGGCGATGCACATGAGCGGCAAGGCCTGCGCGCACTGGAGCGACGGATCGGAAGTTAGGGAGTGGGTAGTTCGCGCTATGCATGCAGGCCGTGCAAAATCGGCGGCTCAAGGGATGGAGATGCAGCGATGTTCGTGATGTACGTGGATGAAAGCGGCGACCCTGGGATGAAGGGCTCACCGACCCGCTATTTCATGCTGTCAGGTGTGGTCATACACGAACTGACCTGGATCCCTGCGCTTGATGCGCTCGTGGCGTATCGCGCAAAAATGCGAGGACGCTTCGGCCTGAAGCTTCGCGAAGAAATTCACGCGGCGCACTTCATCAGCAAGCCCGGTTCGCTGGGGCGAATACGTAGGCATGATCGTTTAACGATGCTTCGCCACTTCGCGGACGAGATCGCTCGCCTACAAGGCATTAGCATCATCAACGTCATCGTCGATAAGCAAGGGAAGCCTGAGAGCTACGATCCCTTTGAGAAGGGATGGCAAGCGCTAATCCAGCGATTCGAGAATACGATTCGCCATCGTAATTTCCCATCGCAGGTCAACGCAGATGAGCGCGGAATGATCTATCCAGACGGCCTGCCGATGCAGAAGCTCACGGGTCTGATGCGGAGGATGCGACGCCACAATCCCGTGCCAAGCCAGGTGGGCGGCTTTCGCTCGCTGCTTCTCACGAAGGTGGTCGAGGACCCTGTGTATCGGGATTCACGGCACTCGTTATTTGTTCAGGCTGCCGATTTAGCGGCTTTTCTCCTGTACCAAAACACTGTACCCAACGCGTACATGAAAAAATCTGGCGGCTGGAAATACTTCGACAGGCTTGGGCCCGTTATGTGCACATCAGCCAGTGCGAATGATCCCCAAGGGATCGTGCGCCTGTAGTTGAGGCAAAAAAAAGGGCGCCAGAAGGCGCCCGGGTGGATCCTATAAGCGGACGAGCCGCCGTTGAGATCCAAAACCAGACTAGTGGAATTCAGCAGGGCTTACAACCCGCCGTCTCACTCCGCTGTGCGACGCGTTCACGGTGGCTGGTGCGTGTCTAAAGAAGAGGCCCGCTATGTGCGGGCCTTTCTTTTAACCCTTTCTGGAGCCGCACCCACTAATCAGCGATTAGGCGGTGTGGTGCCTCGCGCGCGTAGTGCCAACGGATGTGCTGTTTGGCGGCTTTCGTCATAGCGTGCCGAGGCAGACGGACAGGGCAAACATGGCGATGCCCAGGGACAGGGCGATGAAGTTGTTGCGGCGGCGGTGGTGGAAGTAGCTCTGAGGTGACATGGTCGTTCTCCTGGCGGTTGCGATGGGTGGATCGGGGTTGGTGCGGGTAGTGGGGCTCTCTTCGGCCATGTTTTAGAAACTCCCGCTGCGAAACGGTTTGCGAATCGGTTCGTGCTCGATTCGCGAATCGATTCGCAACGCGCGAATCCTTGTGGTGCTTAGCTTTCGGCGTTTCGATTCGCAGAGGGAAATCTCAATCGCGAATCCGAACCTGATTCGATTCGCGCGATTCGCGAGCGTCTGCAAGACGCGCGAAGTGCGAATCGGTTGCAAATCAAATATCGAAGCTCTGGACGAATCCGCTTACTCATCCCCAGGTCCTCCCTCGAGGCACACGTCCTTGGGGCTGCGGCTGTTTGTGGCGTCGCGGGCCCTGAGCCGGAGGACCGTGCCGTCCGAGCAGACTGCCCCGCTGCCGGCGTCGGCGAACATCCTGTCCAGCGTGCCTCGCATCGCCTGCGTCTTGACCCCTGCGTTCTCGGCGCGAGCCTTGACCAGCTCCGCGTAGGGCGCATGACCGTCCGTGCCGTTTTCCCTGACCCACTTGGCGATCCAGTCGTAGGTCATCCTGTCTTCGCGGAAGGCCTGATCGCTCTCTTCGATGACGCGCGTCGACGATCGCAGTACCAAGGACGAGGTCGGCGTGCCGTCGCCACCGTTGAAGTGGAGCTTCACCATCTCGAGCTCCATGAGTGCGCCGTCCTCGCCGTCCTTCTGCTTCCGCAGCGTCAGGGCGATCGAGGTGCCCTCGCCAGTGCGCTTCACCTCGATGCTTGTGTCGATGTTCGCCCTGATAGCGAAGGCGCCGCGCTCGCCCTTGCTCGCGTCCTTGCCGGAGTGATGCACCACGATCACCGTCGCGCCGGTCGCGTTGACGAGCGCCTGCACCCGCTTGAAGTACGCGGCCATCTCGGTGTTGCTGTTCTCGTCGGCGCCCGTGGAGGTCTGCGACAGCGTGTCGATCACCACCAGCTTGAATGGCGTTCGACCGTGCTCCCGTTCCACGAAAGCGATGAAGGCCTTAGCTTCCGCGGGGTTGGCGAGGTTGAGCTCGTCGAGTACCAGCTGGAACGCCGTCGGCACCACGCTGAGCGCGTGATGCAGCAGCCAGGCCTGCGTGCGCTTGGCGAGGCCCCGTGCACCCTCGGCAGCCACGTAGAGCACGTTGCCCTGCTCGACCTTGCGACCGTGCCAGCAGATGCCCGACGCCATGCAGAGGGCGAAGTCGATGGCGAGAAATGACTTGCCAGCGCCCGGCGGACCGTAGACCACCGCGATGCTCTGCTCCTGCAACGTCTCGTCGACGATCCACCTCGGCGGCGGCATGCCGGCCAGCTGCTCGAGCGTGACCAGGTTCCAGCGCTTCTTCGCACCTGCTTCCGTCGCCAGCTCGGCTTCGGTGGGCACGTACTCATCGAAGTCGTCGGCAGCCTCGGCCTTGTCGAAGGGAGAACCTCCCGCCTCGATCACGCGCTTGAAGAGGGTCGCCACCGTGACGCCGCCCTGGCCGACGCGGAACGAATCCCAGCGCTTTCCGATGAGCTCATCGTGGTCGCTGTACCCTGCGGCCTGCGTGGACCACTCGATGAACTCTTCGCGGCCCTCGCCGTTGGTGGCGTGGTGCGAGGCCATCATCAGTTCGAGCCAAGGGTCGTGCGTGAAGTCGTCCGCCTGGAGCTGGTCGAGGTTGCCCTTGAGCATTCTCGGGGTCAGATCGCCTGCGCGGTCCGATCCACCGTCGTCATTTGCCTTCGCCCGGCGCTGCTGAAGTACGGACAGGGCGGCATCGGTCGCGGGAATCTCGAGGGCGAGGAGGTCCATGTTGACGCCGACGTAGGGCTTCCCCGTCTCGGGGTGGATCGAGCCCGGCGCGACGACCTGGCCTGACGTCTTGAAATCGATGCCAGGGTAGCGGTCGTGGTGCGTCACGGCCTCGAAGCCGTCCGGCAGCCGCATGTAGACGTGCAGTCCACCGCCGCCCGTACGGACGAACGGGTAGTCATCCAGGGCGATGCCAGCGTCGGACCGGAACCGCTCGAAGGACTCGTCGCCACCGTTGCGCGGGTCGACGTCGACGACCAGCCAGCCGCTATCGGCCAGTCTCACGCCGAGGTTGTGGCCGCGGGCGTTGGCCGCTGCGACCTCTGCACTGCTGTCGTAGTCCTTCAGCTGCCACTTCCTGTCGCGTGGCACCTTGCCGATGACGGGGATCACTGCCAGGCCGGCGCGGATCAGCGCCTCGATTTGGGCGCCAAACAAGGGCGTACAAGGCGCAGCGGGCTCGGCATCATCGGAGGTGACTGGTGACACGGTCATGCTCTTGCGATGGACCTGCTCTGGCGCCCCCGATGGTCCTCCCCCATCGGTGGCGTTTTCATTTCCGGACCTGTCCATCGGTCAGCCACCCTTCTGGGTGACGTGAGCGCGCAGGTCGCCCATGCGGTAGCGGACCATGCGGCTACCTATGACGTGCCACTTGGGTCCGCGGTGGGGTGCGTTGTTTCGGTTCCAGTCGAGCGTGGTGGTCTTGAGGCTCAGGAAAGCTGCCGCTAGCCTGACGTTGACGAGCACGTCGTCGTCCAGCTTGTGCAGGTCATTGAGATCTTCAGGGGTAAGCATTGGGACGGACTCCGCAAACGGGTTCCCAGTGGGCGATGTGCCCCGAGGCGTTGCGCCTCGTTCTGCTGGTGTTCCCGCTGTGCGTCGCGGAGGCCATGCTGGTCCCAGTTGTCTCTGGGGGCACGTCAAGATTGTTTTGGGGCCTGCTCCCCTTTTCGTCGGCAGACGCGCCGTCGATGCAAATCATGTTGCATCGAAAAGCACCGAAACAAAACCCTTAAGCATCTAAGTCGTCATCGCCGTTGTTCGGATCGCTCCAGATGTCTTACACGGACCAATCGGCCTCGGGCTGCAACTAGGCAGCGCCGAGGCCGTCGCGGACCTCAGAAAGCGCCTGGGGCGGCCTGGATCAGCGTCGGTGGCCAGATGCCTGGCTCGTGCTTCAGGCCGAGCTTGTCGAGCACGTAGGCCGACGCCTTCTCCTGGTGGATTCGCAGGTGGTCCACCGACGGGGCGAGGTAGCCGAAGGTGACGTCGGAGGCGGCGTGGTTTAGCAGGAACTTGAGCTCGGCTAGCGGCACACCCGACTCAAGCGCCAGCGTGGCGTAGCTGTGCCTGAGGGCGTGCCCTGTGAGGTCGCCCAGCTCCGTCTGCTGCACCTCTGAGACATGGCCGGCCTTCGAGTTCGACGGAAACAGCCACGGCGTCTTGCGGTACTCCTTGACGTTCTCCGCGGTGCGGTGGGCTAGCAGATCCCGCAGGGGCGCGGACAGGGGCAGGTCGAACCGCCTGGCTGCGCCGCCTTTCGGCTTGGGGACGTGCAGGACGTCGCCGCCCAAGTTGAGGTCCTCGCGTCTGGCCGTCAGGCCAGCGCCGCGGCGCATGCCCGTGAGTAGGAAGAAAAGGTGCATGTCGCGGCGGATCGGGGAAAGCCTGAGCACCGCCTTGCCCCACGTGCCCAGCTTGTCGGCGTTGGCGTCCACCTTGCGGCGCTTCTGCCCGTGGAAGTCGACGTTCGCTGTGGGGTTGGCGGGCAGGTCGGGGTGCTCGCGAAGCCCGCGGTTGTAGACAGCCCTGAAGACGCGGAAGGTGCTGTCAGCCGTGGTCGAACCGTTCTGCTTGGTGATCTTGTTGTGGCGCTCGCGAACGGCGGCGCGATCTGCGCCAATCTCCGCCAGAGGCTTGTCGAGCCAGTCCGATAGGTACTGATCGCAGTTGTACCTGTAGCCCTCCTTCGTGCGCTCGGAGAGCGGCTTGGCGGCGAGGTGTAGCTCCAGCGACTGCCGCAGCGTGATGCCCTTCGCCCGTGCCTTCCTGCGCTCCTCGTTCGGGTTGGTTCCGGCCCGCATCCCGACGAGCGTCTTGGCGGCGAGCGACCTGGCGTCCTTGGCGCTCAGCGACGGGTGGTCGCCGATCTTGGTCCTGACCTGCTTGGCGTTCACCATCGACTGGACGTAGTAGGACCGGCGAGTGGGTGTCACGATGAGATAGAATCCCCTTAATTCGGGGTCGGCGTGCAGAGTCGATCGGCCACGTTCTGGTGTTGGCGCCCGCTCAACGAGCGCCTGGGTGATCTTTGCTTTCATGGGAGATGCTCCGGGTGATTGGTCACGAGCCGGACACGGTTTCGGGCGCACATCGATACAGCCGACTGCACGTCAGACCATCTGACTCATTCCCAATATGTCGCGCATTTCCAAGCTTGTAAGCGCGTGTTTGCCACCTGAAAGCAAGTCAGGGCATAGCAAACTGAGCCCGATTTGTAATCAGTAGGTCGTCGGTTCGATTCCGACAGCCGGCACCACATACCGTTTTACCCGTTCCTGTCTGAGACTCCCAGCCGCATCCGGTGCGGGCTGGGTGCCCAGCACGGGCGAAATTCCGGATGATCGACGGCATCGCGGGGCGGCATGGTCCGACGGGAGGCCCAGGATACGGAAAGCCGTTGCGTCGGATATGGACAAAAAAAATCCCGGCTGAAGCCGGGACTTTTGAGAGCAGCGCAGGTGGATCTCAGAAGCTGGCGCGTACGCCGATCCGCCCGCTGTTGATGTTTTCGTCAAAGAATTTCGTGTGGTCGTAGGTCGCGACGATTCCCCAGGTCTGGTTGATGTGGAACACGAGGCCGGCCTGCGCGCCGAGTTCGCCGTCGTCAAGGTCGCTCAGTTCGGTGTAGTAAGCCTTGAGGTTTCCTTCCAGTCGCGGGGTCATCAGGCCACGCACGCCGAGCGCTGCACGGAACCCGTCGTAGTTCGAGGAGCCAAAACCTTCGACATCGGCACCGATGTCGATGTAGCTGGCTTCGGCGATGAAGTCGACGTTCACGCCCATGGCGATCCGGTAACCCACGCCGATCGTGGCCTCGTCCAGCGAGACGTCGAAGCCGAGCTCATCATTGGTGGCTTTCTGATAGCTGGCGTGGCCATAGAAGCTCTCGCCGAACGCGGCAGAACCTCTGGCGAACAGACCGTCTCCGGAATCACCGGCGAGATCGGCGCGGATGTATCCGCCCTCGATGAAGCTGTAGTTCAACTCGTTTGCCGAGGTCGCCAGCGGGGCGGCGATCAGCGCTAGGGCGAGGGCGAGGTGCTTTTTCAAGTTGTAGCTCCCTGATGGTGGTATCGAACGCCGCCCAGCGACGATGCGGGCGACGCGTACTTATCGAAATTTTAGCAAATGCTTCACGAAACCAGAACGAAAATCTTCATGCGGCCGGGGGAGTTGACGCTGCCGCTGCACGCATGTGGCTGGCCGGATCGGGTCAACCGCACTAGAGTGGTCGGCTGACGCGAGCAGGACGCTCGCAGCCGGGCGTGACCCTGCCCTGGCCATGTCACTCAGGAATCTCGACAAACGGTCGGGCTGTTCGAAAACACGGGGCGTTCCCGTGATGCCGACAGCCGGCAACGGAACAGGAGCCGTATACGCATGAGCACCAGCTTTCCTCCCGTGACGCTGATTGGCGCACCCACCGACATTGGCGCCGGCGATCGTGGCGCGCGTCTGGGCCCGGATGCACTCCGAATCGCAGGCCTGGGCGAGGCATTGGCGGCGCGTGGCGTGGATGTGCTCGACCGTGGAAATCTTGCCGGTCCTGCAAATCCCTGGCAGGGGCCGGTCGATGGTTACCGCCATCTGGCGGAGGTGGTCGAATGGAACCGCCTGGCGATGGAGGCGATCTCCGCGGAACTGCGCGGCGGCCGGCTGCCGATCCTGCTCGGCGGCGACCACTGCCTTGGACTGGGCTCGATCACGGCCGTCGCACGTCACTGCCGCGAAACCGGCAAGCAGTTGCGCGTGCTGTGGCTGGACGCGCACGCCGACTTCAACACCAGCGGCGTCACGCCCTCGGGCAACGTCCACGGGATGCCGGTCGCATGCCTGTGTGGTCTGGGGCCGCGTGAGCTGACCCACCTGTCGGGCCATTCGCCCGCGATGGATTCGAAGGATATACGGCAGATCGGCATCCGCTCCGTCGACCAGGGTGAGAAGCGCCTGGTCAAGGAACATGGCATCGAGATCTTCGACATGCGTTACATCGACGAAGTCGGGATGAAGCGGGTCATGGAACAGGCGCTCGAAGGCGTCGACGAAAACACCCATCTGCACGTCAGCTTCGACGTGGATTTCCTGGACCCCAGCATCGCCCCCGGCGTGGGGACCACGATTCCCGGCGGCCCCAACTATCGCGAAGCGCAACTGGTGATGGAGATGATCGCCGACAGCGGCCGCATGGCGTCGCTGGACATCATGGAACTGAACCCGGTGCTCGACTCACGCAACGCGACCGCGAACCTGATGGTGGACCTCGTGGAATCGCTGTTCGGCAAATCCACGCTGATGCGGGGCTGAGCTGCGCATCCAAAGCGGGTGCTGCGCGCAATTGTTAAGACGCCCGGCGATTTCGTTCAGGCGCAAGCCTTTGATCGGGAACAGGAAATGTGCGTTTCGTCGATGTGAACTGCACGCCCGCTTCACGCGCCGTCGCGTCTGATGCGTCGGTGGCCGCTGGAAAGCGACCCCCGTGATACCCCCGATTTTGCCGATTCATCAGGAGATCCATATGAAGCGTTTGACTTCCCTGTTATTGCTCTCGCTGTTCACGATCGGCAGCCTGAGCGCCTGCAACACGATGGCCGGTGCTGGCAAGGACGTCCAGAAAGTGGGCGAAAAGGTCGAAGACAAGGCGCAGGACTGCAAAGACGGCAAGTGCTGATACGCAGCGCTGTCAGCTAGCGAAAGGCCGGAGCAATCCGGCCTTTTTCTTTTCCCGAGCCTGAAGTCTGGCGCACGTCCTGCTGCGACTCTTCGCATTTTCAGTTCGCACGGCGATGAGTGCGCTCCACCTTCCGTCTTAACAAAAACGTGACCGTCCGCGAAGGTGGTGTTTGCGAACATGATCGGGCGGTGCAAGGCACTGCTTTCTTTCGCAACAGGAGGGTACGCACATGAACCAGGACATCATTGCCGGCAAGTGGGATCAGCTCAAGGGCAAGGCCCAGGCCAAGTGGGGCGACCTGACAGACGATGACTTCGATGTCGCAGAGGGCAACTCCGAGTATCTCTCTGGCAAGCTCCAGGAGCGTTACGGCTGGAGCCGGGAGCGGGCCGACCAGGAAGTCCGCGACTTCAGCAGGACGATGCACTAGGCCCGAGTCGGGCCGTGATACCGCGGTCGCGGCGCGCCTGACGCACACGAGCTGAAGTGAGCGGCGTGGGCCGCAGACCGCCAAGGGCGGGCCGAGCAGTCGGCCCGCCTTTTTGTTGTGAGGGAGCGGAGCGCAGGTGGGCGAATTCTCGGGAAAGACCAGGGGAAAGCTGAGCGCCCGCGGAAATGTCTTCTCATGATGCAGGCCGACGAGTGCCCTCGCCGCATCCCGGCGTCGGCAGGGATGCGGAGAAACCAAAACGAAATGTCCGGAACATGCCCGCGAAGGCGCAGGGGAAGCGCGTTCCCGGATGTCAGGCTGAGGGAACGCACGCTCTGCGGGTAAACTGCGTTCCCGTTTCCGCTTCGGCTTCCGATGCAGCCCACCCGCGTACTCACCGGCATCACCACGTCAGGCACTCCGCACCTGGGCAACTACGTCGGGGCGGTCCGGCCGGCGATCGCGGCCAGTCGAGTGCCGGGCGCGGAAAGCTTCTACTTTCTCGCCGACTACCACGCCCTGATCAAGGTCGCCGATCCATCGCGGATCCAGCGGTCCACGCTCGAGATCGCGGCGACGTGGCTCGCCTGCGGACTGGAGCCGGACAAGGTCTGGTTCTACCGCCAGTCGGATGTGCCGGAGATCACCGAACTGACCTGGCTGCTGACCTGCGTGGCGGGCAAAGGCATGCTCAACCGCGCGCACGCATACAAGGCTGCGGTAGACCGGAACCGCGCCGAGCAGCAGGACGACGATGCCGCAGTGACCGCGGGTCTGTTCATGTACCCGGTGCTGATGGCCGCCGATATCCTGTTGTTCAATGCGCACAAGGTGCCGGTCGGGCGCGACCAGATCCAGCACATCGAAATGGCCCGCGACATCGGTCAGCGTTTCAACCATCTTTATGGGGAGCACTTCACGCTGCCCGAAGCGGTTGTCGAAGAGCACGTTGCCACGCTGCCCGGGCTCGACGGCCGAAAGATGAGCAAGAGCTACGACAACACCATCCCGCTGTTCGCACCGCGCGAAACCCTGCGCAAGCTGATCGGCTCGATCGTGACCGATTCGCGCGCGCCCGGCGAGGAGAAGGATCCGGACGGTTCCAACGTGTTCCAGCTCTACCAGGCGTTCGCCTCTGCCGGAGAAACCCGGGCGATGCGCGCGGCATTTGCGGACGGCATCGGCTGGGGCGAAGCCAAGCAGGCGCTGCTGGAACGCATCGATGAAGAGGTGGCACCGCTGCGCGAGCGCTACGAGGCCCTGCTGGCGCGGCCGGCGGAGATCGAAGCGATCCTGCGTGACGGTGCCAGCCGACTGCGCGACAGACACGCCACGCCGACGATGGCGCGCCTGCGTGAGGCGGTCGGTCTTCGCGATCTGTCCCGCAGCCAGCAGGCCAGCATCGCCAGCGACAGCCGCAAGCGGTTGCCGCCAGCGTTCAAGCAGTACCGGGGCGACGATGGTCGGTTCTACTTCAAGCTGGTGCAGGGCGAGCAGGTGCTGCTGCAGAGCGCCGGCTTCGACGCGCCCCGCGACGCGGGTCAGCGCGTCGCGGGGTTGAAAAGCCAGGGGCGGCTGGACCGAGCCGACGCGACACTCAGCCTCGGCGAAGGGGTGGAGTTCGAGCAGGTCGACGCCGCGCTGGCCGCGCTGGGACAGGCGGAGAACTGAGCCGGCGCTCGCCTTTCGGCCTGTACGTTTGGCCGGTACCCGGGTCTGCCGCGAGTTCATCTACCGTGCTGCGACGGCAGCTGACAAGCGCGGGTCGTTGCAGACGATACGCCACAGCCCCGCAGCTGCGCTTTTGCGGGCCAGCCTGGTAGCTCACTACCAGCGATTGGGTGCATCCCGCCGCGGTTCGTCCTTCATCGGCACGACACAGAACCGATGGCCGGTGGGCGCCTCCATCACCCACCAGCGGGACTTCACGAATGCCACGCGGGTGGCACCGAGGGCTTCCAGGCGTTTCACCTCGGCTCCGATGTCGTCGGTTTCGATGTCCAGGTGCACGCGCGAGGGATGATCGACCTTCTGGACTTCCAGATGCAGTCCACCTGGCGCATCGCCGAACTCCGCATATTGGCCGGTTCCGCCGGAGTCGGGATCCGCGATCGGCACGCCCAGTGCGGCACTCCAGAAGGCCGCACCCGAATCCAGATCGCCGGTCTGGCAATCGATGATGAAACCCGCAAGGCGACTGTGGTGGCTCATGATCCGGCGCTGATGTATCCCAGTCTGCAGGCGCCCGTCGGGCGCGGAAGGCCAACGACGGCCCCTGACTGCACACAACGGGGTCGGCGACTCGATCCGGCAACCGACCAGGGGCCGGTCGGCGCACGCCCGGCGCGGGAACAGGACTGGCTGCCCGCAGACCTGCAAAGCATCGGATGGACGCGAGGCCCCGGACCCGGGGTCGGCCGTTTTCCTGTGTCGCCCGCTCCCGTGGTGTCCACGCCCGCGCATCCGTCGCGGGCAATAGGCAGTCAGGCCGGGCGGGCGAGGTCGTCGAGCATGGCGCGCAGGAACCGCGCAGCCTCGCCGCCGGTGCAGGCGCGGTGGTCGAAGGTCACCGACATCGGGATCACCTTGTGCGACTCGAAGCCGCCCATCACCGGGGTCATCTGATGGCGACCCTTGCCGGCGGCCACGATCGCCACCGTCGGCGGTACCACGATCGGCGTCGCGTAGCGGCCGGCGAACATGCCGAAGTTCGACAGCGAGATCGTGTAGCCGCTCAATTCCGACGCGGGAATGCTGCGGTCCTGGACCTGCGTGCGCAGGCGGTTGACCGCCTCGCGCACGCCGCGCGCGTCGAGCACGTCGGCATTGCGCAGCGCCGGCACGAACAGGCCGTCGTCGGTGTCCACCGCGATGCCGATGTCGACATGCGGGTGCAGCGTGCGCATCAGCTTGTCGCCGTCGAACCAGGCATTGAGCGCGGGCACCGCCTTGCAGGCGGCGACGATGGCACGCACCAGCCGCCCCGTGATGTCGTTGCCCGGCGTCCACGCGTGGATGTCGGCATCGTCCGACAACGTGGTCGGCACCACCTTGGAGTGTGCGTCGGCCATCACCCGTGCCATGTTGCGGCGCACGCCCTTGAGCTGCTCCGGCTGGCCACTGGCGACCACGCCCGGGGGCTGGGTGCGCATCGGCTTGCCCGACTGGGACAGGGCGCTGCGCTGCTGTTCTTTCTGTCCCTGTGAGGTCGACGGCTCCGCTGGAGGCGTGGCGTGACGTGCCTGGCTCTGGTTGCCGCTTGACCTGGCGCCAACTGCGGATGCCTTCGCACTTCCGTCGGCTGCCGCCTGCTTGACGTCGCCCATCGTCACCACGCCGTCGGCGCCACTGGCGCGTACGCGGCCCAGATCTACGCCAAGCTTGCGCGCGAGCGCCCGCACGGCCGGCATCGCCTTGACACCGCCGACGGCGAACGCCTGCTCGGCGCGCACCGAGTCCGAACTCTGCATTGCGCCCACGACCGTGCCGCTGTCGGCGCGACCCTCCGCCGCGGGCTCGCCTTCGTCGCTGATGGCGCCGCCGTCCTGGGAAGCGACCACGCGGTCGTCCGGCGCCGGGTCCTGGCTGCCCACTCCCTTCGACGGCTTGCCCTTCGCAGGCGCGCCGCCATGGTGATGGCCGGTGTCCTGGCCTTCGGCACGCTGCGGCATCGACGGGTCGATTTCGAACTCCGCCAGCACCGCGCCGGTGTTGATCACGTCGCCGGGGTCGCCGGCCAGCTTGACCACCTTGCCCGACACCGGCGAGGGCACCTCGACCACGGCCTTGGCGGTTTCCATCGACACCAGCGCGTCGTCCAGGCGGATGGTGTCGCCGACTTTCACCGACCATTCGACGATGGTCGCATCCGGCAGGCCCTCGCCGAGGTCGGGGAGATGAAACTTCTTGGTGTCGGTCATGGCGTGTCTTCGTTTGGGTTTGGTTCGTCGCTCCCGCAACTGCGGGAACCCGGTGTGCTGTTGCGCGTCGCCGTTCGCGCCGGTGGATCGCGAGCGCCGCGGAAGCGGGCGTCGTGATCCATCGCCAAGCGCGGACGACCTTCCCTCAGCTTGCCGCCATTGCGCGTTTTGCCGCGGCGACAACGCGTTCCACGCTCGGCAGGTACTTCATTTCCAGGCGGAACAGCGGAATGTGCGTGTCATAGCCCGTAACGCGCTCGACCGGCGCGACCAGGTCGTACATCGATTCCTCGGCCAGCCGGGCGGCGATTTCCGCGCCAAATCCGGCGGTCTTCGGCGCCTCGTGCACGATCACGCAGCGCCCGGTCTTGCTGACGGACTCGGCGATGGTCGCAAAGTCCAGCGGACGCAGCGTGGCCACGTCGATGACTTCGGCGCTGATGCCGTCGGCCGCCAGTTCCTCGGCCGCCTCCATGGCTTCCTTGACCTGCGCGCCCCAGGTGACCAGGGTGATGTCGCTGCCGTCGCGCAGCACGTAGCACACGTCCAGCGGCAGGGCCTCGCCGTCGTCGGGCACGAGTTCCTTGTACTGGCGGTAGATGCGCTTTGGTTCGAAGAAGATCACCGGGTCGGGATCGCGGATCGCCGCCAGCAGCAGCCCGTAGGCACGCGCGGGCGAGGAGGGCATCACCACACGCAGGCCCGGCACATTGGTGAAGATCGCCTCGTTGGCTTCGCTGTGGTGCTCCGGTGCACGGATGCCGCCGCCCCAGGGCACGCGCAGCACCATCGGGCAGTGCAGGCGTCCGCGAGTGCGGTGCCGCATGCGCGCCGCGTGACAGACGATGAAGTCGACCATCGGGTACATGAAGCCGTCGAACTGTGCTTCGGCGACCGGCTTCATTCCCTGAGAGGCAAGTCCGACAGTGAGTCCGGCGATGGTCGTTTCGTCCAGCGGCGTGTCGAGCACCCGCTCAGTGCCGAAAGTGGCCGACAGGCCGGCGGTGGCGCGGAACACGCCGCCGTTGACGCCGACATCCTCGCCGAGCACGAGGACGGTTTCGTCGACGCGCATCTCGTGCGCGAGCGCCTGGGTGATCGCCTCGATCAGGGTGATCGCCGTGGGCGTTGCGGGGTCGGCCTTGGGAGCGGCGCTCATGAGCGACCCTCCGCAGCCACGACAGCGTCGCGGTGCGCCTGGACATCCGGTGGCATGTCGGCGTAGAGGTAATCGAACATCGCTTCGACCGGCTGCACCGGGGTCTCCAGATAGGCGTTGATCTCGACGTCCACGCGCTTGCCGCATTCCTCCGCCCAGGCCTTCTCCTCGTCCTCGCTCCACAACTTCTGTGCGGTGAGATAGGTGCGAAGGCGGGTCATCGGGTCGCGGGTCCACGCGTCCTTGACCTCGTCGGCCTCGCGGTAGCGGCGCGCGTCGTCGGCGGTGGTGTGGTCGTGCAGGCGATAGGTCATGAATTCGATCACGCTGCCGCCTTCGCCATTACGCGCGCGCTCGGTCGCCCGCCGCATCCCTTCCATCACTGCGAACAGATCGTTGCCATCGACCTGCAGGCAATGCAGGCCTCCGGCGATGCCCTTCTGCGCCAGCGTCTTCGCGCCGGTCTGCGCCGAGCGCGGTACCGAGATCGCCCAGCCGTTGTTGATCACGCACAGCACCAGCGGCGAGGTGTAGGCACCGGCTGAATTGAGCGCTGCATAGAAGTCTGTCTTCGACGATCCTCCGTCGCCGCAGCAGGCGACCGCTATGCGGTTCTGCCTGCGCAACTTGAACGACAGGGCCGCGCCGGCCGCCATGAGGCATTGCGTGGAAATCGGTACGCACCAGGGATAGTCGTGCTGCGCGCCAGAGAAATCGTTGCCGCGTTCGTCGCCACCCCAGTACATCAGCACTTCGCGCGGCAGGACCCCGCGCATGAACTGCGCGCCGTACTCGCGGTAACTGGGGGCGAACACGTCCTCCGGCTGCATCGAGGCACCGATGCCGACATGGGTGGCCTCATGGCCGAGCGAAGCGGCGTAGGTGCCCAGCTTGCCGGTACGCTGGAGCGCGATCGACTTGGTATCGAAGACGCGTACGAAAAGCATCTGCTTGAACAACGGCAGCAGTGCCTTGGGATCGGAGAAGGCGGGGGGCAGTTCGGCAACCAGCTGGCCGTCGGGCCCGAGGTATTGCAGGTACTCGATTTCGAACTGTGCAGCGACGGTCATCTAGGAGGATCCTGGACTGAAACGAATCGCTGATCATACCCACTGGCGCGTTAAAGGGCTTTTTGCGGTGGCGGCGGGTCGAGGGAGTCCGGAGCTCGGACCCTGGCCATGCGGCGCCGGCGACAGCATCGGCCTTCTCGATAGCCTTCACCCCTGCGGAGCGGTGTTCCGGAGCGCACGACATCCCAGTGCCGCGGAGCCGCGAGAGGCCGGGAGCATTCCACTGCTTCCTGCACTCGGGCGTCGCCCAGACCCGCGACCAGAAAAGAAGAAGGCGCGGTTCGCACCGCGCCTTCTCCGTGGAAGCTGGAACTCCGCGACCTTATCGGCCGCTCTTGCCGGAGGCCCGGCTGTACGTTGCGGTGTTGTTTTCCGGCGTCCTGTCCGCAGTCGGCGAGCTGACCGAAGCGGTCACGCTCAGTGGGACCCTGCGCACGGGCAGGCCCGGCAGCACCAGAGTCACGTCGAACTGCTCGACGCCGATCGGTGCCGGCTGGTTTCGCAGGCACTGCACCCGGAAGCTCTCCCCGCTGCTGTCGAGGCCGCCGCAGGACCAGCCGGCAGGCGCGACGAACTGGCTGCTGCTCACGCGCGCGTTGCCTTCGATCACCAGAACCGCCGCGGCGGCGGGATCCGGACCGGCGTTGCCCACTTCAACCGTCAGCCTGATGCGGGCGCCGTCGACATCAGCGCGGGCAAACCGCGCTGCGAGATCGGCATGGATGGCCCGTGCGACTTCGACCTGCGCCACGGCCTGGTTGTCGCCGTTGGCCGGATCGGTGGTCTGCGACCTCGCTGCGACCGTCATCCGCAGCGTGTAGTCCGCTGGCAGGTCCGGCGTGACCACGTCGACGGCAAAGTCGGAAGTGGCGCCGGCCGCGAGACTCGACGTCGTGCAGGAGACCGTGGTCGTCGCGGCGTCCTGTACCGCATCAAGGCAGGTCCATCCGGCGGCACCGGTCACCACGGGGGCGACCAGCGCATCGAAAACCAGCGCGACCGCGGCGAACTCGGCCGCACCGGGGCCGGCATTGGCCATGGTGGCGCCGAACGACACCGTCTCACCCGCTGTCACCGCAACCGGGGCCGCGGACGCGACGACCGAAAGGTCGGCGCTGCGGAACGCCGGTACCGCGATCGCCAGGCGCACCGGGTCGTGGTCGGACGTGCGCAGTGGCACCGAGAAGTCGCCGAAGTTGTCGACGCCGAAGTCGGCGTTGATGCGCGCGTGGTCGACCTTCAGCCCGCCGGTGGCGGCGATAACCGCCTCGTTGACCAGCACGTGGTCCAGCGTCTGCGCGTTGCCGGCGAACACGAACGAATAGTGCTCGCCCGCGTCTGCTTCCAGTTGCGAACCGTCGATCAGCAGCGATGTCAGCGGGCTTTCGACGTGCGTCAGCACCTGGTCCGGAGCGGCGGGGTCGCCGGTCAGCACGCCAAGTACGTCGACATAGCCGTCGTTGAACTGGAATGCATTGAAGTCGCCGACCAGCACGATGTTCTCGTCCGGTTTCGCCTGCTGCAGCGACTCGACCAGCCCCGCCAGATACGCCGCCTGCGCGCCGCGCTTGACCCGCACGCGCTCCCCGCCCGTGGACCAGCCATTGCTGCCGCTGCGGACATCGTCGATGCCGCTGAGCGAGCGCAGGTGGTTGACGATCACCGTGACCGGATAGCTGCCGCCGTTGTCGTGGTGAACGCGCGCGCGCAGCAGCAACGGCGGGCGATCGTTGAGCAGGCTGGTGCTGCCGTTCGGGTTGGCAAGCGTGGTGTCCTTGCCGAACTGACGGACTTCGAGCACTTCCACGCGCACCGCGTCGAGCCCGACCGCTCGGGTATTGACCAGGAAACCGACGTTGATGCCGCCGACATCGTTGCCAGGCTCCAGGTAGGGCACGTAGACCGGTGCGCTTGCGCAACTGCTGTTGATGCGCTCGGCCAGCATGCCCATGACCCGAAGGTTCTCGATTTCCACGATGCCGAGGATGTCGGGTGCCTTGAGGTAGTCGCAGATCGACACGGCGGTCTTGGTCAGTCGCTTGTCCAGCGCATCGGCGTTCAAGGCGACCGCGCCGTTGCCATCGGCCACTTCGTCGAACAGGCGCAACACATTGAAGCTGGCGATCGTCGCCTCGTCGTAGGCGGCATCGTTGACGGCTTCGGGCAGACGGCCACCGCTCACCGCCGGCGGCGTGCCGACGTCAGGCAACAGTGCCCAGGTGCCGGCGAAATAGTCCAGCACGCCGATCAGCCCTGCGACCTGCGCCTGGGTGTCCACAGAGACCGCCGCCGCGCCGATCTGGCCGCGGCTGCGCACCATCAGGCGCTCGGGGTTGGTGTCGAACACCGGCGGGTTCTTGTCGGCCGGCAGGGTTGCCAAGGCGACGTCCAGTGCGCCGATGCCGGGCTCGCGGAACGGTCGGGCGACCTCCGGCAGCACCACGTGGAACACGCCGTCGCTGAAGGAGGTGGCGGTGCGTTCCTGGATCGAACCGCCGGATGCGGCGATCACGACCGACTGGGTCACGCTCACGCGCATGCCTTCCAGGCGCTCCAGCGTTCCGGGCGTCGCGTCGGCGCCGAGTTCGGCGGCCCCGATCTCGACCGCCAACGGCAGCGCCAGCCCGGAGCCGAGCAGCTCGATGGTGGGCGACACCAGTTCGGTAATCGTCAGCTGGTTCGGGTTGGAAGACGGGACGAACTCTTCGACCTTGGCGGTCACCCGCAGCAGATTGCCCGGCGCCGCGCTGGCCGGCGGTGCGCTGCCGGTGAACACGAAGATGCCTTCCGAGGTCGCCGCGTTGCCGTCGTCGTTGGCGCTCTGCAGGAAGAAACCGTTGTTGAACTTGCGCGCGGTGACGATGCCCTCGGTCACCACGATCGTGCCGTCGTACGCCGACACCAGCCCGGCGCCCTGGATCTGCGCGATGCTCAAGGGCACCGCCGGTTCCGGCGGCGGAGGCGGCTCGCTGCCGCTGTTGCGCGGGTTTGGCGCACCGGTCGCGAAGTCGGCGCTGTTGCTGCCGGTGTCGATGCTGCCGTCGCCCTTGCGCAGCGCGGCCGTGGTGTTGCTGAGCGTCGCCGTGGGCGCGGTCTCCGCACAGCTCGCGCTGCTGCCGTAGCCCACGAAGTCGGCGACCGTCGTGGTCCCGACGGGGCAGGTTCCGCTGAGGGCGGTCCCGGATCGGACCAGCGCGACCTTGCCGTTGGTGCCTGCCATTGCGGTGGTGCCGGTGGCGTCTGGCGTCGGCAGGGAGACGCTGCCGCCGGAGCCGTCGGCCTGCTTGACCAGGTAGAAGCCGCCGGGCGCGATGCTGCCGGCCAATGCGGTGCGTGCCCAGGTCGAGCCTCCGGCCGATGCGTACTGCACGCTCCATCCGTCGACGCTCACCGCGCTCGCGCCGTTGTTGCGCAGCTCGATGAAATCGCTCCTGAACGTGGCGCCGGAATTTCCGCCCCCGCCATAGACCTGGCTGATCACTACCTGCGCCTGCGCCGATGCGGCCAGACACAGCCCCGCCACCACGGCCGCAATGCGGCCCGCGATCCTGTTCATTGTGGTTCCCCTTCCCGTGAAGCCCCCTCCGCGGCGGCGGCTGCCACAGCGGAACAAGCGCTAATAATACGGGGCAAAGTGTGAGCTGCGTCGGTTTCAGGCGTGTTACGGGTCCGAAAGGGGGGATGCGCTACCCTTTGCGACCTGCAAACGGGTGGTCGGATGAGCATCGATAAGAACGAGCGAGCGCTGGAGTCGGGCCTCCACACCGACCTGTCGGGCCGGATGAGCTATGCCGGCTACCTGCACCTGGACCGCTTGCTGTCTGCGCAGAAACGCCTGTCGGACCCGCCGCAGCACGACGAGATGCTTTTCATCGTGCAGCACCAGGTCTCCGAGCTGTGGATGAAACTCATGATCCACGAGCTCAAGGCGGCGGTCGCGTACCTGGAGGCCGATGACCTGGGTGCGTGCCAGAAGATCTTCGCCCGATGCAAATCGATCCTGCGCCAGCTCACCGAGATGTGGTCGGTGCTGGAGACGCTGACCCCGACGGACTACGCGAGGTTCCGCGAAATCCTCGGGCCCTCCTCGGGTTTCCAGTCGCTGCAGTACAGGACCATCGAGTTCCTGCTGGGCAACAAGAACGCGTCGATGCTCAAGGTGTTCGCCCATGAGCCCGAGGCCGAGGCCGAACTGCGGCAGGTGCTGGAGTCCCCGAGCCTCTACGATGCCGCGCTGGCCTGGCTGGCCCGCCACGGGCACGACATTCCGGCGCATCTGCTCGATCGCGACTGGTCGCAGGCCCGCGCGTCCGATCCGGCGCTTCTGCCGGTGTTCGAGAGGATCTACGAGGACACCGAGTCGCACTGGGACGCCTACCACCTGTGCGAGGACCTGGTCGATATAGAGAACCAGTTCCAGCTCTGGCGCTTCCGCCACATGCGCACCGTCATGCGGATCATGGGCTTCAAGCGTGGCACCGGCGGATCCAGCGGGGTCGGGTTTCTCAAGCAGGCACTGGAACTGACGTTCTTCCCCGAACTGTTCGACGTGCGCACCCGCATTGGCGGCAGCGGGAATTACGGCAGCTGATCGAAGTACCGGCGGAGCCTGCGCGCTCCGTCAGGCTCCGCCGGGTCTTCCGCAAACGTCGCGTGCGCCGCGGCGCTGCTGCGGTGCGGCGCGGACGCCGCCGGATTGCTAGGATGCCGCCACGACAGCAATCGGAACCCGGCATGAACCAGCCCGCCCCCACTCCCATGCCTGCGCCCCGTGGCATGGTGACCCGCCTGCTCGACGGCGTGGAGCGCGTCGGCAACCGATTGCCAGATCCGGCGGTGCTGTTCCTGATCCTGATGCTCACGGTGTGGGTGGTCTCCGCGTTGCTGGCCAACGTGGATTTCCGCGAACTCGATCCGCGCAGCGGCGAGCCGATCGTGATCAACAGCCTGCTGGCGGGTACCAGTTTCACGACCTTCATGGCCGAGATGGTCCGCACCTTCGTCAATTTCGCGCCGCTGGGCGTGGTGCTGGTGGCGATGCTCGGGCTTGGCGTCGCCGAGCACACCGGCCTGATCAACGCAGCGCTGAGGGCGATGCTGTCGATCACACCGAAGATGCTGCTCACCCCGATGCTGGTCGCGGTCGGCATCCTGAGCCATGTCGCGGTGGACGCGGGGTACGTGCTGGTGATCCCGCTGGGCGCGGTGATCTTTTACGCTGCAGGTCGACATCCGCTGGCGGGCATCGCCGCGGCCTTCGCGGGAGTGTCGGGCGGGTTCTCGGCGACGCTGCTGGTGCCGTCGAGCCTGGATCCGCTGCTCGCAGGACTGAGCCAGGAAGCAGCGCGAATCATCGATCCGACGGTCGTGCTCAACCCCCTCAACAATTATTTCTTCACCACGGCATCGGCGTTGCTGATCATCCTCGTCGGCTGGTTTCTCACCGACAGGGTGATCGAACCGCGTTTGCGCAACACACCGGTCGACGGCGACATCAGCCAGGTGCCGACGATGGAGCCGTTGCAGCCCGCCGAGCGCAAGGCGCTGTGGCTGGCGCTGGGAACGGCGGCTCTCGGATTGCTGGCGCTGGTACTCAGCGCACTGCCGGCGGATTCGGCCTGGCGCGCGCCGGCCGACCTGCCGGTCGCCGGGCAACTGCTGGTGTCCCAGGCGCCGATGATGCAGTCGATCGTCGCGTTGATCTTCATCTTCTTCCTGGTGCCCGGCGTGGTCTATGGCTACGCCGCGGGCACCGTGAAAACCCACCGTGACGTCGTTGCCGGCATGAGCAAGGCGATCAGCGGACTCGGCTACTACATCGTGATGGCGTTCTTTGCCGCACAGTTCATCTATGCGTTCGCGCAGAGCAACCTCGGCGCGCTGCTGGCGATCAAGGGCGCCAACTGGCTGCAGGTGATGGGCTTTCCGACCGGCGTGACGCTCGTGGGGATCGTGTTGCTGACCGGGCTGGTGAATCTTGTGATCGGGTCGGCGTCGGCGAAGTGGGCGCTGATCGGCGCGATCATGGTGCCGATGCTGATGCAGCTGGGCATCTCGCCGGACCTCACCCAGGCCGCGTACCGGGTGGGCGACTCGAGCACCAACATCATCACTCCGCTGATGCCGTACTTCCCGCTGATCGTGGTGTTCTGCCAGCGCTACGTGAAATCGGCGGGCATCGGCACCCTGCTGGCGCTGATGCTGCCGTTCGCGATCACCCTGCTGGTGCTGTGGACGGCGTTCCTGCTCGGGTTCTGGGCGCTGGGGATTCCGCTGGGCCTGGATTCTAGCTATCTATACCCTTCGCGCTGACGCATGGCACGGGTGCCATGTGAGCGTGGACTGTTCCCACGTCGAACCATCGACTTCGGCATCGGGTGCCGGATGGCGGCCGGAATCGACCATGGAAGTCGATGCTGCGACGCAGCATCAGCACGCAGGGTTTGACGGGAACGGTCGCTAACGGTTACACCTTGCGTCGCTTCACGCTCCGGCGTCGCGCCACACACGCACTTTCGCACTTTCCACGGCCAGTCCGCAGGCCACCAGGAGTCCATCCCGCATGAGTTCCACTCCAGACTTCTCCGCCGAAGAGGGCAGGACCATCCTCGGCCACCCGCGCGGCCTGTTCGTGCTGTTCTTCGCCGAAATGTGGGAGCGCTTCTCCTACTACGGCATGCGCGCGCTGCTGATCTTCTATCTCGTGCAGCACTGGCTGTACACCGACAGCCAGGCGTCGGTCATCTACGGGGCGTACACCGCGCTCGTCTACATCACCCCGGTGGTCGGTGGTTACCTGGCGGATCGTTACTTCGGCCAGCGCAAGGCCGTGCTGTTCGGCGCGGTGCTGCTGACCTTCGGGCACTTCCTCATGGCCTTCGAAGGCGACGGGGGCCAGGACAGCGCGGCGCTCAACATCTTCTGGCTGGCACTGTCGTTCATCATCGTCGGTTCGGGATTCCTGAAGGCGAACATCTCGGTGATCGTCGGCCAGCTGTATTCGCGCACCGACATCCGCCGCGATCCGGCGTACACGATCTTCTACATGGGCATCAACCTGGGCGCGGCGCTCGGCGCGATCATCGCCGGCTGGCTCGGCCAGACCTACGGCTGGAAGTACGGCTTCGGCGCCGCCGGCGTGGGCATGCTGCTGGGCCTGCTGGTGTTCGTATGGGGCAAGCCGCTGCTGATGGGCAAGGGCGAGTCGCAGTTCCCGGAGAAGCTCGAAAAGCGCGTCATGGGCATGCGCTTCGAGTACCTGCTCTATTTTGCGAGCTTCGCCGGCGTGGGTCTGGTGTGGCTGCTGATCCAGTATCAGTCGGTGGTCGGTTTCCTGCTGATGGGTGCCGGCGCGATCCTGGTCGCCTACGTGCTCTACACCGCGGTGTTCAAGCTGCCCAAGCACGACCGTGATCGTATCTTCGCGGCGCTGTACCTGATCTTCGGCTCGATCCTGTTCTGGGCGCTGTTCGAGCAGGCGGGTTCCTCGCTGAACCTGTTCACCGACCGCTCGGTCGACCGCTCGATGTTCGGAGTCGTCGTGCCGGCATCGGTGTTCCAGTCGATCAACGCGATCTACATCGTGCTGCTGGGACCGGTGTTCGCGATGTTGTGGATGGGCCTGGCCCGGCGCGGCATGGAGCCGTCGGCCCCGGCCAAGTTCGGCCTGGGCGTGATCCAGCTTGGTCTCGGTTTCCTCGTGCTGGTCGCCGGCGCGACCGCGGCCGGTGAGGGCCTCACCCCCGTCGTGTTCATCTTCCTGATCTACCTGCTGCACACGACCGGCGAGCTGTGCCTGTCGCCCGTGGGCCTTTCCGCGATGAACCGCCTGTCGCCTGCGCACCTGGCGAGCCTGATCATGGGCACGTGGTTCTTCGCCTCGGCGACCGGCAACTTCGCCGCCGGCCTGATCGCCTCGGCGACGGGTGCAGAGGGCGCGGGGCCGGAGCGTGCGATCGAGGTCTACTCGACCGTGGGCTGGGTCGCGGTGGCAGTTGGCGTCGGCATGATCGTGATTTCGCCGCTGATCAAGAAGCTGATGCACCTGGACACGCTGAGCGACGATCCAAAGCGCGTGATGGCGGGCTACCAGGAGATCGGCGAGCCGCAGGCCGCTGGCATCGACACGCCGAAGGAGCGCAAGCCGGAAGGCTACAAGGGCGCGTAATCGGCGCAAGCTCCGGTAACACCGACAACGGCGGCCTTCGGGTCGCCGTTGTCTTTTGTGTGCAGGCGAAACGGTTGGTTCGCTACCTCAACGGGGCGCAGCCTCGGCCTGCAGCTCCAGCTCGTCCAGTCGATCCAGCAGGCGGAACAACAGGTCGCGCTCGGACGCATCCATCCCGTCGAGCACCCGGCGCTCGAACGCAAGCGCCAGCGGCGCGACTTCATCGTGAATCCGGTAGCCGGCCTCCGAGAGGCGCAACACGGAACGGCGGCGGTCGTTTTCGTCCGTTTCGCGAAGCAGCCGCCCGGCCGACACCAGGCCGGCCACGGCGCGGCTGACCGCGACCTTGTCCATGGCCGTGCGCTGCGCAACTTCGCCGGCCGACAGATCCGGATAACGACCCAGCACTGCCAGCACCCGCCACTCGGTTACACCAAGGCCAAAACGCTCGGAGTATTCGCGCGCGATCGCGCTGCTGACGCGGTTGGACAGCACCGACAGCCGATAGGGCAGGAAATGTTCCAGGTCCAGCTGGGCATGCCTGGCCTGGGCGGGGGTCGCAATTGTCATCCTGGGTGAGCCTTGCTTATGGTTTCATGTGAAACTATAACGGCAACACGCGAGTCGTTCGCAACAGCCCGCCCGTCAGGCGCGGCTACCCAGCACAGCAGGAGTTCCCATGAGCGCGCAACCCAACCTCGGCATGCAGGTCACCACCTTCGAGAACCCGCTGGGAATCGACGGATTCGAGTTCGTCGAGTTCGCCGCGCCACAAGGCCAGGGCGAGCTGCTGCACGACTATTTCCGCAAGATGGGCTTCAGCGCGGTGCTGCGGCACAAGTCGCGACCGATCACCGTCTACCGCCAGGGCGGCGTCAACTTCCTCGTCAACGAGGATCCCGACAGCTTCGCCGCCGACTTTGCCAAGGCGCATGGTCCCAGCGCCTGCGGCTTCGCAATCCGTTTCCGCAAGCCGTCGAACGAGGTGTGCGACGCAGTGCTCGGCAACGGCGGCGAGGCGATCGATCACAAGCCGGAGACCAGGGCGATCGATGCGCCCGTGGTCAAGGGCATCGGCGACTGCATGCTGTACCTGGTCGACCGTTACGGCGACAACGGCAGCATGTATTCCGACGACTACGAGCCGATCCCGGGCGCCGACCAGAATCCCAAGGGCTTCGGGCTGACCTTCATCGATCACCTCACCCACAACCTCTACTTCGGCAACATGCAGAAGTGGTCGGACTATTACGAGCGTCTGTTCAACTTCCGCGAGATCCGCTACTTCGACATCAAGGGCGCCAAGACCGGGCTGGTGTCCAAGGCGATGACCGCTCCCGACGGCGTGGTGCGCATCCCGCTCAACGAGTCCAACGACCCCAAGTCGCAGATCAACGAGTACCTCGACAGCTACAAGGGCGAGGGCATCCAGCACATCGCCTGCTTCACCGACGACATCCATTCGACCATCGAGGCGATGCGCGAGTCGGGCATGGAGTTCCTCGACACGCCCGACACCTACTTCGAGGTGATCGACCAGCGCGTTCCGGGCCATGGCGAGGACGTGGAGAGACTGGCGCGCAACAAGATCCTGATCGACGCCGACGCGGAAACCAGGAAGCGCCTGCTGCTGCAGATATTCACAACGAACGCCATCGGTCCGATCTTCTTCGAAATCATTCAGCGCAAGGGCAACGAAGGTTTCGGCGAGGGCAACTTCCAGGCGTTGTTCGAGAGCATCGAGCGCGACCAGATGAAGCGCGGGGTGTTGTAGGAATCGGGACTGGTACTTTTCAGCTCCCTCTCCCCTCGGGAGAGGGTTGGGGTGAGGGGCCGGAGCATGGACGAAAGACGGCGCGCATCGTTGCCAACGAACACCTTGAATGCCGCGCGCTCACTCCGGCGGGAAGCTACGGACGCGGAGCGAAAGCTATGGCGTTACCTGCGTGCTGGACAACTCGAAGGGCTCAGGTTTCGCCGCCAGCACCCGATCCCGCCATACGTCGTCGATTTCTTCTGTGATGCAGCCAAGCTCGTGGTCGAACTGGGTGGATCACAGCACAAGGAAGAAGCCGAACGTGCAAGGGCGCGGTTCCTCGAAGCTCGAGGTTTGACCGTTCTGCGCTTTTGGGACAACGAAGCATTGATGCAAACCGAAGCGGACGTCGAAGCAATCTGGAATCTCGCCAGACCTCGGCCCCTCACCCCAACCCCTCTCCCGATGGGAGAGGGGCTCTAGAGGCTAAGCAAGCATGAACACCGCAGCCAACGACAACACCGACGACAACGTGGTCGCACTGGACGAGTTCCGCGACAGCGTTCCGACGCTCGAGTACATGAGCGGCTTCGGCAACGAGTTCGCGACCGAGGCGATACCCGGCACCCTGCCGGTCGGGCAGAACTCGCCGCAGAAGGTGGCCCACGGCCTCTACGCCGAACAGCTTTCAGGCACTGCCTTCACCGCGCCGCGCGCCGAAAACCGGCGCAGCTGGCTGTACCGGATTCGCCCGGCGGCGGTGCACGGTTCGTTCGTGCCGTTCCGGCAGGCGGATTTCCACAACGACTTCGATGCTGCTTCCCCGGTCACCCCCGACCAGCTTCGATGGGACCCGTTGCCGATCCCCACGGCACCCACGGACTTCGTCGAAGGGTTGTTCACACTCGCAGGCAACGGCGGACCCGCCACGCAAAGCGGCATCGGCGTGCACCTGTACGCAGCCAACCGGTCGATGCAGGGCCGCTACTTCTACAGCGCAGACGGCGAACTGCTGATCGTTCCGCAGCAGGGACGGCTGCTGATCGGCACCGAACTGGGCGTGCTGGAGGTCGAGCCGCAGGAGATCGCGGTCATCCCCCGTGGCGTGCGGTTCCAGGTGACGCTGCCCGACGGCGAGGCGCGCGGCTACGTGTGCGAGAACTTCGGCGCGCTGCTGCGCCTTCCCGATCTCGGGCCGATCGGCAGCAACGGACTGGCCAACCCGCGCGACTTCCTCACGCCGCACGCCGCCTGGGAGGACAAGGACGGCGCGTTCGAGCTGGTCACCAAGTTCCAGGGCCACCTGTGGCGCGCGGACATCGACCACTCGCCGCTCGACGTGGTTGCATGGCATGGAAACTACGCGCCTTACAAGTACGACCTGCGCCGCTTTAACACGATCGGTTCGATCAGCTTCGATCATCCCGATCCGAGCATCTTCCTGGTGCTCACCTCACCCAGCGACACCGCCGGCGTCGGCAACCTGGACCTGGCGATCTTCCCCCCGCGCTGGCTGGTCGCGCAGCACACGTTCCGGCCGCCGTGGTTCCATCGCAACATCGCCAGCGAGTTCATGGGCCTGATCCATGGCGCCTATGACGCCAAGGCGGAAGGGTTTGTTCCCGGCGGCTGCTCACTGCACAACTGCATGACCGGACATGGCCCGGACGCGGTGACCTTCGAGAAGGCGTCCGCTGCGGACCTGTCCAGGCCGGACATCGTGGCCGACACGATGGCCTTCATGTTCGAGTCGCGCGCGGTGATCCGGCCGACCCGGCAGGCGCTGGGTGCGGGGCATCGCCAGGGTGACTACCAGGCGTGCTGGGCCGGCCTGGAAAAGCACTTCGTCGATCCGGCCGGCTGACCCGCGCTCGCGCGGGCGAAAGCATTTCGCGCGTCGTTCACGACGCGCCGTTAGGCTGCCCGCTGCAACGGGGAGGCGCTGGATGAAGCTGGTGGTAATCGCATTGATGCTGGGCGCCACCGTCGCCTGCACCGGGAACGAGCCGATCGTGACCGGTGCGCCCGTGATCAACGACACGCCCCCCGCGGCGCGCGCGCCGAGCCGGCCCGCGAGCGACATCCCGCCGGCCACGGCTCCCGACTCGGCGACCGCAATGCTCCGCGCCAAGGACGCACTGGGGTTCGCCGGCTTTGGTGCGGCAGCCTGGGGCGCCGGCGAACAGGCAGTGCACGAGGCCTGGGGCGCAGGACTGGAGGCCATGCCGTCCGACATGCCCGAGGGCTGCAGGTACCTGCTTCCCCGGTCGCGTTCGGCGGACGGCGCTGACGTGGCTTTCATGCTGGAAGGCGAGCGCCTGGTCCGCGTCGACGTTCAGAGTCCGTACGTCGACGCGCCCGGCGGTGGCCGCGTCGGGATGAGCACCGGGCGAATCCTCGAACTGCACGGCGAGGCCCTGGACATGCAGGACCACGAGTACGTCGACAGTCACGGAAACCTGCGCCTGCCGGACCCCGCCGGTGGGGGAGCGGTGCTCGTGTTCGAAACCGACAATGCCGACCATGTCATCGCATGGCGCATCGGGCTTCCGCCCCAGGTCGATTATCCCGAGGGCTGTTCGTGACGCCTGCTTTGCGAATAGGCTGCAAGCGCGCTGACACGCAACGGTCACGAAGTTGCCGGGCAGGTCGCCGGTCCATTGCAAGACAGGGGAGAAGGTGATGTTCGAGGCAGTGGGATTTTTCGTGCTGGGCCTGGCGCTGCTGGCGCTGGGCGGAGACTCGGTGGTCAAGGGCGCTTCCGGGCTGGCGCGACACTTCGGTGCATCACCGTTCGTGACGGGACTGGTGCTGGTGGCATTCGCCACGTCGCTGCCTGAAATCGCAGTCAACGTGCAGGCGATCCTGCGCGGGCAGCAACTACTTGCACTCGGCAACGCGGTTGGCAGCAACATCGTCAACTTCGGCCTGACCCTGGGAGTCGCCGCGCTCGCCGCGCCGGTGCTGGTGCGCTGGCGTGCGCTCAACCCGATGCTGCTGGTGCTGATCGTCGGCACCCTCGCGGTGATCGTGATGGGCCTGGACGGCGTGCTGTCGCGGATCGAAGGCATCGTGCTGCTGCTCGCCTTCGTTGCGACCGTTGCGTACGCGGTCCTGCGCAGTCGCGCCGAAGCACCCGAGCTGCAGGAGGAAATCGCCGGGTTCGCGCTTACCAGCAGCGACCTTGCGATCAACCTGCTGCGCTTCGCGATCGCCGCCGCGCTGCTGTACTTCGGTTCGCGCATGGTCGTGGCCAACGCGCCGATCGTCGGCGCCGGCATGGGCATGACGATGCTGTTGACCGGCCTGATCCCGGTGGCGATCGGCACCGCGCTGCCGGAAATGGCTGCCGCAGTGTCCGCCGCGCGTCGTCGCCAGGGCGACATGGTGATCGGCCACGTGATCGGCTCCAGCGTGTTCAACCTGCTGGTGATCGTCGGTGGCATGGCCGCGTACAACACGGTGCCGCTGCCGGCCTCGTTCGTGCGCTTCGAACTGCCGGCGGCGCTGGTGCTCGCGCTGATGCTGGTGCCGATGCTGCGCGGCGACATGACGCTCAACCGCCGCGAAGGTGGGCTGTTGCTGCTCGCGTTCGCAGGCTGGCTGCTGCTGGAACTGCTCTACATTAACGGCTGACGGCCGCGCCGTTACCTCAGTCGCGCGTCGGGTTCTGCTCGCCGTGCGCGGGTGGCAGGTCGTCCCCGGCGCGCTCGTCACGTGGTGCATCGTCCAGGCGCGCTGTCTGCTCGGCAGGCTGCTCCGGCCGTTCGTGGGGATGCAGCTTGAGCGCGGCCCGCGCCATCAGGTGCGCGCTGATCGGTGCGGTGATGAAAAGAAAGAGCGTGATCAGGATCTCGCGAAGGCCGAGACCGTCGCTCTGGGACGCGTGATACCCAATGGATGCGATCAGGATGCAGCCGACCCCCAGCGTGGTCGCCTTGGTCGGGCCGTGCAGGCGCTTGAAGAAATCCGACAGCTTCACCAGCCCGTACGAACCGACGAGCACGAAGAACGTGCCGACGGCCAGCAGCAGCACCAGTGCGAGTTCGACGATCGGGTTCATTCGACGATGTCCCGGCGCAGCACGTACTTGCTCAGCATCACCGTGCCCACGAAGCCCAGCATCGCGATGATCAGCGCCGCCTCGAAGTACACCACCGAGCGCAGGTGCATGCCGAACAGGATCAGCGCCGCGATGGTGTTCACGTACAGGGTGTCCAGCGCCAGGATGCGATCGGGCACGCTGGGCCCTCGCAGCAGCCGCCACAGGCTCAACAGCATCGCCAGCCCGACGCCGTAAAGCGCGAGCAGAACGGCGGTCTCGATCATGGGAATATCTCCATCAGCGGCGCCTCGTACCGCGTCTTGATGCCTGCCAGCAGGGCCTGTGCATCCTTGAGGTTGAAGCAGTGGACGAGCAGGTGGCGCTGGTCCTGGCTCAGTTCGGCCGATACCGTTCCCGGGGTCAGGGTGATGATGCTCGCAAGTGCGGTGATGCCGTGGATGTTGGTGAGGTCCAGCGGCAGCCATACGAACGTCGGCGTCAGCACGCGCTCCGGGCCGATGATGCGCCTGGCCACCTCGATGTTGGACAGCACGATGTCCCACAGCACGCGTCGGCTCAGCACCAGGATCATCGCCGCCCGTCCGAAGTGCGCACGCTGCGGCTGCAGCATGCCCGCCAACCATGGCAGCGCCAGCGCCAGCAGTGCGCCGATGACCACCTGCCCCGGACTCACTTCGGCGACGAGCAACAGCCACAGCAGGAACACCGCGGCACTGAGCGGGGGCGAGGGCAGGAAGCGTTTCATGGCGACGGTGCCCTCCGCTGCGGCGTGGCCTGGTGTGCCGCATGGATGTAGGCGGCCGGGTCGAGCAGTTGTGCGGCGGAGGCCTGCGTGTACGCCACCACCGGCCCGCCGGCAACCACCATCGACACGCCGTACGCCACCAGCAACAGCGCTGCGGCGAGCTGCAGCCGCTGCGGCGGCGGTGGTGCCTGCCCGGTGTCCGGCCAGGGTTCAGCGCGCCAGAACACCTGGCTTCCGGTGCGAGCCAGCGCACCCAGCGCCATCAGGCTGGTAACGAGCACCACCGCCCACAGCGAAGTCCGCAGCGGCGGCGGAACGGCATCGAGCAGCATCAGCTTGCCGATGAAACCCGACAGCGGTGGCAGGCCGACGATCGAGACCGCCGCCACGCCGAACAAGGCTCCCAGGACGCCCGCATGCCGCAGCGGACCGGCGCTGTCGAGCTGGTCGTTGCGGCGACCGCGCTGCTGACCGATCAGGTCGACGATCAGGAAGAGCGCCGCGGCAATGAAGGTGCTGTGCACCAGGTAGTACAGACCCGCCGCGATCGAGGCCGCCGTCGCCAGCGCAAACGCAATGAACAGTGTCGCCGCCGAGGCGATGACGAGATAGGCAATCTGCATGCGCATCGTCGAGGCCGCCAGCGCGCCGAAGCTTGCCAGCACCAGCGTCAGCGCGCCGGCAGGCAGCAGCCACTCCCAGGCCCAGCCCGCCAGCAGCCCGGCTTCGGCTCCGAACACCAGCGTATAGATCCGCAGCACGCCGTAGACGCCGACCTTGGTCATGATCGCGAACAGCGCCGCCACCGCGGCCGGCGCGCGTGCGTAGGCGTTGGGCAGCCACAGGTACAGCGGCAGCAGTGCGGCCTTGGCCGCGAACACCACCAGCAGCAGCCCGGACGCGGCGCGGATCAGCCCGCTGTCCTCAGGCCCCGCCTGCGACACCCGCAAGGCCATCTCGGCCATGTTGAGCGTGCCGAGCAGTCCATACAGCAGGCCCAGCGCGATCAGGAACAGCGTGGACGCGGTGATGTTGAACACGACGTAATGCAGTCCCGCACGCATGCGCGGACCGCGGCCGCCGCTGAGCAGCAGCCCATAGGACGCGATCAGCATCACCTCGAAGAACACGAACAGGTTGAACAGGTCGCCGGTCAGGAAGGCGCCGTTGAGGCCGGCCAGCTGCAGCTGGAAGAGTGCATGGAAATGCAGCGCACGCCTGTCCCAGCCGGCGCCCGCGTACAGCAGGCTGGCGGTGGCGAGCAGCGCCGTCGTCAGCACCATGAGCGCACTGAGGCGGTCGGCGACGAGCGCGATGCCCAGCCGCGCGGGCCAGTCGCCGAGCAGGTACATGTCGATCCCGCCGGCGTCGGCGCGCGCCACAAGGCCGATCGCGAGCGCCAGCAGTGCGGCCATGCCGGTCCAGCCGAGCGCGCGCTGCGCGACGATGCCGCGCCGTTCGACCAGCAGCATCAGCGCTGCGGTCGACATCGGCACCAGTACCGCAAGCAGGGGAAGGTGCGAAATCAAGGCGTGTCCTCGGCGCCGGCGTCGACGTGGTCGCTGCCGTTGTCGGCATTGCTGCGCATCGCGATGACGATGGTGACGGCGGTCATCGCGAATGCGATCACGATCGCGGTCAGTACCAGCGCCTGCGGTAGCGGATCGGTGTGGTTGGCGAGCGTCGGTGCGAGTCCAGACTGCAGCACCGGCGGCTTGCCGACTGCGAGCCGGCCGGCGGAGAAGATCAGCAGGTTGGTGGCATACGAAAGCAGCGTCAGGCCGAGGATCACATCGAAGCTGCGCGAGCGCAGCAACAGGTATATACCGGCGGCAGTCAATACGCCGATCGCACTGGCGAGCGCGAATTCCATCAGCTCGGGTCCTTCTGTTCGTTGGCCGGCACGAGCGACGCCTTGCGTGGCAGCGGCGGTTTCACCGTGCCCATCATCGACAGGATCAGCATCGCCCCGCCGAACACCACCAGGTACACGCCGAGGTCGAAGAACAGCGCGCTGGTCAGCGGCACCTTGCCGACCAGCGGCAGATACGGCTCGGCGTGGCCGCTGGACAGGAACGGGAAGCCGAGCAGCATCGGCACGATGCCGGTCACCAGCGCCACCATCAGGCCGATGCCGATGCAGGCGATGTAATTGAAGCCGAGGCGCGACTCGACGTACTGCGATCCCAGCAGCACGTACTGCAGCAACAGCGGGATCGCCAGCACCAGGCCTGCGATGAACCCGCCGCCGGGCTCGTTGTGGCCGCGCAGGAACAGGTAGGCCGACACGGCGAGCACCAGGGGGAACAGCAGGTGGCTGAGGTTCGCCGGCATCGGCAGGCGGTCCGGCTCGCCAGGCATCACTTCGTGCGCGGCAATCCGCGCCCGGCGCAACATCGCGTGCACCACCAGTCCGGCGATGCCGAACACGATGATTTCCCCCAGCGTATCGAAGCCGCGGAAGTCCACCAGGATCACGTTGACCACATTGCTGCCATAACCTTCCGGCAGCGAACGCGCGAGCAGTTCGCTGGCGATCGTGTTGCGCGGGCTGAGCATCATTGCGTACGCGAGCCCGCCCACGCCAAGGCCTGCCATCACCGCGATGGTGCCGTCGCGCCAGCGGCGCACGCGTTTGTTGCTGCGGGCCGATTCGGGAGGCAGATAATTGAGCGCCAGCAGCATCAGCGCGATGGTGACCAGTTCGACCAGCAACTGCGTCAGCGCCAGATCCGGTGCCGACAGGAACACGAACACCAGGCTGACGCCCAACCCGGCCGCGCCGACGACGATCAGCGCGAGCAGGCGCTGGCGGTGCAGCACCACCGTCATCGCGGTGGCGGCGACCAGGATCGTCCACAGCGCCCAGCCGATCGCGGGAAGCGGCTGGTTGGGCAGGCGGAGCGCCGCCAGCACATCGGGGATTCCCGGCACGATCCCGATCACCAGCAGCGTCACCAGCATCCACCACAGCGAACGCTGCAGGCTGCCGTTGGTGATCTTGAAGGTAAACCGCCGCGCCACCCCGAGCACCGCGACCGTGTTGATGCGAAACATCTGCCGGCCGAATGCGCGCCGCGCAATCGCGTGGATGTCGAAGATCCTGCGCAGCCCGAGATACAGCGCGACACCGGCAAGGATGCTGCCGATGCTCATCAGCAGCGGCGTATTGATGCCGTGCCACAGCGCGAGGCTGTAATACGGCACGTCGTCGCCGAGCACGCCGTAAGCGGCCGCTGCGAGCACCGGCGCGATCGTGTACGCCGGCAGGATGCCCACCGCCAGCGATGCCACCACCAGCACTTCCACCGGAATCTTCATGAACCGCGCGGGCTCGTGGATCACCCGGTCGACATCGCGCGGCCCCGATCCGAAGAAGGTGTCGTGCACGAAGCGCAGGCTGTAGGTGACACCGAACGCACCCGCGAGCAAAGCAACGATGGTGATGGCCCACTGCACCGGCCCCTGACCTTCGACTTCCAGCGCCTGGGCGAAGAACATCTCCTTGGACAGGAACCCGTTGAGCAGCGGAATGCCTGCCATGGCCAGCGTGGCGATGATCGCCAGCGCACTGGTGAACGGCAGATAGCGGCGCAGATTGCCGAGCCGGCGCATGTCGCGGGTGCCGGTCTCGTGGTCGATGATGCCCGCGGCCATGAACAACGACGCCTTGAACGTGGCGTGGTTGAGGATGTGGAACAGCCCGGCGACCACCGCCATCGGCGTGGACAGGCCGAACAGCAGCGTGATCAGGCCCAGGTGGGAAATGGTCGAATAGGCCAGCAGGCCCTTGAGGTCGTGCTGGAAGATCGCGTTCCACGCACCGATCAGCAGCGTTGCCGCGCCCACGCTGCTGACCAGATAGAAGAACAGGTCGGTGCCGGCCAGCGTCGGATGCAGGCGCGCGAGCAGGAATACGCCGGCTTTCACCATGGTCGCCGAATGCAGGTACGCCGACACGGGGGTCGGTGCCGCCATCGCGTGCGGCAGCCAGAAGTGGAACGGAAACTGGGCGCTCTTGGTGAAGATCGCCAGCAGGACCAGGCCGAGCATCGCCGGATAGGTCGAGTGGGCGCGGATCGCCTCGCCCGCGGCAAACACCGCGTCGAGCTCGAAGCTACCGACCACGTTGCCGATCAGCAGCACGCCGCCCAGCAGGGCCAGGCCGCCGGCGGCGGTGATCGTCAACGCCATGCGCGCGCCTTCTCGCGCCTCACGCTGGTGCGACCAGTAGCCGATCAGCAGGAACGAGCTGATCGACGTGAGCTCCCAGAACACCGCCAGCAGCAGCAGGTTGCCCGCGATCACCATGCCGAGCATCGCGCCCATGAAAAACAGCAGGTAGGCGAAGAACTTCGGCACGTCCTCGCGCGGCCCGAGGTAGTAGTGGGCGTACATCACCACCAGCCCGCCGATGCCGAGCACCATCAGCGCGAACATCCAGGCCAGGCCGTCCAGGCGCAGCGAGAATGCCAGGCCGATCTGCGGAATCCACGCGTGGCTGACCTGCGGCACCTCGCCGCCGATCACCTGCGGTGTCAACACGCCCAGCAGCACCAGTCCCAGCAGCGGCGCCATCCCCGCCATCCACGCCGTGGTACTGCGAGACACGTTGCGGGCCAGGAGTACCCAGACGGCGAGCACGAAGGGCAGGGCTAGCAGCAGTTCGAGCATCTCGCTCCTGGGGGGCGGGGCGCAGGGCGCGCGGGCGTCGGGGATGCGCGGACCTGCAGCCACCGCAGCCGATGATTCTAACCGATGGTCCGCAAAGCGCCCCGCGAGCGCGGCCAGGTCGGCAGTGTGGTTATGCTGCCGCCACGCCTACGAACACGCCGCAGCGGTGAAGCCATTTCCACGATCAGCACACGACACCCGCGCTTGCGCCCGGCCAGTCCGCTGGAAGGCCGGTCACTGGCTGCCTTCCCGCGCATGAAGGAGACCAGGTGCGCACGGCGCTGATCGTGGGTGGCAGCGGCCAGATCGGTGCGCCGCTGCTGCAGCGCCTGCTCGCGTCGGGCTGGCAGGTCACGGCGCTGTCGCGACAACCGAGGCCGCCACAACCCGGCGTGCAGTGGCTGCGCGGGCACCTGGGCAAGCTGCCGCCGCTGCCGGTGAAGGTGGATGCGATCTTCAGCTGCGGCCCCTTGGATGCGTTCGCGCGCTGGTACGGCGAAAGCCGCATCGAGACCGCGCGCGTGATCGCGTTCGGATCGACCAGCGTGGAGGCCAAGCGCAAATCCGGCGATCCGCACGAGCGGGACCTGGTCGCGCGCCTGCGCGGCGGTGAGGACACCCTGTTGTCGGCGGCCCGGATGCGCGGTGCCGCGGCCACGCTGCTGCGGCCGACCCTCGTCTACGGTGTGGGTCGCGACGCCACGCTGACGCGCATTGCCGTGCTCGCACGACGCTTCCACTGCTTTCCGCTGCCGCACGGCGCATGCGGCCTGCGTCAGCCGGTGCACGTGGACGATCTCGCCGAAGCCGCGTGGAGGGCCATCGATGCGGGTGACACGTTCGGCCGCGGCTACGACCTGCCCGGCGGCGAGATCCTCGCCTACCGCGAGATGGTGGCCCGCGTGCTGTCTGCGCTGGAGCCCGCGCCGCGACTGATCGAGTTGCCTTTGCCTGCATTCCAACTCGCCGTTCGCGCAGCGCGCCTCACGGGGCGCGCCAGCGGCCTTGGCGACTCGGTTCTGCTTCGCATGCGTCAGGATCTGGTGTTCGACGCGACGCCGGCGCGACGCGACCTGGGCTATTCACCGCGCGGCTTCGATCCGGTCGCATCGATGTTCGAGCCGCCGATCGCCGCGGCGGGCTGAGGCACCGTCTCCACCGCCATCGGTACGCCCGGCACGCCAACCGAGGCTGCCGGGGCAGAGGTGTGAGTCGCGGCGCGCGATTTGGCGATCGCCCGCAGCGCGACGATCAGCACGCCACCAAGCACCATCACCCCGCCAACGATCAGCCGCGGCCCGGGCCGGTCGCCCCAGAACGCGATCCCGAGCGCGACCGCGAACACCGGCGTCAGCAGCAGCCATGGCGTGACCAGTGCAATCGGATGGCGTTGCACCAGCACGTAGTACAGGCCATGGCCGAGCAGCGAGGCGATGTACGCGGCATACGCGACACCGAGCCAGCCGATCCAACTCGTCTCCGTCAGCGCCGCGAACCCGCCGGGCTCGATTGCCGCACTGATCGCCAGCAGCGGGACGATGCTCACCAACGCGGTCCAACCCTGCTGGCTATAGACATTCAGCCCCCGCAGCGGCTTCATCAGCACGGTGCCTATCGCCAGGAACAACGCGGAAACCAGCATCAGCAACAGCGCGAACGGCTGCTGCATCACCAGGGGATCGAAGCCGAGCACCAGCACGCCGCTGAAGCTCAGCCCGATCGCCATGCCGGTCCGCCACGCAAAGCGTTCGCCCAGCACCGCCCATGCCAGCAGCGCGGTCATCGGCACATAGCTCTGCAGCACGATTGCCGGCGTCGACAGATTGCCGGCGATCTTCAGCGCCGCGAAGCTCAGGCCGAAGTGGAATACGCCGACGCAAAGACCGACCGCCACCAGTCGCGGCCACTGCCCCTGCGCAGGCGGCTTCAGCCAGTACAGCAGCGGTAGTGCCAGGAATGCGAACCGCAGCGCGGTGAACAGGAATGGCGGAATTTCCCGCAGCGCATGCGCCGATGTCAGGAAGTTGCCGGCCCATGCCAGGACAATCAGCAGGACGAGGATCAGGTCGCGTGGCGGCATCGGGAGTCCGGGCGGATGGGTCTTCTGCCGCCACCGGTGCGCATGGGGCGAGTCAGCGGTGGCAACGGGGCGAGCGCGACACGAAGGACGCGGAGCAGGGCAGGCGTGGCGGGGCGACCGACCAACCGGTCACCACGTGGCGCCTTGGCAAGAACAGTTCTTAGAAGGTCCAGCCGAGCCTGCGGTACAGCTTCGCGAGCACCCAGGCGGGGCCGATGAGCAGGTACGTCAGGTCGGTCAGGAAGCTGGGCTTCCTGCCCTCGATCCTGTGACCGACGAACTGCGCGATCCACGCCACCACGAACACCGCCAGCGCGAGCCAGGCCAGGTTGGCGGGACCCAGTCGTTCGTAGAGCAGGTGCGTGAGCAGCGCAAGCAGCACGAAGGCGATTGCCATGCCCAGGCCGAGCCGACGCGACGCGCGATAGTAGAAGAGCCAGGCGGCGAACATCGCCAGCCCGGCCCACATGCCCGGCTGGAACAGGGTGCCCGGCGACGGGATGCACCACAGCAGCGCGATCGCGCTCCACAGGATGGCCGGCACGGCGAACACGTGGATGCGTTGGTTGGTGCCGTCGCGGTGGTCGCCGGAGTAGCTGGCGAACCAGCGGTCGATCGGGCGCTCGCTGGCGAAGCGGCGGTCCTCGGCGATGTGCATGGCGGCGTCCTCGACTGCGGTGGCCTGCAGTATCCGTCTCCGGCCCCGCGCAAAGCTAGTCGATGTCGATGCCCGCGAGCTTGTGCAGTGCCTCGGCGTACTTGGCCCGGGTGCGCTCGATCACGTCCGCAGGCAGGCTCGGCCCGGGCGCTGTCTTGTCCCAGTCCAGGGTTTCCAGGTAATCACGCACGAACTGCTTGTCGTAGCTCGGGGGGCTGGTGCCGACCCGGTACTGGTCGGCCGGCCAGTAGCGGGAAGAATCCGGCGTCAGCATTTCGTCCATCACGTAGAGGCGACCGTCCACGTCGGTGCCGAACTCGAACTTGGTGTCGGCCAGCAGGATGCCGCGCTCGATCGCGTATTCGGCGGCGAACCGGTACAGCCGCAGGGTCGCATCGCGCACCGACTCGGCCAGCTCCGCGCCGCACAGGCGCACTGCCGTGTCAAAGTCGATGTTCTCGTCGTGCGCGCCGGCGGCGGCCTTCGTCGACGGAGTGAAGATTGGTTTCGCCAGCTTTTCGGCCTGACGCAGGCCGTCGGGCAGTCCGATGCCGCTGATGCGACCGGTCCGCTGGTAATCCTTCCAGCCGCTTCCGATCACATAGCCGCGTGCGATGCATTCGATGGGCACCGGCTTCAGGCGCCGCGCCACGACGGATCGGCGCAGGTACGGCGCCGGGTCGACGGCGGGCGGCAACACCGAAGCGACATCGATGCCGGTCAGGTGGTTGGAAACGATGTGTGCGGTCTTGCCGAACCAGAAGTTGCTGATCTGGCACAGCATCTCGCCCTTGCCGGGGATCGGGTCCGGCAGGACCACATCGAAGGCGCTGAGGCGGTCGGTCGCCACGATCAGCAGGCAGTCTCCGACGCCGGCGTCGGACGCCGCTGCGGCCGGCAGGCGCTCGGCGGGCAGGTCGAAGACATCGCGAACCTTGCCACGGTGGCGCAGGGGCAAGCCCGGAAGGTCCGAACGGGAGAGTGATGGTCGCTGTGGCGTGCTGGACAAACGCGAAATCCCTTGGCGGCAATGGCTGGCGTGTCAACGCCCCCGCTTTTGTGAATCCGCGCGCGCTGGCGCGAGACGGCCGGGCAGTGTACCCGGCCGGGCGCGGTCATGCAGGTAAACTCACAGGCCGGCTCCACCCGTGGAATCCGCCGTCCGATTCGTCCGGCGGGCGGCACCCACCAGTTCCGAGGCTCCGCATGAAACGCTGGTACGGAAAACTCCTGGGTGCCTTCGCCGGCGCGGCCCTGATGCGGTTCAATCCCATCCTCGGCATGGTGATCGGACTGCTGATCGGCCACGCGTTCGACGCCGACTGGTTCCGGACGCGCCGGAGCGACCCCTACGACGCACTGGGGATCACCGAAGGCGCCAGCGACGCCGAGGTCGAACAGGCCTACCGCCGGCTGATCTCCCAGTACCATCCCGACCGGCTGAACGGCGCGGCACCGGAGCTGCGAAGGAATGCGGAGATCCGCGCCCGCGAGATCAACGGCGCCTACGACCGAATCCAGAACCTGCGCAAGCGCACCCGCAGCTAGCCCCAGCCGGAGAGAACCATGCAACCCACCGTCATCGCCCCGTCCATCCTTTCGGCGAACTTCGCCAGACTCGGCGAGGAGGTCGATGCCGTGCTCGCCGCAGGCGCCGACTGGGTCCATTTCGACGTGATGGACAACCATTACGTGCCGAACCTGACGATCGGGCCGCTGGTGTGCGAGGCCTTGCGCAAGCACGGCGTCACCGCACACATCGACGTGCACCTGATGGTGCAGCCGGTGGACCGGATCATTCCCGACTTCGCCAGGGCCGGGGCGACCAGCATCAGCTTCCATCCCGAGGCCAGCGCGCACGTGCATCGCACGATCCAGGTCATCAGGTCGCACGGTTGCCAGCCGGGACTGGTGCTGAACCCGGCCACCCCTATCGAGGTGCTCGACTGGGTGCTGGAGGATCTCGACTTCGTGCTGCTGATGTCGGTCAACCCGGGTTTCGGCGGGCAGGAGTTCATTCCCTCGACCCTGGAGAAGCTGCGCCGCGTGCGCGAGCGGATCGATCGCAGCGGTCGCGACATCCGCCTGGAGATCGACGGCGGCGTCAAGGCAGACAACATCGCGCGGATCGCCGAGGCTGGCGCGGACACCTTCGTGGCGGGTTCGGCCATCTTCAACGCCAGCGACTACCAGGATGTGATCGGGCGAATGAAAGCCGCGGTCGCGGGCGTGCGTGGCTGACCCGGTCCGGTCGGCCGCCGCCCGGTCCGGCGCTTGCGCGGTGCGCAGGTTGCGCCGCAGGCCACGTGAAACGTGGCGTGCGTTCGGCCGCGCGCGCCACACTTCGTAATATGTGGAGGCGTCCTGCCTCCGTCCGTCGTCCCTGCGAATTGAATGCTCCGCCGCGGGCATGACCGCAACGTGACAACGCAGATCATGAAATTTCACCAGCCCTCTCGCGCCGCGTTGTAGCCTTCGCGGATGCCCATCGAACCCTCGAACGTCCCGCGCTGGCGCCTGATCCTCAACGGGAAGGCCGCAGGCGACCCGTTCCTTCGCGACGTGATCGGCGATATGCGCCAGGATGGCGTCGACATCAGCGTGCGGGTGACCTGGGAGGCCGGCGACGTCGAGCGTTACGTAGCCGAAGCGGTGGCCGACCGCGTCGACACGGTGGTCGCGGCGGGCGGCGATGGCACCTTCAGCGCGGTGGCCGGGGCGCTCGCACAGTGCGTCGACGACGCGATCCGGCTGCCAAGCATCGGGTTGCTGCCGATGGGCACCGCCAATGACTTCGCCGTAGCGGCGGAGATACCCGACGACCCCGCCGAAGCGCTGGACCTGGTCCGGAGCACCGCCGCGCAACCCATCGACCTGCTGCACATCGACAACGACGGAGACTCGCACTGGTGCGCGAACCTCGCCAGCGGCGGCTTCGGCACCCGGGTCACGGTGGAAACCAGGGACGGAATGAAGAAGCTGCTGGGTGGCCTGGCCTACCTGATCACCGGCATCGCCCAGCTCGGTCGCATCGAGCCGATCCGCGCCCGTGTTCGCGGCCCGTCGTTCGAATGGGAAGGCGACTTCATCGCAATGGGCGTCGGCAACGGTCGCCAGGCCGGCGCCGGCCAGGTGCTGTGCCCGGACGCGCTGATCGATGACGGCCGACTGGACCTCACGATCGTGCCGCAGCTGGTGGGCGAGGTCGCCAATACCATCGGCACCCTGATCAGCGAGGGCAAGCACAGCGCACTGGATCGCGTGGCGGTGCGAAAGCAGCTGGAATGGGTCGAGATACGATCCGCGCATCCGCTGGTCCTCAACCTCGACGGCGAACCTGCAGAAGCCTCGCACTTCCATATCTCGTGCGTGCCCGCCCGGGTCCGCATGCACCTCCCGCCGGGATGTCCCTTGCTGGGTACACCTGGAAACCCATTGCCGCTCATGGATCACGCGGACGCACCCGAACCCTCGCCGCCGGGACTGGTTCCAGCGTGAGCCGCACCCCGACACGTCACGAGGGGTGCCGAAGCCATCGCGTGGCCCGGGCGAAGCGGCTAAAGTACCGGCGATGATTTCCCGGGCGACCCTGCATTCCCTGAAAGCCGATTCCGGTTGGCGATGGTGGCCATTGGCTGTCCTCGATCACGCCCCGAAGTCGCACCGCAAGGAAATGTTCAGTGACAAATTTCCAGCCCCCATCCAGCAGCGCCCCGGCGCACGAGTTGTTCGACCTGCAGGCCGCTGAAGGCCACACCCGGATACCCGTCGTCCGCGAGGTCCTGTCCGATCTGGACACGCCGCTGTCGGTGTACCTCAAGCTCGCCGACGGACCGCATACTTACCTGTTCGAATCCGTCGAAGGCGGCGAGCGCTTCGGCCGCTATTCGATCATCGGCCTTCCGGCGAAGCGGGTGTATGCGTTCGCCGGGCACACGCTTTACGTCACCGAATGCGGCGAACTGGTGGAAACGCGCGAAGTGGCTGATCCGTTCGCCGAAGTCGAGCGCCTGCGCAGCGAGCATTCGGTGCCGAGGATTCCTGGACTGCCGGGTTTCAGCGGTGGCTTGGTGGGATGGTTCGGATTCGAGTGCATCCAGTACATCGAGCCCCGGCTGGCCGGCGTCGGCGGCACCGCCCATGAAAGCCGGGACGAACTGGGCACGCCCGATATCCTGCTGATGCTCAGCGAGGAGGTCGCGGTGTTCGACAACCTCAAGGGCCGGCTGTACCTCATCGTGCATGCCGACCCGGTCCAGCCGCAGGCGTTCGCGCGCGCCAATCGGCGCCTCGACGAGTTGACGCACCGGCTGCGCCACGGCGGCGCGGGCTACCCGGAAACGCTCGGCACCGCGGCGCTGGACGAGGCCGATTTCGTCTCCGGTTTCACCCGCGAAGGCTTCATCGACGCGGTCGAGAAGTCCAAGGATTACATCCGCGCAGGCGACATCTTCCAGGTGGTCCTGAGCCAGCGCCTGAGCGTGCCGTTCAAGGCACGCCCGGTCGACGTGTACCGTGCACTGCGCGCCTTGAATCCATCGCCGTACATGTACTTCCTCGATGTCGGCGACATGCAGGTGGTGGGCTCGTCGCCGGAAATACTGGTTCGCCTGGAGCACGACGACGCCGGCCGCGGCATGGTCACCGTGCGCCCGATCGCCGGCACGCGACCGCGCGGCAGCACGCCGGAAGAAGACGTGGCGCTCGAGGCCGAACTGCTGGCCGATCCCAAGGAGCGCGCCGAGCACCTGATGCTGATCGACCTGGGCCGCAACGATGTCGGACGCGTCAGCCAGCCCGGCACGGTGGAAGTCGGCGAGCAGTTCGTGATCGAGCGATACAGCCACGTGATGCACATCGTCAGCGAAGTCACCGGCATCCTCAACGATGGACTGAGCTACAGCGACGTGCTGCGCGCGACCTTTCCCGCGGGGACCGTCAGTGGCGCACCGAAGATCCGCGCGCTGGAGGTGATCCGCGAACTCGAACCGATCAAGCGGAACGTATATGCCGGCAGCATCGGCTATCTCGGCTGGCACGGCGACGCCGACACCGCCATCGCGATCCGCACCGCGGTGATCCAGGACGGCCGCCTGCACGTGCAGGCCGGCGCCGGCATCGTCTACGACTCCGATCCAGAGAAGGAATGGGAAGAGACGATGAGCAAGGGGCGGGCATTGTTTCGGGCGGTGGCCGAAGCGGCGAAAGGGCTGTGATGGGCGCAACGGATAAGATTCCGCGTCGAATTGATCTCTGGAAGAAGCAATTGCGTGCGTGCGTTGGCGATATCGAGCATCCAGCGAGGCCTGTCAGGGGGCTACTTCGCCTCCTCGGCGTCCCGGATGGTAGATATGAGAGCCGTCAGGTTGCCACCGTCAAGTGGCGGCTGACGGCCAACCTGGGGTGCGTAAACAGCCCAATCAGGGCGCTTGTCAGTGGATACGGACTTCCGTAACATTCCTTCCAACACACCCGCCACGCTGAGCCCTACCTTGTAGGTGATGCGCATAATTGGCGGGTTTTTATTGCCTGAAACATGCGCTATCCCAAGCAAGCCCTAAGCTTTTCCGATCAGTTGGCACAGCTCCAGCAGCGCGGCCTTGAAGTAGTGGATCCCGCCAGAGCGATGCATTGGTTGCAGCGTGTCAGCTACTATCGGCTGAGCGCCTACTTTCTACCGTTCAAGGACGGCGAGGACTTCCTCCCGGGGACGGAGTTCAACGATATCGCTGGACTCTACATCTTTGACCGGAAGCTGCGACTACTGGTACTTGACGCCATCGAGCGCATTGAAGTGGCATTGCGCACGGCAATCACGTACGAAATTGGCCACGCCTACGGGCCATTCGGTCACACCGACCCGGCCAACTTCGCGCCGAGCTTCGACCATGCAAAGTTCATGGCAGAGCTGAGCGTGGAGGAGCGCCGTGCCAAGGAAACGTTTGCATCGCACTTCCGGCGGAAGTACACCGGTGAGCCACACCTTCCCGTGTGGATGGCGACCGAGTTGTTGTCGTTCGGAACGGTGTCGATGCTGTATTCCGCGCTTTCACCACCCATCAAGCGCAAGCTTGCCTCCGAGTACGGTGTGCCGGACAGGCATTTTGGAAGCTGGCTGCACTCGCTCAGCTATCTCCGTAACACTTGTGCTCACCACAAGCGGCTTTGGAACCGGCAGTTCGCAATCAAGCCGCAACTGCCTTCGCGGAGCCTGTCGTGGCCGCATGATGTGCCAGGCAACGGGCGCATATACTGCATGTTGGTGTTGATACAGCACATGCTCAAAGTTGTATCGCCTCGTTGTCATTGGAGCAGTCGCTTGTTCGACGCGCATTCAGATCTGCAGCTTGCTGCCATGCAAATTCCATCCGACTGGCGAACCAGGGCGATCTGGCGCTGACTTACCCGCAAGCGGAGGTAGTGCTGGGGGTGTCGATTGTCCTCGAAAAACAAGCGTATTCAATCAAATAGATGGGTGCACCTTGCTCCTGATGATCGACAACTACGACAGCTTCACCTGGAACCTCGTGCAGTACCTGCAGACGCTGGGGGCGGAGGTGCGGGTGATCCGCAACGACGAGCTGTCGGTGCCGCAGATTGCCGCACTGGGGCCGGAGCGCATCGTGATTTCGCCCGGGCCATGCACGCCTAACGAGGCGGGGGTGTGCGTCGATGTGATCCGCGAACTCGGGCCGCGGGTACCGATCCTGGGCGTGTGCCTCGGGCACCAGAGCCTGGGGCAGGCCTACGGCGGCGACGTGGTTCGCGCCAAGACGATCATGCATGGCAAGACCTCGCGGATCTTCCACGAAGGCCTGGGCGTATTCGCCGGGCTGCCCGACCGGTACGAGGCCACGCGGTACCACTCGCTGGTGGTGTCTCGGGAGACGCTGCCGGCCTGTCTGGAGATCACCGCCTGGACTCAGAACGCCGATGATGACCAGAGTCTCGGGTCCAATGAAGCTCACGCAAGCGAAAGCCGCTTCGACGAAATCATGGGCCTGCGCCACCGCGAGCACCCGGTCGAAGGCGTGCAGTTCCATCCCGAGTCGATCCTCACCGAGCACGGCCACGCCCTGCTGAAGAACTTCCTGGAGCGCTGATCCATGGCATTCACCGCGCAAGAAGCGCTGCAACGCACGATCGAACACCGCGAGATTTTCCACGACGAGATGGTCGAACTGATGCGCATGATCATGCGCGGCGAGATCAGCCCCGTCATGACTGCGGCGATCCTCACCGGCCTGCGGGTCAAGAAGGAAACCGTCGGCGAGATCGCCGGCGCGGCATCGGTGCTGCGCGAGTTCGCGCGCCCGGTCGCGGTCGCCGACCGCACCCACCTGGTCGACATCGTCGGCACTGGCGGCGACGGCGCGCACACGTTCAACATCTCGACGGCGAGCATGTTCGTGGTCGCGGCGGCCGGGGCGAAGGTCGCCAAGCACGGCAACCGCAGCGTGTCGTCCAAGTCCGGCAGCGCCGACGTGCTCGAATCGCTTGGCGCATCGATACAGTTGGAACCCGAGCAGGTTTCGCAGTGCATCGCGCGCACCGGCATCGGCTTCATGTTCGCGCCGGTGCACCACCCCGCGATGAAGATGGTCGCGCCGGTGCGCCGCGAAATGGGCGTGCGCACGCTGTTCAACATCCTCGGCCCGCTGACCAATCCGGCCGGCGCGCCGAGCATCCTCATGGGCGTGTTCCATCCTGACCTGGTCGGCATCCAGGTGCGCGCACTGCGAAAGATGGGCGCGCAACGCGCATTGGTGGTGTGGGGGCGCGACGGCATGGACGAACTGTCGCTGGGTGCCGGTTCGCTGGTCGGTGAACTGCGCGACGGCGTGGTGCGCGAATACGAGGTGCATCCGGAGGACTTCGGCATCGCCATGGCCGCAAGCCGCAACCTGCGCGTCGAGGACGCCGGCGAGTCGCGCGCGATGCTGATGCAGGCGCTGGGGGAGGAGGGCCTGCCGCGCGAGATCGTCGCGCTCAATTCGGGCGCGGCGCTGTACGTGGCGGGCGTGTCGGACTCGATTGGCGACGGTATCGAGCTGGCACGGAGCACGATGGCCTCCGGTGCGGCGACGGCCAAACTGTACGAGTTCGTTGCCGCGACGCAGCAGTTGGCTGCTGCCTGAGCCGAATGGCCAAGACGGCCGTGTTCGCTCTGTCCAACGTCTAGAATGGCGGCCGGAGTGGACAGGTGGCGACAATGAGCGACAGCGGTTTTCCCGGTCTGCCGGATCCTCCGTACTACGCCGTCATCTTCAGTTCGCGCAGGAATGCCGATGATGATGCCGGTTACGCGGCAGCCTCGGAGCGGATGATCGAGTTGGCAGCACGTCAGCCCGGGTTCCTTGGCGTCGAATCCAGCCGGGACGGCGCAGGCTTTGGCATCACGGTCAGTTACTGGGTCGACGAACAGGCGATTGCGGCATGGCGCGACCAGCCCGATCACGCCAGGACGCGCGCGGCCGGGCGCCGGAACTGGTACGACCATTACGAGGTGCGCATCGCGAAGGTCGAGCGCGCCTACGGGAGTAGAACCGCGACATGAGCGACATCCTCAACACGATCCTGGCCCGCAAAGCCGAGGAGATCCAGCAACGCAGCCGCATACGCTCGATGTCCGACCTGCGCGCCCGTGCCGCGGGGCAGCCGCCGACGCGCGGCTTCGTCGACGCGCTCAAGCGCCGGCGTGCAGCGGGCGAGGCGGCGGTGATCGCCGAGGTAAAGAAAGCCAGCCCATCGAAGGGGCTGATCCGCGCCGACTTCGACCCCGCAGCGATCGCGCGCAGTTACGAAGCCGGCGGCGCCGCCTGCCTGTCGGTGCTCACGGATGTCGACTTCTTCCAGGGCAGCAACCTGTATCTCGGCGCTGCGCGGGCGGCGTGCACGCTGCCGGCGCTGCGCAAGGATTTCACGATCGACCCCTACCAGGTCTACGAGGCACGCATGATCGGTGCCGACGCGATCCTGCTGATCGTCGCGGCGCTGGAAGACGGGCCGATGATCGAGATGGCCGGCATCGCGATGGAACTGGGCATGGACGTGCTTGTGGAGGTCCACGACATCGACGAACTCGAGCGTGCGCTGCAGACCGACTGCGAACTGATCGGCGTGAACAATCGCAACCTGCGCAGTTTCGAGGTCTCGCTGGATACCACGCTCGCGCTGAAGGAAGCGGTGCCGCGCGATCGCATCCTGGTCACCGAGAGTGGCATTGCAACGCGCGCCGACGTGGCACGCATGCGTGAAGCGGGCATCGACGCTTTCCTGGTCGGCGAGAGTTTCATGCGCGAGCGCGACCCGGGCGAGGCACTGCAGCGGATGTTCGCCGCATGAGCATCGCCGGACCGGTGCGGCCGGACTATCCCGCAACGCGCGAGGGCGCGCCGCTGGTGGTCTTCGACTTCGACCACACCCTTTACGACGGCGATTCGGGCATGCACCTGTTTCGCTGGATGATCCAGCGCACATGGTGGCGCGTGCTGCTGGCACTGCTGATTGCGCCGCTCTATGGTCCGATGGTGGCGTTCCTGCCCACGCGGCGCGTGGGGATTTCCGGTTTCGTGTGGGCAGGCTCGGTCGGCCTGCATCGGCGCCGCGACCTGGATGCGCTGATCGACCGCTACGTGCTAGGTCACACCGAGCAGATCCAGCAGCGGCTGCTGCCAATGGCAGTGGATGTGCTGCACCGCCACCGCGAAGCCGGCGACTGCGTCGTGATCGCCACCGGCGCGCCGCCCGAGTTGGCGCGTGCCATCCTGGAGTTCGTCGCCCACGAGGACCTGCCGGTAGTCGGTACGAAGGTGGGACCACGTTATGGCGGGATTGGCGCACGCCGTCACTGCCATGCAGAGATGAAGATGACGATGCTGCGCGAGGCGGGATTCACCGCACCGGTCGAGATCGCCTATTCCGACAGCAGCGCCGACCTGCCGCTGCTCAAGGCCGCGCGGCAGCCGGTGGTGGTCAATCCGAAGGCCGAGCACGTGGCGATGTTCCGCCAGGTGCTGCCGACGGGGACGCCTGTGCTGAATTGGGGCTGCAGCGGCCGCGCCGGCGAACCGGTGGCCTGAGGTGGGCCGCCTGGTCGAAGGGTCGATCTGGCGAATGAAACCTTCCGAAGCCGCCCGCGGGCGGCGGCGCGGTTCTCAGCCGCGGGTGCCGTAGAGCACCACGGTCTTGCCGCGGGCGTGCAGCTTGCCGTCGATCTGCAGCTTCTTGAGCACCCGCCCGGCCATTTCGCGCGAACAGCCCACCAACCGCGACAGCTCCTGCCGTGAAACACGCAGCTGGGTGCCGTCGGGATGACTCATCGCGTCGGGCTCCTTGGCCAGGTCGTGGAGCGCACGCACGATGCGGTCGGTCACGTCCAGGAACGCCAGGCGGCTGGCCTTGCGGCTGGTGTCGAGCAGGCGCCGCGAAATCTGCGCCGCGATCGAATACAGCAGCTTGGGCGCGTCAGGCGCCAGTCGGGTCAGCAGCAGGTCGTAGAAGCGCTCGTGGCCGATTTCCGCAAGCTCGCAGGCGCTGCGGGTGCGCAGGATCACCTCGCGATGGCTGCTCTCGACGAACAGGCCGAGCTCGCCGACGAACTCGCCGGCGCCAAAATAACCCAGCACCAGCTCGCGGCCGTCTTCTTCCTCGGTGATGATGCTTACCGAGCCGGAAACTACATAATAGAGGGTGCTCGCCGGGTCCCCGGGCCTGAACACATCGGTTCGGGTCGGGTACCTGCGGCGATGGCAGTAGGAGAGGAATCGCTCGATTGCGGCCGCGTCGGGCAGCAGGGGGCTGATGATTCGTTGCTGTGAGATCAAGGGCGCGATCACGTTGGAGGTCATGAGCTTTGGGTCTCTGCGTATTAGAGAGCTTAGGTCCATCCGGCACTGGAGGGCAAATCCCGCTGCATGCCGTCACCTGCGCGGCGGTGGCGCCGTACCCCATGTGAACGGCGGCGCTCTCGGCGAATGGCCATTTGCCGCATAATTGCGGTCTGCCCGTCGCGCCAGGAATTCAATATCGTGGTCAAGCCTTTGCCTCGCCTGAGGCTGCAGGGGTTCAACAACCTCACCAAAGCCCTCTCGTTCAACATCTACGATGTCAGCTTCGCGGTGTCCGAAGAAGAGCGCAGCCGCTACATCGAGTACATCGATGAGGAGTACAACGCCGATCGACTGACCCAGATCCTCACGGATGTGGCGGACATCATCGGCGCAAACATCCTGAACATCGCGCGCCAGGATTACGATCCGCAGGGTGCGTCGGTGACGATCCTGATATCCGAAGAGCCGGTGGTCGACCGGTCGCAGGCCAAGGGCGTGATATCCGACGCCGTGGTCGCGCACATGGACAAGTCGCACATCACCGTCCACACGTATCCGGAAACCCATCCCGACAACGGCATCGCGACGTTCCGCGCCGACATCGACGTGGCCACCTGCGGGGTGATTTCGCCGCTGAAGGCCCTCAACTACCTGATCGAGACGCTCGAGTCCGACATCGTGGTGATGGACTACCGCGTGCGCGGCTTCACGCGCGACGTGAAGGGTCGCAAGCACTACATCGACCACAAGATCAACTCGATCCAGGACTACCTGGCCAAGAACGTCAGGTCGCGGTACGAGATGCTCGACGTCAACGTCTATCAGGAAAACATCTTCCACACGAAGATGCACATGAAGGATTTCGACCTCGACAACTACCTGTTTGAAGAGAAGGCGCGGAACCTCTCGTTCAAGGAGCGCATGAAGATCGAGGCGCGCCTGAAGCGCGAGATCGAGGAGCTGTTCCACGCTCGCAATCTGGTGGATTGAGGCGGGGGTCCGCGAAGCACGCGAAAGGCGCAAAAGAAGAACCGCTGCGTAGAGGTTTTCCGCGGCTGCCGCGTTTTCACCGACGTTTTGGTCCCTCGCGCATCTGCTCCCTGGCGCGTTCGAGCTGCACTCAGATCCTGTACGCCACCGTCTTCATCAGCTTCGACGCGAGCGCCATCAGCGTCGGTACGGGGGGCGGAAGCATCTTCGCTCCGGCCTGCTCGGCGGAGGCGGCGTGGCGGGCTTCATCGGACTTCATGATGCGCAGGATCGCGCGGCTCCGCGCGTCGGCAACGGGCAGCGATTGCAGGTGCTGGTCGATGTGGGCTTCGACCTGGTGCTCGGTCTCCACCACGAACCCCAGGTTCCAGCCGTCGCCGCGAAGCCCGGCCAGCGCGCCGATCGCGTAGCTGCCGGCGTACCACACGGGGTTGAGCAGGCTGGGGCGGCTGTCGAGTTCGCGCAGGCGGTCCGCGCACCAGGCCAAATGATCGGTTTCCTCCTGCGCGGCGCTCAGCAGGTGCGCGCGGGTGGCATCGTCCCTGGCAACCGAAGCCTGGCCGCAATACAGCGCCTGCGCACAGACCTCGCCGACGTGGTTGATCCGCATCAGTCCGGCTGCATGGCGGCGCTCGTCTTCCTGCAGCACCACCTCCGGTTCGCCCGCCGCCGGGTTGGGCCGCATCGCCGGTGGTGCACCGACGACCGTTTCCAGTGCGCGCTGCGCATCGATGATCAGACGGTCCAGCGAGGTCTGCCTGCGTTGGCTCATGGGCTCGATTCCGGTGGGGCGGGGTGATCGATTGCCGGACGCAGATCGTCCAGCAGTTGCGCGAGAAATTCGACCGGGTGCTGGACGGGCAGGTCGGTGCCGTTGCCCAGGTGCAGGCGGCAGCCGATGTTCGCACTGAGCAGGCGTGTCGCACCGATCGAGTCCAGTTGCGCGAGCAGCGGATCACGGTAGTCCCGCGCCCGGGCGGAATCGGTCAGCATTGCGGTGCCAGCGGCCCCGCAGCAGCCGTAGCCTGCGGTCAACTCGATCACGGTCAGCCGCGGCACACGCGCCAGCAGTCGCCGCAACGCCGGCACCGATCCGACCGTGCTCCGCTGGGTGCAGGGCAGATGCAGCGCCACCCGCTCGTTGCAGGCGCGAAAGTGGAGGCGGTCGGCATGGGCCTCCAGGAATGCCAGCGAGTCGTGCGTGGTGATTCCCGGGAGGGATCTCGCCACGGCATCGTGGCAGCCGCTGGCAAGCGTCAGCACGACGCCAGCTCCGGCGAAGGCGTCGCGATTGCGGGCCATCACCCGTTCGGCGCCTGCGATGTCACCGGCATGCGCATGCAGGCTGCCGCAGCAGGCTTGCCGTGCAGGCGCGACCAGTTCGATGTCCAGGGCAGCGCACAGGCGGCGCATCGCGTTGCGCGCGCCGGCTTCAAAACTGTCGGCGACGCAGCCGGTGAACAACCATGCAGTCGAAGCAGGTGACGTGCACGCAGGAACGGTTTGAACGTCCCGCGAGCCGGAGGGGCGCGGCAGCGGCCGCATTGTCCCCGGGAGCGCCGGGAAGACGCGTCGATACGCACCCAGCACGGCACGCAGGAGCCGCGGCCGCTCGACCAGCGTTTCAAGCAACCTCTGGCGCGCCCCTGCACCGCGGCGCTCGCGCTGGCGGCTTCGCCCCAGGACCAGCAACTCGTCATACTTCACGCCAGCCGGGCAAACCGCCTCGCAACTGCGGCAACCCAGGCAGTGGTCCAGATGGGTGTCACCGATCGTCGTCGGTTCAATGGTTCCCAGCGCGTATGCGCGAATGAGCGCGATGCGGCCGCGCGGAGACTCCGACTCGACGCGCGCCTGGTCGTAGGTCGGACAGGCGGGCAGACACAAGCCGCACTGGACGCACCTGTCGGCCATCGTTACCAGCGGATCGGCGGAGCGGGTGGCAGGCGGCATGCGCGGATGCTACCAGCCGGGGTGCCGTTGCCGGCCCCGGACGCGCGGGCTGGTTCGGCGAGTATTGGGGCAGCTTGCGGCCGCTGCGCAGGCCCGCTATCATTCCGCCTCTTACGTTCCACAAAAACAACGCGCGGCGAAATTCCGGCGAAGCGCCTCCACGCGAGGCCTGCCGCAATCAGCCCGACCACGCACCCCATAGAAGAGTTGTCATGAAGACTTTCACCGCCAAGAACGAGACCGTCCAGCGTGACTGGTATGTCGTCGACGCGACCGGCAAGACCCTTGGTCGCCTGTCCACCGAGCTCGCCCGCCGCCTCCGCGGCAAGCACAAGCCGGTCTATACCCCTCACGTGGACACCGGCGATTACATCGTCGTGATCAATGCCGAGAAGATCCACGTCACCGGCAAGAAGCTGACCGACAAGCTCTATCACCGGTTCACCGGCTACATCGGCAACCTGAAGACCGAGACCCTCGGGCAGGCGCTGGAGCGCCACCCGGAGCGCGTCCTCGAGACCGCCGTCAAGGGCATGCTGCCGAAGAACACCCTCGGCCGCGCCATGTACCGCAAGCTCAAGGTCTATGCAGGCTCCGAGCATCCGCACGCCGCGCAGCAGCCACAGCTGCTGGACATCTGACGCGAGTCCTCGCAACAGCCCGCACCTCCGTGTGCGGACTCTTCAAATAAAAGAAACCGCCCATGGCAATCCAGCAGAATTACGGCACCGGCCGTCGCAAGTCCTCCACCGCACGCGTTTTCATGCGCAAGGGCGAGGGCAACATCACCATCAACGAGCGCTCGATCGAGGAGTTCTTCGGTCGTGAGACAGCTCGCATGATCGTGCGCCAGCCGCTTGAATTGACCAAGTCGACCGACAAGTTCGACTTCATCGTCACGGTCGCCGGTGGCGGCACCACCGGCCAGGCCGGCGCGATCCGCCTGGGCATTTCGCGTGCGCTGGTCGAATACGACGAGTCGCTGAAGTCGGAGCTGCGCAAGGCCGGTTTCATGACCCGCGACGCCCGCGAAGTCGAGCGCAAGAAGGTCGGCCTGCACAAGGCTCGCCGCGCGACGCAGTTCTCCAAGCGCTGATCGCCGTCCGGATGCGATTCATCCGGACGTTGTACCAGTCGTTGTAGACTCCGGCGCGTCCCGAGGTTTTTTGGGGAATCGTCTAATGGTAGGACAACGGTCTCTGACACCGTCAATCCAGGTTCGAGCCCTGGTTCCCCAGCCACACAATGCAAAGGCCCGCTTCGGCGGGCTTTTGCATTTCTGTGCGTTGCCGATGCAGCGCCACCCGATTTGTCAGGCCGGGTCGGCCCAGTCACGGCACGGCGGTTACAATTGAAACCATTCGCGGCAGCCGCTGCAGTCGAATGAAAGGAGTTGGCATGAAAGTGGGTTCGTTGAAGGAAGGTGGCCGCGACGGCACGCTGGTCGTGGTCTCGCGCGACCTCGCTCGCGCGGTGCGCGCCGATGGCATCGCGCCCACGCTGCAGAAGGCGCTGGAGGACTGGTCCAACGTGGCGCCGCGCCTTGCTTCGCTGTGCGAAGAGCTCAATGGCGGCCGCGCTGCGGGTGCATTCGAACTCGACTGCGCGGCCCTGGCTGCGCCGCTTCCCCGTGCCTATGAGTTCGTCGACGGCAGTGCGTACCTTCCGCATGTGGAGCGTGTCCGCCGCGCCCGCGGCGCCGAGGTGCCCGAGAGCTTCTACACCGATCCCCTGATGTACCAGGCCGTCAGCGCGGGCTTCTACGGCCCGCGAGATCCGGTGCGCGTGCCCAGCGAGGACCACGGCATCGACCTGGAGGCGGAGGTCGTGATCGTGACCGACGACGTGCCGTTGGGCGTCTCGGCTGAGCAGGCCGGCGCGTACATCCAGCTCATCGGGCTGGTCAATGACGTAAGCCTGCGCAATCTGATTCCAGGTGAACTCGGCAAGGGTTTCGGATTCCTGCAGTCCAAGCCGCGATCGGCACTGAGCCCGGTGTTCGTCACCCCCGACGAACTGGGCGATGCCTGGCGCGACGACAAGGTGCATCTGCCCCTGCTCACCCATGTCAACGGTGAATGGTTCGGTGCGCCCGAGGCCGGCGTCGACATGCAGTTCAATTTCGCGCAACTGCTCGCCCACGCAGCGCGTACGCGTCCGCTTTGTGCCGGCACGCTCGTCGGATCCGGGACCGTTGCCAACAAGGACACAAGCTTGGGCGCCTCATGTTTTGCCGAGCGCAGAACCGTCGAGACGCTGGAGGGCGGCAAGCCTGTTACGCCGTTCATGAGCTTCGGCGATTCTGTTCGGATCGAAATGCTGGATACCGACGGCCAGACCATCTTCGGCGCCATCGAGCAGCGAATCGAGCGGCATCCGGCGCCCTGACAAATGGGTGCGCGGGTCCGTCGGAAGGCGCGCCGCCCCGACGTTCACCCGTTAAGCTGGCCAACTGCGCGCGTCTCGGGGGAGCGGAAAAGTGATTGATCGATTGCAGCTGTACTCGTACTGGCGTTCCAGCGCCGCTTACCGCGTCCGCATCGGCCTCAATCTGAAAGGCCTTCGCTACGACACCGTCCCGGTCCACCTGGTCCGCGAGGGCGGTGAGCAGCACGGCGACGAGTTCCGTGCGCTCAATCCGCAGAGGCTCGTGCCCCTGCTGAAGCACGGCCACCGCCAGATGCGGCAGTCGCTGGCGATCCTGGAATATCTGGACGAGACCTGGCCGCAGCCTCCGCTGCTGCCGAGTCCCGCCCGTGATCGCCAGCGCGTCCGCGCGATCGCGCAGACCATCGCCTGTGACGTGCACCCGCTCAACAACCTGCGCGTCATGCAGTACTTCGAGAACACCTGGCAGGTGCCGCAGAGCGAGCGGGACGAGTGGACCCGGCACTGGATCGTCGAAGGATTCCAGGCGCTCGAGGCGATGTTGAATGATCACCCGGCCACCGGAATGTTCTGCGAAGGCGACGTTCCCTCCCTCGCCGACTGCTGCCTGGTGCCGCAGATCTACAACGCCCGCCGCTACGGCGTGGCGATGGAGGCATTCCCGGTGCTCACGCGCATCGAGCAGGCCTGCCTGGCTCTGCCCGCTTTCGACGAGGCACGGCCAGAACGCCAGCCGGACTGTCCCTCGCCCGACTGACCTGCCCGGCGCAGGTCAGTGCGACGAGTCGCTGGTATCGAACACGTCCGCGTAGGGGTCGTGTTCGCCGCTGCTGCCTTCCGAGAGACGGAACTTGAGTGCCAGCCCGTCGCGTGAATCGGCAGCGCGCAGTGCTTCCTCCATCTCGATCCGACCTTCCCGGTGCAGCCGGAACAGGCACTGGTCGAAGGTCTCCATGCCTTCCTCCAGCGACTCCTCCATCGCCTGCTTGATCTCGTGGACCTGTCCGCGTCGCATCAGGTCGCGCACGTGCGGGGTATTGATCAGGACCTCGGCCGCGGGCATGCGACGGCCGTCGGTACCGATCACCAGCCGTTGCGAGATGACCGCCTTTAGGTTCAGCGCGAGGTTCATCAGCACGTTCTTGTGCGCGGTCTCGTTGAAGAAGTTGAGGATGCGCTCAAGCGTCTGGTCGGCGTTGTTGGAATGCAGCGTCGCCAGGCACAGGTGGCCGGTCTCCGCGAATGCGATCGCGGCCTCCATCGTGGTGGCGTCGAGGATCTCGCCGATCAGGATGACGTCGGGCGCCTCGCGCATCGCATTCTTGAGCGCGTTGTGGAATGCGTGGGTGTCGAGCCCGACCTCGCGCTGGTTGACGATCGACTGCTTGTGACGGTGCAGGAACTCGATGGGATCCTCGATGGTCAGGATGTGCCCGGAGCTGTGGGTATTGCGGTGGTCGATCATCGAGGCCAGCGTGGTCGACTTGCCCGAGCCCGTGGAGCCCACGATCAGCACCAGGCCTCGCCGCTCCATGATGATGTCCTTGAGCACCTGCGGCAGTTGCAACTCCTCGATGGTGGGGATCACGCTCAGGATCGAGCGGATCACCATGGCCACCTCGCCGCGCTGCTTGAACACATTGACGCGGAAGCGCCCTATGTCGGGCACTGCGTAGGCCATGTTCAATTCCAGTTCGCGCTCGAACTGGGGCACCTGGCCTTCGTCCATGAGCGAGTACGCGATCTTCTTGACCATGCCCGGGGGAAGCCCGGTGTTGCCCAGAGGGTGTAACTTGCCTTCAACCTTGATGTAGACCGGTGCGCCCGTCGTCAGGAACATGTCCGACGCCTTCTTCTCCGTCATCAGCTTCAGGAAATAGCCGATGTCCATTTACACCCCTCTCATTAAGCGCGAAGTAACGTTGCAACCGCTTCGGTGGATTCCGACAATAGCTGTCGGCGCTGTCGAGCACCGCCCACCCATCCGAGACGGCATCCCCATGCATTCAAGCTTCGCACAATTTCGCAGCCTGCTATTGGGCACCGTTCTCGCTTGTGCAATCGGTGCCTGCGCAACCCTGCCACCACCTACGGGCGAGCTCGCCGCGGCACAGCAGGCACTGAGCCGTGCCGAAGCGGCCGATGCCGATCAGTACGCCAGCCGGGAACTGGCCGACGCGCGCACCGCGCTGGCCCGTGCCCAGGCGGCGATGGCGCAGGGGCATGAAAACGATGCCCGCAATCTGGCGCTCGCGGCCGCAGCCGACGCCGACCTTGCCCGCGCAAGAAGCCTGGAGGCCGTTGCCACCGCCCAACTGGCGCAGCGACGCGCCGAGATCGACAACCTGCAACAGCGCCTGCAGATGGAGAATGGACGATGAAGGCGTTGAGGACGATGGTTGCGACCCTGCTGCTGTGCGGTCTCGCGGGGATCGCGTCCGCCCAGGACCCGGAGGTTGCGCGACTCTCGCAGCGGCTGGTCGCCCTGGACGCGGACCCGGCCCTCGCCAGCCTGGCAGCCTACGAGCGGCTGCAGGCGCGGCAGGCGCTCGACGCTTTGGCCCAGACCCGCGGCAGCAATCGCAGCGGCGCGCTATACGTCGCAGAACGCCGGGTGAGCATCGCCGACGTTGCCGCCCGCACCGAAGCGATGCGCCGCGAACTGGAGCAGCTCGATCGCGAGCGCAGCGACCTGCTGGTGGAAGCCAGCCGTCGCGACGCCGCGCGCGCGCGCGCCGAAGCGGAGCGGCTGCGAATCCAGGCCCAGATCCAAGCCGAGGAGGCCGCCCGCCTGCGTGAGCAGGCGGCAGTAGATGCCACGGCGATGCAGGACGTCGAGGCCGCGCTGGATGGCGTGGCTGGTGCGCAGGCTGCCCGGCTGGAGGCGGCGCGCGAACGTGAGGCGGCCTTGGCCAGGCAGGAGGCCGAACTGATGACCGGCGGCAAGTTGCCGGCGTCCGTCCGCGATGCCCGCGGGGAGGTGTTCAACCTTTCCGGCGACGCATTCGCATCGGGGCAGTCGCGCCTGACACCGTCGGCTCAAGCCAGCGTCCATGCGCTTGCGACCTTCCTCAAGGCGGGGCCCGTCGGGACCATCGTGGTCGAAGGGCACACCGACAGCCAGGGCAGCGCGGAGGCAAATCTGGCCCTGTCGCAGCGCCGCGCCGACGCCGTCCGGACCGCGCTGGCCGCGGCGGGGATCGATGCTTCCGGGGTGCGGGCGGTCGGGTTCGGCCATACCCGACCCGTGGCCGACAACGAAACCGCCGAAGGACGCGCGCGCAACCGCCGGGTGGAGATCATCGTTGCAAAATAGGCTTTGGATTCAGCGGGTTACATTGGCCTTGTGGGCTCATTCGATGGCGCTGTCAACCGCCCGCTGCCGCCTGTCGCCAGGCCCGGTCCGGACTCTTGCCGATGCCGATCACGAAGAGTAGGGTCGAATCACAGGCGGTCCTGTTTTCCGCCTGAGATGAGCCAGGCTGATGACGCAACTGCCCCACGCCGGTCCGACCATGCCCGACGTCGTTGCCGTACCGGATGTCCAGTCGCTGGCGGCGGGGCTGCCAGACATCACCACGCGGCGCCTCGGTCATCGACCGGGGCGTTTCCATTTCTGCCAAAGGAGGTCTTATGTTCGAAGAACAGCCGCAGCCGGAAATTGACGCACTGATCAAGGCCGATCCCGAATTCAAGCAGCTCTACCAGCACCACAAGAAGCTCGACAAGAAAGTGATGGACGCCGAATTGGGGGTCCTGCCGATCGACGACACGACGCTGGCGCAGATGAAGCGCGAAAAGCTCGCTGCCAAGGATCGCCTGATCCATATGTACGAGACGCGCGCCTCCTGATTCCGGCCCAGACGCAATGGCGGCCGTCAGCCGGCCGCCGTTGACTTTCAGCGCTGTGGCACCGCGTCGCAGAGCCGATCCAGCACCGTCACCGGGCGCCGGCATGGCCCGCCGGGTAGAATCCCCCGGTCGCCGCTCCGAGCGGCAAGGGAACCGCGCAGTCGCATGGCCATCCACTCTTCCGTACTCGATCTAATCGGCGCAACGCCGATCATCAAGGCCCAGCACCTCGACACGGGCCTGTGCGAGTTGTATTTCAAGCTGGAGTCCCAGAACCCGGGCGGCTCGATCAAGGACCGGATTGGTCTGCAGATGATCGAGGCTGCCGAGGCCCGCGGCGAGATCAAGTCGGGCGACACGCTGGTGGAAGGCACTGCTGGAAATACGGGCATCGGCCTGGCGCTCGTCGCCCAGCAGAAAGGCTACAAGCTGATCCTGGTGGTGCCGGACAAGATGAGCCGGGAGAAGATATTCAATCTCAAGGCCATGGGTGCCAAGGTCGTGCTGACCCGTTCGGACGTGGCCAAGGGCCACCCGGATTATTACCAGGACATGGCCGAGCGGCTGGCGCGCGAAACCCCCGGCGCGTACTTCATCAATCAGTTCGGCAACCCGGACAACCCCGCGGCCCACGAGCACGGCACCGGACCGGAAATTCTGGAACAGATGGCCGAGGTGGGCGGCGTCGACGCAGTGGTGTTCGGCTGCGGAAGCTCCGGGACCATGACCGGGCTGTCGCGCTGCTTCGCGCGGCGCTCTCCGGAGACGGAACTGATTCTGGCCGACCCGGTCGGTTCGATCCTCACCGAATACATCAACGAGGGCACCCTCAGCGACAAGTCCGCCAGTTGGATGGTCGAAGGCATCGGCGAGGATTTCCTGCCGACGATTTCGGACTTCAGTCGGGTCCGCAAGGCCTATGCGGTCAGCGACCAGGAAAGTTTCCTGACCGGTCGCATGCTGCTGGAAAAGGAAGGCATCCTGGGAGGCTCCTCGACCGGCACCCTGCTTGCCGCGGCGCTGCGCTACTGCGCGGAGCAGACCACCCCGAAGAAGGTGCTGGTGTTCGTCTGCGACACCGGCAACAAGTACCTGTCGAAGATGTACAACGACTACTGGATGCTCGACAACGGCTTCCTTGATCGCGAGCAGCGCGGCGATCTGCGCGACCTGATCCTGCGCCCGTTCTCGCTGCGAGACACCGTCGTCGTGAGCCCCAACGACCTGCTGGTCACGGCTTACCAGCGCATGAAGCTGTACGACGTCTCGCAACTGCCGGTGATGGAGGGCGAGGAACTGCTCGGCATCGTCGACGAGAGCGACGTTCTGCTGCATGTCTACGGCGACGAGGCACGTTTCCGCGACCCGGTGGCCACGGCGATGGTCAGCAAGCTCGACAAGGTCGACGTCAGCGCCCCGATCGAAACGTTGCTGCCGGTGTTCGACCGCGGGCATGTGGCGATCGTCAGCGAGGGCGGAAGGTTCCTCGGGCTGATCACACGCATCGACCTGCTCAACTACCTGCGGCGCAGGGTCCAGTAGGGGGGCATCCCCCAGGTCGTTGGCGGCAGGGCGGCTGACGCGCTGGCGCCGGCCGGCGGACCGGATCGTTGGGCCGCGCCATCGATCCGGTGGCACCGCGCGTCCAACCACCAGGGTGCTTACAGCCCGGCCAGTAGCCGTTGACGAACGATCACCACGACTCCGGCTGAGGCTGAGGCTGCGCCCTCGAGTGCGTTCTTCCGGAATCCGTCACGGCGCCGGCTGCTAGAATCGCCGGTCGCCTATCGCCCAGACCAGGGAAAATCCATGAGCGGAAATCACTCCACCGACGCCGCCCGCAAGCCAGGCCTTGGCACGCTTGCCATCCATGCCGGGCAGTCCCCCGATCCGAGCACCGGGGCGGTGATGACCCCAATTTATGCCACCTCGACGTACGTGCAGTCGAGTCCGGGCGTACACCAGGGTTTCGAATACTCGCGCAGTCATAATCCGACGCGCTTTGCCTACGAGCGCTGCGTGGCCGAACTGGAAGGCGGCAGCCGCGGTTTTGCGTTCGCCTCCGGCCTGGCCGCCACATCGACGATGCTGGAACTGCTCGACAGCGGCAGCCACGTCATCGCGATGGACGACGTCTATGGCGGCACCTATCGCCTTTTTGAGCGGGTCCGCCGTCGCACTGCCGGTCTGGACTTCAGCTGGGTGGACCTCAGCGATGCGGCCGCATTCGAGGCCGCAATCCGTCCCGAGACGCGGATGGTCTGGATCGAGACGCCCACCAACCCGCTCCTGAAGCTGGTCGACATCGCACAGATTGCCGCGATCGCCCGCAAGCGCGGGCTGATCGTGGTCGTCGACAACACTTTCAGCTCGCCCATCCTGCAGCGCCCGATCGAGCATGGCGCGCACCTGGTGATGCACTCGGCGACCAAGTACCTCAACGGCCATTCCGATATCGTCGGCGGCATGGCGGTGGTCGGCGACGACATCGAACTGGCCGAGCAGATGGCGTTCCTGCAGAACTCCATCGGCGCGGTGCAGGGTCCGTTCGACAGCTTCCTTGCGCTGCGTGGTTTGAAGACCCTGCACCTGCGGATGAAGGCCCACTGCGAGAATGCGCATGCCCTGGCCGAATGGCTGGAGGGGCACCCCGCGATCGACAAGGTCATCTATCCGGGCCTGAAGTCGCACCCGCAGCGCGAACTCGCCGCGCGGCAGATGGACGGCTTTGGCGGCATGGTCAGCGTCTACCTCAAGGGCGGTCCGGAAGCGGCCACGCGCCTGTGCGAACGCACCCGCCTGTTCGCGCTCGCCGAGTCGCTTGGTGGCGTGGAAAGCCTGGTCAACCATCCGGCGATCATGACCCACGCGTCGGTTCCGGTTGAGCGTCGCGCCGCGCTGGGCGTGGCCGACAACCTGGTGCGCCTGAGCGTGGGCGTCGAGGCGCTGGAAGACCTGCGCGACGACCTGGATGCCGCACTGACGTGAGCGGGCCGCGCGAACTGGCGGCAGCCCCGCCCCGGGCCAGGACCACAGCGGCCCTGAACTCGTTCTGGAGCGAGTTGCTCGGCAGCCTGCGCAACCCGGAGTTCTGGGCCCTGTCGGGCTGGCTGGACATCGTGGTGCGAGCCCGCAAATCCCGATTCGGCGTCCTGTGGTTGCTGGCACCGTCGATCATCTACGTGTTCGGACTGGGCGCTTTTTTCGCCACGATGCAGGGGCGGTCGTTCGCTCAGTTCGCGGCCCACGTGGCGTTGGGGGCGATGGTGTTCCGAACCCTGATGTCATCGGTCGTGGAGAGTTCCAACGTTTTCAGCGCGAGAGGCTCGTTCATCATGGACGGGCATATGCGACTTACGGACTACCTGCTGGAGTCGCTGGCCAAATCCTTTTTCCAGTTCTGCATGTTCGTCCCGGCGGCGGCGGTCGCGCTGATGATGTTCGATGGGGTCTCGCCGCTCGGATTCGCCTGGATGCCGCTGAGCCTGGTACTCATGTACATCAACGGCCTGTGGATCACCGTGGTGTTCTCGCTGGTGGGCGCGCGATTCCCGGATTTCGGCCAGTTCATCGGCAACATCGCGATTTTCGTATTCCTGCTGACGCCGATCATCTGGTATCCCGACATGATGCCGCCCGACAGCGTGCGCGGGCAGTTGATGCGGTTCAATCCGTTCTATCACTTCGTCAGCATCTTCCGGGCGCCGTTTCTGGGTGAGCCGGTCGAAACCTACTCGCTGGTGTACGTGGCGGTCATGACCGTGGCAGGACTGCTGGTGGCCACCTTGCTCTACCGCCGGTACGCGCGGTACGTGCCTTTGTGGATCTGATTCGATGAGCGCGTTCATCCGTGTTGACCACCTGTCCCTGGACGTCCCGATATTCCTGCAGCGCGAACGCGAGGCGAAGGGCTGGGGTGCGATGTTCTTCGGGGCTGCCTTCGATCCGCCGAAGCGGCGGATGGTGCGCCTGCTGGACGACCTCAACTTCGAGGTCAACGAGGGCGATCGCCTGGCGATCCTCGGACGCAACGGTGCAGGCAAGTCCACGCTGCTTCGCGTGCTCAACAAGGTGTACCAGCCCACCAGCGGATCGCTGCAGGTGGAAGGCAGCTGCCAGGCACTGCTGAACATGTCGCTGGGATTCAACGGCGAGGCCACGGTGCGGGAAAACATCTTCCTGCGCGGGATCGCCATGGGCCTCAAATCTTCCTTCCTGCGTCACCAGATCGATCCCATCCTGGAATTCTCCGGGCTTCGCGACAAGGCGGCCCACCGTCTGCGCACGCTGTCCACCGGGCAGAAGATGCGGCTCGGGTTTGCGATCTCCACGTCGGTGCAGCACGACGTCATCCTGATGGACGAATGGGTCGGTGCCGGTGACAGCGAGTTCATGGACAGGGCCAAGGAGCGAATGCAGAGCCGGGTTGGCGGCAGCAAGATCGTCGTGCTGGCCAGCCACAGCGTGGGGTTGCTGCGCGACATCTGCAACAAGGGCATCGTGCTCGAAGGTGGCAAGCTCCTGCACGCCGGAGACATCACCTCTTCGCTGAAGTGTTACCACGACCTGCTTGCTGAAATGCGCGCCGAGAAAACCATGCCTATGGAAGACGCTACGGGTGGCGCTTCGGTGTACGGCTATGTCGAGAAGATCACCAGCGACGGCGAGGCGTTCCAGCTGCGTGGGTGGTTCGTCAACAACGAGGGTGCGGTGCCTGGCGGCGTGGTAATGGAAGTCAACGGCCGCCGGTACCTTGCCGATCGGTTCCAGCACGAGAAACGCCCTGACGTGATGCGGCACCTGGGGTTGTCGCACGATCAGTGTGGCTTCCGGGCAACAGTCCTGGTCCCCGGCGCGCGCGACATCCATGACCTGGGCGATGACCTGCAGGTTTTCGGTGGCGATACGCTTGAGCACGCCGATACGCCGTTGAAGCTTGCCGGACAGGTGAAAGCCCTGCTGGCTCCCACTAAACAAGCACCAGACGAGAGCACGACTTGATGGCCCAGTACCAGTCCTTCCCCGGCGCTGCCGGCGATTCGCTCACCCTGGACAAGCTCAAGGCGCTGCGTCTGCCCGATCTTGCGGGGCGCAGTTTCCTGGACATTGGTTGCAACGAAGGATTCTTCTGCGGTTTTGCCGACTTCCAGGGAGCAAGCCGATCTGTGGGTGTGGACCACTCGAAACAGTTCATCGAGCGCGCGCGACGACGCTTTCCCCACTGCGAATTCCACCAGCAGGACTGGGCGACTCTGCCTGAGGGACCGTTCGATACGATTCTGCTCGCGTCCGCCCTGCATTACGCGGACGACCAGCCTGCGTTGCTGCACCGGCTCGTGGATCAGCTGACTCCCGACGGCATGCTGATCCTGGAATTGGGGATCGTCACTTCCAAGAGTAGTGAGTGGGTGAAAGTAAAGCGCGGCATCGACGAGCGATATTTTCCGACGATGCCGATGTTGCGCGAGGTACTGAAGGACTATGCATGGAAGTGGATGGGACCGAGCATCACCCAGTCGGGTGATCCGGTATCCCGGCACGTCCTTCATATCAGCCGCCGGCGCCCCATCGCATACCTGCTGCTGCAGCCACCAGCCTATGGCAAGACCAGCATTGCCCAATCACTGTTTGCCCCGGCGCATGTGCCGATGGTTTCCGGAGATCACCTGCTGGGCCTCGTCGTCAAGGGTACGCTGGACGCGCCGGAGGAATTGCGCCAGTCACTCAGTGCGAACTATTCGCCCTTCGCGCTGGACAAGACGATCCAGCGCGTGTTCGACGAAGGCCTGGGCGAGCAACTGGCGGCACTATGGTTGTCCCAGGCTAAAACCGGCGATTTCGCACTCGATGCCTACGTGCCGGTCGAACACCATGCGACCGTGGAGCGGTTTCTGAAGGGTGCCGGTTACCTTCCCGTCCTGTTCCGTTGGGAGCGTGTTGGCCTCGACTATCTGCCGACCGATGAACTGGCTCGGCGGGCTGAGACCTTCTACCTCGCCATGGCGGAAGACGGCGAGGGCTCCGAGGGGAGCGGTGCGCAAGCGAAGCGGAAGCAGGCACCCATGGGGTTCGTTGACGAGATGACGCTCGCCCATGGCCAACTGATGCTGCGAGGCTGGGCTGTGGACGAAGGCGGGTCGTTGCCATCGGCATTGACCATTCGACTGGCAGACATGGTCTTCGTAGCGGATGTTCTGCAGAAGCAGATGCGGCCCGACGTGCAACGCCATCTGGATCTGGCGCACGGCCTGGTGGGGTTCCGCCTGCAGGTGCCCATCCCGGGAATGACGAACGTGAAGCAGATCAACGGGATACTTGAGGTATTCAGCGGGCGTGAATCGCCGCCGCGGGGTAAGTTCCAGCTATCGAGCGAAGTTTCAGCGCAGTTGCGCGAAACACGCGGCAGTTGATCATCGGGAGAAAACAATGAACAAGTTCGCTCGCGGCAGCCGGGACGAAGAGGCTAAAGAATCCTCAAATGTCGCGTCCCTGCAGTCGACAATCTTCGAGATCAAGCCTGCCGCCGGTGCTGCGACCTTGCTCAAGGTCGATCGGGTAATCCGGGTTGGACAGCATGTGCTGGTCGCTGGCTGGCGCACCAGCCCGATCGATCTTGCCCTGGCGACCAGTTCCGGCAGCGAATCAAAAACCATATTCAAGACGGATCGCGAGGATGTGGCAGTCCATTTTGGAAAGGCATCAGGGACTGATCTCGGCTTCGTGCTTGTTGCACCATTGGTCGATGAGGACGTGGCGCTAGTCTGTGGTCGTGGCGCGGAGCAATCCTTCCACGCGCTGCTCGTGGAAGACGCGGGCTCCATGGACACAAACGCCAGCGACTTGATGATGCCTGCGCTCGCATGGTTGGCTTCGAGGCTCACGCCCTTCAGTCAGGACTGGGTAAAGCTGGTGGGTTTGATACCGGTGTCAGCGGGCAACAGCGGAAACGTGTTCGGAGGTCTGGACAAGGCGCTGGCCAGTGCCAACGTCCGGCACGGCTTCGTCTCGGGGTGGGTCACTGGACCCTCGGCGGCGGTCGCCTGGCTGCAAATCGGCAATGGGGAGATATTTGACCTGCGAAATGCTTTCCGTCTCCACCGGGATGACGTGCGTGCCGCGCTCTCCACCACGATCGTGCTGCACAAACCCGGATTTTGTCTCGACATCGAGGGCGTTTTCCCGGGCGATCGATTGAGCTTGAACGTAATGGACGGTGAGACGGTACGAAGGGTTGCGGAAATGGTGGTGGAGCCGCTTTCCATCGAACCAGGTGAGGCCAGCAAGGTGCTGTTTTCCACGCCGGGAACTTCCATGGCTCGCCTGGCCGAGCGAATGTCCGCGGTCGAGGGACCGATTCTCGACGCGCTCATTGCCGACCATCGCGCCCGGTGGGGCGAGCTTCCGGTGCGGGAAACAGTGGTAGGGGAGCAGGTTGCTGAGCCGAAAGTCAGCATCGTGATTCCGCTGTACGGCAGGTCGGACTTCGTCCAGCACCAGATGCTCGAGTTCGAGCGGGACGCATGGATACGCGAGCACGCCGAGCTGATCTACGTCGTGGACGACCGTTCCCTTATCGAACGGTTTACAGCAGACGCACACACGCTGTACCGCCTGTATGGAGTCCCGTTCCGCTGGGTGTGGGGCGGCATCAATCGGGGCTTTTCCGGGGCGAACAATCTCGGCGCGGCTCGCGCTCGCGCACCGTTCCTGCTCTTCATGAACAGCGATGTTTTTCCACAAGAGCCTGGTTGGCTTCAGCCACTGCTCGATGTGCTGGAGAGGAACGCCGATATCGGCGTTGTCGGGCCAAGGCTGGTTTTTGCCGATGGCTCCATCCAGCATGCGGGGATGTCGTTTCAGGAACGGCCGGATCTGGGCATATGGATCAATCATCACCCCTGCATGGGCTTGGATCCCTCCCTCGATCCGCATGACGGAATGTCTGAAGTGCCGGCGGTCACGGGCGCTTGCATGGCGATGCGGCGCGCGGATTTCTCTGCCATAGGAGGATGGGATACCGGTTATCTGATTGGTGACTTCGAGGACTCCGATCTATGCTTCAAATTGCGGGCGCGAGGGCTCAAGTCGACTTATCTGCCGACCGTGGAGCTGACCCATCTGGAGCGGCAGTCGTTCCGGCTACTCGGGCAGGGGGAATACCGGACCAAGGTTGTCATATACAACGCGCTTCGGCACCAGCGCCTGTGGCACACGAGTCCTCCGGGCCACGTCGCGGAGGTAGCATGAAGATCAAGCAGAGAATTCTCGTGTTGGCGCACGCTCATCCCGATTTCAGCCTGGGCGGTGGCGAAATTGCGGCTTACAACCTTTTCGAGGCGTATCGCGACAGCGATTGTGTAGACGAAGCCTGGTTTTTGGGGCGGGCCGACCGCGGCCGCGGAGTCACCGGTGCCATCAGTATGCGTCGGCCGGGCGAGTACCTCTGGGAGCAGGGAATCGGCGACTGGCATTTGATGAAGGCCCAGCACCAGGAGTCATTGACGACGTGGTTCGCTGATCTCATCCGCGCCCTGCGCCCCACGGTTGTTCACGCCCACCACTACATGCACCTGGGGCTGGAGTTTCTGCACGTCATCAAGCGGATCGATCCGACGATCCGCATCTTCATGACGCTTCATGAGTACATGGCAATATGTCGCAACAATGGTCAGATGATCAAGACCGATGGAAAACGTTTGTGCAGCCGGGCGACTGCCGACGAGTGCCGTCAGTGTTTTCCGCAATATACCGCGGAGGATTTCTGGCTGCGCAAGCATTTTTTCATGAAGCATTTCGATCTGGTGGACGGTTTCATTTCGCCTTCCGAGTTCCTGAGGCAGCGTTATATCGAATGGGGCATCGATGCAGCGCGCATTGCCGTAATCGAAAACGGCCAGAACGACGCGCGGCCGCTTCCGCCACGCCCGCTGCGCGAGGGTGAGATGCGCAACCGGTTTGGCTTTTTCGGCCAGATCACACCGTACAAGGGGCTGCACGTGCTGCTGCAGGGCTTGTCTAATCTTCCCAAGAAGCAGCGCCGTAGCTTGTTCCTTGAGGTCCACGGGGCGAATCTGGAGCACCAGACGGCGGAATATCAGGAGAAGATCCACGAGCTGAGGCGCCCGCTGATGGACGAGGGCGTGGTCGAATGGGTTGGTCCTTACGAGCCATACGAGCTGCCCCAGCGGATGGCCGCAATCGACTGGGTCACGGTGCCATCCACCTGGTGGGAGAATTCGCCGATGGTGATTCAGGAGGCCTTCGTGTGCGGTCGACCGCTACTGGTGTCAAACATCGGTGGCATGCTGGAGAAAGTGAAGCACGATGTTGATGGATTTCACGTGCCGGTGGGGAGCAGTTCTCGGTGGGGGCAGGCAATGCTCGCCGCGGCTGGCTCCAGCGAAACCTGGGAGCGCCTGCGCGCGGGGATCGCACCCCCGATGGTCCACCGGTCGAGTGCCGCCGCGCATTTCCAGTTGATCAATGCTTCTTGGCCACAAACCCCGGACCCGGTTGAAGCTGCATGAACACGCCGAACGCCGCCGAGAAACCGATCGAGCTTGTCGTCCACATTGGTGATGGAAAAACCGGGTCTTCTGCGATCCAGAAGGTACTGCGACGAGAAGTGGGATTGCTCGCCGAAAACGCGGTGTATTATCTCGGACTGATGCTCGAGTTTGCGCCCGTCAAAAAGTTCGACTGGCAGCGCGACACGCGAATCGAGGCCTTCCACGCGCTTCCAAAGGAGCGCGCCATCGCGGAAATGGCTGAGGTGCTGCAAGGCTCGGTCGATATTGCCCGCGAGCACGGGACCACGCGTCTGGTCCTCAGCAACGAGACATTGCTCCGGCGCAGCGCGACGATGATTGGCGCGCTCAGGATCTTGGATCCCACTACGGTCGCGGTGCGGCCGGTCGTATATGTCAGGCGTCATGATCGGTGGGCACTCTCCGCTTATCTGCAGTGGGGCCTCAGGCACAAGGCGTACGAGGGGCCGATCAAGAGTTTCGCGGAGTGGAGCAGGGGGACTCCATTCACCGTGCATGGAGAGTTGAAGCAGTGGCTGGATGCGTTCGGGCCTGCGGTGGAGGTCAGAAATTTCGACGCTGCGCCCGATGTGGTGTCGGACTTCCTGCAATTGCTTGGCGTAACAGGCTCGGATTCGCTACCGGTGCGGGCCAATGAAAGTCCGCCTCCGGAGGAACTGGCCTTGCGGGCGCTGTTCAATCAGCAGGCGGCCTCAAGTTCGGCACCAGTGCGATTCAACAAGCTGTTTCATGCGGCTGATGTCGATTTTCGCCTGTCATTGGGGTCTTGGCTCCGGGAAAAGTTGCCGACGCCGTCCCAACTCCAGGACGTTGCGGATTCCTGCGCGGAGGATCGCGTGGCCGTGAACGAGGCGCTGAGAGCATGCGGTCAGCCGCCGCTGCTGTCTGGAGACGCAGGCTTCATCGCACCACAACTGGATCCAGAAGTACTGATGAGCGCGCTCTTCCAGATGATCGCGATTCAGGCGCAGGAACTGGAGCAACTGGAGAAGCGGATGTCGTCGATGAGTACGCCGGCAGGAAACAAGTTGGCCGTGGAGCCAGGTTCACCTGAAGGGCAGGAGGGCCTTTTAGTCTCAGCGGGCATTTTGCAGGTTTTGGCGCCCGGGCTCGGCTACTTCGGAGCAAACAGGACCGACAACCTGCAGGTGGAGGTCGGGGGAACCGTGCGATCGCTCCGGCTCGGTCTCTCTGAAGGCACGCGTACTTTCCTGAACCTCAGAAAGCTCGAGTTCCTGCGCAATGGCAAGGTCTTCGATGTGCCCGATGGCGGCTTTGCTGTCAGCCAGAGCAGCGTGTCGGGCGATGAGGGGCGACACGGCCCGGCCAATCTCCTGAGCGGAGCTGGAATACACAGCGAGGGAGAGCTGGCGCCTTGGTGGGGCATCACGTTCGACCCGCCGATACAGATCGATCAGCTGACGCTATGGAACCGGAGCGACGGCTGGGGCAGTCGCTCGCGCACCTTGTCGATCGACGCAACCTTCGACGATGGTGCCACGCGATGTCTTTATCGCGGGAATGGTGCCAGGAGCTTGTCGCGCTCGTTGAGTGCTGCTGCAGGCCATGCACCTAACGTGACCCTGCCTCCCGAACTGCCGGATTCGGCGGCGGCCCTTCAGGGACTGCGCAGAGATCTGTTCGCCGGGATTGCAGATCGCGTGCGTACACAGGAACTTGCACCTGGAAAGGTGCAGTGGCGCGAACTCGTTCCGCTGCTGGATGTCTGGGGCAAGCTCGAGGAACCTGGTCGCGACGAATGGACATTGATTGCCGCCTTTCTGCTCTTCCAGCAGCAGGCAAAGGCCGGCACCAGTATCCGATCGTTCTCGCTCCTGCTCAACAGTCAGTCCCGCCTGAAGCGGCTCCAACAGGAGATCAATCAGTTGGCCCGCGTACTGGGCTTGGGTATGTTCATGCTGACGCGTCACGGCCTCAGGCCGGCGGGTGTGCTGCGCACAGACCCGCAAAGATTCCTCGCGCACACACAGGCAGTGCTCGATGCCTTGTCGCGCATGGGGAGGGATCCGGTCCTGGCGTACGGCACGCTTCTCGGCGCTGTGCGCGATGGCGACTTCATTGCTCACGATGACGATATAGATCTGCTCTATCGCTCCAGGGCTACCTCAAAGGCTGCTGTGGAAGCGGAGTTGTCGTCCATAAAGGAGGAATTGCGCGGCTATGGTTTCCGCGTCACCGACCTCCTGCCAAACAGTCTCAACATGCACGTCATGGATCCCCGGAGCGGTACGGACATGGATGTGTTTCCGTGCTGGGAGGAGGGCGGACTTCTGCAAATGCACATGGAGGGCATGAAAATCCGGGGGATCGACCCGGCGATCGTCTATCCGACCGGACGAATCGAGTTCCTCGGCCGGACCTTTCCTGTGCCGGCGCAGCCCGAGGCCTACCTGGAGCACCGCTACGGCCCTGGATGGCGCGTATCCGATCAGTTCTTCGAGTGGCCCTGGACAATCAAGGAGGAGGTCGTTTGATGACCACCGTGATCACGTACGGAACTTTCGACCTGTTTCACGTAGGCCACGTAAACCTGCTGCGCAGGCTGCGGGATCTAGGCGACCGGCTCGTCGTGGGCCTGTCCACCGATGAGTTCAATGCCGAGAAGGGCAAGACATCCGTCATGCCGTATAAGCATCGGGCGGAGATTGTAGGTTCGGTGCGCTACGTCGACCATGTCTTTCCGGAATCGACCTGGGGCCAGAAGCGCGATGACATCACGCGAGAGGGCGCGCGAATCTTTGCCATGGGCGACGACTGGGTCGGAAAGTTCGACGACCTCGGGGACATCTGCGAGGTCGTCTACCTGCCGCGCACGCGCGACGTATCCTCCACGGAGATCCGGCAACTGCTGCATGGCATGCAGCAGGACCGCGTTCATGAGCTTCGGCGTGCGGCAGAGCACGTACTGCAGCTGGTATCGGCGCTGTGACTTGGCAGGGACTCCCGCACGAACACTGCAAATTGCGAGCGTGGCCGGGCTGCTGAAAAGGTGAACAGTAGTTCGGATTACATCCGTCTTCCTGCGCGCCCGTCTTGAAACGACACCCCCGAACCGCAACGGTCACCTACCCCGACACCAGCCGTCTCCGCCGGGGCCACTGAACTGCACCAATTGAACACAGCGTCTCCCGGTCCAAAGAGGGCCGCTGGACACGAAGAGGCATTACACATGATGAGCAATGACGCGTTTCTCCTTGGCATTGCGCCGACAGTAGATCAGGCACCCTTCATGGATGCCACGCAGTTGAATGCCGCCGTTGGAAGCAACGTCGGCAATCTTGCCTTCGTTCACGCGATTGACAAGCAGCTCGGTGGCGCACTCCCACGGCTGAATCGCGGGGAAAAAATCGAAAAGATCAACGCGATGCCGGGGACGGCAGTACTCCCCTGCGCGAATCACCTGGGGGTGCACGTCAATCTCGCCCGGGAGGCTGCGCATTTTGCGCGTATTGAACGGCCCATGGTTGCCATCGGACTGGGTGCGCAAGGGGGCTATGCCATGGAGGCGCTTCCCGAACTTCCGGAAGGCTCCATCCGCTGGCTTCGCGTGCTCGCCGAACACGCCCCCACTGCGGCACCCAACATTTCGGTGCGCGGGGAGTTCAGCCTTCGACTGCTTGAAAAACATGGCGTCGCTGACCGTGGGGTCGCACTAGGATGCCCTTCGCTTTTCATCAACCCGGCACCTGCGCTTGGACAGCAGGTCATGGCTGCCATCGAGCGCCCCATCAAACGGGTTGCCGTCGCCGCAGGTCACTACCGCTGGACCCACATGAAAAAACTGGAGGCATCGCTGGCGCAGCTCGTCGACCAGACTGGTGGCGCATACATTCTGCAAAGTCCCCTGCAGATGCTCAAGCTTTATCGCAACGAGTCGCAGGCACTCCTCCCCGCTGACATTGACAGTCTGCGAAGCTCCATTCTCCCGCACGGTTCGAACGAAGACGTAATCGAGTGGTACAGGCGATACTCAAGGGCGTTCTTCGATGTCCCGACGTGGATGAATTACCTTCGGCAGTTCGACTTTGTGATCGGCGCGCGGATACATGGAGTAATGCTTGCCATCCAGGCTGGCGTTCCGGGAGTTTGCGTTGCCCATGATTCCCGCACGCTTGAGCTTTGCCAGACCATGGCGCTGCCCTACGTGCTACCAGCACAGGTTCGGAACGGTTTGACGCTGGATCAGATGAGAAGCACGTTCAATTTCGATCCCGACGCGTTCGACAAGCGACGCAAGGAATTGGCAGGGAATTACGGAGCGTTCCTGAGGGGCAATGGTCTGATGTCCATGGATCTGCTTCACGGGTAGGCGGCAGCCGCCCCGACGTCCTATTCTGTCGGACCGTATGACGACAAGCCTGTAATCCAGAATCGAACCCGACGATGAAAAACGAAGCATTCCTGCTGGGTATTCCGGCTTCCGTCGACCTGGCGCCGTTCATGAGCGCCGCTCAGCTCTACGCAGCGATTGGCAACACAGGTAACATTGCCTTCGTTCATGCGATCAACGCGCAGCTCGGGGGCGGCCTGCCCAGGCTGGGTCGTCGAGCCGCTATAGAACAAATCAACGCGATGCCAGGTACAGCGGTCCTTCCGTGCGCCAATCATCTTGGAACACATCTGGATCTCGCCGACGAGGCTGCACATTTCGCGCTGATCAAAAAGCCCATGGTGGCGATTGGACTCGGAGCTCAGGGTAGTTCCGCCATGCAGGTGCTTCCAGACCTGTCTGAAGGCTCCATTCGGTGGCTCCGCGTCTTGGCGGAACATGCTCCCGCCGCAGCGGCCAACATATCAGTGCGTGGCGAGTTCACCTTGCGCCTGCTCGAAAAACACGGGATTGCAGACCGCGCCGTAATCCTCGGCTGCCCATCTCTATTCCTCAATCCTGCCCCAGCGTTGGGGCAGCAAATAATGGCGGCCTTTGAACGGCCGATCAAGCGGATTGCTGTGGCCTCGGGGCATTACCGCTGGACGCACATGAGAAACATGGAAGCCTCCCTGGCGCGCCTGGTCGAGCAAACTGGTGGCGCTTACATACTGCAAAGTCCGCTGCAGATGCTGAAAGTATACCGGGACGAATGGCAGGCCCTTTCGCCAGCCGAGCTCGAAGGGATGCGAAACGCCATACTCCCTGCAGGATCCTCGACCGAAGATCTGATCCATTGGTACCGCCGTTACGCAAAAGTCTTTTTCAATGTGCCAGCGTGGATGAACTACTTGAGGAACTTCGATTTTGTCATCGGTCCGCGAATCCACGGGGTGATGCTGGCCCTCCAGGCTGGAGTGCCTGGCGTTTGCATCGCACATGACTCCCGTATCCGTGAGCTTTGCCAGACGATGGGAGTACCCCATGTAAGCCCAGCCGAGGTTGCCGCGGGGGTGACACTCAAGCAGCTACGGTCCTTGTTCCGGTTCAACGCCGATTATTTCGACGCACGGCGAAGAGAACTGGCGCGAAATTATGGGGCCTTTCTGCATGGCAATGGCTTGCATGCCACGGAAATCCTGCGCCAAACCTGATCCGGAACGTCTGCCCGGACTGGAAATTCACTGCGTGAGCCGCAATGAATAACCCCGTCCCAAGCGCCTGCGGCGCTGCCGATGAATCCAATAGCCATCCGGGTGCCGGATAGCTCATACAGATAGCGGCCGGCGCCAACACCGCAAGCGACAGGGTTCGCAGAGGTCCCCGGCGGGTCCATTGGCGGGGAAAGCGTGCGAATAAGTTTTCCACCAAGCCCCGTGCCGTTGGCAGGCGTATGCAAGCAAGGCAAACGCGAGGTTCACTTCAACGCCGAGAAGGCCCGGGCAGGGCGGTTACGGGTAGCGAACTCCTTACAGAGACGCCACGAATCTCTGACCTATCCGGAGGTTGCAGTTGCAGCCGGATCGCCGGTCACAGGAATGTCCAGTGAATATACGCCCTTCGCCAAGGGATCCTTCGGCTTGCTGCCAAGGGCGGAGGTGACCGCACCGTTAACCCGGCCAAAGCCTGGCTTGATGAAGATGATCCGCGTCTTGCCGTCGCCGGTGTCGACGTCACGTCGGGCGCTGAACCCAGCCTCGGCCATTGATCGCTCCAGCGTGTCTGCCATCGTCGGGACGTCACCCTCGAGGAATTCATAGATCACAACACGTCGTTCCTTTCCGGCCTTCGTGGTGTAGGTGTGCATGCTGCGTTGATGGGAGGGCACCGCGATCGTCACTCCAGGGGGTAGCGCCGGATCCGTCTGCTGGGGAGGTGTGACGTCGGCTTGCTCCTCGACAGTCGCTTCGGTGGGAGTGGTTTCTGGCGTTCCAACGGGGGCGGGGCTGCACCCGGCCAGGAGCACCAACAGCATCGAGCCAGAAACAACAGCAAGCTTGACCATGAGAATTTCACCGGAAAATTGTTGGGGGAGGGGGGCGGAATGCATCCGACCTGCCATCTTATCCAGTCAGGCCCGAGAAATGTAGGGGCACCCCCGCTGGGGCGCACCGCGGGCGCCGGTTGATTCAGGGTTGCTGGAGGGCAGCAGGTTGGCGCTTGAGTGACTGCATCAAACGCGAACTGACGCTATGCTTCCGTCGACGTCCACTGGCCGGTAGGCAAGGCCCGAAGCATGCCGATGAACGCAACCGGGCAAGCATTTCGGCGCCCGTTTGATGGAGTCAACTCGTCAACGTTTGCGCGGTCATCTATCATTGCGTTTTTGGGAGCGGCCTCCGTCGAGTGGCGCGCCGCTCGTAGGCCGATTCAAGTTCATCCAGAGGCCGCGTGCGCTGTGCGGCTTCCCCATCCAGCGATGAACTGAAAGCTGTTTAACCGAACGGGAGATTGCATGGGCTTGTATCAGGAGTTTCTCAAGGATCTCGCCAAGGAATTCGTGTTCCGGAATTATGGATTTTCGGCTGGAAAACGAAAGTCCTGCGACTGGATGATCGCCAAGGTGCCAGAGGGCCGTGGCGTGGACGTCGGCGGTACCTACTATCTCGTCAAGCAACTGCAGGCGCTGGGTCGCGATGTCACCTTCTACGACTTCTTCCCTCCGACCGAGGAGGGGCTGGAGAATGTCGTGTCCGCTGACATGGCGGACTTTGCCGAGCATTTCCAGCGCGAATCGCTGGACTTCATCACCTGCCGCCATACGCTCGAGCATTCACTCAACCCGCTGTTTCAACTGTGGCAGTTCAATCGTTGCCTTCGCGATGATGGCAAGTTGATCGTGGTCGTGCCGATCCACAACAGGGATTGGACCTGGTTCTACACGCACTTCAGCTGCCTGCCGCTGGACAACTGGCGGATGCTGTTTTACCGCAGTGGTTTCAAGGTGCTGGAGTCGGCGGCTGGGACCTGGAGGGATGATCGCCCCAGTTTTGTCGAGTACCGGTTCGTACTTGGCGTCGAAACCCGATCGTTGCGGTTGCAAAACCCTTAGCACGGAGGTGGCATGGAAAAGAGCGAAATTCCGCAGTCGAGTATCGACGTGGTCGTCGCAGCGATTGACCAGTGGTTGGGTCGCAAGAGCATCGGATACGACTACGTCAAAATCGGCAAACTCATGGCGGCCGTTGACACGGCGAAATTCATCGAGGAGCACCTGCCGACCGCCCCGATCTATTCCTCGCGTGGGCTGCTTCACCAGGCGGCACTTCGTGAGCGCAGGACTCCGGGGATGGTGCTGGAGTTTGGCGTCGCCTCGGGCAAGTCGATTGATTTTATCGCCAAAAATCTACCGCAGGAAACGATCTACGGTTTCGACAGCTTCGAGGGCTTGCCGGAAGACTGGATCTCCAGCTACCGGAAGGGCCACTTTGCGCAGAAGGTCCCGCAGGTCGCGGACAACGTGGAACTTGTCGTGGGACTGTTCGATGAAACCCTGCCCGGATTTCTCGCCCGGCATCCGGACGATGTCTCGTATCTACACATAGACTGCGACCTCTATTCTTCCACGCGCTCGATCCTGCAGCTGCTGGGCGGCCGGATCCGCGCGGGGACGGTCATCGTGTTCGACGAGTACTTCAACTATCCGTCATGGCGCCAACACGAGCACAAGGCCTTCATGGAGTTCGTGGAGGAGCGGGACGTGAAATTTCATTTCCTCGGGGCCGTGCACAGCAGCGTGCAGGCGTCGATCCTGATCGACAGCATTGGTTGACGCACATGCATGAGCGCCATGAGCCATCGTAACGTCGACACCATCGTCGTCGCCGGTGGTGCCGGTTACATCGGATCGCACATGGTCAAGCTGTTGGCCAGCACCGGGGCTTTCCGGGTGGTGGTCGCCGACGACTTGAGCAATGGCAGCCGTGATGCGGTGGGTAGTGCAGAGCTTCAAGTCGGCGACATCGGCGACCCTGAGTTCGTCGGAGCCATGCTGGCGCAGGTACAACCGGCGGCGGTGATGCACTTCGCGAGCTTCATCCAGGTGGGTGAGTCGGTGAGTGAGCCTGCGCGCTATTACCGCAACAACGTCACCGCGACCCAGGTGTTGCTGGATGCGATGCGTGCCCAGCAGGTGCGGCGCTTCATTTTCTCCTCGACCGCGGCCATTTTCGGAGATCCGGTGTACAGCCCGATCGACGAGGAGCATCCGAAGCGGCCGATCAACCCGTATGGCCGCAGCAAGTGGTTCGTCGAGCAGATGCTGGAAGACTACGATCGCGCCTACGCGATGAAGTCCGTCTGCCTGCGCTACTTCAATGCGGCCGGTGCCGATGCGGAAGGCGAGTTGGGCGAGTGCCATCAGCCGGAAACCCATTTGATACCACTGGTACTGCAGGTCGCCTCCGGACGCCGCGCGTCCATCACCGTCTACGGCGATGACTATGCGACCGAAGATGGCACCTGCATCCGCGACTACGTGCATGTCGAGGATCTGTGCCAGGCACATCTGCTCGCTCTGGAGAGCCTTCTCTCGGGCGGTGGCAGTGGCCGCTACAACCTTGGCAACGGCAACGGGTTCTCGGTGAGGCAGATTATCGCGGCTGCCGAGCGGGTCACGGGCCGGCCGATCCCGGTGGTGATCGGTAAGCGCCGCGAGGGCGACCCTCCCGCACTGGTGGCCGACGCCAGTCGCGCCCGCGCATCGCTCGGCTGGCAGCCGGGCAACACCTCGCTGGACACCATCATTGCCCATGCGTGGGCGTGGGAGCAGTCCCACTTCTGTTCGACGCCCCGGTCTTTGGCGCACACATGAATGCGGATCTGCAGATAGCGGCTCCGCGCGCGGGCTGGCATCTGATGGAGGGACCGCTGCCGCCGCACGTACCCGATGGCGCCCGGGGCTGGATCCATATTCTCGATGACCAGGCGCAGGAGCATCGCCTGCCGCTGGGACCATTGCGTGTGGGCATGTCGTTGTCCGTGGTGGTAATGATTCCTCCGGGTGCACGACAGCTGTCGTTCGTGGCAAGCTCGCCAAAAGGCCGATTGACCCTTTCGCCGGAAGGGTTGCGCCTGCGCACGATCAACAAAGCCACGGCCATGGTTCACATGATGGCTTTCATGCGCGACCGTCGCGGGCGCCGTAGCTACTGGCGCACATGGGCAGCGGTGCCGCACCTGCTTGCACCATTGTGGGGCGAGCGTGTAAGCACCGCCGGCAAACGCTTGCTCGACCATTATCAGGCCGGCCTGCGAGCCGGAGAAGACGACGCGGCGACGCTCGTCTGCGAAGTAAGGGCCGGACCCGTGGGACGCGCGCTGTCCGCGCGGTGGCAACCGGTCAACCAGCTGCAACCGGTGGACGGTTCCGGTGCCGTCGGCGAATGGGTGGCGAACGGTAACGATCCGCAGCTCCGGCTCGAAAGGGGCGGCGCTCCGCTGGCGCTTCCGGCAGGCTGGTACGAGCTGGAGATGCAGATCACGGTCACCGCGGGGCGTATCCGCGACGCCGCCCTCTACCCTGATTACGGCGAGGGTCATCTGCCGCGGGAAATGATCAGGTTGACCGCCGCCGATGGCGACGGGTGGGTTCGTCAACTCGTGATGTTCCAGGCGCCGATCGTTTCCCTGCGATTCGATCCGAGCATGCAGCAGCTGCAATTCGTGCTCAATTCGTGCAGCTTGCGTCGCCTTTCCCGCGGCGCGGCATTGGTCCGTCTGCTCGACGTGCCCCGCCACGGTGACGGCGGCCGCAACTGGCCTGCGCTTGTCGGCTCGATTTGCTCCTTCGTTGTGGATGCGGTTCGCCACGGAGTCTCCAATGCCGCCACGAACCTCTACGCAGGCAGCGATGCGGACGGCGGCTCGGAGGTCGACTACGGCAACTGGGTGCGGCTGTACGACACCTTGCTCGATGGCGACCGGCGGTTGCTGGAGGCGCGAACACGGGGGCTAGAGGCCGGCCCACTGATCTCGGTGCTGCTGCCTGTCTACGAAACCCCCGAGGTGTGGCTGAAACGCTGCATCGACAGTGTGCGCGCGCAGGCCTATCCAAAATGGGAGCTGTGCGTCGTCGATGACGCGTCTCCTTCGCCGCATGTGCTCAGAATCCTGCATGCCTACGCCCGGCGCGATCCGCGGATAAAGGTGATGCGTCGCGATGAGAATGGGCACATCGCCCGCGCCTCCAACTCGGCCCTGCAAATGGCCCAGGGAAGCTACATCGGGCTGCTGGACCACGACGACGAGCTGCGGCCGCACGCATTGCTGGAGATGGCCGACGCCATCGCAAAGCACCCTGGGGTCGGGCTGCTGTATTCCGATGAGGACAAGATCGACGCGGAAGGGCGACGGTTCCATCCAAACTTCAAGCCGGACTGGAACCCCGATCTGCTGCTGTCGCAGAACTACGTGTGCCACTTCACGGTGGTCGAAACCGCGTTGGCCCGACGCGTCGGTGGCTTTCGGGCGGGCTTCGAAGGCAGCCAGGATCATGACCTGTTCCTGCGCTGCACCAGTCAATTGCAGCCCGCGCAGATCCACCACGTTCCCAAGGTGCTCTACCACTGGCGCGCGATCACGGGTTCGACCGCGCTGGAGCGCGGCAGCAAGGATTACGCGGCAGCTGCCGGTGCGCGTGCAGTCGAGGACCTTCTGGCGAAGACCGCGCCCGGCGCGAGCGTGGAGGAACTGGCCCACGGGCATTACCGCGTGCGCTGGCCATTGCCGACGATGCCGCCGAAGGTCAGCATCATCGTCCCCACGCGCGACCGTGCCGACCTGCTGCGAACCTGCGTCGAAAGCGTCCTCGGCACAACCTGCTACCCCGACCTGGAGCTGGTCGTCGTCGACAATCAGAGCAGCGAGCCGGAAGCACTGGAATACCTGGAAAGTCTGCGCAGTGTCGCGCAAGTGCGCGTGCTGGAGTTCGATGCACCGTTCAACTATTCGGCGATCAACAACTGGGCCGTCGACCAGTGCAGCGGCGATGTCGTATGCCTGCTCAACAATGACATCGAAGTCCTATCCGGGGACTGGCTGCGGGAGCTGGTCAGCCAGGCGCTGCGGCCGGGCATCGGCGCGGTTGGCGCGTTGCTCTATTACCCCGATCGCTCCATCCAGCACGCCGGAGTGATACTCGGGCTGGGAGGCGTTGCGAACCATATCTATACCGGACAGGCCGCTGGATACCCCGGCCACGGTGCGCGCGCACTGGTGGCGCAGAACCTCTCGGCGGTCACTGGCGCGTGCCTGGTGACGAGACGTGCGGTGTACCAGCAGATCGGTGGGTTGGACGAACGCCTGCAGGTGGCTTTCAACGACATCGACTTCTGCCTGCGCCTGCGCGAGGCGGGTTACCGCAACGTCTGGACGCCGTTTGCCGAACTGCTCCACCACGAATCCGCCAGCCGAGGTCGCGACGAATCGCCCGAGAAGCGCGAACGTTTCCTTGGCGAAGTGCGCTACATGGAATCGCGCTGGGGCGACTGGCTGCAGGGTGATCCGGCGTACAACCGGAACCTTTCGCTCAATGACCTCAGTTCCGGCCTTGCCTTCCCGCCGCGATGACTTCGGGTCGCGCCACTGCCACCTGCCGGGCCGGATGCGGAAACATGGCAGATGCAGTCCGGCTCGCCGGCGCGACTTTCCACGCACTGGTTGAGGTACTGTCGCGCTGTCCGGACAGCTTCCGGGCCGGTTGTGCGTGCGCAACGGCATAGGAACGAACCAGTGGGAAATCGCAAAGCAAAAGAGGATCGTCGCCGCCAGGCTCTGCTTGTGCTGGGAATGCACCGGTCGGGAACGTCCGCGACCAGCGGCCTGCTCGCCCTCCTGGGAGCCCATGCACCCAAGTCGCTCATGGTCCCGACCAAGGACAACATCCGCGGGTACTTCGAGTCGGTTGAGGTGATGAAGGCCAATGACCGGGTCCTGAGTTCGGCAGGCAGCCGCTGGAGTGACTGGGGTCAGTTCAACCCCTGCTGGTTCGACTCGCTGGTCGCCGATCGGTTGCGTGGCGAGTTGGGCGGGCTCGTCGAAGAAGAATACGGCGCCGAACCACTGTTGCTTATCAAGGATCCGCGGATCAGTCGGTTCCTCCCGTTGTGGCTCGAAGCGCTCAGCGATCTCGGGATCGCGCCCAGGATCGTCATCCCGGTACGGCATCCGCTCAGTGTCGCTCGATCGCTGGAGGTCCGCGACCACTTCGGGCGCAATCGCTCGTTGCTGCTGTGGCTGCGCCACGTGCTCGATGCCGAAGCGGGCTCACGGCAGCTCCCCCGGATATTCGTGCGTTACGAAAATGTGCTGGCCGACTGGCGGGCCCAGGCCCGCAGGATCGCGGCGGAGCTTGATGTCGTCTGGCCGAAATGGTCAGGCAATACGGAAGTGGAAGTCGACGGGTTCCTGAGCAGCGAGCTGCGTCACCATCCGGAGAGCGAGGAGGTGATCGCCGGTGATTCCGAACTGGACCAGTGGGTGCGGCAGACCTACGAGGCGCTGCTGCAAGCATCCGGGAGTGGTCTGGACCAGGCTTCGATGGAAAGGCTGGACCGGATCCGCGGCGAATTCAATCGCAGTTCGACAGTGTACGCAGCCGTCGTCCGCGAGCATGAGCTTCGGGTAGAGGCTCAATGCGCGGACATGAAGGCCAGGTTGGACCAGAGCGTCGACACGTGCCATGGCCAGTCCGGCAAGCTTGCCGAGGCGGAGCGCAAACTGGCCGAGACCCTCACTGCCCTTGCAGGGAAGGAGCGGCAGCTGACCGAGGCCTTGGCCGCACTTGCAGAGAAGGAGCGGCAGCAGACCGGCACATTGGCAGCGCTTGCCGAGCAGCGGCAGGAGGTTGAGATGCTCAAGGCCGGGAAGGAAGAGGAGGAGCACTCCAAGCTGCAACTGCTGGATGAGCAACTGGCGGTGGCTGCGGCGGCCAGGCAGGCGATCGAATCGGCCGCCGCCGAACACAAGGCGCGTCTTGCGGAACAGGAGGAGCGGCACGACCGCGCGGCGCGGGAGCATCGCGAGGTGGCCGAGCGCCTGCGCGCCAGCGAAGCCGAAATTGCAAAGCTTCGCGACGCAGGCGAACGGCAGCGAAGCGAAGCCCGGGACGAATCCGCCAGGGTGGCCGCCGCGCATTGCAGCCTGCTGGTCGAGAAGGATCAGGAGATCGCGAAGCTGACTGCCAGGATCGAGGCAATGGCCGCTGAGCAGGCGACCGGGACCATGGAAAACCAGTCCCGTCTGGAAGACCTGCAGAAGCAGCTTTCAGAGCGGAAAGAGGCGGTTGCGCAACTGTCGGGAGAACTGTCGCAGCTGAAGTCCAGCATGGCGGAGCGGTCGGCGGAAATCTTTCGGGCGCGCACTGCTGCCCAAAGCGCGGCGGCGGCCCGGCTTCGTGAAACCGCGAGGTTCGCGGAATTGCTGTCCGAGAGGGAGAAAGCGGCGCTGGCGCAGGCCAGCCGTAGCAAACGCGAAACGACGTTGCTCGAATTCCGGAATGCTTTCACTCGCTCCACGCTGACGCAACGGTCGGACGCATGGCAGCATCAGGCGAACACGTACGCGCAAATGCTGCAGCAGATCGGCTCCTCGCGTGCATGGAGAGTTCTGGCGCGCGTCCACGGGGTCCGAATGCCCGAGATCCAGGCGCCGGAGCTCAATCCGGGAATCGAGTCGCAGGTGGAAGCGCTGCGCGGCTCGGAGTTGTTCGACGCGCAGTGGTATCTGGAAAAATACCCGGATGTCGCCGATAGCGGGATGGAGCCCGAACGACACTACCTGTTGGCTGGGGCACCCGCGGGATACAACCCGGGTCCTGAATTCGATGCGGTGGGATATCTCGCCGAGTACCCGGATGTCCTCGAGGCCGCAATGAACCCGCTCGTGCACTATCTCAAGTATGGACAAGCCGAATCCAGAACCAGGACCGCGCCGGCGGATGCTCACGCATGATCCCCAGGGGGTGCGACCTCGCAGAGCTGGAGGCGTTGGAGCTGGCGGGGTGAGGCTTTTTCGAGTCCGTCGGCATGACTGCGCGGGACAGGATGGGCACCGGAAGTGTCACGCAGGCCTGGTGCATTGTCTGCACCGGGCGTGTGCTTCAGCAACCAGCTCAAGCCCGGACGAGCATGGCTCTGGCCGTGCTTTCCGGCACGAAACAGGCGCAGGAAATGCCACTCCCCACACTTGAGCGCGCAACAATCGGGGTCATTGGACTGGGCTACGTCGGCTTGCCGTTGGCGGCCGAGTTCGGCAGGCGGTTCGACACCCGCGGGATGGACATCGATGCACGTCGCGTCGCCGAGCTCAGCGCCGGGCTGGACCGCACACTTGAAGTCGCGTCGGAAGAACTCGCCGAAGCAGATCGATTGTCGTTCCACCATGACCCTTCCGAGCTTGCCGACTGCAACGTCTACATCGTCACCGTGCCCACGCCCATCGACCGGGCCAAGCGGCCCGACCTGGAGCCGCTGATCAAGGCGAGCGAAACCGTCGGACGGCTGCTGCGCGACGGCGACGTGGTGATCTACGAATCCACGGTGTATCCGGGTGCGACCGAGGAGATCTGCGTTCCGATACTGGAGCGACACTCCGGTCTGGTGTTCAACACCGGCTTCCATTGCGGGTACAGCCCCGAACGCATCAATCCCGGCGACAAGGACCATCGCCTGGTGAACATCCTCAAGATCACTTCCGGCTCCACCCCGGAGGCCGCCGCGTTCGTGGACAGCCTCTACGCCTCGGTGATCCAGGCAGGCACCTACCGCGCCAGTTCGATCCGCGTGGCCGAGGCGGCCAAGGTCATCGAGAACACCCAGCGCGATGTCAACATAGCGCTGGTCAACGAGCTGGCGCTGATCTTCAACCGCATCGGCATCGACACGCTCGAAGTGCTGGAGGCCGCCGGCACCAAATGGAATTTCCTGCCGTTCCGGCCCGGCCTCGTCGGCGGGCACTGCATCGGCGTGGATCCGTACTACCTCACCCACAAGGCGCAGGAGACGGGCTATCACCCTGAGATGATCCTCGCCGGCCGCCGCATCAACGATGGCATGGGCACCTACATCGCCGGGCAGGTCATGCAGTTGATGGCCGAGCGCGGCACCAACATCGTGGGCGCGCGGATACTCGTGCTCGGGCTGGGCTTCAAGGAAAACTGTCCCGACCTGCGCAACACCCGGGTCGTCGACCTGATCGGCGAGTTCGTGAAGTTCCGTGCGGTCGTGGACGTGCACGATCCCTGGGTGGACGCCGACGAAGCGATGCGCGCGCATGGCATCCGCCTGACCGCGACTCCCGGGCCGGAGTGTTACGACGCGATCGTGATCGCGGTGGGGCACCGCCAGTTCGCCGCGATGGGAGCGGACGGCATCCGCAGCTTCGGCAAGCCGGGCGCGGTGCTCTATGACGTCAAGTACATCCTGCCCAGGGAATCGGTCGACGGGCGGGTATGAGTCCGGCAGGTGACGGATGTAAAGCGGGCGCGGCCCACCAGCGCAGGCAATCCCGGGTCTTGTACATTCCTAGCGCAGCCTGGATGACCAGGAGCGATGGATCGGCCGGCGCGGAACCGACGCAATGTCGTAACCCAAAAACCCCAACAGGAATTGCAGCCCCAGGATGACGGGAAGGGCCGCAAGCATGACCGTGCCAGCAGCGGTGGGCACCCCGGTCTGTGCCGATCCGATCCAGTGATAGGCACCGAATAGCGTGCCGGCGAGCATCAGCACGCTGCCGGCGACCAGTTCAATGGAGGCCACCGACAGGTTGCGCAGGAAATAGTTGTAGAAGATCCGCTTCAGTCCGTTGCGCAGGTGCATGATCAGGAACTCGCCCAGCACCTGGCTTATCCGCAGCCCGCTGACCTCGTCGCCATAGCGGGCATCCATGGGCACGTCGACAACCACTGCACGCAGCGTGTTGAGCCGGAACAGCAGGTCCGACTCGAAAAAGTAGCGTCGGCTGATCCTGTCTGCCGGGAGCCTGCGTGCCACCTCGGCATGGATGGCGGTGTACCCGTTGGTCGGATCGAAGATGTCCCAGTAGCCGGTGGACAGCTTTGCCATGAACGACAGCACCGCGTTGCCGAAGATACGGATTCGCGGCATCCGGCGGATATTGGCGAGATCGAAAAAGCGGTTGCCCTTGGTGTAGTCGGCTTCACCAGACAGGATCGGATCGACGAACCATGGCAAAAGCGCCGGGTCCATCTGTCCGTCGCCATCCATCTTGACGATGACGTCGGCCCCGCAGGCCAAAGCTTCCGCATAGCCCCGGAGCACGGCACCGCCCACGCCAAGGTTATGTTCGTTGAAATGCACGTGCACGCGCGGGTCATGGCACATGGCCTTCACGTGATGACCGGTCCGCTCGGGGCAGGCGTCGTCCACCACGTGGATCGAAGACACCGCGTCGGGCATTGCCGCCAGGACATCGAGCACATGGCGGCTGGCGCAATGGCAGGGAACCACCACGGCAATGTGGACGTCGGCAACGGCGGAATGCGTTGCCTGCGCAGGCGGGGGCGTGAGTACGGTCATCGGTCAGCGCAGCCGGAGCAGGTAACTGTTGCCATGCCGGATCAGGACGTCCTCGGTGTCGGGCAGCCGCTCCATGTCCTGCATGCAGGCCGAGCCACGGACGGAGGGCAGGAACACATAGGCGATTTCCTGCCGCTTGAGCCACTCGCGGTCGAACCGGCGACAGACATGGGCCTTGTAGTTTTCCGTAGTGTAATCGTCGTCGCCCTGGTAGTAGAAAAACGCCACGGGTGGCACGTCGTAGAACGGCAGGGCCCGGGCGCCGCTGATGGGGAAGACCCAGTCCTCCCGGGCCGTGTCGTGAACCGAGTTGGGCACCAGCACCCGCGCCGGAGCACTGGCCGCACCAGCACCAGCACCGGCGCCGGCACGGTGCAGCGCTTCGAGGTCACGCATGACCTGCAGGTCGTCGGCGCTCAGACATCCCAGGGAGCCGCAATAGTCGACGCGGGGCTCCAGCGAGAACTTCTGCACGCCATGCATGCCCAGGTACACCATGAGCACCATCATCGCGGCGAGCCAGCCCGATTGCCATGCAGGCAGCCGCTTTACCGAAGCCACCAGCATCACGCTGGCAGCGAGCGCCGTCACCAGCAGGATCTTCAGCTGGAGCAGCGAGAATGCGTAGTAGGGCGCCAGCAGATAGAAGCGGCGGTCATCGCCCAGTGCGGCAAAAAGCCCATGGGCTGCGGCAAGTGCGAATATCGCCAGCGCGATGGCGATCGATGCCGCAGGCCTGATGCGGAGCCGGGGATGCTGGATCATCAGCAGGCCCAGCAGCGCTGTCACGAGCAGGACGAACAGCGGTACTGCATGCCCGCGCGACATCGCCAGCAACTGGGCCGGAAATTCCCACGGGCGGGTGAGGTGATGGCCCTGCCAGGAGGCCAGGATTCCGGCGACATCCTTGAGAGGCATCGCACTGCTCACCGTGATTTTGGCCGCGGGAGTACCAGCGCCGGTGATCAGGTGGAAGTAGTAGGGATCCAGCAGCAGGAGCAGCGGGCAGGCGGCGATGGCGGCCAGCCACCAGATCGGGACGCGATGTCGTGCGATGGCGACATGGATCGCATAGGCGATCGCGAGCACGAGCGGAACGACGACACTCACAGGGTTGAGTACGGCCATCGCGAACAGCGCGACGAGCAGCATGGCTGCGATACGCCAATCAGCGCTGGCGCGAACAGCCCTTCCTGACATCAGCAGGGCCGGGACCATCGCGGCCGTGGCGATCGCCATCTGCCGACCAGTCCCCTCCATGTGGCTGTAGCTGGCGAATAGCGGGATCAGGAATCCCGCTGCCGTGACTCCCAGTGCGGTCAGCATCAACAGCAGGCGATCGGTGGCTGGACGAATTCTCGATGCGAGCGCTTCACCCAGCATCAATGCCGCCAGAAAGCTCTGCAGCAAGGGCAGGGCAGTCACTGCATTTCGCACGTCGAGCAGTGCCAGCTTGGCCCACAGGAAGCCGAGCGCGGCCGTGCCCCCGGGATAGTGGAATACCGCTTCGCCACGCCACGGAATCCCGCCGAGGAGTTCGACCTGTCGAGCAAGGAACGCATGGGTATCCGGATCGCTGGACAGCATGATCAGTCGCGGCAGTTCGCGATCAGCGATGACCAGGCAGACCGTGACGAGCAGTGCCGTTTCGATCGCGGCCCACGCCAGCCCGCGTGGTAATGCCGCAATTGCGAATCGATGTCGCGTCGACCACAGATACACCGCCGCGGCGAACACCAGCAGCCCCAGTTCGGTGCCGGTCAACGGCAGCACGGGCAGCACGGCATGCACGGCCGAGCGAGTAAATGCATACACGAGAAGAGCCGTCTGGCCGACGACGATCCACAGGAACAGACGCAGGCCCGGGAAGCGTGCTTCCAAACCGGTGATGCGCATGGCGGCTGCGCCGATGGTCGCCATAGCAAGCGAACCCAGCAGCAGCGCCGCACCGTAGCGGAAGCCGCCGGCAGAGCACCACCCATTGCAGCCGGTGCGCAGCGTGGCCAGCAGCGCCAGAGCGGCCAGCGCGGTAAGCGCGAACAGTCCCAGCAGCTTTGGTGCCCGGCCCCGCGTCGGTATCCGGCGAAGCCGCTCGCGCGCAAGCCAGGCGGCGACAAGCAGGACCAGCAAGCCGGCCAGCCCGGTGGCTGCGAGCAGCCATCCCTGCCGTTGCGAAGCCTTGGGGTCCTGCAGAAGGGCCTGAGGCACGGTCACCTCGAGGAAAGGATCCGCGCCGTGGGACACGAATGACACGTCCTCGCCCGAACCCTCCGCAGCCAGTTCCTTCAGCGGCCGTACGGCACGGCGCAGGGCTTCTCCTTCGATCACGACAGGGTCCGGCGAGGCACCAACCTGGACGTGATGCAGAACCACGCGTCCGGGGCCTGAGCCGGGATCGACACGAAACATTGGCAACGTGGCAGCGTTCGGCAACCGAAGCGGGTAGTCGTGGGCCACGCCGGGCGCCGCCGACGCCAGGGTGACGGAATGGGCTTCCTGGTAGCCCGCCGGGGTGCCGGTGAAGAGCTGGACATTTCCCTGGGTGGACTTGGACATCCGCACCACCACCTCGACCGCTGGTGAAGCGCTTCCCATCTGCACGCCTGCAACGATCGCCGCGATGGACGCGGCCAACAGCAGCAGCCATGCAAGACCGCTCATCCACACGCGGGACATCGTCCGCGCAGGACTCATGGCGCCGGATCGGGATTCGAAGCTGCGGGACGGCATCGACCGACGTTCCGATAGCTCACCTGCAGCTCATGGTGTGGAAACCATTGCCCGATGCTGCGCAGGTTGCCAGGGAAGTAGCGTGCGCACGCGAGCGCGAACCCTGTCCCGGCTGTCGCCGCGGGAGACGACAGCATCGGCAGGTCGACGAAGGTGCGATGGGTGTCGTCGTTCTGGTAACCCCGCCAGCCGGGAACGATCACCAGTGCGCGTTCGATTCCCAGCCGTCCGCAGGCGTGCAGCAGCCGTGCGAGCTTCTCCATGGGTTGTTCCAGATGCTCCAGAACGTGGCTGATCACCAGCGACTTCAGTCCCGCTGTCGAGTCCAGCAGGTCGAGGTTCCAATCGTCGGCGTCGCCGTCGTAGACCCGGGCGTCCAGTCCATGGGAGCGGCAGTACTCGACCGACACCGGATTGATGTCCAGCCCCACCGATCCGGCGGGGAGCCGCCGTAGCAGATCGCCGACGCCGCAGCCGAAGTCTACGGTCGGGCCGCGGAGCTGCCCGGCGGCCGACCTGAGATAAAACTCCCGCACGACCCTGCGGGCAAGGCTGCGATCGAGCTGGTATCGGGTGTAGTTTTCGTCGTAGAGGGCCACTCGCCGTCCTTCAGGCCAGTTCAACCGAGGCCGGGCGTGCGATGTGCGGTAGTCACCAGGATCACGCCGGTGGAGATCAGCAGCAGGCCCAGCCATTGCAAAGGGCTGAGTCGTTCGCCAAAGAAGTGCCAGCTGGCCAGTGCCATCAGCAGGTAAAACGACGAGCCGGACAGTGCGAAGGCCACGGACAGTTTTTCCTTCGACAGCACGAACATCCAGGCGATGTATCCAAGGACCTGCAGGCTCAATGCGGCGATCACCAGTGGCGAGGTTGCAGCGCCCAGGAGGAATTCCAGTGGACCGCCGGTCTGCAGCACCGGTTTCAGACCGGTGACGGCGCGTTTGAGGACCAGTTGTCCGGCAATGGTCGCCAGCGTCGTGATCAGGATCAGGAGATAAACGCTCATGGCTCGGTGGGCACCTCGTTGCTGCGGTAGGCGATGCGATACGTGGCAGTGATCGCGCGGGCGATCGGATCGGGCCACAGCGACCTGAGCAGGAGCTCGTCCTCGGCCAGGCGATGACCGGCTCCGATACCGGCGGAGGTTTCGCTTTCGGCATGTATGCGGTGCTGCATCAGCGCTCCACGCACATGGACGAAGTCCCCGGGCTTGCGCGCCAGTTCAAGCCACGCGGCCCAGTCCAAGTCTACTTTGAGGTCCGTGCGAAAGCGCAGGCCAGTGGCATCCCGGTTCACCGTGACCGCCGGGCAGGCGATGGCGCAGCCGAATCGCAGCGCATTGGTCTTGAAAAACCGCGTCGAAGCGCGCGATCCACCGACGAATCCAAGTTCGAGCAACGCCAGCTTGATGCGGATAAGAGTTGAGACCGGGCGGACCCGGTTGGCCTGGATCTCCTCGTAGCCGGTGAATGCCAGCACGGCCGCGGGATACTGCGCCAACGCCTGAAGGGTCCGGCTGGCGAACTGGGGAAGATACAGATCATCCTGGTGTGCCAGCGTCACCCATGGCGCAGTCGCCGACTGCAGTGCGAAGTTCCAGTCCGAGCCGATGCCTCCCCGGTGCGGATTGATGCGAACCGCCACCCCGTGCTGGTCCGCGACCCGGCGAATGTGATCGTTGGGAGTCGATGTGGCGATCAGTATCGCGGTCTTGACTGTCTGGGCGGCGAGCGATTCCAGACAGGCGGACAGGTGTGGCGATTCTCCGTAGGCGGGAACCATGAAGCAGTGATGGGCAGGATCAAGCAAGGCAGGGCGCCGGATGGAGTCGCAGAAGCCACCGGCAGATCCGGGCTGCCGGCGCCATGATCGAAAGCTGCGGCGGGAAAGAAAACATCGGACTTTTGCGGCAACTGCGCTGCGGCCGTTCCATGTGGATGCGGAATGCCAACTGCATGATGCTTCCTTTATTTCCGGGCCGTAGCAACTCGTCCGCCGCTGCGGCGGACGGTGCGCCGGTCAGAGTGCCGCCTGCAGCTCCGGCAGCAGCTGGAACAGGTCGCCCACGAGCCCGATGTCGGCGATCTCGAAAATCGCAGAGTCCGCGTCCTTGTTGATCGCCACGATCGTGCCGGCGTCCTTGATTCCGGTCAGGTGCTGGATCGCGCCGCTGATGCCGACAGCGATGTACAGCTCCGGTGCGATGATCTTGCCGGTCTGCCCGACCTGCAGTTCGTTGGGCACGTAGCCCGCGTCCACCGCCGCGCGCGAGGCACCGACCGCCGCACCGATCCTGTCGGCGAAGTCGAAGATGATCTTGAAATTCTCCTCCGATCCCACGCCACGCCCACCCGAGACGACGCGCTTGGCGCTCTGCAGGTCGGGGCGATCGGAGGAGCCTGCCGCCAATCCGACATAGCGGGTGTGGGTGGGCAGTTCGGCCTCGACCGTGGTCGGCTCGACCGGTGCGTTGCCACCGCCGGCAGCCTCCGGCCAGGACGCGCTGCGTACGGTGGCCACCACGGTCCGGTCGGCGGGCACTTCGACGGTGATGATCGCGTTGCCTGCGTAGATCGGCCGCTTGAACGTGTGGCTGGACTCCACCGACATCACGTCCGACACCTGGGCCTCGCCGAGCAGCGCCGCCACGCAGGGCATGAGGTCCTTTCCGAAGGTCGTGCTGGGGCCGAAAACATGGCTGTAGCCGGATGCCAGCTTCGCCACCTGCGGTGCCAGCACCTGCGCGAGGGCATGCGCGTTGGCCTCGTTGGACACTGCCAGCACGCGGCTGACGCCGCTGATCTGCGCCGCTTCGGCGGCGACCGCTGAAGGGTCGGCGGCCAGGACCACGATGTCGATCGCATCGGGGGACAGCGCCTGCGCGGCGGACACGCATTTGGCGGTGGAGGCGTTGAGCTGGCCGTTGAGGTGCTCGGCGACGATCAGGACCTTGGACATCACGTAATCTCCTGTGGGTAAGGCCTTCTTGACGAAGGCCGCAGGCGGGGCCGCGAAGCGCATGTGCGTTCGCTGGCCTCGCCCCAGCCTCTCCTGCGTGCCTGCCCCGGGGCGGCGCAGCGGAAGAGGCAAATATTGAGTGCTAGAGCAGGCCCTTGGACTTCAACGCCGCGACCAGTTCGGCCGCGTCCTTGACCATCACGCCCTTGCTTCGCTTCGGTGGCGGCGCGTAGCCGGTCGTCTTCAGACTGACGTCGGCGTCGACGCCCAGATCCGCGAACGGAATGCTTTCCATCGGCTTGCTCTTGGCCTTCATGATGTCGGGCAGCTTGATGAAGCGCGGCTCATTGAGGCGAAGGTCAGTGGTCACCACCGCGGGCAGATCGACCTCCAGCGTCTCCAGTCCCGCGTCGACTTCGCGAATCACCGTGGCCTTGCCGTCGGCGACGTCCAGCTTGCTCGCGAAGGTCGCCTGCGGGCGGCCCCACAGCGTGGCGAGCATCTGTCCTGTCTGGCTGGCATCGTCGTCGATCGCCTGCTTGCCCAGGATCACGAGGTCCGGCTGCTCTTTCTCGATCAGCTTGAGGAACACGCGTGCGGCGGTCAGCGACTGGATCGGTTGGTCGCAGACGACATGAATCGCCCGGTTCGCGCCCATCGCCAGGCCGTTGCGCAGGTGCGCCTGGGCATTTGCGGGGGCGATCGTGGCGACGATGACCTCGGTGGCCACACCCTTGTCGCGAAGGCGCAGGGCTTCTTCCAGCGCAATTTCGTCGAACGGATTTGCGGAGAGCTTGACGCCATCGGTCACGACGCCGGAGCCGTCGGGCTTGACCTGGATGCGCACGTTGTAATCCACAACGCGCTTGTAACCGACGAGGATCTTCATCGTGCGGGGGTTCCTTTGTGGGCGCGGCGCGATGCCGGGACCGGCAATTCTAGCCGAGCGGGGTGTAACGCGCTGTCGGCGTAGTGCCCACATGCCATCGGCTATCCTTCCGGTCGCAGTGGAAAACAGGACGGCAGATGCTTCATCCGGTGGTGCTCAGTGGAGGTAGCGGAACGCGGCTGTGGCCGCTTTCGCGTCAGAATCAGCCCAAGCAGTTCCTGTCGCTGATCGGTGACCATTCGCTTTTCCAGGAGACCATCCTGCGGGCGAACGCACTGCCCGGAGCGCAGCCGCCGGTCACGGTCTGCAGCGAGGATCACCGCTTCATGGTCGGCGAGCAGCTGCAGGCGATCGGCGTCGCCAGCGGCGGCATCGTGCTGGAGCCGATGCCACGCAATACGGCGCCGGCGATCGCCCTGGCGGCCTTGCACGTGCTGGCCGCGGATCCCGATGCATCCATGCTGGTGCTGCCTGCCGATCACCTGATCGACGACGTCGCGGCCTTCCGCGGCGCGGTCGACAAGGCGATCCGCCTCGGCGCCGACGGCTGGCTGGTGGCGTTCGGCATCCGTCCGGATTACGCGGAAACCGGCTACGGCTACATTCTCAGCGCCGAGCCGCTGGGAGAGGAGGGCTACCGGATCGGTCGATTCGTGGAGAAGCCCGATCTTGCCACCGCCGAGCACTACCTGGACGACGGCAACTACGCGTGGAATTCGGGGATGTTCCTGTTCAACGCAGGCGCCTATCTGGACGAACTGGCCCGTCATGCGCCCGGGATCCTCGTCGCGGCGCGCGCGGCCTACGCGGCGGCCGATGCGGACCTGGACTTCACCCGCGTAGGCTCCGACGCATTCGCCGCCAGCCCCAGCGATTCGATCGATTACGCGGTGATGGAACGCACCGACCGCGCTGCGGTGGTGCCGGTGAGTTGCGGCTGGAGCGACATCGGCTCGTGGTCCTCGCTGTGGTCGGTCGCCGAGCACGACGCCGGCGGCAACCGCCACGAGGGCGACGTGATCGCCGTGGACACCACCGGCAGCCTGGTGCGCGCGTCCGATCGCCGGCTGATCGCCACGATCGGCGTGGAAGACCTGGTGATCATCGACACTGCCGACGCGACCCTGGTGGCGCGCAAGGACCGGGTACAGGACGTCAAGCTGGTCGTCGACGCGCTCAAGGCCGCCGGCAGGCAGGAGCATCTGTTCCATCGCAAGGTCTACCGGCCCTGGGGCAGTTACGATTCGATCGGTGTCGGCGAGAGGTTCCAGGTCAAGCGGATCGTGGTGAAGCCCGGCGCCGCACTGAGCCTGCAGAAGCACCAGCATCGCGCCGAGCACTGGATCGTCGTGTCGGGCGTGGCCGAGGTGACCTGCGACGAGCGGGTGTTCGACCTGCACGAAAACCAGAGCACCTACATCCCGCAGGGCAGCGTGCACCGGCTGCGCAACCGCGGCAGCGAGCCGGTGGAGCTTATCGAAGTGCAGTCGGGCAGCTACCTGGGCGAGGACGACATCGTGCGCCTGGAGGATGTCTACGGCCGATCCTGAGCCGCAAACCCACAACCGTGACGAGAACGATGCGTCGGAGCTGCTTGCCGCCGGGCCCGACATCGGCCTGAGACGTGGTGCGAAGCCATAGCACCAATGTACGGGTCGGCCCGGCGGGCGGCAGCGGTTAAACTGCTGCACCCCGCTAAGGAGCTGCCCCATGGCCGAAGCCATTGCCAAGAACAAGCTGTACCCCAGCGCCGCCGAGGCACTCAGGGGCGTTGTCGCCGATGGCCAGACGCTCGCGGTAGGCGGCTTCGGCCTGTGCGGCATCCCGGAGGCGCTGATCGAAGCGCTCCGCGACAGCGGCGTCAGCAATCTCACCGCGATCTCCAACAACGCCGGCGTCGATGGCTTTGGCCTTGGCCTGCTGCTGGAAACCCGGCAGATCCGCCGCATGGTTTCCTCCTACGTTGGCGAGAACAAGGAGTTCGAGCGGCAATACCTGGCAGGAGAACTGGAACTGGAGTTCAACCCGCAGGGAACCCTCGCCGAGCGCCTGCGCGCCGGCGGCGCGGGAATCCCGGCGTTCTTCGTGCGTACGGGCTACGGCACGATCGTGGCCGAGGGCAAGGAAACCCGCGAGTTCGACGGTCATCACTACGTGATGGAAACGGCGCTCAAGGCCGATGTGTCGCTGGTCAAGGCGTGGAAGGCCGACGCCGCGGGAAACCTCGTGTTCCGCAAGACCGCACGCAACTTCAATCCCGCCTGCGCGATGGCGGGCGCGATCTGCATCGCCGAGGTCGAACAGATCGTGGAAGTGGGCGCGATCGATCCCGATCACGTCCACCTGCCTGGAATCTACGTCGACCGCCTCGTCCACAACCCGGATCCCGAAAAGCGGATCGAGCAGCGCACCGTGCGCCAGGGGTGAGCGAACGCGCCTGGCCGATGCCCTGTCGGCATCGGGCGCGTTTGCGAACGCCCGGCCAGGAAGGCCGGGCGGGAGTTGGTCAAGCACGCGTTGTTTCGCCCGGGATGGCGGCGACGCCCTCGCTCACAAGTTGATGTAACGGAGAACCACAATGCCCTGGACCCGCGATCAGATGGCACAGCGCGCCGCAAGCGAACTCACCGACGGCGCCTACGTGAACCTCGGCATCGGACTGCCGACGCTGGTGGCCAACTTCATTCCCGAGGGAATGGACGTCTGGCTGCAGTCGGAAAACGGGCTGTTGGGGATCGGTCCCTTCCCGACCGGAGACGAGGTCGATCCCGACCTCATCAATGCAGGCAAGCAGACCGTGACCGCGCGCGCCGGTGCGAGCTATTTCGGCAGCCACGATTCGTTCGCGATGATCCGCGGCGGTCATATCGATCTGGCCATCCTGGGCGCGATGCAGGTGACCGACCACGGCGACCTTGCGAACTGGATGGTGCCCGGCAAGATGGTCAAGGGCATGGGCGGCGCGATGGACCTGGTCGCCGGGGTCAAGCGGGTGGTCGTGCTCATGGAGCACACCGCCAAGAGCGGTGACCACAAGATTCTCTCCGAATGCACCCTGCCGCTGACGGGAGTGGGCGTGGTCGATCGCATCATCACCGAACTGGCCGTGCTGGACGTAACCGAGCGCGGTCTTGAACTGGTCGAGCTGGCGCCAGGGGTGGACGCGGCCGAAGTACGCGCCAGGACGGGATGCGAAGTGAGGGGCTGAACGGTCAACATTCCTGAACAGGGTTTTTCGGAGCAACAGGCTCGTTCTGTTGCCAGGGCAGGTTTTTTTCCCGGGACTGCCCATACACTTCTGGTCGCGGATCGCGAGGTTCGGGCGCAGGGTCCCGGGCCAGGGCCGACCGGCGGAGTCGTTGGGGAGCGGGTTCATGAAAAAGATTTTTTCTTGTGTGCTTCTGCTGGCAGCCATCACCGGCTGCTCGAATGACTGGTCCGCCGGGCTGGCCGACAGGCCCGCCACAATCGACAGGCCGCGTTCCACTTCGGCTGGCACCGCAGCCACCGGAGCCGTTGCAGCGATCGCGCCGGATCAGCGGGGTCCGCGCGCTTTTGCCAGCGCTCCTGACCTCGGATCACTGGTCCAGTACCCGCGAACACCCGTCGTCCGGCGCAGTGGTGCGTACACGTACCACGCCGCTGAACTGAGCGAGGAGCACGCGCTTCGCTCCACGGTCACGGGCGACCTGAGTTTCACGGCTCCCGACGGCACCCCGATCAACCTGGCTTACGAGCGCCACGTCGAGCACCCCGATGGCAACTGGAGCTGGATTGGTCGCAGCCCGGACGGTCGGGTCGAGGATACGGTCATCACCTTCGGCGAGACGGCGGTGTTCGGCACGATTCCCCAGCGGGGCGACAGGCCGGAACTGCGCCTGACCATGGCCGACGGGCGTGCGTGGGTGGTTGCGGCCGATCCGCGCCTGCTCCGCGATGTCCGCAATGAAGCCACGCATCCGACCAGGCAGGATTTTCTGATTCCCGGAGAACTGTCCACGGCGCTGGGCTCTTCCGCGGTCGCGATGGAAGCTGAAACTGCGGACAGCGGGTCCGGCGTGGTGCAGGCAGCCGCGACTGCGAACGGCAAGACGATCCTGGACGTGCTGGTCGGATTCACCGGCGGATACTCCCAATATCGGGGCGGCGATGCTGCGGCGATCACGCGTGTGCACAACCTCGTCGACATCACCAACCAGTCGTTTGCGAACTCGCAGGTGGCGGTGCAGGTGCGCCTGGTTCACACGATGAAGGTCGCCTACCCGGATGCGACCGACAACGGCACGGCGCTGGAGGAGTTGACGGGCTTCAAGGCGCCCTCCACCCGCACCACGCCTGCTGCGGCTTTTTCAGCGCTCCGGTCGTCGCGCGACCAGTACGGCGCGGATCTGGTGGTGCTGCTCAGGCGCTTCCAGGAGCCGGAGAACAAGGGCTGCGGAATCGCCTGGCTGATCGGTGGCGGCCAGACCGGGGTCGACCCGACCGACCGGTACTTCGGCTACTCGGTGGTAGGCGACGGGTCGGATTCGGGTACCGACGGCAAGAGCTACTACTGCCGCGACGAGACCTTCGCGCACGAGATCGGCCACAACATGGGTTCCCAGCACGACAGTGCCAACGCAAAGGACGACGACGGTGGCGTGAGCTACGGTGTCTTCACCTATTCGTTCGGGCTCAACAGGGCAGCGGGAGCCGGTAATTTCTTTACCGTGATGTCCTATGGCGAGTCGAGCCAGACCCGCAGCCGGGTGTTCTCCAATCCCGACGTCTCGATCTGCGGCGCGGACCAGAATCTGTCCTGTGGCGTGGCCAACCAGGCCGACAACGCGCGTAGCCTGCGGTCGACCGCCGCGGCGGTCTCGGGTTTCCGCGCGACAGTGGTCCCGCTGAATTCCGGTGGCGAAAGGCGGGTCCGTCATGACATCGATGGCGACGGCCTGGCCGACATGCTGTTCTACCGGCCGCGCGACGGGCACCTGCTTCCGTGGCTTGCCGACCCGGCAGCCGGATTCGTGGCTTTGCCCGGCATTGCCGTCGGCGGCCAGTTCCGGATCATCGCCACCGGCGATTTCAACGGCGACGGGATGATGGACCTGATCTGGAACCGCCCCGCCGGCGACATGCAGTACTGGCATGGCGATGCCCAGGGCGGCTTTTCAAAGCGGCAGTTCTTTGCCTGGTACCCGAGCGAATGGACGCTTGCCGGCACCGGGGACATCGATGGCGACGGCAAGACCGACCTCGTATGGCACAGGGCCCGCGACGGACTGCTGGCCTATTGGGTCATGAACGGTCCACAGATCGCCCGTCACGGCGGCGTGCGTGTGGGTGGCACCTGGCGTGTCATCGCCATCGATGATTTCAACGGCGACGGCAAGGCAGACCTGATCTGGAATCGCTCTGCAGGCGACATGCAGTACTGGGAGGGCGATGGCGCCAGCTTCGCCAGGCGCCAGTTCTTCACCCATTATCCGCGCGGCTGGGACCTGAGGGCGACCGGCGACGTCGACGGCGACGGGAAGTCGGATTTTCTGTGGCACCGGCCGACCGACAACCGGTTGGCGACGTGGCTGATGTCCGGCCCCACGATCACCAAGCATCAGGGCCAGTATTTCGCGTTTGAAGAGAACGAGTTTTTCCTGGACGTGAATGGCGACGGCATGCTCGACCTATTTTCCGCGTACACCCGTTCGACCTCGCCCCGGGCGGGGGAAATGTACGTTTACCCCGGCCGTGGCAGTGGCTTTGGCTCTGAAGTAACAGGTCCCTTCGGCTATTTCCCGGAAGGCTATGTAGTCGTTCGCTGACGGACTGATACCCGCTGCGATGCAGTGCAAATCCGTGGCGCCGCGCATCCTGCCGGTGCCTGATTGTCCGCACCGGCGGGTGACCGCCTAGTCAGTCCGAAGCGCAAGCGCTGGCCGCATCGGCGACGCGGTAGCGGGCATGCAGCACGGCGAGTGCGACAATGCGCTCGATCGCGTGGGCGAGGGTGCCGTCGAGCTGCGCCAGTTCGGGCTCGAACTCGCTCGCGTGCAGCGGCGCGTCCAGCAATGGGCGCAACGCTTCGAGCCGGATCCAGAACATGCTGCCAGCGATGAACGCATCCTTGCCCTCATCGGGGGCCGGAACGCCCATCCGCGCGCAGAGATGGGTGACGGTGTCGGCGTTATCGCCCCAGTAGCTCGCCATCGGTTGCAGATGCCCTTCAGGGCCCACCAGACCCAATCCCGGGTCGCGCTGGAATGCACGGGAAATGGCGCTGGCACGCTCGGGCGAGGCTATCCTTTCGACCAGCTCCCGGCGCCAGTCGTCGCCGTCGGCGCGATGCGGGGAGCGCTTGGTGTGCAGCTTCAACACCACATCGACGCCTTCGTCCAGAAGACGGTTGGCCACGTGCAGGAACGGCAGGATGTCGCGGCCGCGGTTCTCGACGACCTCCACCTCCGCCTGCAGTCCGTGGCCCGACAGGCACGAACGCACGGCGTCCAGCCTGTCCGCGGCGGTGGTCACCACCAGGCGCCAGTCGATGCCGGTCGCCTTGATGGAAGACAGCAGCTCGTCGAAGGCATCCACATGCCAGGCGTGGATGATGGCGCAATGCCTTGCGGCGTTGCCCGTTGGCGACGGCTTATGCCGTGCCGCGGCACCGACCAGCGCCTGGCGCGTTGCCTCGAGCCAGGCGTGGCCCAGCGAGGCATCCGGCTCCAGCACGGCACCCTCGGCCCATTCGTTCCAGGCGTTGATGAATACGAGGCGGTCGCGCGCGGGCGCACCGGCAAGCCGCCCGCTGATGGTCGCCTGGAGCCAGTCACGGTATCGGCGCGGCGCGGCATGCAGGTAAACCCGGCCGTTGCCGGAGCGGCGCGGCTCGTTGTCCCAGCCTGCATTGACCCCGGGATACAGCGGGTAGTCCGGCAGGGCGCGCGACGCGTACTCGCTCGCCAGCTCGCGCCAGTCGAGCACCTGGCCCTCGTAACGAGGATTCAGCAAGGTCTGGTCGGCAGTGAGATTGCGGGGATTGGAGAGGTTCGGCGGAAATTCGACGGCGGCATCGAAGCCGATGTCGCGCGGGTCGGGCCGTTCGAAGCCCTGGACGTACGACAGGTGGATTTCGCCGACTTCGTTGGACCGGCACCACTCGCGCCATCGTTGCGCCGTCTGCCTTGCGTCGGGCAACAGGTCCGGACGGTACACCAGCAGCAGGGGCCGGCCTTCGACGCGCAGATAGCGAGGATCGCGCAGATAGTCGGCGACGTGCGAGATGAAGGCGAGATCGTCCTCGGCGCTGTGCTGCTGCGCGATCAGGATGTCGTCGCTGCGACCGTCCCAACGCCGGGACCAGTTCTCGTTCGCCCAGCACAGGCAGAACGGAAGATCGATCGACGGATCCTGCAGCCATTGCCTCAGCGGCTGCTCCAGCAGGGTCTTGCCGGAGAACCAGTAGAAGTAGAAGCAGAACGCCCCGATTCCGTATTCGCGCGCAAGCCTTGCCTGATCACGCAGTGTGTCGGCATTGCGAAGATCGTAGAAACCCAGGTCGGCCGGCAGCCGCGGCTGCACGTGCCCTTCGAACTGCGGCAGCGCGCGCGCGACGTTCCGCCACTCGGTGAAACCGGCTCCCCACCACGCGTCGTTCTCGGGGATGGGATGGAACTGGGGCAGATGGAACGCCACCAGCGTGGCCGGCAGCGGCGACGGCAGCGCCTGCTGGCGATAGGGCACGTGCGCGATCGCCTGCTCGCCGACGCGAACGCGCAAACGTCGTTCCGCACGCGTTCCTGTCCGGCCGCGCGGTCCGGCAGGCACCAGATGCGAATAGCGATCCAGGAACCGCTGCCGCAGGCGGTCGCGCGCGGCTTCGCTCATGGGCACCAGGCGGAAACCCAGGCGCAGCGCATTGAACACGATCGTCTTGCCGATACTGCGCACAGGCGTCATTCGGCAGGCGTCACAGGTTCTGGTAGTTCGGTCCGGCGCCACCCTCGGGCGTTACCCAGTTGATGATCTCGTAGGGGTCCTTGATGTCGCAGGTCTTGCAGTGCACGCAGTTGGCGGCGTTGATCTGCAGGCGCTTTTCGGTCTGTCCGTCGGCGGCCTTCTCCTCGACGATCTCGTAGACGTTGGCCGGGCAGAAGCGGGTGCAGGGATTGCCGTATTCGACCGTGCAGCGCTCGATGCAGATCGACGTGTCGGCGACATGCAGGTGGACCGGCTGGTCCTCGTCGTGCTCGGTGGCGGCGTAGTACACGCCGGCGAGCCGGTCACGCGGAGCCAGGCTGCGATCGACGTAATCACGCTTGGGGGACTCGTACTCGCCGAGTTTTTTCATGGCCGACCAGTCAGGACGGTTTCTGAGTGTCCACGGCGAGCGCCCGCCGGTCGCGGTTTCCCACGCGGCGTTGAGCATTCCCCACCACAGTCCGCGCTTGAAGCCCGGCTTGATGTTGCGGACGGTCTTCAGTTCGGCCATTGCCTCCGAGCCCCGCAGTCGTGCGTCGAAACCCTCGGGTGCCAGCGCCGACTTCGCCAGGTGCTCGGCAGCCAGCATTCCGGAGCGGATCGCCTGATGGGTGCCCTTGATCTTGGGCACGTTCAACAGCCCGGCGGTATCGCCGATCAGCAGCGCGCCGGGCATTTCGACCTTCGGCAGCGACTGGTAGCCTCCGGTGACGATCGCGCGCGCGCCTGCCGACAGGATCGTGCCGCCCTCGAGCAGTGGCTTGATCATCGGGTGGTTCTTCCATTGCTGGAACGCCTCCCACGGCCGGTATTCGGGATCCTGATAATCGAGGCCGCTGACATAGCCCAGCGCGATCTGGCCGTTTTCCAGGTGATACAGGAAGCTGCCGCCGTAAGTGCTGGTGTCGGCGGGCCAGCCGAGGCTGTGTACGATTTTTCCTGGCGACACCCGCTCGGCAGGCACCTGCCACAGCTCCTTGATGCCGATCGAATAACCCTGCGGGTCGCTGTCGGCATCCAGCGCGAAGCGCTTGATCAGTTGCTTGGTCAGGTGTCCGCGTGCGCCTTCGGCGAGCACCGTTACTTTCGCGCGGATGTCGATGCCCGGGGTATACCCCGGCTTGTGCGATCCATCCTTCGCCACGCCCATGTCGCCGATCCGCACACCCACCACGCGGCCGTCCGGGTCATGCAGGGTCTTGGCCGCGGAAAAGCCGGGGTAGATCTCCACGCCCAGCGCTTCGGCCTGCGGCGCGAGCCATGCGCACATCGCGCCGAGGCTGACGATCACGTTGCCCTTGTTGTGCATTCCGGGAGGCACGGGCATCTTGCGGCCACCGGTGCTGGACAGCAGCCAGAATTCGTCCTCCGTCGCCGGCACGCAGATCGGCGGCGGGTTCTTGCGCCAGTCCGGAAGCAGCGCATCCAGCGGGCCGGTCTCGATCACGGCGCCGGACAGGATGTGCGCGCCGATCGTGCTGGACTTCTCGATCACGCACACCGAGATTCCGGGGTCGATCTGCTTGAGCCTGATCGCAAAGGCCAGGCCCGCGGGCCCCGCACCGACCGTGACGACGTCGTACTCCATCACGTCGCGTTCGACTTCCTGATCTTCGGCAACCTGATCTTCGGCAACCTGATCAGTGCTGTTGGGTTCGGTCATGGCGGACTCCTGCGTGCAGGCCTGAATTGTCGCGGGTTTGGGCGCGAGCGCCAAATCAGGCGGCCGCATCCTTGCGAACGCTCCCATGTACGTAAACTGGCCGCACCATGCCGCTGCATCCGCTACCACTGGCGCAGGCGTACCTGCGGTACGACCCGCACTGGCTGGGCCGCGGAGACGCCGATGCGCTTTTCGGTGCACTGAGACGGGAGCTGGAATGGGAGGTGCATCGCATCCGCCTGTTCGGACGCACGGTAGACAGCCCGCGCCTGAGCTGCTGGACCGGTGACCCGGACGCGAGATACCGCTACTCGGGCGCCGATTTCGAACCGCATCCGTGGCCGGCGGTACTGTTGCCGATTCGCGACCGGCTGTCCGGCGAACTCGGGACCGGCTTCAACAGCGTGCTGGCCAATCTCTACCGCAGCGGAACCGACGCGATGGGCTGGCACAGCGATGACGAGCGCGAACTCGACCCGCAGCCGGTGATCGCATCGGTGAGCCTCGGTGCGACGCGGCGGTTCGTGCTCAGGCACCGAACCCAGCCGGACCGGAAGCTCGCGCTGGAGCTGGCCCCGGGCAGCCTGCTGGTGATGGCGGGCGATACTCAGCGGCACTACCGCCATGCGCTGCCGCGAACCAGGCGGGTGGTCGGGGAGCGCATCAATCTGACGTTTCGATGCGTGTCCGCACCGGGCGCGGGAGGCGCAAAAAACGCCGGCGAGTGATTGCAGGATTTTCCAAGCGCGCCTGCGCTCCTCAGGGAGACGGAGCGAGGCGCACCGGAACAAGGCGCGCGCAAGGTGGCCTGGCGGAAGCCTCTTGTTCCGCGCGGCATTCCGCCCGTACGGTTTTTTTCCAGCTACCGGTGCGCGCTTTGTTCGTGTGCATGCCCGCTGGTGAGCACCCAGCCGGCAAGCTCTTGGCTGACTTCGCCCAACGCGCTCTCGAACGCCGACACGACCTGCGGCACCGCCGTGCCAGCGGCCGGCCGCGTTTCCAGGAACGTGCGCGTCGCGATCACCTGCTGGTCTTTGGCGTGCAGCAGCTTGGCGTTGACTTCGATCGTCGCCAGCGGTGGCGCGCCGGGCTGGACATAGTCGGACTCGAAGCGGCGCAGATCGAGCACCAGCTTGTAGTCGGCGCTGACGCCACTGCCCTGGCGGGCGACCGCCGGTATGCGGCCCGAATCCTCCAATGCACGCAGCAGCGCATCCTCGAGCATCGCGCTGGGTCGCTTGGCCCAGGTCGCGCCCTTGTAGACCTGGATCTCGTTGGCGGCCGGGCGCACCGCGATGCGGGTGCTGTCGAGCATGCGCGAGGCCACGGGCGTGGTCACCGAAAGTTGCCATTGCACCGATGGCCATGAGGGGTCAACGGGCACGCGCGGGTCGGGGGCATACACCACAGGTCCTTCGCGCGAGCCGCCGCCGACCAGCGCGCAGGCGTTGAGCAGGACCAGGGCCAATACCGCGAAAGCGGAATGCAGCAGGCGTTGGCGGGGCAGGGGCGAGGTCTTCATTCGGGTTCGAACTCCTTCGGGGCGTCGCGGCCGAGCAGGTAGCTCGCAGGGCCGCTGTCGAACTGATCGCTGATGCGTCGCAGGTCCCGCACCAGCAGGCGCAACTCGCCGAGCGTGGGCCCGAGCTGGGCGAGGCCGTCGTTGGCGAAGCTGCTGATGGCCGCGCGATTCTCGTTGACGATCGCGTTGGCGCCGCCGGCGGCGGAATCCAGATTTTCCAGCGTGCTGTCCAGGCGGGCGACCAGCGCAGGCAGCTTGTCGACGAGTTCGCGGTCGAAGTCCTCCACGGTGCGGTTGGTGGTCGCCAGGGTCTGCTCCAACTGCGCGCTGGCCTGTCGGGCGTTGACGATCATGGCCTGCAGGTCTTCGCGCTGGTCGGCGACCGCACCGGTGATCGACTCCAGGTTCTCGAGCGTGCTGGAAACACGCGCGACGTTTTCCTCGCTCAGCACCTGGTCGAGCCGGGCGACCAGGCGATTGGCGGTGTCGGCGATGTTCTGCAGCGCGGACGCCTCGGTCTGGATCACCGGGACCTCGCGGGTATCCACGCTGGCCAGGGCCGGACTCGAAGGGCTGCCGCCGGTGAGCTGGATGATCGGGCTTCCGGTGAGGCTGACCATCGAAATCTTGGCGCGGGTGTCGACCTTCACCGGGGCGTCGGCCTGCAGCCGCAACTGCGCGATCACGCGGCGCGGATCGTCGGGGGCCAGCCGCAGCTTCTTCACGGTGCCCACCGAAATGCCGTTGTACTGGACGCTGCTGCCTTCGGTCAGGCCGGTCACCGGCTCGTTGAAGATCACCAGGTACTCGCGCCAACTGCGCTCGGACGAGAACTTCGCCGCCCACAGCGCGAACAGGAGCAGGAACAGCGCCACGAAAAGAGTGAAGGCCCCGATCAGGACGTAGTTGGCTTTTGTTTCCATCGTCATTGCTCCCGCGATTCGCCAGCCGCTTCCGGGGTCCGGGTGCGGGACTGCTGGGCCGCGCGCGCGCGCGGGCCGTGGAAATATTCCTGTACCCAGGGATGGTCCAGTTGCTCGACTTCCTCGATGGGCGCGCAGGCCACCAGCTTGCGGTCGGCGAGCACGGCGATGCGATCACAGATAGCGTAGAGCGTGTCGAGGTCGTGTGTGATCAGGAACACCGTCAGCCCCAACGCCTGCTGCAGCGTGCGGATCAGATTGTCGAACGCGGCCGCACCGATCGGATCCAGTCCCGCCGTCGGCTCGTCGAGGAACAGCAGCGGTGGATCCAGCGCGAGCGCGCGCGCGATGCCGGCGCGCTTGCGCATGCCGCCGGAAAGCTGGGACGGCAGCTTGTCGAGTGAGTCGGCCTGCAACCCCGCCAGCTTGATCTTCAGCAATGCCAGTTCGTAGCGCAGCGAATCGGACAGGTTGCGGTGGTACTCCTTCAGCGGCACCTGAACATTTTCACCCACCGTCAGCGAGGAGAACAACGCACCATCCTGGAACAGCACGCCAGTGCGGCGCTCGATCTGCCGACGGACCTCCGGATCCTCGCTGCGCGCGTCGATCCCGAGCACTTCGATGTCGCCCTCGTTGGGCCTGTGCAGGCCGAGGATGGATCGCATCAACACCGACTTGCCCGATCCCGATCCTCCGACCACGCCGAGGATCTCGCCCGGCATCACATCCAGGTCGACGCCGTCGTGCACCACCTGTGTGCCGAAACGGTTGACCAGTCCGCGCACGCGGATGATCGGAGCCGACTGTTGGTCCGGCCCGAGCGACGGAGAGACCCGGGTCAAATCCCCATCTCCATGAACCAGATAGCCGCGAAGGCATCCAGCACGATCACCAGCGAGATCGACTGCACCACGCTGGAGGTGGTCCGCTCGCCGACCGACTGCGCGGTACCCTGCACCTGCAGGCCCTCCAGGCAGCCGATCAGCGAGATCACCAGCGCGAACACCGGCGCCTTGATCATGCCCACCATGAAATTCTCCAGCTCCATCGTGTCCTGCATCCGCGCCAGGTACTGCTGCGGCGGGATGTCCAGTCCGTAGGCGCCCACCACCAGGCCGCCAAGCAGGCCGGCGATCATCCCCAGGAAGGTCAGCAGCGGCATCATCACCAGCAGCGCAAGCACGCGCGGGATCACCAGCAGGTCGATCGGGTCCATGCCCAGCGTGCGGATCGCATCGACCTCCTCGCGGCTTTTCATCGAGCCGATCTGGGCGGTGAACGCGCTGGCCGTTCGCCCCGCGAGGATGATCGCGGTCAGCAGCACGCCGAACTCGCGCAGGAAGGCGATGCTGACCAGTTCCACCACGAAGATCACCGCGCCGAAGTCGCGCAGGATGTTCGACCCCAGGAAGGCGACCACTGCGCCCACCAGGAAGCACAGCAGCACCACCAGCGGCACTGCGTCCAGGCCGACCTGCTCCATGTGGTGCACGGTGGAGGTGGTGCGGAAACGGGTGGGTTGCCGGATCGTGCGCAGCAGCTTCGACAGCACTTCGCCGAAGAACGCGACCAGCGCGAGGATCTCCTTCCAGTTGTCGGCGACCGCAAAGCCCAGCCGTCCCAGCGCGGCGGCCACGCCGTACTCGCGCTTGCGACGTGGCCTGTCGTCGGGCACGTCCTCGATCGCGCTCACCAGGGCGCGGTGCTTTTCGTCGAACACGAATCCGCTGAAATCCAGATCCCGGCGCTCGGCGAAGCGCATCAGCTGCAGCACCCCGAGCGAATCCAGGCGTTCCACGTCGCTGGCGTCGATGCACGAGGCCGTGCGCGGGGCCTGGGTGAGGCACTCGGCCAGCGCAGTGGCGTAGTTCAGGGTCCATCGGCCAGACAGCCGCAGCCGCGATGGGTCGCGGTCGTCGGGGCGGAGCTGGGGAGGGTGCGCTGCGGGTGCGGTCATGAGGCCTCTTGGGCGCAGGATACAGCGCGCCAGCGCACCGCGGCATCACGCCTGGTGGACGTCTCCCGCAGAATGGCAGCCAGGTGTCGGCATCGTGCGATCCTTTCGCCGATGGAACAACCCCTGCCCCCCATGTCGGCGAGCTACGAGGAGCGAATCGGCTTCATCGTCGAGCTCGCCGAGCGCCTGCACCTCTACGGCACCACGGCGCAGCGACTGGAAGCGGCTGTCACCGCGGTAGCGCAGCGGCTGAGAGTCGACTGCGAGCCCTGGTCGAGCCCAACGGCGATGATCCTTACTTTCAGCGATCCTCAGCGTCCTCCCGGCGCGAGCGACACCACCCGCGTCATACGCGTGCCGCCGGGTGAGAACGATCTGCACCGTCTCAGCGAGACCGACCGCATCGCCGAGGAGGTCATGGCCAGCCGGCTGGGGTTCGCCGAGGGCCTGAAGGCCCTGGCGGCGTTGGACGAGCCGCGCGGGCGCGTCTGGAATGCGCTGCAGGTTCTGGCGTTCGGGTTGTCGGCGGCGTCGGTGGCCGGACTGCTGAAGCTGCCGTGGCTCGATATTGCCGTATCCGGCGGGACCGGGCTGCTGATCGGGCTGCTGGGCCAGTACGCCGCACGGCGGCCCGGGCTGCGCGAGGCACAGGATGCCCTGGCGGCCTTCGTCGCGGCGGGCATTGCCATTCTCGTGGGCACTTTCGTGGCACCGCTGAACCAGAACACGGTGATCATCGCGTCGCTGATCGTGCTCTTGCCTGGCCTCGCACTGACCAATGCGATCAACGAACTCAGCAGCCAGCATCTGGTTGCAGGCACCGCGCGTTTTGCGGGAGCGATCACGACCGTGCTGAAGCTCACCGTTGGCGTGGCCGTCGCTCTGTATCTGGCGAATCTGCTTGGACTGCAGCCCCACGTTCGCGCGTGGCGGCCACAGCCGGACTGGGTGCACTGGGCGGCGCTGGCGCTGGCCTCGTTTTCATTCGCTGTGCTGTTCCGCGCCGCTCGCCGCGATTACCTGCTGGTGATGGGTGCCGCCGCGAGCGGGTTTCTCATCTCGCGTTACGGCGGCCTTGCCTGGGGCAGCCCGGCGGGCATATTCCTTGCCGCGCTGGTGATGACCGCTGCCGGCAATGCCTACGCGCGCTGGTGGCAACGGCCCGGGGCCATCATCCGGGTGCCAGGCATCATTCTGCTCGTGCCTGGAAGCGCGAGTCTGCGCGGGCTGCTCAATCTGATCCAGCAACAGGATGCCGGTGCCGGAGAAGTCGCGCTGCTGGCGGTGATGAATATCCTGATGGCCCTGATCGCCGGTCTGCTGTTCGGCAACCTGCTGCTGCCGCCGCGACGCAGTCTCTGACCGGACGCATTCCGCAGGCCGGGTGACCCGCGTAAGCCGGGAATTTTTCCATGGATACCTGCTGGCGTCCGAACCCGGGTTCGAAACAGCAAGGCGGTCTCGCTGTGCCCGCAGTCGCTGGAGTTTCACCTTGCAGCTTGGTTTCGCATGCGCCAGACAAAAACGCCGGCACGAGGCCGGCATTGTCGTCCAGTCGAGCAGACCGGTTTACTTGATCAGGAACTCGTCGCGGTTGCGGCCGGCATCGGTATAGGCCGCCAGCCAGCGCGGCTGCTTGCCCCGTCCGCTCCAGGTCTCGGACTCGTTCTCGGGGTTGCGATACTTCGGCGCGACCTTGCCCAGCGAGCGGCGGGTCTTCCTGGCCGCGCCCTTGGACGAGGCCCGCGGCTCGCGAGCCGGGCCGGAGCCATTGCCGAACAACTCGTCGATCGTGTAGCCCTCGTTCTTGGCCTGCAGGGCGATTTTCTTGCGTACGGCGGTGATCGGCTTGCGCTTGTTGAGCGTGGTCTTGCGCTTCTTGGCCTGGCTGATCAGTGACTCGAGTTCTCGTGCGGACAGATTGTTGATATCGATGGGCATGCAGCCTCCGGGGGATGGATGGGGTTAATGGCCGGTCCATGGCGCGCGCCGACATCATAGGGGGCGGCCGGAATTTAGTAAATATGAACTTACCCGGACGATAATTCCGCTCGCGTGATGCGCCGGCTCATCCGGCAGGCGTCGCCAGGCGCTGGAAGAGTTCGTCACGGCCGAGGATTTCGGCTTCGCCTGCGCGGCGATGCCGATATTCGAACGTCCCAGAAGCCAGGCCCCGCTCGGAAACCACCACCCGGTGTGGAATGCCGATCAACTCGATGTCGGCGAACATTGCGCCCGGACGCAGCCCGCGATCGTCCAGTGCCACGTCCCGGCCCGACCCGCGCAGTTCCTGATACAGCGCATCGGCTGCGGCGGCGACCGCCGGATCCTTTTTCGGGTTGATCACGCATACCGCCACCTGCCAGGGCGCCATCGCTTCGGGCCAGGCGATGCCCGCGTCGTCGTGGTTCTGCTCGATCGCGGCGGCAACGATGCGGGAAACGCCGATCCCGTAGCAGCCCATCGCAGGCGTCGTTGCCTTGCCGTTTTCGTCGAGAACGCGGGCTCCCATCGCCTGCGCATACTGACAACCGAGTTGGAATACGTGGCCCACTTCGATCCCGCGGGCGATTGCCAGCGTGCCGCAGCCGTCCGGCGACGGGTCTCCCTCGACCGCGTTGCGGATGTCGGCCACGAGTGCGGGCTCCGGCAGGTCGCGGCCCCAGTTGATTCCCCTGAGGTGAAAACCCTTCTGGTTGGCCCCGGCCACGAAATCCGACAGCACCGGAACGCTGCGGTCGGCCACCACCCGCACCGAGGAATCGACGGAAACCGGCCCGATAAACCCCGGCTCGCTGCCCAGGTGCGCGGTGATTTCCGCTTCCGTGGCGAGCCGGTATTCACCCAGGCCCGGCAGTTTCGAAAGCTTGATTTCATTGAGCGTGTGGTCGCCACGCACCAGCGCAAGGACCAACTGCGGCTTGCCGCCGTCATCCATGCCCATCAGCGCGATCGACTTGACCATGCGCCCCAGGTCGATACCCAGCAGCGCGGCCACATCGGCGCAGGTCTTCTGCGTGGGGGTCTCCACGCGGGTCATCGGCTCGCCGGCAGCAGGCCGGGGAATCGCCGGGGCAAGCGCCTCGGCGAGCTCGACGTTGGCCGCGTAATCGGACCCGCTCGAGAATGCGATGGCGTCCTCTCCAGAATCGGCAAGCACATGGAACTCGTGCGAGGCGCTGCCGCCGATCGCACCGGTATCGGCGAACACCGCGCGGAATTTCAGCCCCAGTCTTGTGAATATGCGGCCGTACGCGTCGTACATATTGCGATACTCGCGCGACAGGTCGTCGGCCGACAGATGAAACGAGTAGGCATCCTTCATCAGGAACTCGCGCGCGCGCATGACCCCGAAGCGCGGGCGGATCTCGTCGCGGAACTTGGTCTGGATCTGGTAGAAGGTCACGGGCAACTGCTTGTAGCTGGCCAGTTCGTTGCGCGCGAAATCGGTGATGACTTCCTCGTGCGTGGGGCCGTAGCAATATTCGGCGCCCTTGCGGTCCTGCATCTTCAGCAGCTGTCCGCCGAACTTCTCCCAGCGGCCGGTTTCCTCCCACAGCTCGCGGGGCTGCACCGATGGCATCAGCAACTCGATCGCCCCGGCCGCGTCCATTTCCTCACGCACCGTTCTCTCGACCTTCCGCAGGACCCGCAGGCCCAGCGGAGACCACGTATAGAGGCCGGAAGCGAGCTTGCGGATCATTCCCGCCTTCAGCATCAGCTTGTGGCTGATCACCTCGGCATCGGCGGGAGTTTCCTTGCTGGTGTGGAGGTGGAACCGCGACAGGCGCATCGGCAAGCTTCGGGGAGGGAAAGGCGGCCATTTTGCCGTGTGCGCGTCCGCAGCGCGAACCCGGCCCGAAAAACCACCTTTGTCGGCTTCGGGCCATTCCATGGCGTCCCTCGCTCATCCGGTCGCGTGGGAGGAATCCGCGCGCATGCTTGCGTCCGGCGCGCAATTCCTGCGAGGCTTTCCGGACCATGCTGTCGGCCGGAACTCCGACGCGTTCACCACGGGTCTGCCATCCTCGCCCGCGCCCTGATATCGGCGCACCGGGCGACAATGTCGCGTTCCTGTCGACCGCGCGCCACCGACACGGCGCAACCCACTCACGCCCGCCCCGCTGAACGGGGATGGCGACCAGAGGCTCCTCCCATGACCCAGCCCTTGCGGATTGCCCTCGCCCAGTTCGATTTTCCCGTTGGCGCCGTGACTGCCAACGCCACGATGATCGGCGAGATGATTTCCTTTGCGCGCGACGAGTACGGTGCGCACGTGGTCCTGTTTCCCGAACTGGCGATCAGTGGCTATCCGCCCGAGGACCTGTTGCTTCGCCCCGGTTTCCTTTCCGATTGCGAGGATGCGCTCAAGCGCGTCGCCGAAGGCACCAGGGGCATCGTCGCCGTGGTCGGATGGCCGCAGTCCGCGGGCAGCGTCGTGTACAACGCCGCCAGCGTGCTTCGCGACGGCCGCATCGAGCAGACCTACCGCAAACGCGAGCTGCCCAATTACGCGGTATTCGACGAACGCCGCTATTTCGATGTCGACCCCGATGGCGAGGACTGCGTCTTCTCCGTGGAGGGCGTGCAGGTCGGCCTGCTGATCTGCGAGGACCTGTGGTTCCTCGAGCCGATGCACAGCACCGTTGCCGCCGGCGCTGAGATCGTCCTGGTGCCGAACGCATCCCCGTTCGACCTCGGCAAGCACATCGAACGCGATGCGATGCTGGAACGTCACGCGCGCGACAACGGCGTCGGCATGGTTTACCTCAACACTGTTGGCGGGCAGGACTCGGTCGTGTTCGATGGAGCCTCCGTGGTCGCCGATGGCGACGGCAACGTGCACCCGGCTGCCGCCGCTTTCGCCGAGCAATGGCTGGTGGTCGATTACGACAGCGGGAGCCGCCGCTTCACTGCATTGGAATGGATCGAGGATGGCGACGAAAGCCGCGACGCGCTGGCCTGGCGCGCGGTGGTGTGCGGCACCCGCGACTATTGCCGCAAGAACGGTTTCGACAAGGCGTGGGTGGGACTTTCGGGCGGCATCGACTCGGCGATGGTGCTGGCGATCGCAGTCGACGCCCTGGGCGCGGAGAACGTCACGGCGGTGCGGATGCCGTCGCGCTACACCGCCGACCTGTCCAACGACCTGGCTGCCGAACAGTGCGCCGCCCAGGGCGTGAAGCTGCTGACTCTGCCGATCGAAAAGCCGTTCCAGGCCTATCTGGATGCACTGGAGGAAACCTTCGCGGGGCAGCCGGTCGATGCGACCGAGGAAAACCTGCAGTCGCGCACGCGCGGTGCGATGCTGATGGCGCTGAGCAACAAGTTCGGCGGGCTGCTGCTGACGACCGGCAACAAGAGCGAGTACGCGGTGGGCTACGCGACCATCTACGGCGACATGTGCGGCGGCTACGCGCCGCTGAAGGATCTCTACAAGACCCAGGTCTACGAACTGGCGCGCTGGCGCAACACCGTCGGCGACATGGTGATCCCGCACGCCGTGATCGAACGAGCGCCATCGGCGGAGCTTCGTGCCGACCAGGTCGACCAGGACTCGCTGCCGCCCTACGACGTGCTCGACGCCATCCTGTTCCGCTACGTCGACCAGGAGCAGTCGCGCGCGGAGATCATCGCCGCCGGATACGACGCGGCGATCGTGGAAAACATCCTGCGACTGGTACGCGTCGGCGAATGGAAGCGTCACCAGGCGGCACCTGGGCCGAAAGTCTCGCGGCGCGCGTTCGGACGCGAGCGGCGTTATCCCATCAGCAGTGGATATCGGGCGTGACAGTGACAGGCCAGCCCTGTGCACGAGCGCAGGGCTTTACGCGACGCAAATGAAAAACGCCGCCCTGGGGCGGCGTTTTCCCGACTGCCAGCGAGGCGGGTTCAGCGGTCGATCGCGGACCGGTCGCCGGCAAACGGGTTCAGTTTGCGCAGATTGCTCGGGTAATCCGGCCAGTCGCCCCTGAGATACGCATGGTTGGGGTCGTTCTGCTGCAGCACCCGGCGCGCGTCGGCGGCCAAAGTCTCGTTGCCCAGTCCCGTGTAGGCGGCAGCCAGCATCGCGACCGCGTCGTTCTGGTGGACGCTCTGCGGGTAGGTCTCCAGCAGGTACCTGGCGCGATTGGCGGCAGCGACATAGGCGGTACGGCGCAGGTAGTACAGCGCGGTGTCGAGCTCGTGCCGCGCGAACATGTTGCGCAACTCCGCCATCCGCTTGCGCGCGTCTTCCGCGTACCGGCTGTTGGGGTAACGCTCCACGACGATGGTGAAGTCGTTGTAGGCCTGGGTCGGCGTGGCCAGGTCGCGCCGGCTGGCGTCGAGCTTCCACACCTTCTGCAGGAACACCGTGTCACGGGTCGAGTTCACCAGTCCGCGCAGGTAGTACATGTAGGAGGTCAGGCGGTGCGTCGGGTACGTGCGGATGAAGCGGTCGATGCTGCTGATCGCGTCCTCATGCTTGCCGGACTTGTACTGCGCATAAGCGGTTTCCACCATCGCCTGCTCGGTGTAGTCGCCGTAGGGGTACTGAGCGACCAGCCGCTTGAACGTGTTCTCGGCGGCGGACCAGCTGCCGCGCGTCATGAAGTCGTGGGCCTTCGCGTAGAGCTGTTCGGCAGGGACGCCTTCGTCGGCGGTGTCGCCCTTCTTGAGCATCTTTCCGATCCGGGCGCAGCCGCTGCCGGCGAAAACGACGACGAGCAGGAGTACGAGCAGCTTGGCACCAAGCTGGAAATTGGGCCGCAGGGGGGCAAAGCGTGAGGTCATGGTCGGGTTCGGCGGGCGCCTTGGGCACGAAGCGCCGATAATAGCAGTCCGCGCGCCGCGCCTCCCAAATGCACACTGACCCAGGCGGACCCTTGCCAAATCCGATGAACGAGCCCGCTACCCCCATGCTGACCACCGTGCCGGAGAGCGCCGCGGGGCGGCGTTTCGATGCCGTGCTGGCCGAACTTTTCCCCGCCTATTCGCGCTCCCGCCTGGCTGAATGGATCAAGTCGGGCGATGCACTGCTGGACGGCAGACAGGTGCGGCCGCGCGATCCGGTTCATGGCGGCGAGTCCGTCAGCCTGTGCGTGGTGCTGGACGTGCAGACCCTCTCGGAGCCCGAGGACATCTCGCTGGACGTGCTGTACGAGGACGAACACGTGATCGTCGTCGACAAGCCCGCGGGGCTGGTCGTGCATCCCGGGGCCGGCAATCCGACCGGTACCCTGGTCAACGCCCTGCTGCACCGGGATCCCTCGCTCAATGCACTGCCGCGCGCCGGGATCGTCCACCGGCTCGACAAGGACACCTCCGGGGTGATGGTGGTCGCGCGTTCGCTGCCGGCCCACACCGCGCTGGTTGCGCAGCTGTCGTCGCGCGAGGTCCACCGGCAGTATCTTGCCGTCGTCGTCGGCGCCCTCGTTTCCGGCGGCACCGCCAATCTGGCGATCGACCGCCATCCGCGCGACCGGATCCGCATGGCGGTGCGCGAGGACGGCCGCGAAGCGGTGACCCACTATCGCCTGCGCGAACGCTTCCGCGCGCACACCCTGCTGGAATGCCGCCTTGAAACCGGCCGCACCCACCAGATCCGCGTGCACATGGCGCACCTGAAACACCCGATCCTCGGCGACCCGATCTACGGAGGGTCGCTCAAGCTGCCCAAGGGCGCGACGACCGAACTCATCGAGACCCTGCGCGGTTTCAAGCGTCAGGCGCTGCACGCGGAGACTCTGGAGTTCGCGCTCCCGCTGAGCGGAGAACCTGTGCGCTGCACCGCACCGGTGCCTGCGGACATGCGGGCCCTGGTGGCACGGCTGCGCGAGGACAGTGTCGCCGCGGCCGAAAAGGGCAGATAGCCGTGGCGACGGCGTGGCTGGATGCCGAATGGCCCGCGCCGCCGGCGGTGCGCGCCATCACCACGCTCCGGCACGGGCTGGGAGAGTCGGTGGCGCCGTTCGACCGGTTCAACCTCGGCAACCGCAACAGTGCCGACGGCGACGAGCCTGCCGTCGTGGCGCGCAACCGCAAACTGCTGGTCGAGCATGCGCGGCTGCCGGCGCCGCCGCACTGGCTCCGCCAGGTGCATGGGACCGGCGTGTATCGCGTCGAAGGCGCCGCGCCGGATTTCCCGGCTTCGGAACCGGAGGCCGATGCCGCCGTCACCGGCACGCCAGGCGATGTGCTCGCGATTCTCACGGCCGATTGCCTCCCGGCGCTGCTTTGTGCCGGCGATGGCAGCCGCATCGGGGCCGCGCACGCCGGGTGGCGCGGGCTGGCCGCAGGCGTGCTCGAGAACACCGTCGCGGCGATGGATACCGCACCGGAGCGGATGATCGCGTGGCTTGGGCCGGCGGCAGGGCCGGCGAACTACGAAGTCGGGGTCGAGGTCTACGATGCCTTCGTCGCACCCGACTGGGGCGCCGGAAGCGCGTTCGTGAGTACCAGGCCACACCACTGGAAGGTCGACCTGTACGCGCTGGCGCGGCGCCGCCTGCAGGCGGCAGGGATCATGCCGGAGAACATTCATGGCGGAGGGCTGTGCACCATCGCCGAACCGCTGCGTTTCTATTCGCACCGTCGCGACCGGCGGACCGGGCGCATGGCGTCCCTGATCTGGCTTGAGCCGCCGGGATCCGCGGGGTCCTTCCGATAGGAGGAAGGCTGTCCGCCCTCCGGCTACTGGGGTCGGGCCTCGTGCTGGTGATGAAGGTCCGGGCTGGCGTGGTCGCGCGGAAAAAGGCGCCGGTCGCTGTTGCTCAGCGCGTCGAGATAATCGTGGCGCCAGCGCGCGATGTCGTGGGTCAGCAGGTGGGTCATCATCGTCTGCCAGCGCTCGCGGCGCTCTTCCAGCGGCATCACCGCCGCAGCGGCGATCGCGGCGGCCACGCCGTCCAGGTCGTAAGGATTCACCAACCAGGCACCATCCAGCTCGCGCGCGGCACCGGCAAAGCTCGACAGGATCAGCACGCCGGGATCTTCAGGGTCCTGTGCGGCGACATACTCCTTGGCGACCAGGTTCATGCCGTCGCGCAATGGCGTCACCAGCGCGACGTCTGCAAGCCGGTAGAAGCCGGTCAGCGTGGCATGCGGGTAGTTCTGGTTCACGTAGCGCATCGGCGTCCAGTCGGGATCGGCATGGGTGCCGTTGATGTGACCGGACAGTTGCTCCAGTTCGCTGCGAAGGTCCTGGTATTCCAGCACTTCGCCGCGCGAGACCGGAGCGATCTGCAGGTAGGTCAGCCGTCCGCGCTGGTCGGGATACTGCTTCAGATAGCGCTCGAACGCGCGAAAACGCTCGGGCAGGCCCTTGGAGTAATCGAGCCTATCCACGCCGATCGCCAGCTTCCGCCCCGAGAGGCTGGCGGCCAGGCGCTGCACACTGGGTTTGTCGATCGCCAGTTCCGCCTGCTCGGCAATATGCGCGGTGTCGATGCTGATCGGGAACGCTCCCGCGCACAGGCGCCGCCCGGCAGGCGTCTCCAGGATGCCGTCGCCTGCCACCTTGCCGCGCCCGAACAGCCGCACGTAATCCTGGAAACGTTCCAGGTCGCGCTCGGTCTGGAATCCGACCAGATCGTAGGCCGACAACCCTTCGAACAACTGCTTGTGCTGCGGCAACGCTGCCAGCAGGTCCGAAGAAGGCATCGGGACATGCAGGTAGAAGCCCATGCGGCAGCGCACGCCGCGTTCGCGCAGCAGCGCCGCCAGCGGAATGAGGTGGTAGTCGTGGATCCAGACCAGGTCGTCCTCGCGCAGCAGCACCGAAAGCTTCTCGGCGAAGAGCGCATTCACGCGCTGGTACGCGGCGTAGGTCGCGCGGCTGTAGTCCACCAGGTCGACGCGGAAATGCAGCAGGGGCCAGAGCGTGCGGTTGGCGAAGCCGTTGTAGTAGTCGTCGTGATCCTGCTGCGACAGATCGATGGTGATGTAGTCGACGTTGCCGGACGTTTCCTCGCGGACATGACCGGATCGTTCGGGATCGATGCGCCCGCTCCATCCGAACCAGAGTCCCCCGGATTCTTCCAGAGCGGCCTCCACGGCCACCGCCAGCCCGCCGGCGCGCGGCTGCCCGGGAAGCGCGACGCGATTGGAAACGACGACGACGCGACTCACGCGGCCACTCCAGCAATGCGTTCCCGTGATTGGTGAGTCAGATTCATGGGGCCTCCGGCCAGACGTGGCGCGAGCGGTCGCTGCAATTGATTCAGGCCGGCCTGCGAACAGGCCGGCGGAAAACCCTCCCGACCTCCGCCGTCATCCGATGACGGAGCGTTGATGCAGACGTCGCCGCCGTCGTGTCCGGGGTGCGGCGGCAGTAACGCCGTTGCCTGATTCACGAGTCCACCTTGCCGATAGCGTCCGACATCGCGCCACCGCGGGCGGTCGAAAGCAGCCATGCACGCACTGCGTGCGGATCGCGCAGCCAGTGCCCTGCGACGCTGGGCTGGCGATCACCGACCAGCACCGCAATGCCGTCGCGATCCAGCACCACGTCGAAACCTGCTTCGTCCGTGTGGTCGTCGCCAAGGAATACCGGCCGCCGGTTGCGGAACGGATCGGTGTCCAGCAGGGCCGCGATGGCCGAGCCCTTGTCGGCGCCGCCGGGTCGCAGCTCCACGACGTTGTCGCCCGGCTGCAGGCGAAATCCCGGCAAAGATGGAAGCGCCTCCTCGGCCAGGCTGCGCAGCTCGGGCTCCGCGCCAGGGTTGCCACGCCAGTGCAGGGCAAGCGCCGGTCCCTTGTCTTCCACCAGTGCGCCGGGATACCGCGCCACGATCGCCTGCGCGCGATCACGCCACTGCCGCAGGGATGGCGGTGACTCCGGAGCGGATGCCGCATCCGCGCCGTCGCGCCGCTGCAGACCGTGCAATCCGGCGGCGGGCAACTGCAGGGGCGCGAAAAGCCGGTCGATCTGGTCCAGCGTGCGACCGCTGACCAGCGCAAGGGCACCGTCGAGCCGCTCGTGCAGCCGTTCCAGTGCGCGGATGATCGCGGGATCGACCTGCACTTCGGCAGGCGAGGCGCAGAAGTCCAGCAGGGTGCCATCAATGTCCAGGAACAGCGCCCAGTCGGGCGCGAGCGGCGGCGGCGGTGGCAGTGGCGTAATGCGGGCGTGCATGGGGTCCACAGTGTGCTCACGGGTAAGTAATTGCCGCGTGGAGGCTGCGCGCAACAAGGCCGGAGCCGGTGCCGCTCACGCCAATGGTCACTTGAACAGGGAGCGCGCGAGCCGCATGTCGCCTGCATGCCGGCGACGCTGCCGGCCCCGTCTCAAGAGGACAGATCCATGCGAATGGACAAGCTCACCTCGCGCTTCCAGCAGGCACTCGCCGACGCGCAGTCGCTGGCGGTCGGGCGCGACCACAACGTGATCGAGCCGGTACACCTCATGACCGCGCTGATCGACCAGACCGGCGGCAGTACGCGTCCGCTGCTGTCGCAGGCAGGAGCCAACGTCCCGCTGCTGCGCGAGCGACTGGGCGAGACGCTGGAAAAATTGCCCAAGGTGTCGGGGCAGGCCGGGCAGGTGTCGGTCGGCAACGACCTCTCGCGTCTGCTGAATGTCACCGACAAGCTTGCGCAGCAGCGTGGTGATGCATTCATCGCCAGCGAATTGTTCGTGCTGGCCGCCATCGACGATGGCGGTGAAGTGGGCCGCGCGCTGAAGGCGGCGGGCGTCAACAAAGCGCAGGTCGAGGCGGCCATCGAGAAGGTCCGTGGAGGACAGACCGTGCAGTCAGAGAATGCCGAGGAACAGCGCGAGGCGCTGGAGAAGTACACGATCGACCTCACCGCACGCGCCGGTGGCGGCAAGCTCGACCCGGTGATCGGCCGCGACGAGGAGATCCGCCGCACGATCCAGGTGCTCCAGCGCCGCACCAAGAACAACCCGGTGCTGATCGGCGAACCGGGCGTCGGCAAGACCGCGATCGTCGAAGGCCTCGCCCAGCGCATCATCAACAACGAGGTGCCCGAAGGTCTGCGCGGCCGCCGCGTGCTGTCGCTCGACATGGGCGCACTGATCGCCGGTGCCAAGTACCGCGGCGAGTTCGAGGAGCGGCTGAAGGCGGTGCTCAGCGATCTGGCCAAGCAGGAGGGCAACGTGATCCTGTTCATCGACGAGCTGCACACCGTCGTCGGTGCCGGCAAGGCCGAGGGCGCGATGGACGCCGGCAACATGCTCAAGCCGGCGCTGGCGCGCGGCGAGTTGCATTGCATCGGGGCGACCACGCTGGACGAATACCGCAAGTACGTCGAGAAGGACGCGGCGCTGGAGCGGCGTTTCCAGAAGGTGCTGGTGGGCGAGCCGAGCGTGGAGGACACGATCGCCATCCTGCGCGGGCTGAAGGAGCGCTACGCGGTGCATCACGGCGTGGAGATCACCGATCCGGCGATCGTCGCCGCGGCCACGCTGAGCCACCGCTACATCGCCGACCGGCAGTTGCCGGACAAGGCGATCGACCTGATGGACGAAGCGGCCTCGCGCATCCGCATGGAGATCGACTCCAAGCCGGAGGAGCTCGATCGAAAGGAACGTCGGCTGATCCAGCTCAAGATCCAGCGCGAGGCGCTGAAGAAGGAAAAGGACCCCGAAAGCAGGCAGCGGCTCTCCGACCTGGAGGCGGAGATATCGACGCTGGAGCGCGAGTTCAACGACCTGGAAGAAATATGGAAGGCCGAGAAGGCCACGCTGCAGGGTGCGACCCGGATCAAGGAGCAGATCGAGCAGGCGAAGATCGAACTGGAGGCCGCGCAGCGCAGCCAGGACTACGCGCGCATGAGCGAACTGCAGTACGGCACGCTTCCGGAACTCGACAAGCAGTTGAAGGCGGCGCAGGAAGTCGAGACCGAGGGCTTCAAGCTGTTGCAGGACAAGGTCACGGCCGAGGAGATCGCCGAGGTGGTCTCGCGCTGGACCGGCATTCCGGTCAACAGGATGCTGCAGGGCGAGCGCGAAAAACTGCTGCAGATGGAGTCGCACCTGCACAGCCGCGTGGTCGGCCAGGACGAAGCGGTCAAGGTGGTTTCCGACGCGGTGCGGCGTTCACGCGCAGGACTGTCCGACCCGAACCGCCCCTCGGGGTCGTTCCTGTTCCTCGGGCCTACCGGCGTGGGCAAGACCGAGCTGTGCAAGGCGTTGGCGGAGTTCCTGTTCGATTCCACCGATGCGATGGTGCGTATCGACATGAGCGAGTTCATGGAGAAGCACGCGGTCAGCCGCCTGGTGGGCGCGCCTCCGGGCTATGTCGGCTACGAGGAAGGCGGTTACCTGACCGAGGCGGTACGGCGCCGGCCCTACAGCGTGATCCTGCTGGACGAGGTCGAGAAGGCGCATCACGACGTTTTCAACATCCTGCTGCAGGTGCTCGATGACGGGCGGCTTACCGACGGGCAGGGGCGCACGGTGGATTTCCGCAACACCGTCATCGTGATGACCTCCAACCTGGGTTCGCAGATGATCCAGGAGGTGTTCGACGACGACAACGGTGACTCGCCCCAGGCCTACACGCAGATGAAGGCGGCGGTGATGGGCGTGGTGCAGGCGCATTTCCGTCCGGAGTTCATCAACCGGCTTGACGACATCGTGGTGTTCCACCCGCTCGACAAGGCGCAGATCCGGCAGATCGCGCGCATCCAGCTGGTCGGCCTGGAGAAGCGACTGGGCGAGCGCGGGTTGAAGCTGGCTGTATCGGAAGATGCGTTGTCGGTGCTGGGCAGCATCGGCTTCGACCCGGTCTACGGTGCCCGGCCACTCAAGCGCGCCATCCAGCAGCAACTGGAGAATCCGCTGGCGTCGAAGATCCTGTCCGGAGAGTTCGCGCCGGGAGCGACGATTCATGTGGATGCGGGCGGTGGCGGGTTGGTGTTTCGCGCCGGGTAGTCACTCGCTTCCTCCTCCCCGTTGGACGGGGCAGGCTGGGGCGAATCCATCCGCCAGCCGAGTCGCCAAGCCCCGAAGCAACAAAAAAAACGGCCCGGCAATGCCGGGCCGTTCGTGTCGCTCAAGCCGCTTGCTTTACCACTCGTAGCCGATCTTGCCGTAGACGAAGGCACCGTTGAAGCCGAACGGCGCCGCGCTGCTGGCGTACGGGAACTGGCCGCCGCTGGAGTTGGCGAAGACGTTCTCGTCGGGGTACTCGTTGAGCACGTTGTCGCCGCCCAGCGTGAACCTCCACCCATCGATCTTCAGCGTGGCTGCAAGGTCCAGTGTCCACTTCGGTTCGAACGTCTGGTCCTGCGCGGGATTGGCGTTGCGGATGGTGATCTCGCCGTAACGGGTGGCGTTGCCCGAGAACTCCAGATTGCCCGAGCGCCACAGGCCGCCGAGCAGGAACTTGTCGCGCGGGGCTCCCACCTCGAAACGACCGATCTCCACGCGACCGAAACGCTGCGCGTTGGGGTCGATCGCGGTCAGCGCAGCGGGGTTTCCGGCAATGCGGTCGATGTCGGTCTCGGTGTAGTTGTAGCCCGCCGTGATGTCCAGCGACCCGTTGCCCAGGTCCATCCCGTAGGTACCGACAATGTCGATGCCGGTGGTGGTGGTGTCGATCGCGTTGGTGAAGTAGCGCCCACCGCCCACGCCCGGGAAGCCGTTGGCGTTGAGGAAATCACGTACCGCGGGAGAGGTGAGGTTTTCCGACAGGGTGATCCGGTCCTCCAGCTCGATCATGTAGGCATCGACGGTGACGTACATCCTGTCGATCGGCTGCAGTACGAGACCGAGGCTGTAGTTGGTCGACTCCTCCGGCCGCAGCGGCTCCGCGCCCAGGGCGATGGCCGCGGGATTGGTCACCCGGAAAGTGACGATATCGAACGGGGTGTTGCCACGCGGCGGTGGCAACACGATGAAGTTGGTCGCGGTCGACTGGAAGAACTGCTGCTGCAGCGAGGGTGCGTGGAAACCGGTCGAAACCGTGCCGCGCAGCGCCACCGCGTCGGAGAACTCATAGCGGCCGGTGAGCTTGCCGGTGGTGGTATTGCCGAAGTCGCTGTAGCTTTCCGCCCGTGCTGCGACGCCGGCCGACAGCTTCTCGGTGATATCGCCTTCCAGGCCGGCGTACGCCGAGAAGTTGTGGCGATCGAACTTGCCGCTGTCCGAAGGCTTGAACCCGGAAAACACCTGTGAGCCCGGGATATTGGCGAACGGACCCAGTGCGTACGACAGCGGCTCGCCAGGTGACTGCTCGAAGATGTCGCCGCGCCATTCCAGACCGTAGGACAGGGTCAGCGAATAGGCCATGTCCCAGTCCAGCAGCTTGTTGGCATCCAGGTTCAGCACGTGCTGGCGGACTTCCAGACCGCCGGCGTGGAACTGCGTCGGCGAGGTCGGCCCCAGGCTGCGATTGAGGGTGTTTTTGATGTCGAACGTGAGCTCGTTGGAGCCGTAGGTGTAGCTGAGGTCGATGTTGGTGTCACCGGCGGTATAGGTCTTCAGGCCGGCGACGAAGCCGTAGTCGGTCGACACGTTGTTGATCTGCGGCAGGAAGCCTTCGGGATAGATCGCCGGAATATTGCGGGCGTCGCCCGCGGGGCGGAAGAACCCGTTGGAAAGCACATCGCGTTCGGTGTGGATGCCGTACGAGTACAGTGTCAGCGCTTCGCCCACCGGCAGTTGTGCGTTGTAGCTCGCCGAGTAGCTGTCGATCTCGGGATCGCCCTGGCGCTGCACCACGCGTCCCAGGGGTGCGGAGGTCGCGCTCGGTGTGCCGATGAACGGGCGTGCGCGATTGGTCTGTTCCTGCTGCTCCGCCTGCGCGGCCAGGTGCACGAAGCCGTCGGCACCCAGCTTGAAGCCGGCGTCGCCCAGCACGCCGTACTGTTCACCGTCTCCTGCGCTGTACTGTCCGGCGCGCGCGGCGACGGTGCCGCCCTGATCGCTGCCCTTGAGCACGATGTTGATGACGCCGGCAATCGCGTCCGAGCCGTACTGGGCCGAAGCGCCGTCACGCAGCACTTCCACGCGCGCAATGGCGGCCACCGGAATCGTGTTCAGGTCGACCGGCGACGAGCTGCGGCCCTGTGTGCCGTTGACGTTGACCAGTGCGCCGGAGTGATAGCGCTTGCCGTTGACCAGCACCAGGGTGTGATCGGGCGAGAGGCCACGAAGCTGCGCCGGGCGCACGGCGTCGGAGCCGTCGGAGATCGCCAGACGCGGGAAGTTCAGCGACGGAAGCAGGCGCGAAAGGGCGGTTGCCAGCTCGGTGGTGCCGGTGGACTGCAGTACTTCCGACGTGATGATGTCGATCGGCGCAGTCGACTCGGCGGCGGTGCGGGTTGCAACCCGCGTGCCGGTGACGATGATGCTGTCGAGTGTGGTGGCCGCCCGACTTTCGCCTGCAGCGGGTGCTTCCTGCGCGAAGCTTGCGGGGGCGAGCAGCGCGACTGCGACTGCGAGATGCAACTGGTTCCTTCTCATTGTGTACGTCTCGTTCCGTGAGTGTGAGGAAAATGTTAACCCACTCTTAACAGAAATAGAAACCCTTGTTTACGATCTTCAACTCATCGGGGTGCGGAGAGGCTGGTGGCGGGCGGGTGTGCGGCCTCGCATTCATGATTTTTTGCGCGGCAGGCGGATACTTGTTGCGACGCAGCAACAAAGACCGCTGCCTTGTTAAGCGTGCGTGATCAGCCCCGGAGCAGCGTCAAATATCAAAACATGAGTCAAAACAGCAGCTAGTGGATAAGTCTTGAACAAGTCTCTGAAGTGTTGCGCAAGCCATTGATGGGCCTACGAAAATTGGTCCTGATAGTTGTTGACAAGGCTGTGGACGGTGCCTAAGGTGGGCATCAGAGGGAAAACCGGGTTTTTTGTGGTTTTTCCAACCGCACACGTCATTTGGCGGATGTGCACGCAGCAGGCAAACCGCCCACCAGAGGCGGGCCAAACCAGGGTCTCCGATGTTCCAGGGCGAAACCGCCATTACGATGGACGACAAGGGCAGGCTGGCGGTTCCCACCGTCTACCGCGATGTCGTGGCGCGCGAGTGCGCGAACCAACTGGTGGTGACCTACAACCCTTTTGAGTCCGGATGCCTGTACCTGTACCCGCTCGCGATCTGGGAGCGCGTGCGCGACCAGGTCAATGCGCTGCCCCGCGCCAAGCGGGTCAACCGCAGCATGCAGTTGAAGGTGGTTGGCGCGGCATCGTTCGTGGAGCTGGACGGCAACGGTCGCATCACCGTGCCGGCGAGCCATCGCGCCGCTGTCGGGATCGAAAAAAAGGCCGTCCTGCTGGGCATGGGCGACAAATTCGAATTGTGGAGCGAGCAGGCTCACCACGCGCAGATCCGGCAGACCATTTCTGACGACGATCTGAGCGACGAACTGCTCGACCTGCAGCTATGACGAGCGGTGGCATGGAGCGCCTTGCGCCAACCGGCCACCTTCCCGTGATGTACCAGCAGGTCCTGGAAGGCCTGCAGGTGGACGGGAGTGGCACCTGGCTGGACGGGACCTTCGGGCGCGGCGGGCACGCACGCGGCGTGCTGGCGCGCCTCGGTCCGGACGGACGACTGCTGCTGATGGACAAGGACCCCGAAGCCATCGCCGCGGCCAAGCACGAGTTCACAGGCGACCCTCGCGTGAGCATCCGCCGGGGCAGCTTCGCCGATCTCGCAGGCTGGGACGTCGCGGCCGCAGGACTTGATGGCGTGTTGTTCGATCTCGGCGTGTCGTCGCCGCAGCTGGACGTCGCCGAGCGTGGTTTCAGTTTCGGCAAGGACGGGCCGCTGGACATGCGCATGGACCCCGACAGCGGTCAGAGCGCGGCGCAGTGGCTGGCGGAAGCTTCCGAACAGCAGATCGCCGAAGTGCTCTGGACCTACGGCGAGGAGCGCATGGGTCGCCGCATCGCGCGCACGATCGCCGCCAGGCGGGAGGAACAGCCGCTGCTGCGCACGGCGCAGCTCGCCGAGCTGATCGCCTCGGTGATGCCGCGCAGCCGCGACGGCAAGCATCACATCCACCCGGCAACCCGCAGTTTTCAGGCGATCCGCATCTTCCTCAATCGCGAACTGGCCGATCTCGAGGACGGGCTGGACGCCGCACTTTCGTGCCTCAAGCCGGGCGGCCGTCTGGCGGTGATCAGCTTTCATTCGCTGGAAGACCGCATCGTCAAGCAATTCATCGCGCGCCACGCCAAGCCGCCGGCCGCCAACCGGCGCTTTCCCGACGCGCAGGATTTCGTCGCGCAGTTGCTCCCGATCGGCGGCGCACGGAAGGCCGAGGCCGACGAGCTGGCCGTCAACCCCCGCGCCCGCAGCGCAGTGCTGCGGTTTGCAGAAAAGATCGGATCTGCGGCCGGTGACCAGTCGACGGACCCCGGACGCGGAGCGCACCGGTGAGTTTGCGATTGCTGCTTACCATCATGATCGCGGCGAACGTCGTCACGGCGCTGTCGATCGTGCATGCCCGACACGAGCACCGGCAGTTGTTCGTGCAACTCAGCCAGTTGGAGAAGGTGCGGGACGAGCTCGATATCGATTTCGGACGGCTGCAGCTGGAACAGGCGACCTGGGCGGAGAGCAATCGCATCGATCAGGTCGCCCGCGATCGTCTCGGCATGATTTTCCCTGATGGGACCCAGACCGTGGTGATCCGTCAATGAAGGAGCGCGGCTACCATCATGATCGCGGCGCCAGCGGAAGCAGGCTCTCGACCGCGTCGCTGAAAGCCTGGCTGTCCGGCGCGGGCGATGTCCCGCCGCGCGGTCGCTCGCATTTCAACCTGCGCAACCGGCTGGCGCTCGTGTCGGCCATGCTGGTGCTGTGCACCGTGGCGCTGATCGGCCGCGCGGCGTACGTGCAGGTCGTCAACAACGAGTTCTACGTGGTGCAGGGTGATGCGCGATCGCTGCGCGAGATCCCGATCCCGACCTCGCGCGGCATGATCACCGACCGCAACGGTGAGCCGCTGGCGGTGTCCACCCCGGTCGAATCGGTCTGGGCCAACCCGCAGGAACTGCTGAAGCACCCTGCCCGGATCCCGCAGCTGGCGCAGATGATCGACGTACCCGTGGACGAACTGACGCGCCGGCTCAGCCAGCGCGCGGACAAGGAGTTCATGTACCTCAAGCGCCGTATCAATCCGGCCCAGTCACGCAGGATTCTGGCGTCCGAAATCCCCGGTGTGTATTCCCAGCGCGAGTTCCGCCGCTTCTATCCCCAGGGCGAAGCCCTTGCGCACGTGCTGGGGTTCACCAACATCGACGACCGCGGACAGGAGGGCCTGGAGCTGGCCTTCGACGACTGGCTCAGCGGCAAGCCCGGCGCCAAGCGCGTGGTGCGCGATGGTCAGGGACGCACGATCGAGAACGTGGACATGATCCGTGCCGCGGCGCCCGGTCACGATCTGACCCTCACCATCGACCGTCGAATCCAGTACCTGACCTACCGTGAACTGCGCCACGCGCTGCTGGAGTCCGGTGCCTCCAGCGGTTCGGCCGTCGTGCTGGACATCGCCACCGGCGAGATCCTGGCGATGGCCAACCTGCCGACCTACAACCCCAATCTGCTCGGCACCGGCAGCCCCGAGACGCATCGCAACCGCGCGCTCACCGACGTGGTCGAGCCCGGTTCGACGATCAAGCCGATCACGATCGCCGCCGCGCTGGCCTCGGGCAGGGTCACCCCCGACACCATCGTCGACACCTCCCCCGGACGCATGGCCAATGGCCGCTACACCATCAACGATTTCCGCAACTACGGGCCACTGACGGTCACCGGCGTGATCACCAAGAGCTCCAACATCGGCGCCGCCAAGCTCGCGCTGGCCTTGCCGGACAGCACCTTTCACCGGTTCATCCAGGATTTCGGCTACGGCACCCGCCCCGGCAGCGGTTTCCCGGGTGAGGCATCGGGATTGCTTGCCGCGCCCAACGAGTGGAGCGGCACCACCAAGGCCACGATGTCCTACGGCTACGGTCTGTCGGCCACGCCGCTGCAGATCGCCGTTGCCTATGCGGCGCTCGCGAACGGCGGACGGCTGATCGCGCCCACGTTCGTGAAGGGGCAGCGCAACGAAGCGCGCCAGGTGCTCGATGCATCGGTCGCCGGCCAGGTGATGAGGATGATGCAGACGGTGACCGAGCCCGGTGGCACCGCAACCGCGGCCGCGATCCTGGGCTACCACGTCGCCGGCAAGAGCGGCACCGCGCGCAAGTACAGCAATTCGGGTGGCTACTCCGACAAGTACATCTCCCTGTTCGCCGGCGTGGTCCCGGTGGACAACCCCCGCTTCTCGATGGTCGTGGTGATCAGCGAACCCGATCCCAGCCGCCGCGGCTACTACGGCGGCCTGGTTTCGGCCCCGGTATTCCGCAACGTCATGGACGGCGCGCTGCGCCTGATGGACGTGCCGCCGGACGACATCGACACCTGGTTGGCCGCGCAGGCCGACGCCCAGGCCAGGCGGATCAAGGCCAATGGCGGTGAACTGCCGCCGCGCGGACCGGTATTGCCGAGCCCCACCACACTGCCGGCAGTGACGCTGCTGCCCGCGGCCATTCAGGGGGCCGCGCCGTGAGCCGGTCCATGGCATTGGCGGCCCTGTTGCCGGACGTCGCCGGGATTCCGGCGGGCCTGGAGATTGGCGGGCTGGTCCAGGACAGCCGCGAACTGCAGGCCGGCGACGCCTTCGTCGCCATCGGCGGTTTCGGCTCGCACGGACTCGGCTTCGCCGCGCAGGCGCGCGCCGCCGGGGCGGCGGCGATCCTGTTCGAGCCGCCGGCGCCGGTTGCAACGCCAGCCCCCGATGACGCCATCGCCGTGCCGCAGTTGCGCGCGCGCCTGGGCGAGCTCGGTCATCGCTTCCACGGCTGCGTCAGCGAGGCCATGACCGTCGTTGGCGTCACCGGAACCAACGGCAAGACCTCCATCGTGCAACTGCTGGCCCAGGCATGGGAACTGCGCGGGACCCGAAGCGGCACCATCGGCACGCTGGGCGCCGGGCTTTACGGCCAGACCGTCGCCACCGGTTTCACAACGCCGCTGGTCCTGCGACTGCATGCGCTTCTTGCACAGCTGCATGCCGACGGCGCTCAGGCGATGGCGATGGAGGTCAGCTCGCACGCGCTCGATCAGGGTCGCGTCGACGGTGTGCAGTTCGATGTCGCGATCTTCACCAATCTCACCCGCGACCACCTCGATTATCACGGCGACATGAAGGCGTATGGAGCGGCGAAGATGCGCCTGTTCCGCTGGCCCGGATTGAGAGCTGCGGTGGTGAACCTGGACGACGAATTCGGCGCCGGGATCCATGCCGCTCTCGCCGCGGTAGAAAACGTGGCAGGCAGCCCTGCCGCCCTGGGCCTGAGTTCGCGTGGACACCACGCCGCGTCGGTCCGCGCCGAGCACATCCAGCTCGACGACGCAGGGCTGACATTCGATCTGGTCGCGGGCGGGCAGCGCCACCGCGTGCGCTCGCCGCTGCTGGGCCGGTTCAACGTCGACAACCTGCTGGCGGTTGCCGGAGCGCTGCATTCGCTGGGCGCGGAAACCGCAGAAGTCGCTGGGCTCCTGTCGCAGTTGCAGCCGGTGCACGGACGCATGAACCGTCTTGGCGGCGGCGCGCAGCCGCTGGTGGTGGTCGACTATGCGCACACGCCCGACGCACTCGATCAGGCGCTCAGTTCGCTGCGTGCGCACGCGTCTGCGCGGCTGGCCTGCGTCTTTGGCTGCGGCGGCGAGCGCGACAGCGGCAAGCGTGCGCAGATGGCAGCGGTGGCCGAAGCGCGCGCGGACCGGATCATCGTCACCGACGACAACCCACGCCGGGAGAGCGGCGACCTGATCGTGTCGCACATCCTCTCCGGATTCCAGCGGCCAGAGCGCGTCCAGGTGCAGCGTGACCGTGCCGCCGCGATAGCCCTTGCCATCGCCGAAGCAGGTGCTGGCGACGTGGTCCTGATCGCCGGCAAGGGCCACGAGCCCTGCCAGGAGGTTGGTGGAGTCCGCCTCCCGTTCAATGACACGGCAGTTGCCCGGCAGTGCCTGGAGGGCCGGTCATGACGCCGTTGCGCCTGTCGCGGATCGCGGCCATGACCGGTGGCACCCTGCGCGGCGTCGATGTCGTGGTCGACGCGCTGGTGACCGACACTCGCGCGCTGAGCGCAGGCGGCTCCGCAGGGTCGTCGGTCTTCGTGGCTTTGAAGGGCGAAAATTTCGACGGACACGACCATGTGGCCGCGGCCGCGGCCGGCGGAGTCGCCGCCCTGCTGGTGGCGCACCCGGTCGACGTGGATCTTCCGCAACTTCTGGTCGCCGACACCGAGCGCGCATTGGCCGCGCTTGCCGCTGCCCTCCAGCGCGAGCGCGGCACGCGGGTCGTGGCGATCACCGGCAGCAACGGCAAGACGAGCGTCAAGGCGCTGGTGCTGTCGATCCTGCAGCACGCGGCTTCGCCGGAAGACGTGTACGCGAACCCCGGAAACCGCAACAACGAAATCGGCCTGCCGCTTGCAGTGATCGACGCGCCAGACTCCGCCCTGTTTGCGGTCTACGAAATGGGTGCAGGAAAGCCAGGCGACATTGCCTACCTGACCGACATCGCTCGGCCGCACGTCTCGCTGGTCAACAACATCGCGCCCGCGCACCTGGAGCGCATGGGCAGCCTGCTGGCGGTAGCGGAGACCAAGGGCGCGATCTACGAAGCGCTGCGCTCCGATGGCGTGGCGGTCATCAACGCCGACGATGCGTTCGGGTCGTGGTTCCAGCAACGCCTCGCGACCCGCGGAGCCGATGCGCCGCGGGTGATCCGGTTCGGGCTGGAAGCCGGCACCGACGTCACCGCCCGCGAGATCCGGTCCGGGCCTGCCGGCTCGCGCTTCGTGCTGGTCGCGCCCGAGGGCGAGATCGAGATCAGTGTCGCGATGCCGGGGCGCCACAACGTCCTCAATGCGCTCGCGGCGGCATCCATCGCAATCGCGCTGGAGCTGCCGCTGCCGGCGATTGCCGCTGGCCTTGCGGCCGCCAATGCGGTTGCCGGGCGGCTGGTGGCACATCCACTCGGCAATGGGGCGGTGCTGATCGACGACAGCTACAACGCCAACCCCGGGTCGCTGAATGCCGCCATCGAGATGCTCGCGTCCGGTCGGGGCGAGGGCGGAGCCTGGCTGGTGCTGGGCGACATGCGCGAGCTTGGCGATGCCGCCGAAGCGATGCACGCGGACGCAGGGCGCCGGGCGAAGGCTGCGGGGCTGACCCGGCTGTACACATTGGGATCGTTGAGCGCCGCCGCGGCCACCGCGTTCGGGGAAGGCGCGGCGAAGTTCGAGAGCCATGCAGCGCTTGCCGAGGCGCTGTCGTCCGACCTGCGCACCCACGCCGCGGCGGGGCTGCAGGTGCTGGTGAAAGGATCGCGTGGTAGTGCCATGGACCGGATCGTCGCCGCGATTCTCGCGGATGACTCGACTGTTACTGGTTCCATCGACACAGGGGAAGACACCAATGCTGCTTGAGCTGGCGCGCTGGCTGCAACAACTGGAGAGCGGCTTCGCGCTCTTCGGCTATCTGACGTTCCGCGGCATCCTCAGTGCGCTGACCGCGCTGGCGCTGTCGCTGTGGTGGGGCCCGGCGATGATCCGCAAGCTCGGCCAGTACAAGGGCGGGCAGCCGATCCGCCAGGACGGACCGCAGACGCATTTCTCAAAAGCAGGCACCCCGACGATGGGCGGTGCGCTGATCCTGCTCACCGTGCTGGCCTCGGTGCTGTTGTGGGCGGACCTTCGCAACAAGTACGTGTGGCTGGTGCTTGCAGTGATGGTCGCCTTCGGTGCGATCGGCTGGTACGACGACTGGCTGAAGATCGTCAAGCGCGATCCCAACGGCATGAAGTCGCGCTGGAAATACCTGCTGCAGTCCATCTTCGGGCTGGCCGCCGGCATCTACCTGTACATGACCGCCGACCCGGCCGTGGTCGCCACCACGACCTTCTACGTGCCGCTGTTCAAGGTGCTCGCGTTTCCGATCGGTGCCGGGCTGATCGTGGTCGCCTACTTCTGGATCGTGGGCTTCTCCAACGCCGTCAACCTCACCGATGGGCTCGATGGGCTGGCGATCATGCCCACGGTGCTGGTGGCCTGTGCGCTGGGCGTATTCGCCTACGCCTCGGGCAACGCGGTGTTCGCAGAGTACCTGCAGATTCCGCGCGTGCCGGGAGCCGGTGAGCTGGTCATCATCTGCGCCGCGATCGCAGGCGCGGGCCTTGGCTTCCTGTGGTTCAACACCTACCCGGCGATGGTGTTCATGGGCGATATCGGCGCGCTGGCGCTGGGCGCGGTGCTCGGCACCGTCGCCGTGATCGTCCGCCAGGAACTGGTGCTGGTGATCATGGGCGGCATCTTCGTCATCGAGACGCTCTCGGTGATGATCCAGGTGGCCTCGTTCAAGCTGACCGGCAAGCGCGTGTTCCGCATGGCGCCCATCCACCACCATTACGAGCTCAAGGGCTGGCCGGAGCCGCGCGTGATCGTGCGCTTCTGGATCATTTCCGTGGTGCTGGTGCTGGTTGGCCTTGCAACCTTGAAGGTGCGCTGATGATCGAAGCCGGCGCCCGCACCGCGACCCACACGGCCATCGGCCCGTCGAACGCGCAAGCCACCCGGCTGGACGCGATCGGCGGACGCTTCGACCCGTGGCTGATCGCGATTTCGTGCGCGCTGGCGAGCCTGGGCGTGGTGATGGTCGGTTCCAGTTCGATCGCGATCGGCGTCGATCTGGGTGTCGGCCCGTTTTATTTCCTGGTCCGGCACGTGGCGTTCCTGGCGGTTGGTATCGGGCTGGCGTACTGGCTGATGCGCACCGAACTCAAGACCATCGAGCAGCACAACCAGGGCCTGCTGCTGCTGTGCTTCGTGCTGCTGCTGCTGGTGTTCATTCCCGGCGTTGGCCGCAGCGTCAACGGCGCCAGCCGCTGGATCAACCTGGGCATTTCCAGCTTCCAGGCGGTGGAGGCGGTCAAACTGATGTACATCGTGTGGCTCGCCAGCTACCTCAAGCGCTACAGCGAGGAGGTCCAGGCGACCTGGCCGGCGATGCTCAAGCCGCTTGGCGTGGCGGTGCTGCTGATGGCGGTGCTGGCGATGCAGCCGGACTTCGGATCCTTGTCACTGGTGCTGGCGATCACCGGGGGCATGCTGGTACTCGGTGGCGTCAACATGCCGCGAATGTTTGGGCCGGTGCTGGTGCTGCTGCCGCTGCTGGCGGTACTCGCAATCGCCGAGCCTTATCGCGTGCGCCGCCTGACTTCTTTCCTGGACCCGTGGGCGGACCCGTTCAACACCGGCTATCAGCTCACCCAGGCACTGATGGCGGTGGGTCGCGGCGAGTGGTTCGGCGTTGGCCTGGGCGCCTCGGTGCAGAAGCTGTCGTACCTGCCGGAAGCGCACACCGACTTCATCCTTGCGGTGATCGGCGAGGAACTCGGTTTTGTCGGCGTCTGTGCAGTGATCGCGCTGTATGCGGCGCTGGTGGGTCGTGCGCTGTGGCTCGGCCTGCAGTGCGTCGACATGCGCCGGCACTTCTCCGGTTACTGCGCGTTCGGCATCGCCCTGTCGATTGGGCTGCAGAGTTTCGTATCGATCGGGGTCAACCTGGGATTGCTGCCGACCAAGGGCCTCACACTGCCGCTGATCTCCTCGGGCGGTTCCAGCGTGCTGATGACCTGCGCGGCGATCGGCCTGCTGCTGCGGGTGTCCTACGAACTCGACCGCGCGCAGCGCCAGGTCGCTCGCCTGCGCGGCGATGCACCGTCGTCCACGCCGCTGCCCGGAGTGGGCCAGGTCCGCCCCGGGCTGCGTGCGATACCCAAGGGTGGCAGCGAACCGGTGCGCGGCACCGGTCCACGGCGCGAGCGCATCGAACCGGTGCTGGGGAGGACGGCATGAGCGCTTCCCGAGCCCATGCAAGCGCGTCCACAAGGCCAGTGATGGTGCTGGCGGGCGGCACCGGTGGTCACATCTTTCCGGGCTTGGCCGTGGCGCATGCGCTACGCGAGTGCGGCGTGCCGGTGGTGTGGCTGGGCGCCGAGAACGGAATGGAAACCAGGCTGGTACCGCAGCACGGCATCGACATCGACACGATCATGGTCCGTGCCGTTCGCGGCAAGGGACTGTCGGCGTTGATGGGAGCGCCCCTGAAACTGCTGCGCGCCGTCGATGCCGCCCGCAAGGTGATCCGCATCCGGCAACCGCGTGCGGTGATCAGCTTCGGTGGTTTTGCGGCCGGCCCGGGCGGACTGGCTGCACGCCTGGCAGGGGTTCCGCTGGTGGTGCACGAGCAGAACCGCGCACCGGGCATCACCAACCGCGTGCTCGCGCATCTGGCAGGCAGGGTGCTGACCGGTTTTCCCGACACCTTCAGCGCAGTCCGCGAAGAACTCGTCGGCAACCCGGTGCGCAATGAGATGTCGGAAGTGCCGACGCCTGCCGCGCGCTTCGCCGACCGTCATGGCGACCTGCGCATACTCGTGCTCGGCGGCAGCCAGGGCGCCCGGATACTGAACCAGTCCGTGCCGCTCGCGATGGCGAAGCTGCGCGGCAGCAATATCGGCTTCCAGGTGCGCCACCAGTGCGGTGCACAGCAGGTCGACGCGGCAACCGATGCCTACGCGAAGGCTGGTGTCGAAACCAGCGTCGAGCCGTTCATCGCCGACATGGCCGCTGCCTACGGATGGGCGGACCTGGTGCTGTGCCGGGCCGGTGCGCTGACCCTGGCCGAACTGTGTGCCGTCGGCGTGGGCAGCGTGCTGGTGCCATTCGCCCAGGCGGTCGACGACCACCAGACCCGCAACGCGCAGTACCTGGTCGACCGCGGCGCAGCGCTGCTGTTGCCGCAGCAGGAGCCGGCTGTGCTTGCGGAACAACTGGCCGCCGCGATCGCCGGCCTGCAGGACCGGGCGGAGTTGCTGCGAATGGCCGACGCCGCGCAGGCATTGGCGCGTCCGGACGCCGCGCGGCGCGTGGCGGAGATCGTGTTGGAGGTGGCGCAGTGAAGGTCGGAGCCCGAGCCGTGGACAGGGAAGCGCGAGTCGCGATCCGTTGCCGGACCAGTGTCGCGGCCGATGCCTGCGCTCCCGAATCTCACGTTGCCGCTCGCCATGCGGATGCCCGCCTGGTAACGCAGTTTCCCATTTCCGCTCCACCTTCTGGAAATACGCAATGAGCAGCACCATGCGCAGCCGTCGTCTGCAGCACACCGGCGAACCCGGCCACGCGGTGGCGGGCAAGTCGAGCATCGCGAAACATTTCCCGCGCGTGCATTTCATCGGCGTCGGCGGCACCGGCATGAGCGGCATCGCCGAAGTCATGTGCACGCTCGGCTATGAGGTTTCCGGTTCGGACAACGCGGCGAACGCGGTTACGCGCCGGCTAGCCAAGCTCGGTGTCGTCGTACACCGCGGACATGCCGCTGAAAACGTGCTCGGCGCCGACTGCGTGGTCGTGTCCAGCGCGATCCGCGACGACAACCCGGAGCTGGCGGAGGCGCGCATGCAGCGGATCCCGGTGGTGCCGCGTGCGGAGATGCTCGCCGAACTCATGCGCTTCAAGCGCGGGATCGCCGTCGCCGGCACCCATGGAAAAACCACCACGACATCACTCACCGCCAGCGTGCTCGCCGAAGGCGGCATCGACCCGACCTTCGTAATCGGCGGGCAGTTGCTCGCGGCCGGCGCCAACGCCAGGCTCGGCAGCGGCCAGTGGCTCGTGGCCGAGGCCGACGAGAGCGATGGCAGCTTCCTGCGGCTGAACCCGCAGATGGCGATCATCACCAACATCGATGCCGACCATCTGGAGAACTACGGCGGCGACTTCGCCAACGTGCAGGCCGCGTTCGAGGAGTTCCTGCACCGGCTGCCGTTCTACGGGCTGGCGATCATGTGCATCGACGATGCCGAAGTCGCCGCCCTTGCGGAAAAGACGCCGCGTCACGTCATGAGCTACGGCTTTGCCGACGGCGCCGACGTGCGCGCCGAGGATGTCACCCAGACCGGCGCGCGGATGCGGTTCACGCTGTGCCTGCCGGATGCCACCCGCACGCCGGTGACGCTCGCGCTGCCGGGCCGGCACAACGTGCAGAACGCGCTGGCGGCGGCGGCGGTTGGCTGGCAGCTTGGCGTCGAGCCGCATGCGATCGCGCGCGCGCTGGAAGGCTTTGCCGGCATCGGCCGTCGCTTCAACCTGCTGTCGCAGACACCGCTGCCGGGCGGCGGGCTGGTGACAGTGGTCGACGACTACGGTCATCACCCCAAGGAACTGACGGCGGTGTTCGAAGCCGCGCGTGGCGGCTGGCCGGACAAGCGGCTGGTCGCGGCATTCCAGCCCCATCGCTACAGCCGCACCCGTGACCTGTTCGACGACTTCGCCGCCGTGCTGTCGACCGCCGACGTGCTGGTATTGACCGAGGTGTATCCGGCCGGCGAGGCGATGATCACCGGCGCCGATTCCAAGTCGCTCGCGCGGGCGATACGCACCCGCGGGCGAATCGATCCGATCGTGGTCGGCAGCACCGCGGACCTCGCCGAAGCGCTCGCCGACGTGCTGTGCGACGGCGACCTGCTGATGCTGATGGGCGCCGGTGACATCGGCCATGCCGCGCAGCACATCTCCACCCACGGCTTCGTCCGAGAGAAGACCGGAGACGAGGCATGAGCCCACAGACGAAAACAGCGGAATTCGAGCCGCTGCGGACGACCGACGCGGCCGCGTTCGGCCGCGTCGCCGTGCTCATGGGCGGCACCAGTTCCGAGCGCGAGGTGTCGCTGGATTCCGGGCGCAACGTGCTGGCGGCCCTGCTCGCGAGCGGCGTCGACGCGTTCGCGGTCGACGGCATGCCCGCGCTGGTCGAAGCCATTGGTGCTGGTCGCGTGGACCGGGTCTTCAATATCCTCCACGGCCACGCGGGCGGGGGCGAGGATGGCGTGCTGCAGGGCCTGCTCGAAGCCCTCGGCGTGCCGTACACCGGCTCGGGCGTGCTCGGTTCGGCGCTCAGCATGGACAAGATCCGCAGCAAGCAGGTGTGGCTGAGCCTCGGGTTGCCGACGCCGCGATACCTGCGCATCGCGCCGGGCGACGATGTCCAGGCCGCCGCCCGCGAGCTTGGTCTGCCGGTAATCATCAAGCCGTCCAACGAAGGCTCCAGCGTGGGCGTATCGCGGGTGTTCAACGACGCCGACCTGGATGCGGCGGTCGAACTCGCGTCGCGATATCTGCAGGGCAGGAACGGCGGCGAGATGCTGATGGAACAGCTGATCGAGGCCGGCGACGGCGTCGGCGGCGAGTTCACCATCGGCGTGCTGGACGGCCGTGGTCTTGCGAGCATCCAGATCGTCCCGGCGGGCGAGTACTACGACTACCACGCCAAGTATCTTGCCGAGGACACCCGCTATCTCTGCCCGGGACTGGACGAAGTCGGCGAAGCGCAGGCACGGGAACTGGCAGAGCGCGCTTTCGAAGCGCTGGACCTCAAGGGCTGGGGCCGTGTCGACTTCATGCGCGACCGTCACGGCCGCAACTGGCTGCTGGAAGCCAACACCGCACCCGGCATGACCTCGCATTCACTGATGCCCAAGTCGGCCGCGCCTTTCGGAATCGACTTCGAGGAACTGTGCTGGCGGATCCTGGAAACCTCGCTCGTGCAGGCGTTGCCGCAATGAGCGCCGGAGCCGCCCGATGAACGCGATGCTTCGCCTGATCGCATGGATGCTCGCCGTGGCGCTGGTCGTGCTGCCGGTCGTGGCGGTCCTCAACGGCTGGGTCGGGCGCGACCACTGGCCGCTGACGAAGCTGCGGATCACCGGAACGTTCGAGCGGGTCGACGAGCACGCCATCCGGCGCGCGCTGGTGTCCCACGCGCAGCGCGGCTTCGTCGCGGTGCGCCTGGACCACGCGCGCGCGGCGATCTCGGTTCTGCCCTGGGTGGAGCAGGCCGAGGTTCGCAAGCGTTGGCCCGACGTGCTGGAAGTGAGGATCGTCGAGCACCGTCCGTTCGCGCGCTGGGGCACCGACCGACTGCTCTCCGACCATGGTCGCCTGTTTCCCGCGAACGACGTCCAGGTACCGGACGGGCTGCCGCAGATGAGCGGGCCGGACGAAGCGGTCGGCGAAGTGGTCGCGGTCTTCAATGAAGCCACGGCGCTGTTTGCCGCGCTGGGCATCGATGTGCTGGCGATCGAGCTGGACCCGCGCGGCAGTTGGACCCTGCAGCTGCGCGAGCTCCGCTCCGGTGCGCGCATCCACGTGCTGGTGGGTCGCAGCGAAGCGCGTGCGCGCCTGGCCCGCTTCGTGCGCCTGATGCCACAGCTGCTTGCCCAGGACGCCCAGCGTCTTGCGCGCGCCGACCTCCGCTACACCAACGGCTTTGCCCTGACCTGGGCACCGACTCCGAAGCCCTCCGACACGCCACGCACCGAACAATCCCAGGCAACCAATACATGAATCGCAAAGGCGACAAGTCGCTGATCGTCGGCCTCGACATCGGCACCTCCAAGGTGGTCGCGCTGGTCGGCGAGTATTCGGCCGGCAACCCGATCGAGGTGATCGGGATCGGTTCGCACGAATCACGCGGCCTGCGGCGCGGCGTCGTGGTCGACATCGAGTCCACGGTGCAGTCGATCCAGCGTGCGATCGAGGAAGCCGAGCTGATGGCCGGCTGCGAGATACGCTCGGTGTACGCGTCGATCTCGGGCAGCCACGTGCAGTGTCGCAACTCGCAGGGCATCGCGCCGATCCGCGACGGCGAGGTCAGCTTCGCCGACCTGGACCGCGTGCTGGAAGCAGCCAAGGCGGTGGCGATTCCTGCCGACCAGAAGATCCTCCATGCGATCCCGCGCGACTACGTGCTAGACGATTCGCAGGAAGGCATCCGCAACCCGGTCGGCATGAGCGGGGTGCGCCTGGAAGTGCATGCACATCTTGTCGTGTGCGCGCAGTCGGCCGCAGCCAATGTCAGCAAGTGCGTGCAGCGCTGCGGCCTGCAGGTCGACGACCTGATCCTCGGCGTGCTCGCATCCAGCCATGCTGTGCTGACCAGCGACGAGCGCGAGCTCGGCGTGGTGCTGGTCGACATCGGCGCCGGGACCACCGACATCGCGGTGTTCGTGCAGGGCGCGATCGCGCATAGCGCGAGTTTGGGCATCGCCGGCGACAAGGTCACCGAGGACATCGCGCACATGCTGCGCACGCCGACGCCCGAGGCCGAGCAGATCAAGGTCCGCTACGCCTGCGCTCTGGCGCAGATGGCCACCGCCGAGGAATCCATACAGGTGCCGAGTGTCGGAGATCGCCCGCCGCGACGCATGCCGCGCGCGTCGCTCGCGCAGGCCGTGCAGGCGCGCTACGAAGAGATCTTCGAGATGGTCCAGGCCGAACTTCGCCGTTCCGGATTCGAGCAGCACGTGCGTGCCGGCATGGTCCTGACCGGCGGCGCGGCAAAGATGGAAGGCGTGGTCGAACTGGCCGAGGAAATGTTGCAGATGCCGGTGCGCGTGGGAATCCCGCAGCACGTGACCGGCCTGGGCGAAGTGGTCGGAAACCCGGTCCATGCCACCGGCGTCGGCCTGCTGCTGATGGGCAGCCAGATCGAGCAACCGCGCCGCGGATCGGTGATTCCCACCGGCCGAGCCGGCAGCGCTTTCAACAAGTTGCGCAATTGGTTCCGTGGAGAGTTCTGATGGCCCAGATGCAAAAAAATGCAGTTTGCAAAGGACGCAAACAACGCAAAAAGAACTAAAAACTTAAAGACTATTGGCGCTTTCTTTTGCGTCTTTCGCGTCCTTTGCGGACAACCCTGTCCCTTTCGACGCGACCACATCCCCCGATAAGCACCCCCCCCAAGAGGACGAGCAAATGGCCCACTTCGAACTGGTAGAAAACATGGCCCCCAACGCGATCATCAAGGTGATCGGTGTGGGGGGAGGCGGCGGCAACGCGGTCGCGCACATGGTCAGCGGCAATGTCGATGGCGTGGAGTTCATCACCGCCAACACCGACTCGCAGGCAATCAAGAACTGCGGCGCCAAGCTCCAGTTGCAGCTGGGCAGCAACGTCACCAAGGGCCTGGGTGCCGGCGCCAATCCGGAAGTCGGCCGCCAGGCGGCGCTGGAAGATCGCGAACGCATCATGGACGCACTGCAGGGCGCCGACATGGTGTTCATCACCGCTGGCATGGGTGGCGGCACCGGCACCGGCGCAGCGCCGGTCGTCGCCCAGCTCGCCAAGGAAATGGGCATCCTCACCGTCGCGGTCGTCACCAAGCCGTTCCCGTTCGAAGGCCGCCGCCGCATGCAGGTGGCGCTCAAGGGGATCGAGGAGCTCAGCCACCACTGCGATTCGCTCATCACCATTCCCAACGAGAAGCTGATCACCGTGCTCGGCCGCAACGCCACCATGATCCAGGCGTTCCGTGCCGCCAACGACGTGCTGCTGGGTGCGGTGCAGGGCATTGCCGACCTGATCGTGCGCCCGGGCCTGATCAACGTCGATTTCGCCGACGTGCGCACGGTCATGAGCGAGATGGGCCTGGCGATGATGGGCACCGGCTCGGCACGCGGCGACGACCGCGCCCAGGCCGCGGCCGAGGCGGCGGTGCAGAACCCGCTGCTGGACGACGTCAACCTGCAGGGCGCCAACGGCATCCTGGTCAACATCACCGCCGGTCCGGACTTCACGATGGCCGAGTTCGACGAGGTCGGCCGCACCATCGAGGCGTTCGCGTCCGAGGACGCGACGGTCGTCATCGGTACCGTGTTGGACCCGGACATGCAGGACGAGGTCCGCGTCACCGTGGTCGCCACGGGGCTCAACCGCGTCGACGTCAAGCAGTCACTGCGCGAACGCGACGGTCAGCGCGCTCCGATCCAGCTGGTGCGCAACGGCAGCACGGGCCAGCCCGAGTTTTCGGCAATGGATGAGGCTATCCCCGCGGCGATGCCCAGCTTTGGCGGCAGCCTGCGTGGCAGCAGCCGCAGCACCGAGAGCGCGCCAGCGGCCGCGGCCAGCGACTTTGGTCCCAGCGACAGTTACCTGGACATTCCCGCGTTCCTGCGGCGCCAGGCCGACTGAGGCCAGCCAGGCGGCGGACTTCCTGGCGCCCAGGCGGCACACTTCGGCCGGACTCGTCCCCGGCTGCGGCGTTGCCGTCGGCGCAGGAAGCTGCCGGTGCGGTGCCTGCACGGCACCGGCAGCTGCACCGGGCGCTCCCGTCTCCTCGCCGGGGGCGGGTTTCGTTCTTTCATTCAGGTTCAGCGGTCCGGGTGTTAGGATTCCGCTGTTGTCCGGCCGCGCACGCCTCCTGCGCTCCCAGTTCCGCGAACCGCCAGGGCCCTGCCACCAATGCTGCGCCAGCGAACCCTCAAGAACGTGATTCGTGCGACCGGTGTCGGCCTGCACAGCGGTGAGAAGGTCTTTCTCGCGCTGCGGCCCGCACCGCCGGACGCCGGCATCGTGTTCCGGCGGGTCGATCTGGACCCCGTGGTCGAAATCCCCGCCCGCGCCGAACTGGTGTCCGAAACCACGCTGTGCACCGGCCTCAGCCGCGGCGCTGGCAAGGTCATGACCGTGGAGCATCTGCTTTCCGCTCTGGCCGGCCTGGGTGTCGACAACTGCTATGTGGATCTTTCGGCGCCCGAGGTCCCGATCATGGACGGCTCGGCAGGTCCATTCGTATTCCTGCTGCAGTCGGCAGGCATCGTCGAGCAGGCCACGGCCAAGCAGTTCATCCGCATCCGCCATCCGGTAGAGGTGCGGGAAGCCGACAAGTTCGCGCGGTTCGAGCCGCACGACGGCTTCCGGATAGGCTTCACGATCGAGTTCGACCATCCGATGATTCCCGCGCGGCAGTCCCGGGCGCAGGTCGACTTCTCGACCGCCAATTACGTTCAGGAAGTCAGTCGCGCCCGCACCTTCGGGTTCATGCGCGACCTGGAGTACATGCGCGAGCGCAATCTCGGCCTGGGCGGTTCGATGGACAACGCCATCGTGCTCGATGAGTACCGGGTGCTCAATGACGACGGCCTGCGCTACGCCGACGAGTTCGTGCGCCACAAGATTCTCGACGCAGTCGGGGACCTGTACCTCGCCGGGTATCCGATCATCGGAGCCTACGAGGGTTTCAAGTCCGGTCACGCGCTCAACAACAAGCTGGTGCGGGCGCTCCTGGCCGAAGAGTCCGCCTGGGATCTGGTGACGTTTTCGGCCTCCGAGCCCGCCCCTATGGTGTTTGGCCTCCCCGCGCAGGCCTGAGCGAGCGCGAGTTTCGCAGTGCAACACGCCCGCCTCGCAGAACGTGTCGAGCGTCACAGACGTGAATGCCGGCCGTCTGATTATCAGTAACTTAACGAAAGTTGCCGGTCCGCTTAACAAACGGCGGGGGATGCCCAAGTAGCATCCGCCCCAGCTTGACGATCACCCCGCCTTCACATGCAAGCCGCATGCCAGAGGTGGGATCGATCAGCCGGTGTCACCGTCCTCCGTGGGGGCGGATTTCAGTGACGCCAGGGCGGCTTGCAGCGCTTGCTGTGCGCCGGCCGACATTGGTCTGGTATTCCGGAGGGGCTGCATGGAGGGCGTAATGGCGGGGAGGCTGGTCTTGATCACGAATTCAGTCGCTGCCAGTCCGATGGACCGGGCCGCGCCCAGGAGTTCGGGTGCCAGCAGGCGCAATTTGGACCGCCAGACCGGAGCATCGACCAGATAAACGAGCCTGCCGTGCTCATAGTTCGCCAGCCGCGCGTGCGCGGCCAGTGGAGCCGGCAGATACGGACGCAACCTGAGATCCAGATCGTCGAGCCATAACGCCCGGCGGATCGGGTCGCCAGCAGGGTCGGCAAGCAGCGCATCAAGCGCAGCCTGCGGAGACGAAGGGCGACGCGGCGGAATTCTGGATCTGTAATCAGACATCGGACCTATGACCCATCAAATCCCTAACCATCCGCGGACGAAGCTGGACATAGTAGTGCAGCGGCTCGGCAGCCTGGCCCTCCAGCGCCCCGCCATCGTGGCCTCGCTCCTTCTGGGCGGCGGATTGGCCCTCGGCGGAGGCGCCGGCGTCATGGCCAACGCCGCCCTCCAAGCGAAGGTGGAGCGCCAGCAGGCGCAGATCTCCGCCGCCGAGCGCGACGCGCAGCGCGAGATCAACGCCCTGGCCGCGCGGCTAGGCGAACTCCAGGCCCAGGCCAACCGCCTCAACGCCCTGGGCGAGCGCCTGACCCGGGTCGGCAAACTGCAGGACGGCGAATTCGATTTCGAACGCCCGGTCGGTACCGGCGGTTCCGAGCAGGTCGAGGACATGCCCAAAGCGGAACTCGACGAGGGCCTCGAGCAATTGGATTCGCAGTTCAAGGCATCGGGGGAGCAGCTTTCGGTGCTTGAGTCGCTGCTGTTCAACCGGCAGCTCGACATGAATGCGGTGCCGTCGCGGGCACCGATCAACAACAGCTACATCACGTCCGGCTTTGGCGGGCGCGCCGACCCGATCCTGGGCGGCCGCCAATACCACAAGGGCATCGACTTCGAGGCCAACACCGGCGATCCGGTCCTGGCTGTGGCTGATGGCGTCGTCAGCTATTCCGGGGGGCGCTCGGGCTACGGCAACACGGTCGAGCTCGACCATGGCAACGGCTACGTGACGCGTTACGCGCACAACTCGCGTTTAACCCGCAAGGTGGGTTCGCTGGTCCGCGCCGGCGAGGAGATCGCGAAGGCCGGTTCGACCGGACGCTCCACCGGCGCGCACGTGCATTTCGAGGTCTGGCAGAACGGTCGAGTGGTCAACCCGCGAAAGTTCCTCGGACAGGCCTCGCCGCTGCGAGGCTAGGCGAAGCACGCGCAGCGGCAGGACACCTGCCGCCCGCGCTCCTGCCCCTTGGTGCATCGGCGCCTCCGCGGCAAGCCGGCATTTCCCCAGTCCAAAAACCCCCGCCGGACACCTTGATAGGCGCTCCGGCATCCCCAAGCTAGAATGGGACGCCGCGACAGGGCACCTGGTGCCCGGTACCCGCGATTGTTTTTCCAGTCCGCCCCCCGTCCTGTCGGTGTCATGCAGCCGCTGGTGCCGGGGCGTGTGGCTTGATCCCGACCTTTGGACCCATTCATGCTCAACAGTTTGCTTACCCGCGTTTTCGGCAGTCGCAACGAACGATTGCTGCGCCAGCTTCAGTCGTCCGTCGACAAGATCAACGCGCTGGAACCGGAGATCCAGAAGCTCAGCGACGCCGAACTGCAGGCACGGACGCCCGCACTGCAGCAGCGGGTCGCCGGCGGCGAGTCCCTCGACAAGCTCCTGCCCGAGGCTTTTGCGGTCTGCCGCGAGGCGTCCCGACGCGTGCTGGGCATGCGCCACTACGACGTCCAGCTGATCGGCGGCATGGTCCTGCACCTGGGACGGATCGCGGAGATGCGCACCGGCGAGGGCAAGACCCTGGTCGCGACACTGCCGGTGTACCTCAATGCGCTGCAGGGCAAGGGCGTACACGTGGTCACCGTCAACGACTACCTGGCTAGGCGCGACTCGGTCTGGATGGGCAAGCTCTACACCTGGCTCGGGCTGAGCGTTGGCGTCGTCTACCCGGGCATGCCGCACGGCGATAAGCACGCCGCGTATGCCGCCGACATCACCTACGCCACCAACAACGAGATCGGCTTCGACTACCTGCGCGACAACATGGCGCTGTCGAAGGAAGACCGCGTCCAGCGCGGGCTGAACTTCGCGATCGTCGATGAGGTCGACTCGATCCTGATCGACGAGGCACGCACCCCGCTGATCATCTCCGGTCCCGCCGACGAGTCGCCGGAGCTTTACATCAAGGTCAACCGGATCGTCCCGTCGCTGACGCGGCAGCAGGCCGAGGACGGCGAAGGCGACTACTTCGTCGACGAGAAGGGCAAGCAGGTCCATCTGTCCGAAGCAGGCCAGGAGCACGCCGAGGAACTGCTGCGCGCTGCCGGCATCCTCAGCGGCGAGGAAGACAGCCTGTACGGGCCGCAGAACCTCAGCGTCGTCCACCACCTCAATGCCGCACTGCGGGCGCATGCGATCTATCAGCGCGATGTCGACTACATCGTGCGCGACGGTGAAGTCGTGATCGTCGACGAGTTCACCGGACGCACGCTCACTGGTCGGCGCTGGTCGGACGGCCTGCACCAGGCGGTCGAGGCGAAGGAAGGCGTGCCGGTCCAGCGCGAGAACCAGACCCTGGCGAGCATCACGTTCCAGAACCTGTTCCGCATGTACAACAAGCTGGCCGGAATGACCGGCACCGCGGACACCGAGGCGTTCGAGTTCCAGAGCATCTACAGCCTGGAAGTGGTGGTGATCCCGACCAACCAGCCGACCGTGCGCCTGGACAGCCCGGACCACGTGTTCCTCAACCGCGCCGGCAAGTACCGCGCAGTCGTCGCCGAGATCAAGGACGCGCACGCACGGCAGCAGCCGGTGCTGGTGGGCACGACCTCCATCGAGGTATCCGAGATGCTCAGCGGGCAGCTGCGCGAGGCGGGCATCCAGCACGAAGTGCTCAACGCCAAGCAGCACGAGCGCGAAGCGCAGATCATCGCCCAGGCCGGTCGTCCGGGCGCCATCACCATTGCCACCAACATGGCAGGTCGCGGCACCGACATCGTGCTGGGCGGAGCGCTGGAAGCGGAGATCGCCGAGCTGGAGGCGCAGTCCGGCGGGGAGCTCGACGAGGTTGCAAGGGCGCGGCTGAAAGCCGACTGGCAGCAGCGCCACGACACGGTCAAGGCCGCGGGCGGGCTGCATATCGTCGGCACCGAGCGCCACGAGTCGCGCCGCATCGACAACCAGCTACGCGGCCGCGCCGGCCGCCAGGGCGATCCGGGCTCTTCGCGCTTCTATCTGTCGCTGGAAGACAACCTGATGCGCATCTTCGCCGCCGACTGGGTGCAGAAGGTGATGGAGCGGATGGGCCTGAAGGAAGACGACATCATCGAAAGCCCGCTGGTGACCAAGCAGATCGCCAACGCGCAGCGGAAGGTCGAGGCGCACAACTTCGACATCCGCAAGAACCTGCTCGACTTCGACGACGTCAACAACGACCAGCGCAAGGTGATCTACGGCCAGCGCAACGAGCTGCTCGAGGCCGAGGACGTGCACGAGAACATCGAGGGCATCCGCGGCGACGTCGTGGCCGACCTGGTCGCGCGCCACGTGCCGCCCGATTCGGTCGACGAGATGTGGGACCTGCCGGGCCTGGAAGCGACCCTCAACCAGGAGCTGGGGCTGCAGGTGTCGCTGCAGGAACTGGTGAGCAGCCGCGCAGAACTGGACGCGCAGGACATCGCCGAGCACGTGAGCCAGGAGGTCGAGCGTTATCTGGCCGATCGCGAGGCGCAGCTCGGGCCGGAGACGATGCGCATGCTCGAAAAGCACATCATGCTCAACGTGCTCGACCAGAACTGGAAGGAACATCTGGCGCGGATGGACTACCTGCGGCAGGGCATCCACCTGCGCGGCTATGCCCAGAAGCAGCCAAAGCAGGAGTACAAGAAGGAAGCCTTCGAGCTGTTCAGCGAGTTGCTCGAGAAGGTCAAGATGGAAGTCGTGACCCTGCTGGCCCGCGTGCGTATCCGCAACGAGAACGAAGTTGCCGAACTGGAGGCGCAGGAGCGTCGGCAGGCGCAGGCGCTGGCCGAGAAGATGCAGTTCCAGCACGCCAACGCCGGCGGTTACAGTGCTGACGAGGAAGCCGAGCAGGTGCGTGCCGCTGGCGGAGCGGGCGCTGCCCGTGCTGCAGGTGCCGCGCTCGCCGCTGGCGAGGCCGCAATGCCCAAGGTCGGGCGCAACGAGGCGTGCCCCTGTGGCAGCGGCAAAAAATACAAGCATTGTCACGGCCAGCTGGTCTGATTTTCGCGTCTCATCGCGAAGGTCAGCCTGGGGGCGCCGGAGCCGTCATCAGTTGATGGCGGCCGGTGCCAGCAACGTTGGAGCCGCGGCCAACGAACCTCCGCCGCGAACCCGGATGTCACGGGGCAGGGCGGTGCTCCGGCGCCTCGCATCAGCGCCGAACTCCGCAGCCAGCCTGCCGTGGAACCTGTCACCGGGCGCCACCAGCGCGACCCGCTCCCCCCGGTAATGACCATCGCCCCCGCCAGCAGTCCCGTCGAAGTCGTGGCTGGCGTCATTCGCGATGTGCGAGGCCGCATCCTGCTGGCGCGCCGGACTGCGGGACGTGATCTTGCCGGGCTCTGGGAGTTCCCCGGCGGCAAGCGCGAGCCTGGCGAAAGTCCCGAGGCGGCGCTGCGGCGCGAACTGATCGAAGAGCTCGGCATCGAGGTGCAGATCGGGCCGCACCTGATCACGGTGCCGCAGTCTTATCCGCACAAACGATTGCGCCTGGACGTGCGGGCGATCGAGTCCTGGCAAGGCAACGCCCGTGGCCGCGAGGGCCAGGCGCTGTTGTGGGTTCCCCCGGAGAAACTGGCCCGTTACTCGATGCCGCCGGCCGATCGTCCGGTGGTGGCCGCGCTGCTGCAGCCCGACCGCTACCTCGTCACGCCGGAGCCGGAGGACGACGCCGGGTGGCTGGCTGCGCTGGATCGCGCGTTGTCCTCCGGCGCGCGACGGGTACAGCTTCGCGCACCGGGCCTCGCGCCCGCACGCTGGGAAGCGCTGGTGACCACTGCCGTCGCCTGTTGCCGCCGCGCCGGCGCGCAGGTGCTGATCAACGGCGATATCCACCTGGCGCGCAGGCACGGCATCGGGCTGCACCTGAAGTCTGCGCAACTGCGGCAGTTCGAGACCCGCCCTCTGCCCGAGGACATCCCGTTGGCGGCTTCCTGTCACGACGTCGACGAAGTACGTGCCGCCGCAGCGCTGGGCTGCGACTTCGCCGTGGTCGGGCCGGTGAGGCCGACCGCAAGCCATCCCGGCGCTGCAGGCATCGGCTGGGCAGGTTTTTCCGCACTCCGCGAACAGGTGGGAATGCCCCTGTATGCGATCGGCGGACTGGATGCCGCCGAGATCGCCGAAGCCCGCCAGCACGGGGCGCAGGGCATCGCCGCGATCCGTGCGCTGTGGCCCGGACTGGCGGCAGCCTAGCCTTCTGCTTCCGAGGCCTCAGCCAGCGCCCGGTAACGCCGGTCGAGCGCGGCGACGTGCCGATCCAGCGCGGCCAGCGTCCCGTCATTGACGATCACATCGTCGGCGAGTGCCAGGCGCTGCGCCCGGGTCGCCTGCACGGCGATCATGCGCTCCGCCAGTTCCGCGTCGATACCGTCGCGCTGGACCAGGCGTGAATGCTGGACTTCGGTGGGCACGTCGACCAGCACTATCCGGTCCAGCCACGGGTATGCATTGCGGCCGCCGATTTCGGTGAGCAGTGGAATGGCGGCGATGGCATAGGCGCCTCCCGCCGCCTCGCATTGCGCCTGCAACTGGCGGCGAACACGGGGATGCACGATGTCCTCGAGCGTTTTCCTCGCGGTGCCGTCGTTGAATACCCGCGCGCGCATTTCGGCGCGGGCGAGGGCGCCGTCGGGACCGAGCACGCCGTCGCCGAACGCCGCGACCACTTCGGCCAGCCCAGGAGATCCGATCGCGACCGCATCGCGGGCGGCGACGTCGGCGTCGGCAACCACGACGCCGAGCGCTTCGAAGCGTCGGGTGACTTCGCTCTTGCCGGACGCCACCCCGCCGGTGACCGCGACCACGTAGCGGCTCATGCCGGAATGCTGCCAGCTTCGACCATTTCGCCGCTGGAGCGGCGCACGACCAGCGAAGCGGGGAGGGTGGTGCCCGCCGCCGGTTCGTTGCGCACCAGCTTCATCAGCGTTTCCACCAGCAGTTCGCCGGCACGCGTGGTGTCCTGGAACACCGTGGTCAGCGGCGGATTGGCGAAGCGGGCGGTGGGAATGTCGTCGAAGCCGACCACTGCGACGTCCTCGGGCACGCTCAGGCCATGCTCGGCCAGCGCGCGCATCGCGCCGATCGCAATCAGGTCGCTGGCGGCGAATATCGCATCGAAATCCACCTTCCGTGCCAGCAGTTCGCATGCGGCCGCATGGCCGTTCTCCTCGGAACTTTCCGCATCGACCTGCATCTGAGGGTGCATGCGCTCGCCGACCTCGCGCAGCGCCGAGTCGCAGCCGCGGTAACGTTCGAAGAATTCGGGATAGTGACTGGAAGCATCGCCGAGGAATGCTATCCGGCGACGGCCGCGCTCGATCAGATGACGTGCGGCGATCTGTCCGCCGCTGAAGTTGTCGCAGCCGATCGAGATGCCCGGCTGGTCGGGCAATACCGCGCCCCAGCGCACGAAACGCGTGCCCTGCGCGACCAGCTGGTCGAGCTTGTCCTGATAGGGCACGTAGTCGCCGTAGCCGAGCAGGATCAGGCCGTCGGCCTTGCGGCTGTCCTCGTAATCGGCGTGCCAGTCGTCCGACAACTGCTGGAACGAGATCAGCAGATCCTGTCCCTGGCGCGAGCAGGCGCGGGTGATGGAGCCGAGCATCGCCAGGAAAAAAGGGTTGATGTGCGAGTCATCCGGCGTCGGATCCTCGAACAGCAGCAGGGCCAGGGTGCCGGCGGTCTGGGTCCGCAGGCTCGAGGCGTGCCGGTCGACCTTGTAGTTGAGCGAGCGGGCGAGGTCCTCGACGCGCTTGCGGGTCTCCGGATTCACCAGCGGGCTGCCACGCAGCACGCGCGAGACGGTCGCCTGGGAGACGCCCGCCAGATGGGCGATGTCCAGGGATGTGGTCTTTGCCTTCTTTCGCATCGCGTTCCGGACCAGCCGTGGTGTCCCGAGTGTAGTCAAGCGCGCCACGCCCTGCACAGGACGCGACCCATTGTCCGGGTGTTTTTCACCGAAGCGAAAGCCGCTGGCTGTCAGCCTGAGGCGTATCCAGCACAGGGAGAAAAACCCCATGAGTCAGTTCAACATCGCCGTGATGGTCGGCAGCCTGCGCAGCGAGTCCTTCAACCGCAAGCTGGCATACGGCGTGGAGAAGCTTGCGCCCGACGACTTCGTCTTTAACCACCTGCGTATCGACGATCTGCCGCATTACAACCAGGACGACGATTCCGACCCGCCTGCGTCGGCGATCCGGTTGAAAGACCAGATACGTGCATCCGATGGCGTGATGTTCGTCTGTCCGGAGTACAACCGCTCCGTCCCCGGCGTGATGAAGAACGCGATCGATCATGCGTCGCGACCCTACGGACACAGCGCTTTCGGCGGCATCCCGGCGGGAGTGCTCGGTGCATCGCCGGGCTCGGTGGGCACCGCCGTTGCCCAGCAGCACCTGCGCAGCATCCTTGCGTACCTCGACATGCCGACCATGGGACAGCCGGAGGCGTTCATCCAGGTCAAGGACGGCCTGTTCGACGGGTCCGGTGGAATCGGTCCCGCCAGTCGCGAATTCCTGCAGGGCTGGATGGACCGCTATGTCGAGTCGGTGAAACGCCACAACGCCGCCGTGCTCGCCGGACGCGGGCAGTCCTCCTGAATGCATGGCGCCGGCTGTTGCCGGCGCGTCGTGGTGCTAGGCGTCGCACAACGCCAGCTGGTCGAGCACCGCCTCGCCGTAGCGTTCCAGCTTGCCGCTGCCGATCCCGGCGATGCGCCCGAGTTCGTCCAGCTCCCCCGGAGCCGCCTCGGCGATCGCGCGCAGGGTGCTGTCGTGGAAGATGACGTACGCGGGCACGTTCTGCTCGCGTGCCGTGCTCGCCCTCCATTCGCGTAGCGCGTTGAAGCGCGCCAGTGGCGCCGGTGCGAGGTCCACCGATGTGGCCGCCGCGCTGACGCCGGCCCGGCCGTTGCGTGAGCGAGCCCTGGGCGCCTTGGGCTGCTCGGTCCGGAAACTCAGCTTGCGCTCCCCGCGCAGCACCGCGCCGCTATCGGCGGTGAGACACAGCGCACCGTGCCGCTCCACATCGGCCTCCAGCAGCCCGCCGGCCACCAGTTGCCGGAACACGCTGCTCCACTGCTTCGCATCCAGGTCGCTGCCGATGGCCCAGGTGCTGAGCTGGTCGTGACCGAAGCGTTGCACCTTCTCGGTGGAAACGCCGCGCAGGATATCGATGACATGCCCCGCACCGAAACGCTGGCCGCTGCGGTAGACGCAGGACATGGCCTTGCGCGCCGCTTCGGTGCCATCCCAGCACTTCGGCGGCTCCAGGCAGTTGTCGCAGTTGCCGCAGGCACCAGCGTGGGCCTCGCCGAACCAGCCCAGCAGCGACTGGCGACGGCAGCCGGTCGACTCGCAATAGCCCAGCAGCGCGTCGAGCTTGCGCAGCTCCAACTGTTTGCGCTGCTCGCCGGCCTCGCCGAGGTTGATCAGCTGTCGCAGGTTCACGACGTCGCCAAGGCCATAGCTGAGCCATGCTTCCGCGGGTTCTCCGTCGCGACCGGCGCGGCCGGTTTCCTGGTAGTAGCCTTCGATCGATTTGGGCAGGTCGATGTGGGCGACGAAGCGCACATCGGGCTTGTCGATGCCCATGCCGAACGCGATCGTGGCCACCATCACCACGCCGTCCTCGCGCAGGAACCGGCGCTGGTTGGCCGCGCGCTCGGCTGCATTCATGCCGGCGTGGTACGGCAATGCATCGAAACCGGCCAGTTGCAGGTGCTCGGCGGTGGCGTCGACGCGTTTGCGCGAGAACGCGTAAACGATCCCGCTCTGCCCGCGGTGCGACGCCAGGAAATCCGTGAGCTGACGTCGACCATCGTCCTTGTGGACGATGCGGTAGGCGATGTTCGGGCGATCGAACGAGCTGACGAATTCACGCGCGTCCTCCAGCGACAGGCGCTCGGCGATCTCGCGCCGCGTCGGCGCGTCGGCGGTGGCGGTCAGGGCGACGCGCGGGATGTCGGGCCAGCGCTCGTGCAGCACGGTGAGTTCGCGGTATTCGCGACGGAAGTCGTGACCCCATTGCGAAACGCAGTGCGCTTCGTCGATCGCGAACAGCGAGATGCTGGCGCGATCGAGCAGCGCCAGGCATCGCGGGCTGAGCAGGCGCTCGGGGGCGACGTACAGCAGGTCGAGTTCGCCTGCGAGCAGTGCGCGTTCGACCTCGGCTGCGGTGGCCACATCCAGCGTGGAGTTGAGGTATGCCGCGCGAACGCCAAGCTGGCGCATGGCCTCGACCTGGTCCTGCATCAGCGCGATCAGCGGCGACACGACGACGCCGCAACCCTCGCGCAGCAGCGCGGGAAGCTGGTAGCAGAGCGATTTGCCGCCGCCGGTCGGCATCAGCACCAGCGCGTCGCCGCCGCCGACCAGGTGTTCGACGATCTGCGCCTGTTCGCCGCGGAAAGCATCAAAACCAAAGACGGTGCGGAGCAGGGCGAGGGCGGTGTCGGACATGCCGCTAGGGTACCAAGCGGTGGGCTGGTGCCCTAGGGAAAAACGGCTGGCGCGCTGTCGGAAAATACCCCGATTGCAATTTGAACTGGATGCACCGGGGAGCCGGCGTTCCGTGGAATCAGAGCCTGACGGATCGATTCAGCTGGGTAGCTCTCCCGCAAGGCCTGATGGAGCAGTCATAAGCCATGTGTCGCTGATGCGATGCTCCGAACCCTCACCCCAGCCTCTCCCGAGGGGAGAGGGGGCGAAGCCGCCATTCGTCGTGAATGATGGACGGGGCGGATCACTGCAGCAGCGAGCGCAGCATCCAGGCGTACTTCTCGTGGGTCTGCAGGCGCTGGGTCAGCAGATCGACGGTCGGGTCGTCGCCGGCGTCGTCGGCGATTTCCAGCACCTTGCGCGCGGTGCGTGCCACGGCTTCGTTGCCGATCGTGAGTTGGCGCACCATCTCGCGCCAGTCCGGCGCTTCGGCCAGGCCCGGCTCTTCGGGCAGCGAGGTCAGACGGATGAATTCGGCGTAGGAGCCCGGCGCGTTGAATCCCAGCGCACGGCTCCGCTCGGCGATGTCGTCGAGCGCGCCCCACTGCTCCGTGTACTGCACCTCGAACATGTTGTGCAGCGCATTGAACATCGGGCCGGTCACGTTCCAGTGGAAGTTGTGCGTCTTCAGGTACAGCGTGAAGCTGTCGGCGAGGAAGTTCCCGAGGCCTTCGGCGATCTTCTTGCGATCGCCTGCGCTGATCCCGATATCGATTGCCGGCGCGCTCGAAGCCATCGCGGGCGAAGCGACGGGACTGCCGTTGCCGTCGGCGGACTTGCCGGACTTCCTTTCGCCCGCGGATTTCTCGGATACGACGGACCTGGACGAGGACTTGGCCATGCGGTTCTCCTTTTTCTGGAAGGCTGCGACGACAATACGAACTGCCCATCGCTACGGGAAATCGTTTGATCCCTGCGGATCGATCGACCATTTCAATCATGAACAGTAACCAAGCCCCCGCGAACGCCGCGTTACGTCAGAGCCGCCGCGACATCGACGGCGCCCTGAGCCGCGACCGCGGCCGCCTGCACGGACTGTGGTCGCGCTGGAGCGGCAAGCCGGACGATGCGCGCGCGCAGGAGACGTTCGTGCAGGCGCTGGCGACATCGGTGCAGCGCCGGCTGGCCCGGGCCGCGTCGCTGCCGCAGGCCCCGGTGGACCCGGCGTTGCCGATCGCGGGCGAAGCCGAGCGCATCGTCGAACTGATTCGCGAACACCAGGTGGTGGTCATCGCCGGCGAGACCGGCTCGGGCAAGACCACGCAGATTCCGAAGCTGTGCCTGGCGGCCGGACGGGGTGCCGCCGGAATGATCGGCTGCACGCAGCCCCGGCGCATCGCCGCGCGCGCGGTCGCACGTCGTGTCGCGGAGGAGTTGCACGCGCCGCTGGGCGGACTGGTCGGTTATCAGGTGCGCTTCACCGAGAACGTCGGTGAAAACACCGCGATCAAGTTCATGACCGACGGCATCCTGCTTGCCGAGATCCAGTCCGACCGCTGGTTGTCGGCCTACGACACGATCCTGATCGACGAGGCGCACGAGCGCAGCCTCAACATCGACTTCCTGCTCGGCTATCTGAAGCAGTTGCTGAAGAAGCGCCGCGACCTCAAGGTGATCGTCACCTCGGCGACCATCGATACCGCACGCTTTGCCGCGCATTTCGACGATGCGCCGGTGGTGAGCGTCGAAGGGCGAGGGTTTCCGGTGTCGGTGCGGTATCGGCCGCTGGGGGAAAAGGGGTCAGAGTCATTTTCCCGCAATGACCGATCGGGACATGCTGGCCTCGCCCGGGAAAATGACTCTGACCCCTTTTCCTCCCCCCTATCGATCACCGATGGCATCGTTGCCGCCTGCGACGAAATCACCCGCGAGGATCCTCGTGGCGATGTGCTGGTGTTCCTCTCCGGCGAGCGCGAGATCCGCGATGCGCACCAGGCGCTGGAACGGCGCAAATACCGCGACACCGAGGTGCTCCCGTTGTACGCGCGGCTGTCGGTGCGTGACCAGGACCGCGTGTTCCACCCGGGCGTCAAGCGCCGCATCGTGCTGGCGACGAACGTCGCCGAAACCTCGCTGACCGTGCCTCGAATCCGCTATGTCGTCGATCCGGGTCTGGCCCGGGTCAAGCGCTACAGCCCGCGGGGCAAGCTCGACCGGCTGCACATCGAACCGATCAGCCAGGCCAGTGCAGACCAGCGCAAGGGCCGCTGCGGGCGTGTCTCGGAGGGCACCTGCTATCGGCTGTATTCCGAAGCCGACTTCACCTCACGGCCCGAGTACACCGATCCGGAGATCCGCCGCGCCGCGCTGGCCGGCGTGATCCTGCGGATGCTTGCACTGGGCCTGGGACTGATCGAGGACTTCCCGTTCCTGGAGGCACCCGACCCGCGTGCGATCGCCGACGGCTGGCAGCAACTGGGCGAGCTGGGCGCGGTGGGGACGCCTGCGGTCACCTCGCCGGGCGACTCCGGGCCGGCGTCGCCTTCGCCGTCGGCGAAAACGGGAACAAGGCAACGAGCGCCCGCACGCGACGAGCACGCGCTCACCGCGACCGGCAAGCTGATGGCGCGCATGCCGGTGGACGTGAAACTCGCGCGCATGCTGGTGGCGGCGCAGAGCCACGCCTGCCTGCGCGAAATGCTCGCGATCACGGCGTTCCTTGGCATCCAGGACCCGCGCGAACGCCCCAGCGACCAGCGCGCGGCGGCCGACAACGCACACGCGGAGTTCGCCGATCCGAAGTCCGAGTTCGTCGGCATCCTCAAGCTGTGGGACGCCTACCAGCAGGCCCACGAGGACCTCACCCAGTCGAAGCTGCGCGGCTGGTGCGAGAAGCATTTCCTCGGCTTCCTGCGCATGCGCGAGTGGCGTGAGCTGCACCGACAGCTGAAGCTGATGGCCGACGACCTGGGCTGGCGGCAGAACGCGGTGGTCGCGGAGTTCGACCAGCCCGCCTATGCGACCCTGCACCGCGCGCTGATCACCGGCCTGCCGACCCAGATCGGGCATCGCGGAGACAAGTCGATCTACGACGGTCCGCGCGGGCGCAAGTTCACGCTGTTTCCCGGGTCGGCGCTGGCGAAGAAACCACCGCCGTGGGTGCTCGCCGCCACCGTGCTCGACACCGAGCGCGTGTGGTCCATGACCAATGCGGCAATCGAGCCGGACTGGGCGATCCAGGAACTGCCGCACCTGCTCGCCCGGCGCCACCACGATCCGCGATGGGCACGATCACAAGGGCGCGTCGTGGGCAGCGAGCAGATCAGCCTGTTCGGGTTGGTGCTCGCGCCCAAGCGCCCGGTGCACTACGGCGCGCTGTACCCGCAGGAGAGCCGCGGGATATTTGCCCGTGATGCGCTGGTCACCGGCGAGATCAACACCCGCAGCGCGTTCCTGGCGCGCAACCTGGCCGCGGTGGCCAGGGCGCGCGACGAGGAGGCCAAGCAGCGCCGCGTGGGGCTGGTGGTCGACGAGGAGTGGATGGCGCGCTGGTACCTGGACCGGCTGCCGCCGCAGGTGCACAACGCGCACGCACTGGACGCCTGGTACGGCAAGCTGCCTGCCGCGGAGAAGGCGAAGTTCGAATGGTCGGTGGACGATCTGCTGGTCGCCGACGAAGCCGATGCCGCGCTGTTCCCCCCGGTGATGACGCTTGGCAGCGCCCGGCTCGATGTCACCTATCGTTTCGACCCCGGCGCCTCGGACGACGGCATGACCGTCAGCGTCCCCCTGCATCTGCTCAATGCGCTCGACGGCCCGCAGCTTTCCTGGCTCGCGCCGGGCTTCGTAACCGACAAGGCCACGGCGCTGATCAGGTCGCTTCCCAAGGCGCAGCGGCGCAATTTCGTTCCGGCACCCGATTTCGCCCGCGCGTTTTTCGAAGCGCATCCGGGCCCGGAAGCCGACGCGCTGACCGGATCGCTCGGGCGATTCCTGCGCGGCGTGACCGGTGCGGAAGTCGCGCCAACCGACTTCGACGAAGCCGCGCTGGAGCCGCACCTGCATGCCAACCTGCGCCTGCTCGACGAGGACGGACGCAGCGTGCTGGCCGAGTCGCGCGCCCTCGATTCGCTGCGCGCGCGCTTTGGCGAGCGCGCAGCGCGGGCGTTCGCTGCCAAGGCCGCCGACGGCCTGGCGCGTCGCGGCCTGACGGAATTTCCGGACCATGCGATCCCCGAGAGCGTGCCCGGTGCCGCCGGCGTGCCGGCCTACCCGGCGCTGCACGATGAAGGCGACAGCGTGTCGCTGCGCGTGCATGCCGAGCGCGATGCCGCCCTGCGTGCGCACCCGCGCGGCGTGCGCCGGCTGCTGTGGCTGGCGCTGGCCGACAAGCGCAAGCAGGCCCGCAAGCAACTGCCGGTCTCGCCCAAGACCGGCCTGTTGTACGCGGCGATCGAATCGGCCGCCCCTGCTGGACTGGACGACGCGCGCGACCGCCTGCCGATCGGCGACCGCCTGCGCGCGGACCTGATCGACGGCGCGTTCGAGGCACTGGCCAGCGAGGGACTGACTGATGTTCGCGACCCGGCGGCGTTCGCCGCACGCGCGGAGTCGGTCGGTCGGCAGCTGTTCGTCGAAGCGACCGAACGCCTGCGGCAGGCCGAGGCGATCCTCACCGCCGTTGCCGAGGCGCGCGCCAACCTGGAGTCGCCGCTGATCGGCTGGGCCAGTGGCAACCTGGACGACATGCGCGCCCAGCTCGCGCGGCTGACGCCGCCGGGTTTCCTGCGCGATGTTCCCGCCGAGGCGCTGCGCGAATATCCGCGTTATCTCAAGGCGCTGGCGCTGCGCGGCGAACGTGCGCTGCGCGACCCGGTCCGCGACCAGGCGAGAATGCTGGAGCTCAAGCCGTTTTCGGATGCGCTCGCGGAAGTGGACCAGGACCTGCTGCAATCCCCCGACTGGCAGACACTGCGCTGGGAACTGGAAGAGCTGCGCGTGTCGGTGTTCGCCCAGGAACTGGGCGCACGCGGGGTCTCGCCCAAGAAATTCGCCGCGCGGCTCGCGCAGCTGCGGCGGTAGCCGCGCGATGCCCGGCGGTCAGCGCCGGGCATCGCGGGTGGATCAAACCATGCGCGGACCGGACCCGACTACTTGATCCGCTGCACCTTGGCCTTGGTGTTGTAGCCCTCGACGCCGAAGAACCAAAGGTTGCCGATCATCCCCGGGGTGATCGTCACCTCCGGGCTGTCCAGGCGCACGCCGGCCAGGGATGCATCGTCCTTCTGCTGCCAGACCTGGCCGTTCTCGAGTGTGTAGGTGCGGCCCTTGCCGAAGCCACGGAACTCGCCGATGTAGCGGGACTTGATCGGCTCCCGGCCCGGGAAGATCAGGAAGCCGCGGTTCTCCTCGTTCACCTGCTTCTTGGCGATCTCCACCGCTCTGGTGTTCTGCTCGTCGAGGGTGCGGTTCAGCCAGGCGTTGAGGTTGGCGAGCTGCTCCGGGTCGAGACGGTCGAGTCCGGCCGCCTTGAACTGTTCGGGACTCATCTGCTGCTGTATGGGTACTCCGGTTTCCTGCGCCTGCAGCGAGGGTGCCAGCACCAGCAGGGCCGCCAGTGCGAGCGCGGCCGGTCGCCAACGGCGGAGCATTGCTGACTGGAAGATTCGGAAATTGGCACGCATGGCTGTTCCTCCGGTTGGATGCTCGCTAGTGTAGCCACTACCCCGCGTCGACAAGAAAATCATCATGAGCGCGTCACCGGCCGACCTGCCGATGTTGCTGGACCAGGCGGCAGCCGTGGCCGGCCCGCTGCGGGAATGCATGCTCACGGCACTCCAGGCCGGGCCGGAGTGGATCGCCAGCCCCGCCGACGAGATCGAGTCGCCCCAGGTCGTCGCGGAAATGCTGCAGTCGCTCGCCCGGCTGGATGCCGACGGCGACACCCTCGCGGCCGCGCTGCTGCATACGTACCCGGCATGGCAGCAACGAATCGGCGCTGCGCTCGAGCAGCAACATCCCGCGGTGGCAGCTCTGCTCGAGGGCCAGCGCGCGGCCAGCCAGGTGTGGGCGCTGCATGCCGAGAGCGGCGGCGCCGAGGGCCTTCGAAGGTTGCTGCTGGCGATCGTGCGCGACCTCCGGGTGGTGCCGATCCTTCTGGCGCGGCAGCTCGCGCGCATGCGCCACGCCGGCGAACTGGCCGAGCCGGAACGTCGCGCCATGGCCGCCCTGACCCGCGACATCCATGCGCCGCTCGCCAACCGTCTCGGCATCTGGCAACTCAAGTGGGAACTGGAAGACCTGGCGTTCCGCCATCTGGAGCCGGACACCTACCAGCGCATTGCCCGCCTGCTGGACGAGAAGCGCGGAGCGCGCGAGCGCTACATCGAACAGGTAAAGCGCACCCTGCGCGAGTCGCTGGCGGCGCAGGGCCTGCACGCGGAGGTCGATGGGCGACCGAAACACATCTACAGCATCTGGAAGAAGATGCAGCGCAAGGACGTGCCGATCGGCGAGGTCTACGACCTGCGTGCGGTGCGGGTGCTCGTGGACGACATCGCTGCCTGCTACGGCGCGCTGGGCATCGTGCATGCGACCTGGACGCCGGTTCCCAGCGAGTTCGACGACTACATCGCGCGTCCCAAGCGCAACGACTACCGATCACTGCACACCGCCGTGGTCGGCCCGGAAGGCAAGACGCTGGAGGTGCAGATCCGCACCTTCGACATGCACCGGCAGGCCGAACTCGGCGTCGCCGCGCACTGGCGTTACAAAGAGGGTGCCGCGAAGGACGCAGGTGCGGATGCGGCGTTCGATCGCAAGATCGCCTGGATGCGTCGGCTGATCGAGCAGACCGCCGACGGTGGAGGCGATGCGGCGCTCGCCGGGGAGCTGAGCACCGAGCTGGTGGAGGACCGGGTCTACGTGCTGACGCCCAAGGGCGAGGTGATCGACCTGCCTGCCAACGCGACCCCGCTGGATTTCGCCTACCGCGTGCACACCGAGGTAGGCCATCGCTGCCGCGGGGCCAAGGTGGACGGGCGCATCGTCCCGCTGGACCACCGCCTTCGCAGCGGCGACCGGGTCGAGATCATGACCGCCAAAACCGGGGAGCCGCGCCGCGACTGGTTGATGGAATCCAACGGTTTTCTGGCCAGCAGCCGTTCCCGCGAGAAGGTGCGCAACTGGTTCCACAAGCTCGATCGCGCACGCAACGAGCAGGCGGGCAAGGATCTGCTCGACAAGGAGCTGCGGCGGTTGGGCCTGCTGGGTGCGGACCTTGCACCCGCACGCGAGCGCTTCCACCAGGCCACCGACGGCGACCTGCACGTGCAGGTCGCGCTCGGCGACCTGGGTGCGCACCAGGTCGGACGGCTGCTTCTGGAGCACGAGCGTGCTTCCGCCGCGCCGCCGCCCACGCCACCGGTGGCTTCGTCGGGGGCGCCGCCGCGGGCACCGCGAACGACGTCCGATTTCACCGTGCAGGGCATCGGCAATCTGCTGGTGCAACTGGCGCGCTGCTGTCAGCCGGTGCCTGGTGAGCCCATCGTCGGATACCTGACGCGGGCGCGGGGCGTCAGTGTGCACCGTGCCGGATGCGCGACGTTCGAGCGGCTGCGCGCCAGCCAGCCGCAGCGGGTGCTGCCGGTGGAGTGGGGGCGCGCGGGCAGTGGTTACGAGATCGACGTCGAGCTGCTGGCGATCGATCGCAAGTGGCTGCTGAAGGAAGTCACCAACACCATCGCCCAGGAGAATGCCCACGTCGGCAGCATCCGCAGCGATACCGAGCGCGGCGGCGCCGGCGTGCGCCTCCACCTTCGCCTTCGTGTGTCCGATTACGGCCAGCTTTCGGCGGTGCTGGGCAAGCTGGCGGCCTTGCCCGGCGTCCAGCGGGCGCGGCGGATTTGACACCGCGCCGTCCGCGGGGCGCTACGCTTTCCGGTATGCGCAACCGTTTTTTCCGTGCTGTCGGCCAGCGCGGCTCCCGAACGGGCGCTGCCAGCGCGTCGGGTGTTGGCGAGGGGCACCACCTGCCGGCACTTTCGCACGGGCGAGGAGTGCTGGCGGCGGTGGTCGCGGTGATGGGCGTCGCGCTGCTGCTCTGGCTGCGCGAGCCGCTGTCGGACTGGCTCTGGGACGACTCGCAGGTACAGCAACTGCGACTCGAGGCGGCGCAGGCGCTGCAGGCGGGCGTCCTGACGCGGAGCGACGGCCGCGGTGCACGCGAACTCTACGAGGCGGCGGTGGCGCTCGATCCCGACCGGCCGGAGACGCGACGCGGACTCACCCTGGTCGGCCAGGCCGCGCTTGCCCAGGCGCACGTGGCGATCGGCGAAGGCCGCTACGACGATGCCCACGCCGCGTTGCGACTGGCGCGGGAGCTTTCCGTCCCGCGCGCGCAGAGCGATTCGCTGGCGGAGCGGCTGCGGCAGAGGGAGTTTCGCGAGGCAGGCGTGGAGCGCCTGCTGGCCCAGGCGACTTCGGCGCGGGAGGCAGGGCGGCTGGACGGTGATGAGGAGGCCGCGCTGCCGATTTACGGACGAGTGCTGTCGTTGGAGCCGAACCACACCCGGGCGCTGGAGGGCCGCGAAGACATCCTGTCGGACCTGTTGCAGTCGTCCGCACAGGCAATGCAACGCGGCGATCTTGCCGCGGCAAAGCGGCTGATCGGGCGCGTGCAGGAAGTCGATGCCGGGCACGTCGGATTGCCCGACGCCATGTCCGACATGAGCCAGGCCGTGCGGCTGCGCCTGCACGGCGCCGATGCGGACCTGCGTCGCGGGCGGCTGGTTCGCGCGTTGGCGGGATATGACGCCGTCGTCGATGTGGACCCCGACAACGAGGAAGGCCGGCAGGGGCGCGTCCGCGTCGCCAACGCGTATGCGCGCCGCAGCGAGCGTCATGCAGCCGATTTCCGTTTCGTGCAGGCGGCTGCCGCGCTGCGGGACGCGCGCGCGATTGCACCGGAAGCTCCATCCGTGGCGGCTGCGCAACAGCACCTGGCGCGCGCGCGGCAGTCGCGGGCGACGCTCGACAGCGCTGTGCCAGCTGGTGAGCAACGCCTTCGGGTACAGCGCCTGCTGCAGGAGGCCGCGGCTGCGGAGACTCGTGGCGAACTGATGTCACCGCCGGGTGCCAGCGCCTTCGACAAGGTCCGCGCGGCATTGGCAATCGCGCCCCGGAACAAGTCGGCGCGGGCCGCGGCGGCGCGACTGCTTCCTTCCGCGCAGGCCTGCTTCGAACAGGCGCTGCGCGGCAATCGGCTCAATGCCGCAGCCGGCTGCCTGGACGCGATGGAGGCGCTGGGCGACAGCGGGAGTTCCGGTTCACCTGATGCGCGGCGCCGACTGGCCCGGCGCTGGATCGCCGTTGGCGACGAGCGCCTGGGCGCCGGTGAGCTGAGTGCCGCCAGGGGCGCCCGTGATGCCGCCCGCGCACTGGACCCGGAGGTCGACGGCCTCCACGAGTTCTCATCCAGGCTGGGTAAAGCGACGGCGGCGGACTGAAAACCGAAGCAGGGGCTCCGTGGTCCGCGTCCAGGGATCAGCTACCCAATGGGTCAGGCGCTCGGATCGTCCTCTACTATCCCTGTCCCTGTCCCTGTCCCTGTCCCGGTCCCTGTCCCTGTCCCTGTCCCGGTCCCCGATCCGCGATCCGCGATCCCCTGGCCCGCCCCCAGCAGCACCCTGCGCACCACCTCGCGCGCGGCATCGTGCGAGAAGTGGCGCTGCACGTTGGCCCGGCCTGCGGCGGAGAGTCTCTGCCACAGTGCTTCATCGTGGTAGCCGCGCAGGACTGCATCGGCGAAGTCCTGCGGGTGCGTCGCGACGAGCACGTCTTCACCGGCGGTCAGGTGCATGCCCTCGACGGCGCAAGGCGTGGCCACGACAGGCTGCCCGTGGGCCATGCTCAGGTTGATCTTGCCCTTGACGCCCGCGCCGTAGCGCAGCGGCGCGATTGCGAGGCGCGCACCCTCCATGTAGGGGGCAAGGTCGGGCACGTGCCCGTGGACGATCACCCCCGGCTGCGCGGCGAGCGCCTGCACATGTACGGTGACATCGCCGCCGATGCAGTGCAGTTGCAGCCCCGGTTCGCGTTCGCGGATCAGCGGCCAGACCTCGCCTGCGAACCAGCGGATCGCATCCTCGTTTGGCGGGTGCCGGAAGCCTCCGACGAACACCACGTCGCGGCGTTGCGCGAAGGGCAGGCCGCTGCCCGCGTCGCGATGCAGGTTGGAGAGGATCTCCACCTGCGCCTGCGGCGCGTCGCGCGCAAGCAGTTCCCGCTCGGCGCCGCTGACGACGAGCGTGATGTCGCTGCGCGCGATCACGTCCAGCTCCAGCGCGCGGGTCGCCTCGGCGTCGCGGATCGCGGCGGCATCGCCGCTCAGCTCGGCGCCGCGGCGTTCACGCAGGTAGTGCAGGTCGATCGAGTCGAAGACCAGCCGCGCCTGTGGCGCATGCCGGCGCAGCAGCGGCAGCATTGCCCGCATCACGAAGTGGCGGCAGACCATCACCGCGTCGAAGCGATGGCCGTGCTCGCGCAGCCACGACGGCAGCCCGCGCACGTAGGGAGCGTGCCAGGTCTCCACGCCCAACTGCTGCAGGCGCTGCGTGTTGGCGCCGTCGTGGCGGCGATCGCCGGGCAGGAACACCACGTGCGCACCTTCCTCGCGCAGCAGCTGCATCAGGTTGACCATGCGCAGCGAGCCGGAGTCCCGGTCCGGCTGCGGCGTCAGCGAGTCGATGACCAGCACGCAGCGCCGCCAGCGCCGCAGCGCCGCAGCGCCGGCGGGCGTACCCGCCGGGCAATGCTCGACCAGCTGGTCGCGCCACTTTTCGACGAACACCGCCTGATTGCATATCTGGTAGGCCTTGGTGCCGCTGCCGGTGTCGGTGCCGGCGGTGGTGCCTTCGAGGTGGACCACCCTGGATGCGGGCTGGTAGACCACGTCCAGGCCGGCGGCGCGTACCGCAAAGGCCAGGTCGGCATCTTCGTAGTAGGCGGGGGAATAGCGGGTGTCGAAGCCACCGAGCCGCGCAAACAGTGCGCCGCGGATCGCAATGGCCGCGCCGGAGCAGTAGTCGGCATCGCGGACGAAGGCATGCGGTGGCGCGTCCGGCGCTGCGAAGCGGCCATAGTTCCAGCCGCTGCCGTCGGCGAACACCAGCGCGCCGGCTTCCTGCAGACGCCCATCGGGATACAGCAGCTGGGCCCCGGCCAAGCCGGTGCGCGGGTGTTCGTCGAAGGTCGCCAGCAGCGCGTCCAGCCAGCCCGGCTGCGGCACGGTATCGTTGTTCAAAAACACCAGGTATTCGCCGCGGGCCAGCGCCGCACCGTCATTGCAGGCGGCGATGAATCCGCCGTTGGTGCTGCGCCGGTGGTAGCGCAGGCCTTCGATCCTGGGCAGGAAACCGGCGGTATGGTCGCTGGAGCCATCGTCGATCACGATGATTTCGATCGCCACCGCAGGTGGATGTGCCGCGATCGCCCGCAGGCATGCCAGCGTGTGGCCGCACTGGTTGAAGACCGGGATCACCACGCTCGCGCGCGGCGCGTCATGAGCAGGCACTGCGAAAGGCGCGAAGGCCTTCGGCCCGGGCAGGAAAAGCACCGGACGCTGGGCAATGGGCAGTGGGCGTACATAACCGAGCACCCGCTGCCACGAGGCGCGCCAGCCGCGCGTGCGCAGGCTCGTGAGGCCGCGCCGGAGCAGGCCAAGTCCTCGATCACGCTGGAACCGAAGCCCGATCCAAAACATTGACATGCAGCAAAGACTCCGGTGGTCGGGGCGAGCGGTGGTCGGCCCGGCTCGGGCTGCCTGGCAGCGCAGCGCATTCCACCTGCGCGACTGAACTGGGCGGTACCCGGCAATCCTGATCCGGCGCGGAACGCATTGTCCTCTGCGCTAGACTCTGGTCCACGGGGGCCAAGCCCTGCCATTGTCCCATGCCGTGGCCCGAATCGATTACGAAGACGCAGACTCCAGCCGCACCAACAACCGCTACGCGCACTGGCGCCGCCGCCTGCTCACCTGGATGCTGGCGGCAGTTGCGCTTGGCCTGGGGTTCCTGGTGCCGTATGCGCTGTACCTGAACCAGGAGGTCAGCCAGCGGTTCGACCAGTTGCGCTGGCAGATTCCGACGCGCGTCTATGGCCGCCCGCTGGAACTCACGCCCGGCATGGCGCTCGACGCCAGTACGCTCAAGACCGAACTCGATGCTGCCGGCTATCACGAGGACGGGGCTGGCGCTCGTCCCGGCAGCTACCACCGCGAAGGCGGGCGCTGGGCGATATCCAGCCGTGGCTACAACGATGTCGATGGCTCGGTGGCGCCGCGGCGCCTGCAGGTCTCGCTGGCTGGCGGGCGGGTGTCCAGCCTGCGCGATGCGGACAGCAAGCGGGCAATCGAGGCCGTGCGGCTCGACCCGGCGCGCATCGCCACGCTGTACGGACAGCAGCAGGAGGAACGCCGGCTGGTGCAGATCGGCGAGGTGCCGGAGTTGCTCGTAACCGGCCTGCAGGCGGTCGAGGATCGCGATTTCGCCCATCACCACGGGATCGATCTCAGCGGCATGGCGCGCGCGGCCTGGGTGAACCTGCGCTCGGGCGAGGCGCGCCAGGGCGCGAGCACCCTGACCCAGCAGTTGGCGCGCAGCGGCCTGCTCGGCATCGGCCGCGAACAGACCTGGTCGCGCAAGTTCAACGAGATCATTTACGCGATGCTCATTGAGGCGCGCTACGACAAGCGCAGCATCCTTGAGGCCTATTTCAATCAGGTTTACCTGGGCCAGCGCGGTGCGCAGGCGATCCACGGTGTGGCCGCGGGTTCGGAATACTGGTTCGGACGCGATCTGGCGGACATCAGCACCGAGCAGATCGCGCTGCTGATCGGCATCGTCCGCGGCCCGTCCTATTACGATCCGCGCCGCCACCCGCAGCGTGCGACGGAGCGTCGCGACTTCGTGCTCGAGAAGATGCACGAGAGTGAGCTGATCGACGACGCCGAATACAAGCGCGCGCTGGCAGCGCCGCTGGGCGTGACGAAAAGTGCCGGCAGCGTCGCCGCCAACCGCTTCCCGGCGTACGTCGACCTGGTGCGGCGGCAGTTGGCGCGCGACTATCCCGCCGACGCCTCGGCGGGTGCGGGACTGAGCGTCATGACCGGCATGTCACCGGCCGCGCAGGCCTACGCCGAAGCGGCGGTGGTGAAGACGCTCAAAAGCCTGGAAGGGAAAAAACGTCCCGCGCTTGAAGCAGGCGTGGTCGTCACCGACGTGCACAACGGCGACGTGCTCGCGGTGGTCGGCAGCCGCGATGTCCACGCACACGGGTTCAATCGAGCGGTCGAGGCGCAGCGGCCGGTCGGCTCGCTGATCAAGCCGTTCGTGTACCTGCTGGCGCTCGCGCAGCCCGGAGAGTGGTCGCTGGCGAGCTGGGTCAGCGACGCACCGGTGGAAGTCACCCTCGGTGATGGCAAGCGCTGGCGTCCCGCCAACTCCGACAAGCGCAGCCATGGGTCGGTGCGGCTGGTCGACGCGCTGTCGCGTTCCTACAACCAGTCGACCGTTCGCATCGGCATGAAGGTCGCGCCGGAGCGGATCTCACAGCTGGTGCGGACTCTCTCGGGCATCGAGGCCGGCAGGCACCCGTCGCTGATCCTGGGCGCGGTCGACCAGAGTCCCTACGCGATGGCGCAGCTCTATCAGTTCCTGGCATCGGGCGGCGAGATCCAGCCGCTGCACGCGGTCCGCGGCGTGCTCGACGCGGACGGCCGCACGCTCAACCGCTACGACACCGATCCGGACCCAGCGCAGGAGGGCGATGCCATCGCGGCCCGGCTGGTCACGATCGCGCTGCAGGATGCGGTCACCAGCGGCACCGCGCGGCAACTGCTCGCCGACGGCCTGGGCCGTCTCGCCCCCGCCGGCAAGACCGGCACCAGCAACGACAGCCGCGACAGCTGGTTTGCCGGGTATACCGGCGATCACCTGGCGGTCGTGTGGGTCGGCAACGACCAGAACGAACCGACCGGCCTGTATGGCGCGACCGGGGGCATGCGGGTGTGGTCCGCGCTGTTTTCGCGCCTGCCCAGCGCAGCGTTGCAGGTCGGCGACCAGGGCCTGGACTGGCATTGGGTGATCAACGCCAACACCACCGACTCCGGCTGCGCCGGCGCGCGACGCTTCGCGTTCGTCGCGGGCTTCGCCCCGGCCTACAGCCCGTGTCCCATGCCCGAGCCCGAGCCGGAGCAGGAACTGGAGGACGAACGCCGGAGCTGGCGCGACTGGTTCGGGCTGGAGAGGGGCAGCGAAAGCGCACCCGCCAGCACGGCGGCAAGCCGCGCTGGAGCGGCGGGCGGCCTGCCGCGCCAGGCGGAGTTGGAACAGTGACTCCGATGCGCATGGCAAGGCCGCTGCCGCTGGCACTGACGCTGGTCGGCCTCATGCTGATCGGCGGCTGTGCCTCACCGCCAGCCGCCTTGCAGGGGCCGCCGGCCTCGCTGCCCAACGGCGTCACCGTCGAGCAGATGGTCGCGTCGATCCGCGATGCCGGCACCACCAGCCAGACCGAGTTGGACATACAGCCGCTGCGCGATCCGCAGGTCGAGGATCTGCGGCAGCAGGCGGAGGTCCTGCAGTCGGCCGGCGATTACCAGGCTGCCGCTGCGCTGCTGCAGCAGGCGCTGGAAGTGAACCCCGACGATCCTGCCGTCCTGCAGGAAGCGGCCGAGGCGCACGTGTACCTGTGGCGGTTCGACGAGGCCGAGGAGATGGCGCGGCGGGCGCAAGGCCTGGGAAGTGGCGTCGGGCCGCTGTGTCGGCGCCACTGGGCGACGGTGGAACAGATCGCCCAGGCGCGGTTGGCGATGGCCGCCGACCCGGCCACGGGCCGGGACGACGAGACGGCAGCGCGGATCGCTCAACAGGCGCGCGTGGACGTCGTCGCTGCACGCGAAGCGCGCCAGGCCTGCACCGTTTCCGCACCGCAGCGGTTCTGAGCACCGGAATGAGCGAAAGCCGCCTCAGCCAGGCCAGCCGTGCGGCATTGGTCGAGGGCGGCGACCTTGCGCGCAACATCGCCGCGTTCGCGCCGCGACCGGCGCAGCAGGATCTCGCGGCGGCGATCGCCCACGCATTCGAGACGCGCGGAACGCTGCTGGCCGAGGCCGGCACGGGTACCGGCAAGACCTTCGCTTATCTGGTCCCGGCCATCCTCTCCGGAAAGAAGACGATCGTTTCCACCGGCACCCGCGCGCTGCAGGACCAGCTTTACCACCGCGACCTGCCGCGCGTGCGCGACGCGCTCGGGGTCGGGCTCAAGACCGCGCTGCTGAAGGGTCGCGCCAACTACCTGTGCCATTACCGGCTGCAGCAGGCCAAGGGCGAACCGCGCTTTGGCAGCCGCGAGGTCGCCGCTCAGTTCCAGCGGGTCGTCGCGTGGGCCGGGCGCACCCGGATGGGCGACCTGGCCGAACTGGAGGCGCTGGAGGACGATTCGCCTCTGGTGCCGATGGTGACGAGCACCGCCGATAACTGCCTGGGCGGCGAATGCCCGTTCTTCTCCGAGTGCTTCGTCGTGCAGGCGCGCCAGCGCGCCCAGGCGGCCGATCTTGTCGTGGTGAACCACCACCTGTTACTGGCCGACCTGGCGCTCAAGGCCGAGGGTTTCGGCGAGATCCTGCCCGGCGCGCAGGCCTTCGTCGTCGATGAGGCGCACCAGTTGCCGGATCTGGCGGCGCAGTTTTTCGGCGAGGCGATCAGTGCCCGGCCCCTGGTCGAACTGGCACGCGACGCGCTGGCCGAATGCGCGAATGCCCCCGGCACGCTGGCGATCCTGCAGGCGCCGGCACGCGAACTGGAGCATGCCGTACGCAACCTGCGGGCAGCGATGGACGATCTGCCGGTGCGCGGCACCCGCGCGCGCGCGGCGGAACTGCCGGCGGTCGAGGAAGCGCTCGATCTGCTCGGCGGATGCCTGCAACGGCTGCATGAGGCTCTGCTGCCGCTGCGCGAATCCGCTCCGGGCTTCGACAGTTGCACGGCGCGCGCGAAAGACTCTGCGATGCGGCTTCTGCGCTGGCGGGATGTTGATGAGGCCTTGTCTGCGAAACACGCGGAAGGTGCAGGGGAAAGCGAAGGAGACGGCGTCGAAGCGCATTCGTCCGTCGGCGGGCGCGCCGATCTTCAAGCCGCAGGCACCGTGCCGAGCGAAGGCACGGACCAGGCGGGAAGCGGTTCCGAAGCGCCAAGCGTGTTGTGGTACGAGCTTACGGCGCGTGGGTTCCGGCTGAGTCGCACGCCGCTGGATGTCGCAGGACCGCTGGCCGAGCACCGCGCGCGATCGCAGGCGGCGTGGGTCTTCACCTCAGCCACCCTCGCGGTCGGCGGGCAGTTCCAGCATTACGCCACCAAGCTCGGCCTGCCCGACCCGGTCACGCTGCTGGCGCCCAGCCCGTTCGACTGGGCAAGGCAGGCGCTGTGCTTCATTCCGCAGGGCCTGCCCGAACCGGCCGCGCGCGGTTACACCGCGGCGATCATCGACGCCGTGAGGCCGGTACTGGAAGCGTCGGGTGGGCGCGCGTTCGTGCTGTTCTCCTCGCACCGAGCGCTGCGGGAGGCGGCCGAGTGCCTGCGCAGCGGACCCTGGCCGCTGTTCGTGCAGGGCGAAGGGCCGCGATCGCTGCTGCTGGAGCGTTTCCGCGCCTCCGGCAACGGCGTCCTGCTGGGCGCGGCGAGTTTCCGTGAGGGCGTCGATGTGGCCGGGGATGCACTGAGCGTGGTGGTCATCGACAAGCTGCCATTCGGCGCCCCGGACGATCCCGTGTTCGAGGCTCGGCTGGAGGCGATCCGCCGAAGCGGCGGGAGCCCGTTCCGCGACGAGCAACTCCCGCAGGCGGTGATCGCGCTCAAGCAGGGCGCCGGACGCCTGATTCGCAGCGAGACCGATCGCGGCGTCCTGGTGCTGTGCGATCCGCGCCTGATCAGCAAAAGTTACGGCCGCACGTTCATGGCCTCGCTGCCGCCCTTGCCGCGGACCCGCGAGGTGGAAGACGTGGCAGCCTTCTTTGCATCCGCAGCGGACGCGACGGAGCCTGCGTCCCCTGCGGAGGGCGTGCCCGATCCGCTCATCACGGCGCTGGCGCAGGGCTGAAGATGACCGGAAAACCGATCCAGGGAAAACCAATCCAGGGAAGTCCAATCCACATGGGGTCGCCGCGTTGAAGCTGCTCGCTTTCGAAACCGCCACCGAGGGCTGCTCGGTGGCTCTGTGGATCGACGGTCAGGTGCGCGAACGGTTCGAACTCGCACCGCGCCGGCACGCCGAACTGTCGCTGCCCTGGGCCGGAGAATTACTGGCCGAGGCGGGCATCGCCAGGAGCTCGCTGGATGCAATCGCGGTCGGGCGTGGTCCGGGGGCATTCACCGGCGTGCGCCTGGCCATCGCGATCGCACAGGGCATCGCGCTGGCTCTGGACCGGCCGGTCGTCCCCGTGTCGACCCTTGCCGCGCTTGCCGCGTCGAGTCTGGTGGAAACGCGGCGCGCAGCTGGCATTGGCGGCGATCAGGACGACTTCGTGCTGGCCGCGATCGACGCGCGCATGGGCGAGGTCTACAGCGGGACTTTTCGCCTGCAGAGCGGCGGTGCGATCGAAGCACTCGGCGACGAGGCGGTCGGTGCGCCCGGTTCGGTCCTGCTGCCGGAAGGCGAACTCCAATGGCATGGCGTAGGCACGGGATTCGCCGCAGAAGAAGGCGCGTTGTCGGCGCGGCTGCAGGGCCGGCTGCTGATGGTGGACGCGAGCGCGCTCCCGCGCGCGTCGGCGGTCGCGCGGCTCGGCGCGGCCGCCTTCGAGCGTGGAGAAGCGGTGGATCCGGACAGGGTCGAGCCCGCCTACCTGCGAAACAACGTCGCCCTGACGATCGCGGAGCAGCAGGCACTACGCGCTGGCCGCTGATCGGGACGCGCAATCCGCGGCGTGGGCTCACTCGGGCGGTGATGCCAGCTGAACGCCGGATGGAGAATTTGGTTCGACGTGCACGAAGGGGTCACCTGCGGGTAACTCCCGCGTTGAGAGCGTATCCGTGCGGTGGCCTCGTCGCTGCCCACGTCACCTCAACAGGAGCACTCCATGCACCACAAGCTGACAACGACCCTGCTCGCATCGGCCACCTTGCTTGCTTCCGCGGCCGGGTCGGTCGCACAGGAGCGAGGGCAAGAGGATCGGCGCACCCAGGCCCAGACCACCCCCGCAACGGCGCCGCAGACCCGGACGCCTCCCATGCAGACCGACCGCGCCCGTCCCGCGCAGGCAGCGGGGCAGAACAGGGCGGCCCAGAACCGACCGCAGCAGGGCCGCATGAACCCGACGCAGGTCGACCAGATGACGCGCGACTGGCCACAGGCATCCCGCGACGCGATCAGGTTCATGACCGACAAGTACGGAGGTCCAGTCTCCGTCGCCGGAGGCACGGCCGTATGGGGCGAGACCGGACCCTGGAAGCGTACCGTCGTGTACCAGAACGCGGTGCCGCACAACTTTCCCATGCCCCACCCGGACGTAATGCAGCAGTGGATCAGCTACGAAGCGCCGCTGGACCGCTACGACGATCTGGCGAGGTACGACGGCAGCGTCGTGCTGGAGCGGACGGTCGGAGAGATGTCGGCGCGCTGCGACAAGGAAGCGGCGAATTTCCTCGCGGTGAACCTTGCCCACGAAGTAGCCACCGGCAAGCGCAGCGTCGAGGATGCGCGCATGGAGTACGGAAAGCAGATCAAATCACTCAAATCCGGCGAAAAGTCGAGATACACCAGCGGCCTGGTGTTCTCGCCGCCCGCACCGGACGCGGCCCACGATCCGGACGAGGCCCTGCCGATGATGCAGGGCATGCAGCAGAAGCAGGGGAAATCCGGAAGCGGCGGCTGAGGCGCACTCGTATTCCTTCGCACATCGGTTTCGCACTTCCATAATGCAGCACACCGACGGCCCCTTCAGCGCCCGTCGATCAACGCACCCTCGGGAAGGAATTGCCAGGTGCGGGTGACGTGGAGCACGTCGGGGTCTTCCGAGGTCTTCGGCAGCGGCGGATAGGGTTCGGCGAGCTTGGCGATCCGCAGCGCGGACGCGTCCAGCAGGGCAACGCCGCTGGACTGCACGATCTCCGAACGCTCCACGCTGCCGTCGCGCCGCACCGCCACGCTGATCACCACCTGGCCGGACAGCTGACGCCGCCGCGCTTCGTCCGGATAGTTGAGATTGCCCACGCGCTCGACGCGGTCGACCCATTCGCGAAGATAGCCGGCCCAGGCGTACTCCTGGGTGCTGGCCGACACGAACTTGCGTTTGGGCCGCTTGGCGTAGCGTTCCGATTGCATGTGGATCTCCGCCGCGAGCCGCGCCATCGCCATGTCGTGCTCGATATTTTCGCGGCCCTGCGGCAGCGGCCGCTCGCTGGGCGTGGTCGTTTCCTGCGCGATCGGGGTGGGCTGCTCGCCGCGGGTGCTGCTGACGACCCGTGATTGCGGCGGTGGTGACGGGGCAGGCGCCTGGGCGCGGAGCGTGCGTGCGGCGACACCATCGGTCTCCTGCGGCACGGGTCCGGACTGCGGGGCACGCGGGCGCGTGCTGGCGTCGTGTTCGCCGCCGCCCTGATTGCTGGCCTGTGCGAGGAACTCGGCCTGTTTCGGGGTCAGCGCGGTGGTGGTCTCGGTGATCATCACGTCCAGCGTCGGCACCACCGGCGCGGCGCTTTCCAGCGCGAAGCCGACTCCCAGCAGCAGCACGCCGTGGACCAGCAGCGACAGCACCATCGTCGCCCCGAGGCGATGGCCTTCATCGACCCCGCCCCGACCACCCGCCACCGGTCCGGGTGCCACCATTGCGCTCATGCGCGCCCGGCGGTCGGCATCGAGGCGGCACGGGCCTCGATGGCGTCGAACAGGTCGCCGGCGATGTTGAGCCCGAAAATTCTGTCGAGTTCGCGAATGCAGGTCGGGCTGGTGACATTCACCTCGGTCAGGTAATCGCCGATCACGTCGAGCCCCACGAAGACCATGCCGCGGCGCTTCATCTCCGGCCCCACCTGGGCTGCGATCCAACGGTCGCGCTCCGAGAGCGGGCGGCCCTCGCCACGACCGCCCACGGCCAGGTTGCCGCGGAACTCGTCGCCCTGAGGGATCCGCGCGAGGCAATAGTCGACCGGTTCGCCGTCGATCAGCAGGATGCGCTTGTCGCCATCGGTGATTTCGCGGATGTAGCGCTGCGCCATCGCCAGTTGGCGCCCGCCGTCGGTGACCGTCTCCAGGATCACGTTGACGTTCGGCTCGCCCGCGCTGACCCGGAAGATCGAGCGCCCGCCCATGCCGTCCAGCGGCTTGAGCACCGCGTCGCCGTGCTCGCCGACGAACGCCTTGATCGTCGCAGCGTCGCGGCTGACCACGGTGGGCGGGCAGCACTGCGGGAATTCCAGCGCCGCGAGCTTCTCGTTCAGGTCGCGAAGACCACGTGGATCGTTCACCACCATGGCGCCGGCGCGCTGTGCGGCACTGAGGATCAGCGTGTCCTGGATGAACGCCGGGTCCACGGGAGGATCCTTGCGCATCAATATCAGATGATTGCCGCCCATGGGAATCGACGCGGGTGTTCCGAGCGTGAACCAGCCAGCGGGATCGTCGCGAACCGACAGCTCGCTGACGATGGCCACGGCCGATCCGTCGCGCAAACCGAGTCCGCCCGCCTGTACATAAAGCAGTCGATGGCCCCGACGTTGCGCTTCCAGCAGCATCGCAAAGGTGGAGTCCTTCGCGATCCTGATCGACTCGATCGGGTCCATCACAACGACGATATCCAACGGCATGGCGGCTCGGCGAGGTGGAATTGCCGCGATGTTAGCAGCGCACCGGTGACCGCTGGGGTGCGGAACGGGCGTTCCGGGTCACGCGCCACGAAATGCGCGCTTGACAGCATGCCGCCAGCTTGGAATAAAGGCAGTCTCGCGGCGCGCCGAGCAAGCGCGGCGCTCGCAACCGGGGAAACGTGAATGCAGGACGAGGGTCGAAACGGTAGCCTGGCTGGATTGCGGGTGATGGTGATCGATGACTCCAAGACCATCCGACGCACCGCCGAAACGCTTCTGAAGCGCGAAGGCTGCGAAGTCGTGACGGCCACCGACGGTTTCGAGGCACTGGCGAAAATCGCCGATCAGCAACCCCAGATCGTTTTCGTGGATATCATGATGCCGCGGCTGGACGGCTATCAGACCTGCGCGCTGATCAAGAACAACCAGACCTTCAAGTCCACGCCGGTCATCATGTTGTCTTCCAAGGACGGACTGTTCGACAAGGCCCGGGGCCGCATCGTAGGCTCGGAACAGTACCTGACCAAACCATTCACGCGCGAAGAACTGCTCGATGCGATTCGAACGCACGTAAGCAATGTCTGACCGGGGGGGGAGAGGCTTTATACATGGCACGTATTCTTCTTATCGAGGATTCGCCGACGGACACGGCGGTCCTGACGCAGTTGCTGGAGCGCAACGGCCATGACGTGCTCGCCTCCGGCAGCGCCGAGGACGGCATTGAGGTCTGTCGGCGGGAAATGCCGGACCTGGTGCTGATGGACGTGATCCTTCCCGGCATGAACGGCTTCCAGGCAACCCGCGCGCTGTCGCGCGACGCCGAGACCAAGGCCATTCCGGTGCTGATCGTGAGCACAAAGGGCATGGACACCGACAAGGCCTGGGGACTGCGCCAGGGAGCGAAGGACTACATCGTCAAACCTCCCCGCGAAGACGAACTGATCGCACGAATCAACGCACTGCTGGTGCCGTGAGTCATGGCATGAACCAGCAGCACTCTGAACATCGCAGTCCCTTCGACGTGCTGGTGGACTACGAGCGGCGCAGCCTGGCGCACGTCGTAGGCCTGCCAGAGCAGCTCGACGCGCCCGGCTTGTGGCGCGGCGTGGGCTACCGCATCGGCTCCCGCCGTCTTGCGTCGGGGTTCGAGGAAGTGCTTGAAATCCTGCCTTTGCCGCAGGTCACGCCAGTGCCCGGCGCGCAGCCGTGGATGCTGGGCCTGGCCAACGTCCGCGGAAACCTGCTTCCGGTGGTCGATCTCAAGCAGTTCATGGAAGGCGAGCGAACCGTGCTCCACGACAGCCAGCGCATCCTGCTGGTCCGCCAGTCCGGCGGCAACGTCGCAGTGCTGATCGACGAGCTCTACGGGCAGCGCAGTTTCAATGACGGACAACAGATCGAGGCCGAATCGCTGGCCGACGGTCGCTTCGCAAACTTCATCGAGCGTGCGTACCTCCAGGACGATCAACCTTGGGCGATCTTCAGCCTCGATCGACTGGCGCGCACACCCGAATTTCGACAAGCCGCGGCCTGAGGCCGTCCAACGCCAAACGCCGCACACGCAGCACACTTGAGGTCGAACCATGAGCACTGAGATGAATTCCGTAGCCCGCAACACGCGCAATCTCGGCGTCAATGCCTGGTTGGTCGTGCTGGGCGTGTCGCTGCTGATCTTCGCGCTCAATGCCGGCTACGCCACCTGGAAGGGTGCGCGGCTCGGCGGTGCCAGTTCGTCGGCTTCCGATCTGCAGGTGCTGTCGCAGCAGCTGGCGGTGCAGGGACAGGCGGCGGTCAACGGCGACCCGACGGCATTCGCCACGTTCCGCACGACCAAGTCCGAGGTCGACCAGGACATCGCCCAGCTCAACAGCAATTTCGGCAACACCGCCGGCGTCGCCGGGCCGATCCAGACCGTCACCACCACCTGGGTGCCGCTGGGCAAGAGCGCCGAGCAGGTGATCGCCAGTGAAAAGGCCGTGCTGGCGCTGGCCGGCAACGCCGACAGCTTCACCAACAAGGTGCCGCAACTCCAGGCGCGCCTGGACGAACTGGTGCGGGCAATGTCGGCGAGCGGCTCGCCGTCCTCGCAGGTTTACATCGCCCTGCGCCAGGTCGTGTTGTCGGGAACCATGGCTCGCCGCATCACGGAGATCCGCGCCGGCGGCAGCGGCGCGGCCCTGGCAGGTGAGGCACTCGCCCGCGATGCGGCCGTGTTCGGCAACGTGCTGACCGGTCTGCGAAGCGGCGACACTGCGTTCGGCGTCACTCCGCTCAGCAACGGCGGTGCCCTGGAGGCGCTGGCCCAGTCCGAGACGATGTGGCAGGAGATGAAGACGGATCTCGACGCGATCCTGGCTTCCTCGCAGAACCTGTTCCGCGCACAAGCCGCGGCTGCCGCGATCACCGACGGGTCCGACAAGCTCCTGGAAGACGCCAAGCGCCTGTTCGGTGCCTTCACTGCCTTCGGTTCCTTGAAGGACACCAGCATTCTGGGCAACCTCTGGACCAGCATCCTTTCGGGCATCGCCGTGCTGGTCGCACTGGTCGGCCTGTACCTCAGTTCGCGCCGGTCGGACCGCATCCGCTTCGAAACCACCATGGAGCTCAACAACCGCAACCAGGAGGCGATCATGCGCCTGCTGGACGAAATGGGTTCGCTCGCAGAAGGCGACCTGACGGTCAAGGCGACCGTGACCGAGGACATGACCGGCGCCATCGCCGACTCGATCAACTTCGCCGTCGAACAGCTGCGCAGCCTGGTACAGACCATTACCGACACCTCGGTCCAGGTCGCATCCAGCGCGCAGGAGACGCAGGCAACCGCCATGCACCTGGCCGAAGCGGCAGAGCACCAGGCGCAGGAAATCTCTTCGGCCTCCGACCGCATCAGCGAAATCGCGGCCAGTATCAACCAGGTGTCGAAGAACTCCGCCGAGTCGGCCGACGTGGCACAGCGTTCGGTGCAGATCGCCACGAAGGGCGCCGGCGTGGTGCGCCAGACGATCGCCGGCATGGACTCCATTCGCGACCAGATCCAGGAGACCTCCAAGCGAATCAAGCGCCTGGGCGAGTCCTCGCAGGAAATCGGCTCGATCGTCGAACTCATCAACGACATCTCCGAGCAGACCAACATCCTGGCGCTGAACGCCGCGATTCAGGCGGCATCGGCCGGTGAGGCCGGCCGCGGGTTCGCGGTGGTGGCCGACGAAGTGCAACGCCTCGCAGAGCGCGCGTCCAACGCGACCAAGCGAATCGAGACGCTGGTGCAGACGATTCAGTCCGATACCAACGAGGCGGTCAGTTCGATGGAACAGACCACCTCGGAGGTGGTCGCCGGTGCACGACTGGCTGAGGACGCGGGTACCGCGCTGGGCGAGATCGAAAAGGTGTCGTCGGATCTGTCCGGTCTCATCCAGGGCATCTCCTCGGCGGCGCAGCAGCAGTCCGGCGCTGCGGCGAACATCACCGTCACCATGAACACGATTCAGCAGATCACCTCGCAGACGACGCAGGGCGCCAACCAGACGGCGCAGTCGATTGGAAACCTCGCCCAGCTCGCCGCCGACCTCCGCCGCTCGGTCGCCGACTTCAAGCTGCCGGCCTGAAGACGAAGGTTGGAGCAGCGATGAACAGCACGCTACACCGGGGGCCCTGCATCGGCCGAAATGTCCTGCAACACGACTCCGTTGATCGGTTGAGCGTGCAATGACGGTGATGAGCGACGCCATCGATACCACGACGCTTGGCTGGATCAAGCCCGAGCTCGATGAAACCCTGCGCCAGGCCCGGCAGGAAATCGAAGCTTTTGCCGAGGCGCCCACCGTGGTGGAGCGCATGCGAGTCTGCGCCAACCACCTGCACCAGGTGCACGGAACTCTGCGCATGGTGGAGCTCAACGCGCCAGCGATGATCGCCGAGGAAATGGAGCGGCTGGCGTTGTCGCTGCAGCACGGCGAGGTCTCCCAACTCGACGAGGCCTGCGCGGTACTGATGCGCGGCGTCGTCCAGTTGCCCGATTACCTGGAGCGGCTGCAGGGCGGTCACCGCGACATTCCGATCGTCCTGCTGCCCCTGCTCAACGAATTGCGTGCCGCGCGCGGCGAACCGGGGCTTGGCGAGAGCGTGCTGTTTGCTCCCAATCTCGATCGCCCGCTCCCGGACGACCTGCCGATGCCGAAGGTGCCTGCTTCGGCCACTGGCAACGCCAGCCCCGGGCTGGCCGCATTGCACGCTGCGCTCGCAGCATGGCCGACGACTGACGCGGCCGTGCCCGACTCGGGACGTCTGTCGGTTGCCATCGACGGCCTTCTGGGCGAGGTGGTGGTCGAGCCGCTCCGTCGGATGTTGTGGGTAGCATCCTCTGTCGCCAGCGCGCTTCGCGACGGCGCGGTGGCGCCCACGTTGGCGCTGCGTGGCGCATTCGCTGGCGTGGAAACCGAGATACGGCAGCTGCTTGATCGCGACTTCGCCGTTGGCCGCAGTGGTCCCGCCGTCGATCCGACGCGCGAACTGCTCTATCACGTGGCCAACAGCGACAGCGCTCACCCGGCGCTCGACGATCTGCGCCGGACGTTCCAGCTGGAATCGCACCGGCGCAGCGAGTCGGAGATCGAGCACGCGCGTGGCAGTCTCAGCGGTCGCAATCGCGCGCTGCTGGACACGGTTTCGGTCGCCATCAAGGACGACCTGCTGCGGGTCAAGGATGCGCTCGATCTCTACCTCCGCACCGGCAAGATCGACATTGCCGAGTTGCTGCCGCAAGTGGATGCACTGGGGCGGATCAGCGACACGCTGGGGATGATGGGGCTTGGCGTTGCGCGCGGCGTTGTCGTGCAGCAGCGCGATGCCATGCAGAAGATCGTTTCCGGCGAACGTGCGGCCGACGAGTCCGCGCTGCTGGAGATCGCAGGTGCGTTGCTGTACGTCGACGGGTCGCTCGACGAGCAGGTATCCGGCCTGGGCTTGTCCGATGACCAGACTGACGAGGATCGGCTCGCTGGCGAGTCGCGCAAGGTGCTGGACATCGTGGTGCGCGAGGCCATTGCCAACTTTGGTGACGCCCGCCAGTCCTTCGTTGCATTTGTCGAAACCGGCTGGGATCACGCCGAGCTTTGTGAGGTCCCCCGCCTGCTGGACGAAGTGTCGGGTGCACTGCGCATCCTCAACCTGCCGTTGCCGGCGCGCTATCTCACCGGCATCAGGCGTTATGCGCAGAACGAACTGATCAATGGCCTCCGGGTTCCAAGCGGGCAGCAGCTCGATACGCTGGCCGACGCGCTGGCCAGCATCGAGTACTACCTGGAGGCCTTGCGCGACCAGCGGCCGAACCGCGATCGCATTCTCGATATTGCCCGTCACAGCCTGGAGGCGCTGCGCTACTGGCCGCTACCAGACGAAGCTGCTCCCGAACCATCCGCGGATGCGCTCGCTGCATTGGCGCCCGTGGTCGACGGGATGCTCGTGTCCGGTCTCGGGCCGACCGACGCCCCGGTTGCCGAAGCGGCATCGCTCGATCCGTTCCTGTCGGAGCTGCCGCCAGTGCGTCCGGCCGCGGAGATTTCGACCGAAACGCCGGTGGCCGCCCCGCCAGCTGCGGTGCCAGTGACGCGGTCTGTTCCGGCGGGCGCTGACGGCTTCGAACACAGCGACGACATCGACGACGAGATCCGCGAGGTGTTCCTGGAGGAGCTCGAAGAGGAAATTTCCAACCTGGGCAGCATGCTGCCGTCGTGGCGTTCCGCGCCGGACGATCCGGAACTCCAGCGCTCCATCCGCCGCGTCTTCCACACGTTGAAAGGCAGCGGAAGGCTGGTTGGCGCCAAGACACTCGGCGAGTTCAGCTGGAAAATCGAAGACATGCTCAACCGCGTGCTCGACGGCACGCGCAACGCCACACCCGCGGTGCTCGCGCTGGTGGAGCGCGTGCACGAGACGCTGCCGCAATTGCATGGCGCATTGCAGGGCTCCGGCCAGGTCCACGCCGACCTGAAGGGAATCGAGGCCGTCGCTACCCGCCTGGCCGCTGGCGAGGAAGCCTGGTACACAGCTCCCGCTGTACCGGCACCGATCGAAAGCTCCGGCGTCGAAGTGGAAGCCCGCGATGCGGCGTCCGAAGAGTCCGGAAGTCCGCAGCTCGAAGCCGAGCCGCAGTCCGAAGTAGAGCCGGAGGGCGTACTGGCCTCTGTTGATCCGGTGCTGCTGGAAATCCTGGGAAGCGAAGTCAGCGGCCATCTGCAGACGATCGAGCACTGGATTTCGGGCAGTGTCACCGAGCCGCAGGCAGCGACCGAAAGCCTGCAGCGGGCAATTCACACGCTCAATGGCGCCTTCGCGATGACCGAAGTTCCAGTCATCACCGAAATCACGGCCCCAACCGAAACCTATGTACGGCGCCTGCTGGCGCTGGGTGAGCGTCCGGGCCCCGAGGGACTCGCCGCAATCACCGCCGTATCGGCGGCCATCGCGAGCACGCTTGCAGCCCTTCAGTCCGAGACGCCCAGGGTACCGATTTTTGCCGGCCTCGCCTCGCGCATGTCGGAGCTTCGCGACACCCTGCCGCCGGTCAGGCCGGCGGAGATCGTCGAAGAGGACGGATTCGCCGAATACGGCGTTGGTACTTCGCTGGGTGCGGTCGACCTGAGGGCCTACTCTGGCGAAGACAGCCATGGGCCCGATCAGGGTTCCGAAGCCGAGCGAGCCGAAGCCGAGCGAGCCGAAGCCGAGCGCGCCGAAGCCGAACGCGCCGAAGCCGAGCGCGCCGAAGCCGAGCGTGCCGAGTCTGAGCGCGCCGAAGCCGAACAGACCGGAGCCTGGCCGGCCGCAGCGGCCCCGGTCGTCGAGGTCGAGGATGCCGGCCTCGCCGCCGAAGCCGAGCAGATCGCAGCCGAGCAGATCGCAGCCGAGCAGATCGCCGCAGGCGAGCCTGAGCACGAGGCCGAACACGCAGAGGCGGAGCAGGCAGAGCCGGAGCAGGCAGAGCTGGAGCAGGCAGAGCCGGAGCAGGCAGAGCCGGAGCAGGCAGAGCCGGAGCACGCGGAGCCGGAGCACGCGGAGCCGGAGCAAGCCGAGCGCGCCGAAGCCGAGCGTCTCGCGGAGGAAGAACGCGAGTACGCCGCGCTCGAAGCCGAGGAGGCCGAGCGTCTCGGGGCCGCGCGCGTGGAGGCCGAACGACTGGCGGAGGAGGAGCGCGAATACGCTGCGCTCGAAGCCGAGTATGCCGAAGCCGATCGTGTCGCCCGCGAACTGGCGATGGCCGAGGCGGAGCGCGAGCGGGTCCTGCTGGAGCAGGATGCGTTCGAAATCGCAGCGACCGAATCCGGCTTCGACGATCCGGCACCGATCGACACCGAAGAAGCCGGCGACGAACCCACCGAGGCTCTCCTCGCCGACGGAGCGGAACTCGATGCGGCCGCGGAAGCGCCGACCGGCCGCGACGACGCCGTGCCCGAGGCACAGGCCGAGGACGCGCTGCCGCAGCCCGTGCTGGACGACGCGGAGCTTTCGCCGACCGCCGATGCGGACGAAACCGACCACGCCGCCGCCTTCGCTGAGCTGACGGGAGCCGATCCCGATCCCGATCAGGCGCTCGATCTGTCCGATCTGGATCCGGAGCTGGTGGACATCTTCGTGGAAGAAGGCGTCGACCTGCTCGATCACTCCGACGGACTGCTCGCGCAGCTGCGTGCCCGCCCCAGCGAACGCGAGCCGCTCGTTGGCCTGCAGCGCGACCTGCACACGCTCAAGGGCGGCGCCCGCATGGCCGGCATCATGGCCATCGGCGAGCTCGGGCACGTCATGGAGTCGCTGCTGGAGTCGGTGGTCGAACACCGCCGCGAGCTGGGCGTCGACGGCGTGCCGTTGCTGGAGCGCGGCTTCGACCGGCTGCACGCGATGGTCACCCGGGTCGGGGATCGCCGCGCCGTCGCGATGCCGCAGACCCTCATCGCCGAGTTCGAGGCGCGCTCGCGCGGCCAAACCTATCTGCGGCAGCCCGCACCGGTCGACATCGCGTTCGCGACCGACAGCCTCGCGCCGGCGCCTGCAGCCCAGCTCAAGCCGCTGTCGGCTCCGATCAGCGATCACGTCGCCGCAGACGAGGACGACATCGGGGTGCGCGCGCCGCAGGAACAGGTGCGCATCCGTGCGGACCTGCTCGATCGCCTCGTCAACTACGCCGGCGAGGTCGCGATCTACCGCTCGCGCCTGGAGCAGCAGTTGGGTGCTTTCCGCGGCGCCATCGCCGAAATGGCCGCCACCAACACCCGAATGCGCGATCAGTTGCGCCGCCTGGAGATCGAGACCGAGGCACAGATCGTCGCGCGCTACCAGCGCGAGGCCGATTCGGCCGAGCCGACCTTCGATCCGCTGGAACTGGACCGCTTCTCCAACCTCCAGCAGCTCTCGCGGGCGCTGTCGGAGTCGGCGGCCGACCAGGGCAGCCTGCAGGTCACGCTCGACGACCTGACCCGCCAGTACGAAACCCTGCTGCTGCAGCAGTCGCGAGTCAGCTCCGACCTCCAGGAAGGCCTCATGCGCACGCGCATGGTGCCGTTCGATGGTCTGCTGCCGCGCCTGCGCCGCGTGGTGCGCCAGGCCGCCGGAGAACTGGGCAAGCAGGTCCAGCTCAAGCTCGACGGCTCCCAGGGCGAGCTCGACCGCAACGTCCTGGAGCGCATGACCGCGCCGCTGGAACACATGCTGCGAAACGCGGTTGCGCACGGGCTGGAGACGCCGGAGCAGCGGCTGCAGGCCAACAAGCCCGAGGAGGGCACGGTCTCCATCACGATCCGGCGCGAAGGCTCGGAAGTCGTGCTGGAAGTGGCCGACGACGGGCGTGGACTGGACCGCGAGGCGATTCGTCGCCGCGGCGAGGAGCGTGGCCTGATCTCCGGCGATGCGGTGCTGATCGACGCCGACCTCGACGCTCTGATCCTGGAGCCCGGATTCTCGACCGCCGACTCGGTGAGCCGGCTCGCCGGCCGCGGCGTCGGCATGGACGTGGTGGCCAGCGAAGTACGCCAGCTGGGCGGCACGCTCGACATCCAGTCCAATCCGGGCAAGGGCCTGCGTTTCACCCTGCGCCTGCCGCAGACGCTGGCGGTCACCCAGGCGGTGTTCGTGCGCATCGGCGACACCTCCTTCGCGGTGCCGATCGCATCGGTCCGCGGCGTCGGCCGCATCGCCCGGGACCAGCTGAACGGTGCCGACGGCGAGGATGCGAAGTACGTCTACGGCGGCGAGGATTATGCGGTCCGCGACCTCGGCCACCTGATCGGGCATGCGCCGGCGAAGGCCGAAGGCCAGTTGCAGATGCCGGTGCTGCTGATCCGGGCCGGCGACCTGCGCGCCGCGGTCACGGTCGACCAGGTCGTCGGCAGCCGCGAAATCGTGGTGAAGTCGGTCGGGCCGCAGGTCGCATCCGTCCCGGGCATTTTCGGCGCGACGATCATGGGCGACGGCAGCGTCGTGGTGATCCTCGACGTCGCCCCGCTGGTACGCCGCCACGCCGCATTGCCGCGGGGCCACGTGCCGGCCGCGGTCGCCGTGGTCGAGCAGCGCTCGGTCCCGCTGGTGATGGTCGTGGACGACTCGGTCACGATGCGCAAGGTCACCGGTCGCGTGCTGGAGCGCCACAACTTCGCCGTCGCCACAGCGAAGGATGGCGTCGACGCGCTCGAACGCATGGCCGATGTCGTGCCCGACCTGATGCTGCTGGACATCGAAATGCCGCGCATGGACGGCTACGAGCTGGCAACGCTGATGAAGGCCGATCCGCGCCTGCGCAACGTGCCGATCGTGATGATCACTTCGCGCACCGGCGAGAAGCATCGCCAGCGCGCCTTCGAGATCGGCGTCGAACGCTACCTCGGCAAGCCGTACCAGGAGCCCGAGTTGATGCGCAACGTCTTTGAAATGCTCGGGATGACGGCGCGTCATGGTGATTGATGCCGAAGGCCGGCGGGTGGCACTGCTCGCGCGCCCGGGTCTGGCCCGCGAGCGGCTGAGCGAGGTGCTGCAGGAGGCCGGCGCCAACTGCGTGATCTCGGCCGATCCGACCCAGCTCAAGCCGGAGGAGCTTCGGGACATGCGCCCGGAGATCGTCGTGGTGGCACTGGATCCGCTGACCGAGGAGGCCCTGGAGCAGTTCGATGAGGTGCTTGGCGACAAGGCGGTCGAGGTGATCTACGAGGAGGCCGAGCACGCCGCCTCGCGCGAAGGATGGGACGCAGCCCGCTGGCAGCGCCATCTCGTCGCCAAGTTGCAGGGTCACGCGAACGTGCTGCCGCCGAGCCGCGAACCCGTGGTGGCCGATGCCGCAGCTTTCGCTCCGGCCGACGACGCAGGTCCCGCTCCGGCGGAGGCCGCTGCGGCCATTGCGGAAACCGCAGTGGAGGCGCCGGGCCTGCCCGATGCCGATGCCGCGGAGATGGAGTCGGTGAGTACATCCAGTCCGGCGAACGCGTTCGACCCGGTAAACGCCGAGTTCGACGGTTTCGATCTGGACAGCGGATTCGCGCCATACGACCCGTCGCTCTCCGGGCTGTCGCTTCCCGATGACGACGCACCCGCGGCCGGGCATTCGGCCGACCCGGCGGATCTGGAGATGCCGTCCTGGGACGAGGTCGCGCCCGGTCCCGCGGCGCCCGACGACGCGTTCGCCGGTTTCGATTTCACCCTCGACACGGCTCCGCAGAACGGCACCGAAGCGGTCGCCGCCGACGCTGCAGGCGCGGGCGGGTTCGACGACTTCGACGCGGTCGCGGCGCTGAATCCCCGCCGTGCCCAGCTCGATGAGCCCGACGCTGCCGCCGCGGAAGACGGGCAGGGCACGGCCGATTCCGCCAGCTTCGGGGAGTTGTCGCTGCAGGACGACGAACACGAAGCCGGCGCCAAGGACACGCCTTCGACGCGCGACAGCTTCCGCCATGACCTGATCGACCTGGAACAGCGGATATCCAGCTTGTCCCTGGTCGACGACACGCCCCGTCGCGGACCCGAGGCGACCGGCGCGGTGCTGATCCTCAGCGGCGTGGGCGGCCCCGACGCGGTTCGCCAGTTGCTCGGCGCGCTGCCGACCGGATTCGCGCGTCCGGTGCTGGTGCAGCAGCGGCTCGAAGGCGGCCGCTACGACCGCCTGGTTACGCAGTTGCAGCGCGCGACCAGGTTGACGGTGGTGCTGGCCGAGCCGGCGCAAACCGCGGAAGCGGGCACCGTCTACATCCTGTCCGACAGCATCGGTGCCACCGCGGACGAAGGCGGAATCCGCTTCAGCGAGGACGCCAGCCACGCCGTGATCGCGGCGCTGCCTTCATCCGACAGCGCGGTGTTGCTGCTCAGCGGAAGCGATCCTGCCCATGTCGAGGCGGCAATGGCCCACAGCCGGGCCGGCGCGCTGGTGGCCGGACAGGCCGCCGAAGGCTGCTATGACGCCGCCGCGCCCGACGCGCTGGCCGCGCACGGGGGCGAAGTCGCAGCACCTGCCGCGCTCGCACTGCGCCTGAGTGCACGTTGGTCGACCAGAGGAGTCCTCGATGTCCAGGCATAAGCACAAGTCCGACGGCCACGGCGAGGCCGCCGATCAGCCCGAAGGCGATGTTCGCGGCGTGCTGATCCAACTGGTCGGCTCACGGCTGCTGCTGCCCAACGCGACCATCGCCGAGGTGATGTCGTTCGCACCGCCGGAACCCGTGGCCGATGCGCCCGACTGGCTGCTGGGCAGGATCCGCTGGCGTGGCTGGCAGTTGCCCCTGATCGCATTCGCGCGGCTGGCCTCCCTGGCCGATGAGAAAGGCGGACTCGGCAGCAAGGTGGTCGTGCTGAAGGCGCTCGGCGGCAACGCCAAGGCGCCGTACTTCGCGGTTCTCACCCAGGGCTTCCCGCGGCTGGTGACGGTGTCGCGCGCCGGCCTCGTCGTCAACTCGGACGAGGGCGAGCTTCCCAAGGGCGTGCAGGCGCGAGTAACCCTCAACGAGGACGACGCGTTCGTGCCCGATCTGGAAGCGGTGGAACAATTCATCTTCGAGGCGCTCGCCACGGCCGCCTGACCGGTCGATCCGGTGGCGCACCGGTCGCGCGCTTTCCCGCGATCAGTCGAAGTCGCCGAACCGCGCCTGCAGCGCCGAGATCGCGGCCAGTGCCGCGGTCTCGGTTCGCAGGACCCTCGGCCCCAACCGCAAGCCCTCGAACCCCGCCGCCAGCAGTTGCTGCCGGTCCAGTGGCGACCAGCCGCCTTCCGGGCCGACCGCGAGCACCACGGTGGCGTGCGCAGGTGCGCGCAGAGGTGCGAGCGCGAGCGTCCCGCTGGGGTCCAGGATCAGGCGCAGCCCCGGCTCCGCGAGCCCCTCCAGCACCGCGGCCAGTCCGGCCGGGACCAGCACCTCGGGAACCACAGCCCGGCCGCTTTGTTCGCACGCGGCGACCACGACCTGGCGCCAGTGCGCGACCCGCCTGGCGGCGCGTTCGGCGTCGAGTTTCACCTCGCTGCGCTGCGAGGTCAGCGGCCGCACCTGGGCGACACCCAGTTCGGTGGCTTTCTGCAGGATCAGGTCCATCTTCTCGCCGCGGGCGATGCCCTGCAGCAGCACGATGCGCAGCGGCGATTCGCGTGCGATCCGCTCCGGCGTCCCGACGAGCACGCGCACCGAGCGCTTGTTGCTGGCGACGATCCGTGCCGGGTAGTCCATGCCGTCGCCATTGAACAGCACGCACTCGTCGCCCGCCTGGAGCCGCAGCACGCGCGCCAGGTGCGCCGCCGCGGCCTCCGGCAGTTCGACTTCCGCGCCGGCAGCCAGCGCGGAATCGACATGCACCCGGGTCAGCCTCACGAGCCGCCCACGGTGGTGTCGATCGCGTGCGCCGTGGTCTGCGCCAGCCACGACAGCGCGTCCTCGTCCACGCAGTACGGCGGCATCCAGTACAGCACGTCGCCCAGCGGCCGCAGCAGCACGCCGCGGTCGAGCGCGGCGCGGTAGGCCTTCAGGCCGATTCGCGCCGCAGGATCGAAGCCGCCGCGCCGGTCGCCGCCCGGACTGAGCTCGATCGCGACGATCATCCCCGCCTGCCGCACCTGCGCGACGTGCGGGTGTGCGGCCAGCGGCGCGGCGAGCGCGGCCATGCGCGCGGCCGTCGCCCTGTTGCGTTCGACGATGCCGTCGGACGCGAAGATCCCCAGCGTCGCCAGGGCCGCGGCGCAGGCGAGCGGATTGCCGGTATAGCTGTGCGAGTGCAGGAATGCGCGCTCTCGCGAATCGTCGAGGAAGCCATCGTAGAGTTCCTGCGTGGTCAGCACCGCCGCCAGCGGCAGCGCGCCGCCGGTCAGGCCCTTGGACAGGCACAGCAGGTCCGGCATCACCGAGGCCTGTTCGCACGCGAACATCGTGCCGGTGCGGCCGAACCCGACCGCGATCTCGTCGGCGATCAGGAAGATTCCGTGCACGTCGCACAATTCACGCGCGCGCTTGAGATAGACCGGATCGTGCATGCGCATGCCGCCGGCGCACTGCACCAGCGGTTCCAGGATCAGCGCGCAGATCTCGCCTGCATGGTGATCCAGCAGCCGCGAGAGCGCATCGGCGGCGTCCTCGGCGCGGTGGGAGGCCGATTGCCCCGGTTCGGCGAGGTACGCATCGGGCGACGGCGCGAACAGCGCCTCGGCCAGCAGCGGCGCATAGACGCGGCGGTACAGTGGGATGTCGCCGACCGCGAGCGCCCCCAGCGTTTCGCCGTGATACCCGCCTTCCAGGGCGACGAACTTGGTGCGCCGGTCTTCGCCGCGATTGCGGAACCAGTGGAACGCCATCTTCAGCGCCACCTCCACCCCGGCCGAGCCGTTGTCGGCATAGAACACCTTCGCCAACGGCGGCCGACCGGACTGGCGCGGCGCGAGGGCCAGCAGTTGCTCGGCAAGCTCCACCGCCGGCGCGTGCGAGCAGCCGGCCAGCAGCACGTGCTCCAGGGTGTTCGCCTGGCGCGAGATCGCCTCGGCGATGCGCGGTTCGGCGTGGCCGAACAGGTTGGTCCACCAGCTGCTGATCGCGTCCAGGTAGCGGCGCCCGTCGCGGCCGATGAGCCAGGCGCCTTCGCCGCGCTCGATCGGCAGCAGCGGCAGGATTTCGGGGTGCTCGCGCATCTGCGTGCACGGGTGCCACAGCACCGCCAGGTCGCGCTCGCGCCAGTGTCGGGCCGCGCGCTCGCCGGCCGGCGTGGCGGGCTCTGCTAGCATCGCCGGATCATGAATTGTCTTCTGCATCCCGCCATTATCGCGCCTGCCGGGCGGCGCCGCTGTCGCGCCGGGGTCGCCCGGTGACGCGCCCTCTGCCGACGATCCACCGCGTGATCGACGACGGTGTCTACGGCCCCTACCAGCGCGAGCGCCTGGACCTGGAGTTCAGCAACGGCGAGCGGCGCCAGTTCCAGCGCCTGCACGGCCGCGGCCATGGAGCGGTGCTGGTCGTGCCGATGCTCGACGCGGACACCGTCCTGCTGGTGCGCGAGTACGCCGCCGGCATGCACCGCTACGAGTTGGGCTTGGTCAAGGGCCAGATCGATGCCGGCGAGACGCCGCTGCAGGCGGCCGATCGCGAACTCAAGGAGGAAGCCGGTTACGGCGCGCGTTCGCTGCTCGCACTGCGCGAACTGAGCCTCGCCCCGACCTACATGAGCCACAGCGCGCACGTGGTGCTGGCGCGCGACCTGTACCCGGAACAGCTGCCGGGCGACGAACCCGAGCCGCTGGAGCGCGTGCCATGGCGGCTGGATGCGCTGCACGAACTGATTCTGCGCGAGGAGTTCTCGGACGGCCGCAGTATCGCCGCGCTGTTCATCGCGCGCGAGTGGTTGCGCCAGCAGCAGTGAGAAAATCCAGGCCGGCGACGCGGCCTTCGACCTTCCCCCTTCCGGCCGCACGGAGCAGCCCATGAAAATCAGCGACACGTTGCGCGAGGGCGCCATCGCCATCGCCCGCGACGCCTCCGATGCGATCCTCGCGATCTACGACGGGGACTTCACCGTCGAGCGCAAGCTCGATGCCTCCCCGCTGACCGCGGCGGACATGGCAGCCCACCACTGCATCGTCGACGGTCTGGCCGCGCTGACGCCGGACATTCCGGTGCTGTCGGAAGAATCGGCCGACGAGGTGACCGCCCGCCGGCGCCAGTGGTCGCGCATGTGGCTGGTCGACCCGCTCGACGGCACCCGCGAGTTCGTCAAGCGCAACGGCGAGTTCACCGTGAACCTGGCGCTGATCGACGAAGGCGAGCCGGTTTTCGGCGTGGTGCTGGCGCCCGTGACCGGCGACGTCTGGCACGGCGGGCGCGGCCTGGGCTCGCTGC
>JALYOF010000029.1 GCA_030857025.1 Pseudomonadota bacterium | reverse complement strand
AGCCCGGCCTCAAGGACGGCGATCGCATGCGACGCTTCGTCGAGGAAGTGCGCCGTGCCGACTGCCACATCCTGACCTACGACGCATGACCACTTCCGATTCCGCCGCCGTGGCCGCCGCGGCGCGCGCGGACGCGATCGAGGATTTCCACGCCTACCCGGACTCGTCCGGGCACTTCGGCCGCTACGGCGGGCGATTCGTCGCCGAGACGCTGATGGGACCGTTGCAGGAACTCGCCTCGGCGTACGACGCGGCGCGGGTGGATCCGGCCTTCGTCCAGGAGTTCGACTACGAGCTCGCGCATTACGTCGGCCGCCCCAGTCCGCTCTACCACGCGCAGCGGCTCAGCGAGCGGGTCGGCGGCGCCCGCATCCTGCTCAAGCGCGAGGACCTCAACCACACCGGCGCGCACAAGATCAACAACACCATCGGCCAGGCGCTGCTGGCCTCGCGCATGGGCAAGCGCCGCATCATCGCCGAGACCGGCGCGGGCCAGCACGGTGTCGCGTCGGCGACCGTCGCCGCGCGACTCGGGTTGGAATGCGTGGTCTACATGGGCGCGACGGACATCGAACGGCAGAAGATCAACGTCTACCGCATGCAACTTCTGGGCGCGACCGTGGTGCCGGTGACGTCGGGCTCAAAGACCCTGAAGGACGCGCTCAACGAGGCGATGCGCGACTGGGTCACCAACGTGCGCGACACCTTCTACATCATCGGCACGGTCGCCGGCCCCGACCCCTACCCGCGCATGGTCCGCGACTTCAATGCGGTGGTCGGTCGCGAGGCGCGCGAGCAGATGCTGGCCGAGTACGGCCAACTGCCGAACGTGATCACGGCGTGCGTCGGCGGTGGAAGCAACGCGATCGGGATGTTCCATGCGTTCCTCAACGACAGACGCGTGCGGATCGTAGGTGCCGAAGCGGCGGGCGAGGGTATCGATACCGGCCTGCACGCCGCCTCGCTTGCAGCCGGGCGACCCGGCGTGCTGCATGGCAACCGCACCTACGTGCTGTGCGACGACGATGGCCAGATCATCGAAACCCATTCGGTCTCCGCCGGGCTCGACTACCCCGGCGTCGGCCCTGAGCATGCGTTCCTGAAGGACGCCGGACGCGCGGAGTACATCGGGGTTACCGACGACGAAGCGCTTGCTGCATTCCACGAGCTGGCCCGCACCGAAGGCATCCTTGCCGCGCTGGAGTCCAGTCACGCCGTCGCCCAGGCGATGAAGCTCGCGCGTGAACTGCCGAAGGACGAAATCGTCCTGTGCAATCTTTCCGGTCGAGGCGACAAAGACGTGCACACGATCGCTGCACGCGACGGGTTGTCGGTATGAGGTCGGGTCTGGAGAGCGGTTGGTTCGTGGAATATGCGAAAAGCGCAAGTGGGAAGCAAAGCCCGGAATGGTTTCCCGCGCAGCGGCCCGGTGCGGCAGGCAGCGGTGGCTTCGGGCTTTCAGCTATTTCCCTGCTCCTTTTCGCGCCTTTGGCTTCCTTCGCGGACCGCCTTCCGCTCTTCCCGGGTACCGCCGCATGAGCCGAATCGACACGCGCCTTGCCCATCTGAAGATGATCGGCCGCAAGGCACTGGTGCCCTTCGTCACCGCTGGCGATCCTTCGCTGGAGGCGACCGTGCCGGTCATGCATGCACTGGCCGAGGCCGGGGCGGACATCATCGAACTGGGAGTGGCGTTTTCCGACCCGATGGCCGATGGCCCTACCATCCAGCGCAGTTCCGAAAATGCGCTCGCGCGCGGCGCGGGTGTGTCCTACGTGTTCGACTGCGTGCGCAGGTTTCGCGAGCGCGACCAGGAAACGCCGGTCGTGCTGATGGGTTATCTCAACCCCGTCGAGATCCGCGGTGCGGAGGTGTTCGCGCGCCAGGCGGTGCAGGCCGGGGTGGACGGCGTTCTTCTGGTGGATCTGCCGCCGGAGGAGTCGGCCGAGTTCCGCGCCGCCTTCGCCCCGCACGGTCTGGCGCTGATCCTGCTGGCCGCGCCGACCACTTCCGACGCGCGGATTGCCGAACTGTGCGCAGGTGCCTCCGGCTACCTCTATTACGTGAGCTATGCCGGAGTCACCGGTGCCGATGGACTCGACACCCGTGCGGCCAACGACCGCCTGCACCTGATCCGTGGGCAAAGCCCGGTGCCGGTGATGGCCGGGTTCGGCATCAGGGACGCGCAGACTGCGGCTACCATGGCCAGCGAGGCCGATGGCGTGGTGGTGGGCAGTGCTCTGGTCGCGGCGATCGCCGGCGCCACGGACCCGGAAGATGCGGCCCGGTGCGCGTCCGGGTTCCTTGCGCCGCTGCGTGAAGCACTGGACGCCATGGTCCCGGCTTGATCGGCACCCGCAGGCGGCTGCGCTAGACTCTCACCTTGGACGTTCGTCGCCCATGGGGCGACGCGCGACGGGAGCGCCACGATCGGGTGGGTCGCTTCGGAATCACAGGGAAACCCGCAACGCATGTCCTGGCTCAAGAAACTCATGCCGTCCGGCATCCGCACCGAAGCCGCCGCCAGCAAGCGTCGCGGCGTTCCCGAAGGTTTGTGGGAAAAATGCAACCGCTGCGGCGTGGTGCTCTACCGGCCCGAACTCGAGGAAAACCTCGAGGTCTGCCCCAAGTGCAGTTTCCACATGCCGATCCGCGCCCGCGCCCGGCTCAAGGCGTTTTTTGATCCGGACAGCGGCAGCGAGATCGGTGGCGCGCTGGCGCCCGTCGACGTGCTGAAGTTCCGTGACCAGAAGCGCTATTCGGACCGGATCAAGGCGGCGCAGAAGGCCACCGGGGAGCGTGACGCGCTGATTGCGATGCGTGGCACCCTGAAGCAGCGGCCCCTGGTGGCGTGCTCCTTCGACTTCGCGTACATGGGCGGGTCCATGGGCTCGGTCGTGGGCGAACGTTTCGCGCTCGGGGCCGAAGCGGCGCTCGAATCCGGCTCCCCGCTGGTGTGCTTTTCCGCCACCGGCGGCGCACGAATGCAGGAGAGCCTGTTTTCGCTGATGCAGATGGCCAAGACCTCCGCGACTCTCGGCCGCCTGCGCGCGGCCGGGCTTCCGTATATCTCGGTGATGACCCATCCCACCACCGGCGGCGTCTCCGCATCGCTGGCAATGCTGGGCGACATCAACCTGGCCGAGCCGGAGGCGCTGATCGGATTCGCCGGGCCGCGCGTGATCGAACAGACCGTGCGCGAGACGCTTCCGGAAGGCTTCCAGCGCAGCGAGTTCCTGGTCGAGCACGGCGCAATCGACCAGATATGCGACCGCCGCGAACTGCGCGACCGCATCGCCGAACTGCTCGCGATCATGATGCGCCAGCCCCGGCACATCGAAGACGCCGAGGTTGAGGGATGATGCGTGGGCCGGCTGATCCCGGTCCTCGACCCGTGACGCCCGATCGGAGCGCCGCATGAGCCGCAGGTTTTTCGGCACCGATGGCATTCGCGGTCGCGTCGGCGAGGGCGTGATCTCGGCCGACTTCATGCTGCGCCTGGGCAATGCCTATGGCCATGCGCTGCCACGCAACGAGTGGCGCAAGCCGGTAGTGATCATCGGCAAGGACACGCGCATTTCGAACTACATGTTCGAGGCCGCGCTGGAAGCAGGCTTGGTCGCCGCCGGCGTCGACGTCCAGCTCATGGGGCCGATGCCGACCCCGGCCGTTGCGCACCTGACGCACTCCATGCGCGCCGACGGCGGCATCGTCATATCGGCATCCCACAACCCGCACTACGACAACGGCATCAAGTTCTTCTCGTCGAAGGGCGAGAAGCTCGACGACGCGACCGAGCTCGCGATCGAGGCGGAGCTCGACCAGCCGTTCCGGACGGTTTCCTCGGAGCTGCTGGGCAAGGCCCTGCGCACGCGCGACGCCGTCGGCCGCTATCTGGAAGCCTGCAAGAATTCGGTGCCCAAGGGCTTCGATCTGGGCGGCATGCGCATCGCGATGGACTGCGCGAACGGCGCCACCTACCAGTTGGGACCGCTGGTGCTGCGCGAACTGGGTGCGCGCGTGGAGGCCATCGGGGTCGACCCGAACGGTCTCAACATCAACGACGGGGTGGGCTCGACCCATCCGGAGTGCGTGGCCGCGCACGTGCTCGCGGTGGGCGCGGACCTGGGCATTTCGTTCGATGGAGACGGTGACCGGGTGCTCTTCGTCGACGGCGATGGTGTGGTCTGCGACGGCGACGACCTCCTGTTCGTGCTCGCCAACGACTGGCGCGCCAGCGGTCGCCTGCGCGGGCCGGTGATCGGCACCCTGATGACCAATTACGGTCTGGAGCGCGCCTTCGAACAGCGCGGCATCGGATTCCTGCGCACCAAGGTCGGCGATCGCTACGTGCACCAGCAGTTGATCGCCCATGACGCTGTGCTCGGCGGCGAGGCTTCGGGTCACCTGCTGTGCCTGGATCGTGTCAGCACTGGCGACGGCATCGTCAGCGCGCTGCAGGTGCTCGAAGTCCTGCGGCGGCGCGGGATGAGCCTGCGCGAAGCACTCCACGGCTACAGCAAGGTGCCGCAGCAGACCATCAATGTTCGCCTGGACTCCGGGGCCAATCCGGTCGATACGCCCGAAGTGCAGGCGGCACTCGCGATTGCGCAGGCGGCGGTCACCGGGCGTGGTCGCGCGTTCCTTCGACCCTCGGGCACCGAGCCGGTGGTGCGGGTCACGGTAGAGGCCGACGAGGAACAACTCATGCGGACCACCCTCGATGCGCTGGCTGCCGCTGTGCGGTCCGCAGCCGCCTGACACGATTCAACGTTCGCGCGCTCGCCGCGCTGCCACTGGACACTTTCGATGACCGCGCAGATTCCCACTCTCGACATCCGCCGTTTCGACACCGACCGCGACGCGTTCGTCGAGGAACTCGGCGCCGCGTATCGCGAATGGGGCTTCGCCGGAATTCGTGGCCACGGTATTCCCAGGGTGCAGATCGAAGCTTCCTACGACGTGTTCAAGCGCTTTTTCGCGCTGCCCGACGAGGTCAAGCGCAAGTACCGGATCGCCGGGTCCGGCGGATCGCGCGGCTACACGCCGTTCGGCGTGGAGACGGCCAAGGATTCCAAGCACTTCGACCTGAAGGAGTTCTGGCACGTAGGGCGCGAGATTCCGCGTGACTCGCGCTACGGGGCAGTGATGCCGGCGAACGTCTGGCCCGATGAAGTTCCTGATTTTCGCGAAAAGGCCTACGGCTTGTTCGAAGCACTGGACGAACTCGGAGGTCGCGTGCTCAGCGCCCTGGCGCTGCACATCGACCTGCCGGCGGACTACTTCGTCGACAAGACCGACTCGGGCAATTCGATCCTGCGCCCGATCCACTACCCGCCGATCACCAGCGACGACATCCCCAACGTGCGCGCCGGCGCGCACGAGGACATCAACCTGATCACGCTGCTGGTCGGGGCCAGCGCCGAAGGCCTGGAGGTGAAATCGCGCAAGGGGGACTGGGTGCCGTTCACCGCCGATGCCGACACCATCGTGGTCAACATCGGCGACATGCTGCAGCGCCTGACCAACCACACCTATCCGTCGACCACGCACCGCGTGGTCAACCCGCCCGGCGAGCGGGCCCGCCAGCCGCGTTACTCCACGCCGTTCTTCCTGCACCTGAATCCGGACGTGCTGATCGAAGTGCTGCCCTCCACGATTGGTCCGGACAACCCGAGCCGGTACCCCGAGCCGATCACCGCGCTCGGCTATCTGGAAGAGCGGCTGCGCGAAATCAAGTTGATGTAGCAGGCAGGGTGCGGATGCCGGCCGCCTCCAGCGCGTCGCGCCAGGCGGCGAGTTTGTGCCGGGCCGACTGCGAGGCGTTGGCGGGGCTGGTGGAAGGAAGACGCAACAGGTGCAGGCGGGAGATATCCGTACCCGATTGCACCAGCGCCGGGAGCACGAACCTGCGGAAACTGCTTTCGGCCTTGCTGCCGTTGAACATCACCGCCCCGATGGTGGGGTGCAGGGCAAACAGCGCAACGAAATCGTTGGGCTGCGCCGTGTCGTCGCGGATCGCCGAATCCAGGCTTCCCTCGCGCTCGCAGCAGGCAAGGACATCCCATACCGCGACGCCGGCATCCAGCAATCGGCGGCATCGTTCCGCATAGTCCAGGGCAGGCTCGGCGCCGACCAGTTCGCCCATCAGCGGCCAGAAACGGTTCTGCGGATGCGCGTAGTAGCGGTCCGCGGCAAGCGAGGCCGCGCCGGGCATGCTGCCGAGGATCAGCGCGCGCGGGGCCGGGCCAAGCAGTGGCGGAAACGATTTCAGGAGCGACATACGCCCACGGAGGCTGCACGGGTGGACGATTGTGCATGGGTGCTGCGTTAAACTGCTGACTGAATCGTCGACCGGAGTGCCCATGCGCCGCAGGATTGTCGCTGGAAACTGGAAATTGCATGGGGATCGTGAATTCGCAGTCTCACTGCTGGATCAGGTCGCCGCCGCGGAGGTGTCCGAGGGCGTGGAGCGGATCATCCTGCCTCCCTTGCCGTTCCTCGGGGAACTGGTCACGAGATACGGCTCCCGGGGATTGCAGTTCGGGGCGCAGGACGTCAGCGCAAACGAGAAGGGTGCGTTCACCGGTGAGGTTTCTGCGGCGATGCTGGCCGATGTCGGCGCGCGCTACGGCCTGGTCGGCCATTCCGAACGCCGCCAGTACCACCAGGAAGGCAGCGACCTGGTTGCGCGCAAATTCTTTGCCGCCAAGGCCGCCGGGCTGACTCCGATCCTGTGCATCGGCGAGACTCTCAACGACCGCACCGACGGCAAGACCGAGTGGCGCCTGGAGCAGCAGCTCGGGCCGATTCTGGAGGAGGGTGGTGCCGAAGCCTTCGACGGCGCGATCGTCGCCTACGAGCCGGTCTGGGCGATCGGCACGGGCAAGACCGCCACCCCGGAACAGGTGCAGGCCGTGCACGCGTTCATTCGTAGCGAAATCGGTGCGCACGATGCTAGAATCGCCGGCTCGCTACCGCTGCTGTACGGCGGCAGCGTAAAGGCCGACAATGCCGCCGCCCTGTTTTCGCAGGCTGACGTGGATGGCGGCCTGATTGGCGGGGCCTCGCTGGTCGCCTCCGATTTCAACGCCATCGCAGCCGCGGCGGCGCCCTGACGAAAGCCGGGCCGTTTTCTGGTCCGTCGATAACGAAAGTAGAGTTCCGATGCTGTTCCTCAACATCATCTATGTGCTGCTTGCGGTCGCCATGATCGTGCTGATCCTCATGCAGCGCGGCGCAGGCGCGGCTGCGGGTTCGGGCTTCGGCGGAGGCGCTTCGGGCACGGTATTCGGCGCCCGCGGTTCATCGAGCTTCCTGTCGAAGGCCACGAAGTGGATGGCCATTGCGTTCTTCATCCTGAGCATGTTCATGGCCTGGCAGGCGACGCGCGATCTTCGCGGCGCCGCCGGTCCGAACCTGGACCTGGGCGTGATGTCGCAGGTGCCGACGGTGCCGTCGCAGCCCGCCGCCGGCGGAGAAGTTCCGGCGATGCCCAGCGCGGCGCCTGCCACGGATTCAGAAGTTCCCCAGACGCCTGCAGTGGTCGCTCCGGCTGCCGGTCCGGCGCCGGGCGAGACGCCTGAATCGCAGCAGGCAGCGCCAACTGATGCCCCGGCTTCAGGCGACTGAAGCAACCCGTTACAATACGAATCTACGCGGCAAGGGCAGGAGGCCCTGACGCGCGGTCAGCGATGACCGCAAGCGGACCTGGCCAGCATGGCGGGGTCGTGGCAGGGATTGCCGAAACAGTGTTTCCATTGCCCAGATGGCGGAATTGGTAGACGCACTACCTTGAGGTGGTAGCGACTTAGGTCGTGGGGGTTCGAGTCCCCCTTTGGGCACCATGTTCCAGGCGCGGCGCACCCATGTGCCGCGCCCCAGGCGCACCAGCGCCAAAAGCCGGGGCCGCGGCAACGCGGCCAAAGCCCACGTCAACTCGAGAGAACACAAGTGCTGGCCGAATACCTGCCGACCCTGCTGTTCCTGATCGTAGCCACGGGCATCGGCATCGCCCTGCTGGTCGTCGGCAACGTGCTCGGGCCGAAAAGCCCCGGTACCGAGAAGCTCTCGCCGTACGAGTCGGGTTTCGCGCCTTTCGAGGACGCGCGCATGCGCTTCGACGTGCGCTATTACCTGATCGCCATCCAGTTCATCATCTTCGACCTGGAAATCATCTTCATCGTGCCGTGGGCCACGGTGTTCCGCGACCTCGGGATCATTGGTCTGATCGAGATGGGAATTTTTGCGAGCATGCTGCTGCTCGGTTTCATCTATGTCTGGAAGAAGGGGGCGCTGGAGTGGGAGTGACCCGACCCCAGGCTGATGCCGCGTTTTCGGCGCCGGTTTTTTCCAATGTCACCTGTGCCGCGGTCGTCAATCCGCGCACCGACGGAGCTCTTGTCTGATGGCTGTCTCCGACACAATTTCCAAGTTGATGCACAACCCGCTGCCCGAGGGCCGGCTGGACGACATCCTGCGCCCTGATGGCGACAATCCTTTGACGCAGCAGGGTTTCGTCACCACCAACATGGACACGCTATGGAACTGGGCGCGGACCGGCTCGATGTGGCCGATGACCTTCGGCCTGGCCTGCTGCGCGGTGGAAATGATGCATGCCGGCGCCTCGCGCCTGGATCTTGACCGCTACGGCGTGGTGTTCCGCCCGTCGCCGCGCCAGTCCGACGTCATGATCGTCGCCGGCACGCTGGTCAACAAGATGGCGCCGGCCCTGCGCAAGGTCTATGACCAGATGCCCAACCCCAAGTGGGTCATCTCGATGGGCAGCTGTGCCAACGGCGGCGGCTATTACCACTACTCGTATTCGGTCGTCCGCGGCTGCGACCGCATCGTGCCGGTGGACATCTACGTGCCCGGCTGCCCGCCGACCGCTGAAGCGCTGGTCTACGGCATCCTGCAACTGCAGAGGAAGATCCGGCGCGGAACCAACTTTGGTGACGACAAGCAGGGCATGCGCGGATGAGCGGGTCCATGGCGGAATTCGCCGAGGCCTTGCGCGGGCGCTTCGAGGCATCGATGGTCACCGTCGCGGAACCTCGCGGCGAAGTCACGATCGATGTCGAGCCGCCGCAGTGGCGCGCGACTGCGCAGGCTCTGCGCGACGAGTTCGGATTCGAACAGCTGATCGATGTCAGCGGTGTCGACTACCTGACCTATGGCAGCGACGAATGGGACACCTCGGTTTCCTACGAGGGCTACTCGCGTGGCGTCGAAGGCCAGGGCGCCGGACGCTTTGCCTGGGGCGAGCAGCCCAACGGCGCGGCCGACGTGCCGGTGCGACGCTTCGCTGCGGTCGCGCATCTGCTGTCGTACCAGCACAACCGCCGCGTTCGCCTGCGTACCTTCGCCGAAGACGACAGCCTTCCGGTCGTGGATTCTTTGACGTCAATCTGGCCTGTGGCCAACTGGTTCGAGCGCGAGGCGTTCGATCTGTTCGGAATCATTTTCGACGGCCACCCCGATCTGCGTCGGATCCTCACGGACTATGGTTTCGTCGGTCATCCGTTCCGCAAGGACTTCCCGCTGATCGGCAATGTCGAAGTCCGCTACGACGCCGAGAAGCAGCGCGTGATCTATCAGCCCGTGTCGATCGATCCGCGCGTGCTCGTCCCGCGCGTGATCCGCGAAGACGCCCGCTATGAGACCGCCGCCGGCGAGTCGGCGCAGCGGGCCGAGGTGAAGAAATGATCATGCATGCCGGGACGGGGCGGTCCGCGAAGAACGCAAAGCACGCGAAGAAGGCAGGGCTGGAAATGGCCTTTTCATCGGGCCCGCTTTCCTTCGCGTCATTCGCGGACAGGCCTTTTGCAGGAGCCGCGGAATGAACACGCCCGTCTCGGAGAACTCAGGCCTCAACAATGCCGAGATCCGCAACTACACGCTTAATTTCGGTCCCCAGCATCCGGCCGCGCACGGTGTGCTGCGCCTGATCCTGGAAATGGACGGCGAAGTCGTGCAGCGCGCGGATCCGCATATCGGCCTGCTGCATCGCGGCACCGAGAAGCTCGCGGAATCCAAGCCGTTCAACCAGTCGGTCCCGTACATGGATCGGCTCGACTACGTTTCCATGATGTGCAACGAGCACGCCTACGTGCGTGCCATCGAGGTCCTGACGGGCATCGAGGCGCCCGAGCGCGCGCAGTGGATCCGTACGATGTTCGACGAGATCACGCGCATCCTCAATCACCTGATGTGGGTGGGCTCCAACGCGCTCGACCTGGGCGCGATGGCGGTGTTCCTCTACGCCTTCCGCGAGCGCGAGGAGCTCATGGACTGCTACGAGGCCGTCAGCGGCGCGCGCATGCATGCGGCCTACTACCGGCCCGGCGGCGTCTATCGCGACCTCCCGGACCAGATGATCAGGTACCGCGAGTCGCCGTGGCGCAAGGGTGCGACGCTGAAGCGCTTCAACGCCTGGCGCGAAGGCTCGCTGCTCGATTACCTCGATGCCTTCAGCAACGACTTCCCGAACCGCGTCGACGAGTACGAGACACTGCTGACCGACAACCGCATTTGGAAACAGCGCACCGTCGGCGTGGGCGTGATCAGCCCCGAGATGGCCAAAGCCTGGGGCATGACCGGTCCGATGATTCGCGGCTCAGGGGTTGCATGGGATCTGCGCAAGAAGCAGCCGTACGCAAAGTACGCGGAAGTCGATTTCGATATTCCCGTCGGCACCAACGGTGACTGCTACGACCGCTACCTGGTCCGCATGGCCGAGATGCGCGAGTCCAACCGCATCATCCGCCAGTGCGTGAAGTGGCTGAAGGCCAACCCGGGCCCGGTCATGGTCGACAACTACAAGGTCGCCCCTCCCTCCCGCGAGGAGATGAAGGACGACATGGAAGCGCTGATCCATCACTTCAAGCTGTTTACCGAAGGCTATTGCGTGCCGGCGGGCGAGACCTATGCCGCAGTCGAAGCGCCCAAGGGCGAGTTTGGCTGTTATCTGATTTCCGATGGTGCCAACAAGCCGTTCCGCCTCAAGGTTCGTGCGCCGGGCTTCGCCCACCTCTCGTCGATGGACGAAGTCGTCAAGGGCCATATGCTCGCCGACGTGGTGGCGATGATCGGCACGTATGACGTGGTGTTCGGTGAGATCGACCGATGAGTGAGTCCACTTTGAATCCGTTTGCAGAAGACGCAATGCAGATTGCTGCCGCTTTCCTTGTTGTTTCCTGCGCCGTTTGCGGGCTCACGGCATGAAAGCGACTGGCAACTTCGACGCCTGCCAGCATGTCGACCCGATGGTCGCGCTGACCGACAGCACCCGGGCACATATCGACCATTGGGTCACCAAGTTCCCGCCCGACCGCAAGCGTTCGGCCGTGCTGCAGGGCCTGCATGCCGCACAGGAGCAGAACGGCGGCTGGCTCAGCGACGAGATCATTGCTGCCGTGGCCAAATACCTCGGCCTGCCGCCGGTGTGGGCCTATGAGGTCGCAAGCTTCTACTCGATGTTCGAGACCGAGAAAGTCGGGTGCCACAACGTCGCGTTCTGCACCAACATCAGTTGCTGGCTCAACGGCGCCGAGGACCTGGTCCGCCATGCCGAAGCGAAGCTCGGCTGCAGACTCGGGGAATCGACCAGTGACGGGCGCATCTTCCTCAAGCGGGAGGAAGAGTGCATGGCCGCCTGCTGCGGCGCGCCGGTGGTGGTCATCAATGGCCACTACCACGAGAACATCGACACCGCGGCGGTCGATCACCTGCTCGATGGCCTCGCCGCCCGCGAGGGATCGGAGTAAGCCATGGCCCATCACGACAGCCACTATTCCGAAGGCTACGGCCCGGTCGGTCCTGCGCCGCAGGAGCACAACGTCGTCTACACGACCCTGCATTTCGACAAGCCCTGGTCGTACGAGAACTATCTCAAAACCGGCGGCTACAGCGCCTGGCGCAGGATCCTCGACGAGAAGATCGAGCCCGCGGCCGTGATCGACATGGTCAAGCAGTCGGGCCTTCGCGGCCGCGGCGGCGCGGGCTTCCCGACCGGCCTGAAGTGGAGCTTCATGCCCAAGGGCAGCGGCACCCAGAAGTACATCCTGTGCAATTCGGACGAGTCCGAGCCGGGCACCGCCAAGGACCGCGACATCCTGCGCTACAACCCGCATTCGGTGATCGAGGGCATGGCGATTGCCTGCTACGCCACCGGCAGCACCGTTGCATACAACTATCTTCGCGGCGAGTTCCACCACGAGCCGTTCGAGCACCTGGAAGCTGCGCTGGCCGAAGCCTACGAACACGGCTGGCTCGGGCGCGACATCCTCGGTTCTGGCATCGACGTGGACATGCACAACGTTCTCGGCGCCGGTGCCTACATCTGCGGTGAGGAAACCGCTCTGATGGAGTCGCTGGAGGGCAAGAAGGGCCAGCCGCGCTACAAGCCGCCGTTCCCCGCGAACTACGGCCTCTACGGCAAGCCGACGACGATCAACAACACCGAGACCTATGCCTCGGTGCCGGCGATCATCCGCAACGGCGCGCAATGGTTCCTCGACCTGGGCAAGCCGAACAATGGTGGCCCGAAGGTGTTTTCGGTCTCCGGCCATGTCGCACGCCCGGGCAACTACGAAGTCCGACTGGGAACGCCGTTCGCCGACCTGCTGCAGCTCGCCGGCGGCATGCGCGAGGGTGCCAGGCTCAAGGCCGTGATCCCCGGCGGTTCGTCGATGCCGGTGCTTCCGGGCGAGACGATGATGGGCCTGACGATGGACTACGACTCGATCCAGAAGGCCGGTTCGGGCCTGGGGTCGGGTGCCGTGATCGTGATGGACGAAACCACCTGCATGGTGCGTGCCTGCCAGCGCATCGCTCGCTTCTACTTCAAGGAAAGCTGCGGCCAATGCACGCCGTGCCGCGAAGGCACCGGCTGGATGTACCGCATGCTGACCCGCATCGTCGACAGGAAGGCAACGGTCGAGGACCTGCACATGTTGCGCGCTGCGGCCGGACAGATCGAAGGCCACACCATCTGTGCGTTCGGCGAGGCCGCCGCATGGCCGGTGCAGGGCTTCCTGCGTCATTACTGGAACGAATTCGAATACGCCATCGTGCACGGGCGTTTCCTGGTCGACGACGAGGCTGCCGGCAACGTGCAGGAGGCCGCATGAGCACCGAGACCGCGAACGCGCCCGCCGCACCGGTAGTCCCCGAAGGCCACGTCTCGATCGAGATCGACGGCGTACCGATGACTGCGCCGAAAGGCTCGATGATCATCAACGCCGCCGACAAGGCCGGCATCCCGATTCCGCGCTTCTGCTACCACGACAAGCTCACCGTGGCCGCGAACTGCCGCATGTGCCTGGTTGAAGTCGAAAAGATGCCCAAGCCATCGCCGGCCTGCGCGACGCCGGTCATGGATGGAATGAAAGTCGTCACCCGCAGCGAGAAGGCGCTCAAGGCGCAGCGCAACGTGATGGAGTTCCTGCTGATCAACCATCCGCTCGCCTGCCCGGTCTGCGACCAGGGCGGCGAGTGCGAGTTGCAGGATCTGTCGCTGGGCTATGGCCGCTCGGTGAGCCGCTTCTCCGAGCGCAAGCGCGTGGTGCCCGACGAGGACATGGGGCCGCTGGTCGCTACCGAGATGACCCGCTGCATCCAGTGCACGCGCTGCGTGCGCTTTACCGCGGAGATCGCCGGTACGTACGAACTCGGCGGCATGTACCGCGGCGAGAACCTGCAGATCGGCACCTACGACGGCAAGCCGCTGACCACCGAACTGTCTGGCAATGTGATCGATGTCTGCCCGGTCGGCGCGCTCACCAACAAGGTCTACAAGTTCCGGGCACGGCCATGGGAATTGCTGGCGCGTGCTTCGCTGGGTTACCACGACGCGCTCGGCAGCAATCTGTTCCACCACATCCGCCGCGGCGAAGTGATGCGCAGCGTTCCGCGCGACAACGATGCGGTGAACGAGTGCTGGCTTTCCGACCGCGACCGTTTCGCGCACCAGGGGCTGTACGCCGCCGATCGGGCGACGATGCCGCAGGTGAAGGAAGGCGGGCAGTGGCGTGAAGCTTCCTGGGACGAAGCCATGGCGAAAGCCGTGGGCATCCTGCGCGACAACGGTGCGGATCTCCTCGGCATGCTGGTGCACCCGGCGACCTCGAACGAGGAGGGTGCGCTGCTGGCGCGCCTTGCAAACGCGCTCGGCACTGGCAATCTCGATCACCGCATTGGCCAGGTCGATCTCTCCGATGCGGCCGTGGCCGACACTTTCGGGATGCCTGTCGCCGACATCGAAAAAGCCGACGCGATCTTCATCGTCGGCTCCGACCTGCGCCACGAACTGCCGCTGGTGAACCACCGGGTGCGCAAGGCTTGGACGCTGGGCGCGAAGGTGTACGTGGTCAATCCCGTCGACTTCGATTTCACCTACGACCTGCACAGCAAGCAGATCATCGCGCCCTCGCGCATCGCCGACGCGCTCGGCGATGCCGAGCTGCGCAAAGCCGCGAGCGCAGGCGAGCGCGCGGTGCTCATCGTCGGTTCCCTGGCTGAAAACAGCGTCAATGCGTCCGCGATCCGCCGTGCCGCCGCCGAGTTTGCTTCGGCAACGGGAGCTGCGGTGTGCCGTATCCCGCAGGGCGCCAACGCCGTTGGCCTGGGCGACTATGGCGTGCTGCCGAAATCGCGCGATGCGCAGGCGATGTTGGCCCAGCCGCGCTCGGCTTACATCCTGTACGGCATTGAGCCGGGCCTGGATTTCGCCGACACTGCCAGCGCGTACAAGGCGCTGGGCGAGGCACAGGTCGTGGCCTTCAGCCATTTCGCCTGTCAGTCGACGCTCGCGGTCGCCGACGTGATCCTGCCGATCGCGCTGTTGCCCGAGACAGACGCCACCCTGACCAACCTCGACGGCCGCCAGCAGGTGGCCGTCGCCGCCGGCAAATCGCCAGGCGATGCGCGGCCGGGCTGGCGCGTTCTGCGCGCGCTCGGCGGTGAACTCGCCGCTCCGGGCTTCGAATTCACCGACTTGGCCGGACTGCGCGACGGAATGCAGATGCGCGAGGTTGTGCCCGCAGCAGGCGATGCCCCGAAGACCGTGGGCGAAGGCCTCGAGCTCGCTGTCAGCACCGCGATCTACCGCAGCGATGCGGTGATTCGCCGCTGCGCGGCGCTGCAGGCGCATCCGCTGAACCTGGCGCCGCGTGCGGTGATCCATCCCGACACCGCGGCTCCACTCGGCCTGGTGGACGGCGACGTCGCGGGCTTCGACAACGGCGCAGGCACCTCGACCTTGCCGGTGCTGGTCAGCGACACGGTCGCTGCGGGCACGGTATGGATTCAAAGCGGACACGGCGCGACCGCACCGCTGGGCGCAGGTCGTGTGCGGCTGAGGAGGGACTCGGCATGATTACCGATCCGTTCCGCGACTGGCTGCTTGATTTCGGCATGGCCGGTGCCGGGCTGTGGATCGTGCTGAAGATCCTCGCCATCACCATGCCGGTGATCATCACCGTAGCGTTCTACGTGGTCTGGGAGCGCAAGCTCATCGGCTGGATGCACGCGCGTCGCGGGCCGATGTATGTCGGCATGGGCGTGCTGCAGGCGTTTGCCGACGTGTTCAAACTGCTGTTCAAGGAAGTCATCCAGCCGACCAAGGCATCGCCGTTCCTGTACCGGCTGGCACCGCTGCTGACTCTGGCCCCGGCATTTGCCGCCTGGGCGGTGGTGCCGTTCGACGCTCAGGTGGTGCTGTCGAATGCGAATGCCGGCCTGCTGTACCTGCTGGCGATGACTTCGCTGGGCGTCTACGGGATCATCCTCGCCGGCTGGGCGTCGAACTCCAAGTACGCGTTCCTCGGCGCTATGCGCGCCGCGGCGCAGGTGGTCTCCTACGAGATCGCGATGGGCTTTGCGATGGTCGGGGTGATGGTGGCTTCGGGCAGCCTCAACCTCAGCCGCATCGTGATGGCGCAGAGCGGCAACGCCGGCGCGCTGGAATGGTTCTGGCTGCCGCTGCTGCCATTGTTCGTGGTTTATTTCATCTCCGGCGTGGCCGAGACCAACCGCGCGCCGTTCGATGTCGTCGAAGGCGAGTCGGAAATTGTTGCCGGGCACATGGTCGAGTACTCGGGATCGGCGTTCGCGCTGTTCTTCCTGGCCGAATACGCCAACATGATCCTGATCAGCTTCCTGGCCTCGATCTTCTTCCTCGGCGGCTGGCTCAGCCCGCTGCAAGGGCTCGGCATCCCGCTGCTGTCGGTGGACGGCTGGTGGTGGCTGCTGATCAAGGTGTTCTTCTTCGCCAGTCTCTTCATCTGGTTTCGCGCGTCGTTTCCGCGCTACCGCTTTGACCAGATCATGCGGCTGGGCTGGAAGGTGTTCATCCCGATCACCATCGCCTGGATCGTCGTGGTCGCGCTGATGGCGTACTACGGCGTGTTCGAGCCTTTTCGATGACACAGGAATCCACCAACATGGGCGGCGTCCGGAATTCAGGCCTGCGGGACTCGAAAGTGGTTTCCTACTTCAGGAGCCTGCTGCTTATCGAGCTGTTCCAGGGGCTGGGACTGACCTTCAAATATCTGTTCCGTCCCAAGTACACGCTGATGTACCCGATGGAAAAGACGCCGCAGTCGGTGCGCTTCCGCGGCGTGCACGCGTTGCGCCGGTATCCAAACGGCGAGGAACGCTGCATCGCCTGCAAGCTGTGCGAGGCGGTGTGCCCGGCGCTTGCGATCACCATCGATTCCGAGCAGCGCGAGGACGGCACCCGTCGCACCACGCGCTATGACATCGACCTGTTCAAGTGCATCTATTGCGGTTTCTGCGAGGAATCCTGCCCGGTGGACTCGATCGTGGAAACCCACATCCTGGAATACCACTTCGACCAGCGTGGACAGAACATCGTCAACAAGCAGCAGTTGCTGGCGATCGGCGATCGTCTCGAAACCGAGCTTGCCGAGCGCCGCGCCGCCGACGCGCCTTACCGCTGAGTGCCGACCGACATGGATCTCGTACTTCTTGCCTTTCTCCTCTTCGGGTTCACGACGCTGGCGTCCGCCATCGCCGTGATCAGCGTGAGCAATCCGGTGCATGCCGCGCTCAGCCTGGTGCTGACGTTCTTCTCGGTGGCCTGCGTGTGGATCATCGCCGGGGCCGAGTTCCTCGGCGTCGCGCTGATCCTCGTCTACGTCGGCGCGGTCATGGTGCTGTTCCTGTTTGTCGTGATGATGCTCGACATCAACGTCGCGCCCCTGCGTGAGGGCAATCGCCGCTACCTTCCAGTCGGACTGCTGGTCGCCTCGGTGATGCTGGTGGAGATCCTCGTGCTGATCGGCGCGCGGGCGCAGATGGCCGTTCCGCTGGGCCCTGACGTCGCCGAACTGGCCGACATCTCCAATACCTCGTGGCTCGCGGCCACGCTGTTCACGACCTACCTGCTGCCGTTCGAGGTCGCGGCGGTGATCCTGACCATTGCAGTCATCGCCGCGGTGATGCTGACGCTGCGTCGGCGCGAGGGCACCAAGCACCAGGATCCCGGCGCGCAGTCGCGTGTCCGGTCCACGGACCGCCTGCGCATGATCAAGATGGATGCGACCCGGCCGGCGCCCGACACGGAGCCAAAGTCGCTGCTCGATCCTCCGGTCGATAAGGAGGCAAAACCATGAGCATGTTTGCCGAAGGCCTGAGCCTGGGTCACTTCCTGGTGTTGGGTGCGGCGCTGTTCTGCATCAGCATCGCCGGCATCTTCCTCAACCGGCGCAACGTGATCGTGCTGCTGATGTCGCTGGAGCTGATGCTGCTCGCTGTGAACATCAACTTCGTTGCGTTCTCGCGTCACTTCGGGGACGCGTCGGGCCAGGTGTTCGTGTTCTTCATCCTCACCGTGGCCGCCGCGGAATCGGCCATCGGCCTGGCGATCCTGGTGACGCTGTTCCGCAACCGGCGCACGATCAACGTCGCCGAAATCGACTCGTTGAAGGGCTGATCGGTGATGGTAATTTCAGGGGGCTGGTCCGCGAAGGACGCAAAGCACGCGAAAGAAAGCGGACGCTTGGGCGGAGCGACCAATCCGGCGATCGTATCCGTGGGGGAATTCGCATGATCGCGCAGTCGATACTCCTGACGATCGTGCTGGCACCATTGTTCGGCGCGCTCGCGGCTGGGCTGTTCGGTCGGCAGATCGGCCGTGCCGGCTCGCACGTGGTCACGATCGCCGGCGTCGGCCTCAGCTTCGCCATGTCGGCGTACGTGCTGTGGCAGTTGGTGGGGCAGGGCGCCGCCCCGTTCAACGAGAACGTCTACACCTGGTTCCAGGTCGGCGGCATCGAGGCGCACGTCGGTTTCATGGTCGACAAGCTGACCGCGATGATGATGGTCGTGGTCACTTTCGTGGCCCTGCTGGTCCACATCTACACCATCGGCTACATGGCCGAGGACCCGGGCTACCAGCGCTTCTTCAGCTACATCTCGCTGTTCACCTTCAGCATGCTGATGCTGGTGATGAGCAACAATTTTCTGCAGTTGTTCTTCGGCTGGGAAGCGGTGGGACTTGTGTCCTACCTGCTGATCGGTTTCTGGTTCAAGAAGCCCACGGCGGTGTTCGCGAACCTCAAGGCATTCCTGGTCAACCGCGTCGGCGACTTCGGTTTCCTGCTCGGCATCGCAGCGGTGCTGCTGATGTTCGGCACGCTCGATTACGCCACCGTGTTTGCCAATGCCACCAGCATCAGCGGCACGACCATGGAGCTCATTCCGGGCTACGAGTGGTCGGTACCGACGGTGATCTGCATCCTGTTGTTCATCGGAGCGATGGGCAAGTCGGCGCAGGTACCGCTGCACGTCTGGCTGCCCGACTCGATGGAAGGCCCGACGCCGATCTCGGCGCTGATCCACGCCGCCACGATGGTGACCGCGGGCATCTTCATGGTGGCGCGCATGTCGCCGCTGTTCGAGTTGTCGCCGACCGCGCTGGACTTCGTTTTGTTCATCGGTGCCACGACGGCCTTGTTCACCGGCCTGATCGGCATCGTGCAGAACGACATCAAGCGCGTGGTGGCGTATTCGACTTTGTCACAGTTGGGCTACATGACGGTCGCGCTGGGCGTGTCGGCGTATTCGGCCGCGGTCTATCACCTGATGACGCACGCGTTCTTCAAGGCGCTGCTGTTCCTGGCTGCCGGCTCGGTGATCATCGGCATGCACCACGAGCAGGACATGCGCAAGATGGGCGGTCTGCGCAAATACATGCCGATCACCTACTGGACGAGCCTGCTCGGCACGCTGGCGCTGGTCGGAACACCGTTCTTCAGTGGCTTCTATTCGAAGGACACGATCATCGAAGCCGCAGGCGTCGCCGCCGAGCGTGGCGGCTGGATCGCGCACTATGCGCACTGGGCCGTGCTGCTGGGTGCCTTCGTCACTGCTTTCTACAGTTTCCGCCTGCTGTACATGACCTTCCATGGCGAGGAACGCTTCCGCCATGCAGTGCCGTCCGACGCGCACTCCAGCCTCGCGCACGACGAACATGGGCAGGAGACCCATCACGAACCCCTGGACGACGATGGTCACGATCATCACGACGGTCACCATGGCCCGGTGGAGCCGCACGAATCTCCGTGGGTCGTCACGATCCCGCTGATCCTGCTGGCGATCCCGTCGGTGCTGATCGGTTACTTCACTGCCGGGCCGATGCTGTTCGGTACGGACTGGACCGGCCACACGGAACAACTGCCGTTCTTCCTCGGTGCGATCGACGTCAATGGCGCGCGCGACGTGATCGCCACGCTGAAGAATGAGATCTGGCACGGTCCCGCCGCATTCGGACTGCATGGATTCCAGGCGCCGGCGTTCTGGCTTGCGCTGAGCGGTTTCGCGCTGGCGACGATCATGTACTGGTGGAAACCTGCGCTCGCCGCCAAGGCCGGCCGCATGTTCGCGTTGCCGATTCGCGTCCTGGAGAACAAGTACGGCTTCGACAAGCTCTGGATCGACGGCTTCGCTGGCGGCGGGCTGCTGCTGGGCCGGTTCTCGCGCGCGTTCGATACGCACCTGATCGACGGTGCGGCCGTCAACGGCAGCGCCAGCGCTGTCGGTCTGGTCGCCCGGCTTACGCGCCGGATCCAGTCCGGCTATCTCTTCCACTACGCGTTCGTGATGATCCTCGGCCTGATTGCGCTTCTGGCCGTGCTGATTCGCGCCGGCCCGTGACAGGCCGCACCTGATGAGTACCTTGCCCTTGCTTAGCCTGCTGATTTGGCTGCCCATCCTCGGCGGTTTTGCCACCCTGGCGTTCGGAAACGAGCGCGCCAACGCTGCTCGCTGGTTCGCCACCATGGTTGCGGTGGTGACGCTGGCGCTGAGCCTGCTCCTGTTCACCGGCTTCGACATGGCCAATCCCGGCATGCAGTTCGTCGAGAACCGCGACTGGATCGCCGCCTACGACATCCGCTATCACCTCGGCGCCGACGGGATTTCGGCGGCGCTGATCGGGCTGACCACGCTGACCTCGATGCTGGTCCTGGTCAGTGCCTGGACCTCGATCGACAAGCGCGTCAGCCAGTACTACGCCGCCTTCCTGATCCTGGAAGGGCTGATGATCGGTGTCTTCAGCGCGCTCGATGCAATGCTGTTCTATGTGTTCTTCGAGGGCATGCTGATTCCGATGTTCATCATCATCGGCGTCTGGGGGGGGCCGCGTCGGGTGTACGCGTCGATCAAGTTCTTCCTCTACACGTTTCTTGGTTCGTTGTTCATGCTGGTCGGGCTGGTCTACCTGTATCTCAAGGGTGGCAGCTGGCAACTGGCGGACATGTACCAGTTGCCGCTCAGCTCGGTCGAGCAGATGTGGATCTTCTTCGGATTCCTGATCGCCTTCGCGGTCAAGGTGCCGATGTTCCCGGTGCACACCTGGTTGCCCGATGCGCACGTCGAGGCGCCGACCGCGGGCTCGGTGGTGCTGGCGGCGATCATGCTGAAAATCGGCGGCTACGGCTTCCTGCGCTTCACCCTGCCGATCGTGCCCGACGCCGGCCATGAGTGGGCCTGGCTGGTGATCGCGCTCAGCCTCATCGCCATCGTCTACGTCGGCCTGGTCGCGTTGGCGCAGGACGACATGAAGAAGCTGATCGCCTATTCGTCGATCTCGCACATGGGCTTCGTAACGCTCGGCACCTTCATCGCGTTCGGACTGGTGCGCGACTACGGCAACATCGATGCCGCGCGCCTGGGCCTGCAGGGATCCATGGTGCAGATGATCAGCCACGGCTTCATTTCGGGCGCGATGTTCACCTGCGTGGGCGTGCTGTACGACCGCATGCACAGCCGACGGATCAGTGATTACGGCGGCGTCGCGAATGCGATGCCCTGGTTTGCCGCGCTGTTCGTGCTGTTCGCCATGGCGAATGCCGGACTGCCGGGCACGTCCGGATTCGTCGGCGAGTTCATGGTGATCCTCGCAAGCTTCCAGCAGCATCCGCTGATCGCGTTCACCGCGGCCTTCACCCTGGTGATCGGTGCCGGCTACACGCTGTGGCTGGTGAAGCGGGTGATCTGGGGTGAGGTCGGCAATGCAAACGTGGCCGCGTTGAAGGACATCAACGCACGCGAGACGTTCGTGCTCGTGGTGTTCGCCGCAGGCGTGCTGCTGCTGGGCGTCTACCCCAAACCGCTCACCGATCTGATGGAACCGTCCATCGCGAACCTGGCGATGCAGATCGCTGCCTCGAAGCTTTGAGCGACATTTCGGTCAACCGCCAATGATGACTCCGCCCGTACGATCCGCCGCCGAACTGCTGCCCCTGCTGCCCGAGCTGGTTCTCGTTACCGGTGCGTTCGCGCTGCTGATGCTCGATCTGTTCCTGCCGGAGCGTCGCCGCGTGGTCACGCACCTGTCCGCGATCGCGTTGCTGCTGGTCGTGGTGGTGATGGTCGGCACCGGCGTGGGCGGGCACGGTTCGGTGCTCAGCGACATGTTCGTGCGCGACACCGCAGCGGACGTCATGAAGTTCTTCATCGGCATCGTCGCCGCGCTGGCGATGGTCTACACCTGGCCATTCCTGCGGGAGCGGGGCATGTACCAGGGTGAAGTGTCGGTGCTGATGCTGTTTGCCACGCTCGGCATGATGCTGATGGTGTCAGCCGGCAGCCTGGTGATGGTCTACGTCGGGCTGGAGATGCTGGCTCTGTGTTCGTATGCGCTGGTGGCGCTGGATCGCGACAGCCCGGTCGCGTCCGAGGCCGGCATCAAGTACTTCGTCCTCGGATCGCTTGCGTCGGGCCTGCTGCTGTACGGCCTGTCGTTGATCTACGGCGCCACCGGCTCGCTCGACCTGCTTCAGATATCGGCCGCCGCGCAGGTGGCGCAGCCAAACCTGATGCTGGTGACCGGCGTGGTGTTCCTGGTCGCCGGTATCGCCTTCAAGTTCGGCGCCGTGCCTTTCCACATGTGGCTGCCCGATGTGTATCACGGGGCGACCACGCCAATCAGTCTGTTCATCAGTTCCGTGCCGAAACTTGCGTACTTCGGCATGGCCTATCGCCTGCTGGAAGTCGCTGCAGGTCCGCTCGATGACCACTGGCGGATCATGCTCGGTGCACTTGCAGCGTTGTCGCTGGTGATCGGCAATCTTGCGGCGATGGTGCAGACCAACCTCAAGCGCCTGCTGGCCTACTCGACGATTTCCCACGTCGGTTTCCTGTTCCTGGGCCTGGCCGGTGGCGGCGAGCAGGGTCTGGCCGCGGCACTGTTCTACGCGATCAGCTATGCGCTCATGTCGGCCGCCGCATTCGGCGCGATCGTGGTGCTGTCCAGCCGCGGGTTCGAGGCCGACCGCATCGACGACTTCAAGGGCCTCAATGCGCGCAGCCCGTGGCTGGCGGGCATGGTCCTGTGCGTGATGGCGTCGCTCGCAGGCGTGCCGCCGTTCCTGGGGTTCTGGGCCAAGCTCGCCGTGCTGCGTGCCGCTCTCGAAGGCGACATGCTGTGGCTGGCGCTGGTGGGTATCGTGTTCGCCGTCGTCGGTGCGTTCTATTACCTGCGCGTCATCAAGGCGATGTATTTCGACGAAGCAGATGGTATCGTGCCGCCGGCCAGCAGCAACCGTCCGCTGCGGGTTGCATTCGGTGTCAATGCGCTGTCGCTGCTTGCGCTGGGCCTCGCCTGGAGCCCGATCATGGCGTGGTGCCAGCGGGCATTCGCCGGCTGAAGGTAAACGGCAGTCCGATATGCGTGTTTTTACGTTGATCGGGCTTGCCAAGTTGGATGCCGATCGCTAATATGATCGGCCTGATGCGGGGTGGAGCAGTCTGGCAGCTCGTCGGGCTCATAACCCGAAGGTCGCAGGTTCAAATCCTGCCCCCGCTACCAGTTTCGGCCGCAAGCTGTTATTCATTCGCAGTTTGCAGAAAGCCTCTTCGTGAGGCTTTCTTTTTTAGGCCAAAGGCTGGGTTGATGCCCGGGCTTTGGCGTCGCGATTCGATCCGCGGCGCCACCGAAATCCAGCAGTACCGGACAAGGGGCCCATCGGGCCCTTTGTTGTTTTTCGGGTTTCTATCCTGCTGCACATCGTGCAGTCGCAATCGCAGGAGTTTGCGTGTCGGACAAAGCAGTCGAAATCGCTGCATTGCTGACCCCGACGATCGAATCGCTCGGGGTCGAGCTGCTGGGCGTGGAGTATCTTCCGACGCCGGGCAGCGCGACCCTGCGCCTGTATATCGACGTGCCCGCCTCGCGTGCCGAAGCCGCCGACGGTGAGCCGGTCTCGGTCACCATCGAAGAATGCGAGGCGGTCAGCCGCGAAGTCTCCGCACAGCTGGACGTCGAGGATCCGATCAGCAGCAACTACACCCTGGAAGTTTCGTCGCCGGGTCTGGATCGGCCCTTGTTCGATCTCGAGCACTACCGCCGTTTCGCGGGCGAGTCGGCCAAGGTGACGCTGCGGCTGCCGCAGGACGGCCGCCGCCGCCTGCAGGGAGTGATCGAGCGGATCGAGGGCGATACGATTACCTTCATGGTCGATGGCGCGCCGTTCCCCGTGGCGATCGGGAACATCGACAAGGCGCGGCTGGTGCCTGATTGGGCCGCGCTGGGCCTTGCGCCGACCAAGCCGGGCAAGGGCACGAAGCCTGGACAGGGAAAGCAGGGCGCGACACGCAAGGCGCCGCGCGGTGCCAGCGCGGACAGTAACCAGAAAGAAAACCCCACCAACAAGCCGGCGGCCGACAAGCCGACCCCGGCGGAGTAACGAGATGAGCAAGGAATTGTTGCTGGTCGTAGATGCAGTGGCCAACGAAAAGGGCGTCCCGCGCGAGGTGATCTTCGACGCGATCGAGGCCGCGCTGGCATCGGCTGCGAAGAAGCGCTACCTGGAGCAGGACGTGATCGTGCGCGTGGCGATCGATCCCAAGGACGGTACCTACGAGACCTTTCGTCGGTGGGAGGTCGTCGCTGACGACGTGGTGATGGAATCTCCCGACCGGCAGATCCGCATGATGGACGCTGTCGACGAGGCCGAAGGCGTCGAGCTGGGCGATTTCATCGAAGAGCACATCGACAACCCCGATTTCGGCCGCATCGCCGCCCAGGCCGCCAAGCAGGTGATCGTGCAGCGCGTGCGCGAAGCCGAGCGCGAGCAGGTCATCGAGGCCTGGAAGGATCGCGTCGGCGAGCTGGTCACCGGCATCGTCAAGCGCGTGGAGCGCGGCAACATCTATGTCGACCTGGGCGGCAACGCCGAGGCGATCATCCCCAAGGACAAGGGCATTCCGCGCGACGTGCTGCGCGCCGGCGACCGGGTACGCGGGTTCCTGTTCGACGTGCGTCCGGAGCCGCGCGGCCCGCAGTTGTTCATCAGCCGCGCTGCCCCCGAGTTCATGATGGAACTGTTCAAGCTCGAAGTGCCGGAAGTCGGCCAGGGCCTGGTTTCGATCAAGGGCTGCGCGCGTGATCCCGGCGACCGCGCCAAGATCGCCGTGCTCGCCCACGACAACCGAACCGATCCGATCGGCGCCTGCATCGGCATGCGCGGGTCGCGCGTGCAGGCCGTGAGCAACGAACTCAACGGCGAGCGCGTCGACATCGTGCTGTGGTCGGACAATCCGGCGCAGTTCGTGATCAATGCGATGGCGCCGGCCGAGGTGCAGTCGATCGTCGTCGACGAGGACAAGCACTCGATGGACCTGGCCGTGGCCGAAGAGCGGCTCGCCCAGGCGATCGGCAAGGGCGGCCAGAACGTGCGCCTTGCGAGCCGCCTGAGCGGCTGGCAGCTGAACGTCATGACCCAGGACCAGGTGACCGCGAAGTCCGAGGGCGAACAGATTGCCGCCCGGCAGCTGTTCCAGGACAAGCTCGAGGTCGACGAGGAAATCGCCAACATCCTGGTCAGCGAAGGCTTCAGCTCGGTCGAGGAAATCGCCTACGTTCCCGTCGGCGAACTGCTCTCGGTGGAGGGTTTCGACGAGGACATCGTCGAGGAACTGCGCGCCCGTGCCCGCGATGCGCTGTTGAACGAGGCGCTGGCGGTGGAGGAGGAGCTGGACGAACACCAGCCGGCTGCCGACCTTCTGTCGCTGGAGGGCATGGACGAGGCGACCGCGTACACCCTGGCCGCGCGCGGCGTGGTCACCCGCGACGACCTGGCGGATTTGGCGGTGGACGAACTGCTCGATGTCGAGGACGTCGATGAAGAGCGCGCCGCGGCACTGATCATGGAAGCACGCAAGCACTGGTTCGAATGATCCTGCTGGAACGGACCGCAGCAGGTCCGCGAGACACGCGGCACCAGGAAAGTTGAACGGGGCATCTTTCGCGATTTCTGATGCCCATCTCGAACCCGTCAGGCTCTGGACCAAGTTTCGGGGCGTCAGCCGTTAGAATGCACCATCACGCGCGGGCCCCGTCCCGCGCCACGAATACACGGAAACCGAATGACGCAGCAAACCACCATCCGCAAGCTGGCCGAACTGGTGAACAAGCCGGTCGATAAGTTGCTGGAGCAACTGGCCGAGGCCGGTATGTCATTCAGCGGCCCGGATCAGGTTGTCACCAGCACCGAGAAAGTGAAACTGCTCGGGTTCCTGCGCCGTACGCACGGCAAGACAGAAAAGGCGGTCGAGACCGACGCGCCGAAAAAGATCACGCTCAACCGCAGCCGCAAGCAGGAAATCACTGTAGGCGGCGGCAAGAGCCCGCGGTCGACTGTCGACGTGCTCGTGCGCAAGAAGGTGACGCTGATGCGTCCGGAGGACAACGCGCCGCCGACCGACGAGCGTGCCGATATCCTGCGCAAGCTGGAAGAGTCGCGCCAGCGCAACCTCGCCGAGCAGGAGAAGCTTGCCGCCGACGACCAGCGCCGTCGCGACGCAGTCGTCCGTCAGCGCGAAGAGGCCGAACAGGCAGAGCGGCTGAAGGTCGAGCAGGAAGCCGCGGCGATCGCCGCGGCCGATGCTGCCAATGCGGACGCCAGCGCGGCTGCGGTCGAGGCCGAGGCTCCGGCAGCGGCACGCAAGCCTGCGGGCACGCACGGCCACGGTCATCCCAAACCGGCGGCCCGCGTCGAGACTCCGCCGGCCAAGGAAGCCCGGCACAAGCCACGCGGATCGCACGCGATGGTCGCTGGCGTGGAAGACGACGACAGCGCCAAGCGTTTCGCCGGGCAGATGCACCTGAGCGCCTCCGACCGTGCCCGTCGCACCAGCAGCACACGTGGACGCGCCAAGCCGCGCCGTGGCGCCGACCAGGCCCGCTCCGGCACCGGGTTCACCCGCCCGACCGCCCCGATCGTGCGTGAAGTCTCCATCGGTGACACGATCACCGTGGCCGACCTCGCGCAGAAGCTCGCGCTGAAGGGTGGCGAGGTGGTCAAGGCGCTGTTCAAGATGGGCGTCATGGCGACGATCACCCAGTCGATCGACCACGATACCGCCGCACTGGTGACCGAGGAACTCGGCCACACCGTCGTGCATGCCGATGCTTCGGACGTCGAGAACGAACTGCTCGCGCACGTCGAGGACCTGGAAGGCGTTGCCGCATCGCGTCCGCCGGTGGTCACGATCATGGGCCACGTCGACCATGGCAAGACATCCCTGCTGGATTACATCCGCCGCACCAAGGTGGCCACGGGCGAGGCCGGTGGCATCACCCAGCACATCGGCGCGTACCACGTCGAAACCGACAACGGCGTCATCAGCTTCCTGGACACCCCGGGCCACGCGGCGTTCTCGTCGATGCGCGCCCGCGGCGCCAAGCTCACCGACATCGTGGTGCTGGTGATCGCGGCCGACGATGGCGTCAAGCCGCAGACGATCGAGGCGGTGCAGCATGCGAAGGCGGCGAAGGTGCCGCTGATCGTGGCGATCAACAAGATGGACATCTCCGGTGCCGATCCGTCGCGCGCCAAGAACGAGCTGCTCGCCCACGATGTGGTGGCCGAGGAATTCGGTGGCGACACCCAGTTCGTCGAACTTTCGGCCAAGACCGGACAGGGCGTCGATGCGCTGCTGGACGCGATCAGCCTTCAGGCTGAAGTGCTGCAGCTCAGTGCGGTGCACGAGGGCCGGGCCAGCGGCGTGGTCATCGAGTCCGCGCTCGACAAGGGCCGTGGCCCCGTCGCGACCGTGCTGGTCCAGCAGGGCAGCCTGAAGAAAGGCGATTACCTTGTCTGCGGCGTGCAGTACGGCCGCGTTCGAGCGCTGTTCGACGAGAACGGCAAGCAGGTGGATGAGGCCGGTCCGTCGATTCCGGTGCAGGTGGTCGGTCTGTCCGGCGTGCCTGACGCGGGCGACGATTTCGTCGTGGTCGAGGACGAGCGCCTCGCCAAGGACGTCGCGCAGCAGCGTGAAGCCAAGCGCCGCGAGTCGCGCCTGGTCGCCGCCGCGGGCAACCGCATGGAAGACATCATTTCGCAGATGGGCCAGGGCGAGGGCCAGCTGAGCCTCAACCTGGTGGTCAAGGCCGACGTGCAGGGTTCGGTACAGGCCCTGCGCGAGGCGCTGACCGCACTGTCGACGCCGGCCATCCGCATCAACGTGATCGGTGGCGGCGTCGGTGGCATCACCGAGTCCGATGCGACCCTCGCGTCGACCTCCAAGGCCACGATCATCGGCTTCAACGTGCGTGCCGACGCATCGGCGCGCAAGGTGATCGAGACCAACGGCGTCGACCTGCGTTACTTCTCGATCATCTACGACGTCATCGACCAGGTGAAGCAGGTTGCCTCCGGCGTCCTGGGCATCGAGATCCGCGAGGAAATCATCGGCACCGCCGAGGTTCGCGACGTGTTCCGCAGCTCCAAGTTCGGCGCGGTCGCCGGCTGCATGGTGGTGGAGGGCGTGGTCAAGCGGAACAAGCCGATCCGTGTGCTGCGCGACAATGCGGTCATCTACGAAGGCGAACTCGAATCGCTGCGCCGCTTCAAGGAGAACGTCGACGAAGTGCGCGTCAACACCGAGTGTGGCATCGGCGTGAAGCAGTACAACGACGTCAAGCCGGGCGACCAGATCGAGTGCTTCGAGCGCATCGAAGTGCAGCGCACGCTCTAGGTACGACGGGACCCGGCACTCGGGATATCGGGAGTCGGGAACAAAAGGCGGTCGCCGCTCTTGATGTTCCCGGTCCCCGGTCCCCGGTCGCCGGTCCCGAATCAAGGACCCGCCATGGCACAGAAAAGCTTCTACCGCAGCGATCGCGTTTCAGCCCAGCTCCGTCGCGAACTGGGCACGATCGTGCACCAGGCAGTGCGCGAACATGCCCTGCCATCCGTCAGCGTTTCCGACGTCGAGGTCACCCGCGACCTGGCGCACGCCAAGGTATTCGTCACTGCCTTGCAGCAGGAGCGTTCTGCCGAAGCAGTCAAGGCACTGAAGACATTGACGCCTGAGATGCGCTACCAGCTCGGCCGCGCGATGAAGCTGCGGCATGTGCCGGAGCTTCATTTCCATTACGACGACTCGGTCGACCGTGGCGAGCGCATCGACAACCTGCTGCGCGACAATCCGCCGGTCCAGGACGATGAAGATCCCGACGAGCAGCACGATTCGGGCGACGGCCAGGGCAGCGACCGCGAGTCCTGATGATTTCAGCTCCCTCTCCCGTCGGGAGAGGGTTGGGGTGAGGGTTCTGAGCCTCGCGGCAATGACGTTCCCGTTTGTCTTCATCGAACGTCGTGCTTCTTGCATCTGGAGATCAACGCGAGACCGAACCCTCACTCCCAGCCCCTCTCCTGCCGGGACGGGGGAGAAGAGCGGTCGATCGCCCCCTGGGAGAGGGAACAGGACGGACACAGGCCGATGAAGCAGCGAACCCGCACCGTATTCCGGGCCCTGAACGGGCTACTGCTGCTCGACAAGCCGGCCGGCCTCAGCTCCAACCAGGCGCTGCAGCAGGCGCGGCATATCTTTCGTGCCAGCAAGGGTGGCCACACCGGCAGCCTCGACCCGCTCGCCACCGGATTGTTGCCGTTGTGCTTCGGCGAGGCGACGAAGATCGCCGGGCTGCTGCTGGGTGCGCGGAAGGCCTACGAGACGACCGCCATGCTTGGCGTCACCACCGACACCGACGACGCCGACGGCCTGCCGCTTCGCGAGCGATCCGTGCCAGTGCTGAGTGCCGATGCAGTGGAGGCTGCACTCGCACCGCTGCGCGGGCCGATCCTGCAGCGCGCGCCGATCTATTCCGCACTGAAGCAGGGCGGCGAACCGCTGTACGCCAAGGCACGCCGTGGCGAGGCGATCCAGGCGCCCGAGCGCAACGTACTGGTGCACGCTCTCGAGGTCAGAGGACACGAGGGCAACCACCTGCGGCTGCACGTCGAATGCGGCTCGGGAACCTACGTGCGCAGCCTGGTGCGCGACATGGGCGAGCGTCTCGGCTGCGGCGCCCACGTGAGTACGTTGCGTCGGTTGTGGGTGGACCCGTTTCGATCACCGCGTATGTTCAGCCTGGACGAACTGCGGGAACTGGCCGCGGCCGGCGATGCAGCGCTGGATGCCTGCCTGCTGCCGATAGAAGCCGGTCTCGTCGCCTTTCCGCAACTCGCGCTGGAGCCTGAGGGCGCACGTCGTCTGGGGATGGGGCAACCACAGCCGATCGAGGTGGACTCGCCGCCTCCGGCCTCCGAAGCGGTGGTGGTGACCGACATGCAGGGACGCGCGCTGGGGATCGCCACGGTGGGCGAGGACGGCATGCTGCGGCCGCAGCGCCTGTTCACCTGGGCCTCGGCTCCGCAGACCTGAGCGCATCGCCTCTGGCGCCTTGTTCCGCCGGGGCGCGGCGGCTACAATCTGCGGGCTTCAAAACACCCACAATGATTCTCAGCAGACGGCGGGCCAAGCGGTGCTGCCGGCGAAGTTGTTTCCGTCGCCGGTCGCGTTCTGCGGACCTTGCATCCAGGAGTAATACCAGAAATGCCTATCGACACCAGCAAGATCATCGAAGACAACAAGCGCGCCGAGAACGACACCGGCTCCCCCGAAGTGCAGGTCGCACTGCTCACCGCCCGCATCGAGCACCTGACCGGCCACTTCAAGACCCACAAGCAGGATCACCACAGCCGTCGCGGTCTGCTGATGATGGTCAACAGCCGGCGCAGCCTGCTGGACTATCTGAAGCGCAAGGACAACGCGCGCTACAAGGCCCTGATCGAAAAGCTCGGGCTGCGTCGCTAAGAGAACACCCGCCGCGGCGCAGTAATGCGCCGCGGTTTTTTTTGGCCGTCGTGAACCCGACGGTTCCAAGGCTGCCATCCCGCAGCCGACCGCGCCGGGCAGGGGCCTGGACCGGAACGCATTCGAATCGAAGGAAATCCCACCGTGGCAAAAATTACCAAGACCTTCCAGTACGGCAACCAGAAAGTCACGCTCGAGACCGGTGAGATCGCACGCCAGGCCGGCGGTGCCGTCATTGTGAGCTTCGAGGACACGGTGCTGCTCGTCACCGCCGTTGCCGCCAAGTCCGCGCGCGAAGGCCAGGACTTCTTCCCGCTCACCGTGGACTTCCAGGAGAAGTTCTACGCCGGCGGCCGTATCCCGGGCGGCTTCTTCAAGCGCGAAGGCCGTCTGACCGAGAAAGAGACGCTGATCTCGCGACTGATCGATCGTCCGATCCGTCCGCTTTTCCCGGAAGGCTTCCGCAACGAAGTCCAGATCGTCGCCACCGTGATGTCGATGAATCCGGAAATCGACACCGACATTCCCGCGCTGCTCGGCGCCTCCGCCGCGCTGGCGCTGACGGGTGCACCGTTCGCAGGCCCGATCGGTGCCGCCAAGGTCGGCTACAAGGACGGCCAGTACCTGCTGAACCCGACCAAGACCGAGTTGCTGGAGTCGAAGCTGGAGCTCGTCGTCGCCGGTACCGCCGATGCGGTGCTGATGGTCGAGTCCGAGGCGCAGGAGCTGTCCGAAGACGTGATGCTCGGCGCCGTGATGTTCGGCCACCAGCAGATGCAGGCCGCGATCAACGCGATCAACGAACTGGTTGCCGAGGCCGGCAAGCCGAAGTGGGACTGGACCGCACCGGCCCGCAACCACGAGATCGTGTCCGCGCTGAAGAACGCCATCGGCGGCGCCATGGCCGACGCGTTCCAGATCCGCAACAAGGCCGAACGCCGCGACGCGCTGTCCGCCCTCAAGAAGGATGTGTTGGCCACGCTGGCACCGCAGTGCGAGGCCAACGACTGGAAGTCGGCCGAAGTCTCGAAGGAATTCGGCGAGCTCGAGTACGAGACCATGCGCGGTGCCGTGCTCAGCAGCAAGGTGCGCATCGACGGTCGCAAGCTGGACGACGTGCGTGCGATCAGTTCGCGGGTCGGCATCCTGCCTCGCACCCACGGCTCGGCGCTGTTCACCCGCGGCGAGACCCAGGCGATCGTGGTTGCGACGCTGGGCACCGCGCGCGACGGCCAGGTCATCGATGCCGTCTCGGGCGAGTACAAGGAGCACTTCCTGTTCCACTACAACTTTCCTCCCTACTCGGTTGGTGAAGCAGGCCGCATGATGGGTCCGAAGCGCCGCGAGATCGGCCACGGCCGGCTCGCCAAGCGCGGCGTGCTGGCAGTTATGCCGACGATGGAAGCCTTTCCGTACACGATCCGAATCGTCTCGGAGATCACCGAGTCGAATGGTTCTTCCTCGATGGCGTCGGTCTGCGGCAGTTCGCTGGCGCTGATGGATGCCGGCGTGCCGATCAAGGCGCCGGTCGCGGGTATCGCGATGGGCCTGATCAAGGAAGGCAACGAATTCGCGGTGCTGTCGGACATCCTCGGCGACGAGGATCACCTGGGCGACATGGATTTCAAGGTCGCCGGCACGTCCGAGGGCATCTCGGCGCTGCAGATGGACATCAAGATCCAGGGCATCACCGAAGAGATCATGAAGATCGCGCTGGCGCAGGCGAAGCAGGGTCGGCTGTACATCCTCGGTGAGATGGGCAACGCGCTGACCGCGCCGCGCACCGAGCTGTCCGACTACGCGCCGCGCCTGCTGACGATGAAGGTGCATCCGGACAAGATCCGCGAAGTGATCGGCAAGGGTGGCTCGACCATCCAGGCGATCACCAAGGAAACCGGCACCCAGATCGACATCCAGGACGACGGCACCATCGTCATCGCATCGGTCAACGCCGCTGCGGCGCAGGCGGCCAAGGAGCGGATCGAGCAGATCACCTCCGACGTCGAGCCGGGCCGCATCTACGAAGGCAAGGTCGCCAAGATCATGGACTTCGGCGCGTTCGTCACCATCCTCCCGGGCAAGGACGGCCTCGTGCACGTCTCGCAGATTTCCAGCGAGCGTGTCGAGAAGGTCAGCGACAAGCTCAAGGAAGGCGACATGGTCAAGGTCAAGGTGCTGGAAGTCGACAAGCAGGGCCGCATCCGCCTGTCGATCAAGGCGGTGGAAGAAGGCGAGGGCGTGACCGGCGAGTAATTTGGCCGGATCACATCGCTGAATGCATGAAAAAGCGGGCTCTGCCCGCTTTTTCTTTGTCCGCGCGTTCTCCGCGGGTCCGCTCGCACCGGCTCTTTGAATAGCGGTATCGCGTGTCCAAGCGCTCATGTCCCTACACGCGCGGGAAACACGTCTTTCCCTGTACCCGAGCAGACAAAAAGCAGGCGCGAGATGGATTCCTTGGCGGGGGGCGGCGTGCGGGACAAGTTGGTGCGTATTGCGCATGAAGCGGCCCAGCTGCCGCTGCTCGCACCAATTACGCGGCCGCTGTATCGGGGACAGTTCAATCAGCTGTACCACGAAGGCAATCGTTACTACGGGCGCTTCGACTGCTACCAGGCGGCACTTGCCGCCGTTCCGCCACAGGCGCCGTCCTACGACACCAAGGCGGCCGGTCGGATGTATCGCGGGTTGCTCGACGATCTGCGCCTGTGCGACTACCCGGCGCTGCATTGGTTATCGAAACTGTTCTCCGAAAGACCGGTCGGCGAAAAAACCGCGGTGTTCGATCTTGGCGGCCACGTCGGCATCGTGTACTACGCGTTCCGCAGGTATCTGGACTATCCGGCCCAACTGCGCTGGACGGTCCATGACGTGTCCAACGTCATTGAAGCAGGACGGAACTGGGCCGCCGAGCACGACGCGCACGGGCAACTCGATTTCGCGGCCGCCGCCGGCGCCGCGGACGGCCAGGACGTGCTGTTCACCAGCGGCGCCCTGCAATACCTGGACTACACGTTGCCCGAGTTGCTCGGCTCGCTGCGCCAGCCGCCTTCGCACGTGCTGGTGAACCTCCTGCCGATGCATCCCACGCGCGGCTACTTCACGCTGCAGAACATGGGTTTCGCGATCTGCCCGTATCGGGTGATGGCGGCGCAGGACTTCATCGATGCGATGGCTGAACTGGGTTACAGCGTAATCGACCGGTGGGACATCCTCGACCGGAATATCCACGTCCCTTTCGAGCCGCAGTGCACCATCGGTCGGTATACCGGCATGTACCTGAGACGCACGCACGATGCCGCGGACAGATCGTAGAAGCGAGGGCTTGACATCGTTCGCTCCTGATCCGTGCGGTAGACCCGTGCGAGGCTGCTCAACGCAGCAGCAGCACTGGCACCTGGCATCTGCGCAGCATCGTGGTGGTGGTGCTGCCCACGATCAACTGGCGGATACGCGAGTGGCCGTAGGCGCCCATTACCAGCAGGTCGATATCGGCGTCGCGGACGTAGTCGGCGATGGCGTTCTCCGGATCGCCGGATCGGAACTCGCCCTGCGATACCAGTCCCGCTCCCGACAGCGTGTCCACTGCCCAGTTCATCTGCTTCGATGACGCGTCGTTCTCCGCGCCCACGGTGACCAGCCGGACTTCGAGCCCGGCAAACAGCGGGCTTGCCGCGACGATCTCCACGCCCTTGCGCGTGGTCGCGCTGCCATCGAACGCGATCAGCAGGCGTTTTACCCCGGTGAAGCTGCGCGAGGCGACCAGCAAGGGGCGGTGCACGGCGCGGACCACGCGCTCCAGGTGGCTGCCCAGGTGCCCCTTGTCGAAGTCCGCGTTCGCACCGCGCTTGCCGAGCACGAACAGCCGCACGTCCGATTCCAGTTCGGTCAGGGTGTCGACCAGGGTGCCGTGTCGCAGTCGGGTTTCGGCTGCGACGCCATGGCTTTCGTGGGCGATGGCCCTGGCCTGCTGCAGCAGCAGCCTGCCGCGTTCCTGGCCCAGCCTGCTGCGGTTCTCATCCACCGCCACCAGGTCCTGCAGGAGCTTCTCGCGCGCGTCAGCCTCCAGGTTGCCGCTGAAGTCCGCGATGGCGGCTTCTTCGGGATGGCGATTCAGAACATGCACGTATTCCAGCGGTGCGCCGAGCCGGGCCGCCGCCCAGGCGGCCCATTGGCTGACGCTTTCGGTATAGCTGGACGCGTCGATCGCGGCGATGACGCGGCCTCCGACATTGAGATGTGGGTGCGGTGCGGAATGATCATTCATGGCGCGGTGCTCCTCAGTGGCCCATCAGGCGTTCGACGGCATCGGGTTTGTCGTGCACACCCAGGCGATCGACAAGTGTCGCACTGGCTTCGTTCATGCCGACCAGTTCCACCTGGGTGCCTTCGCGGCGGAACTTGATCACCACCTTGTCCAGCGCACCGACCGCGCTGAGATCCCAGAAGTGCGCGCGACTCACATCGATGCGCACGCGCTCGATCGCTTCCTTGAAGTCGAAACCGGCGATGAAGGTCTCGGCCGAGGCGAAGAACACCTGGCCTGTCACGGTGTAGTGGCGCGCGCGTCCCTCGTCGGCCGCGACCGAGCCGATATGCAGCACGCGTCCGACTTTCCGCGCGAAGAACAGGGCCGACAGCAGCACGCCGGTGAGCACGCCCTTGGCCAGGTCGTGGGTGAACACCGTCACGATCACCGTGGCGATCATCACCGTGCTGGACGCCTTGGGATGCGTGCGCAGGTCGCGCAGGGAACTCCAGCTGAAGGTGCCGATCGACACCATGATCATCACCGACACCAGTACCGCCATGGGTATCAGCTGCACCCACGGGCCGGCGAACACCACCATCAGCAGCAGGAATACGCCTGCGACGAGCGTCGAAAGCCGGCCGCGGCCGCCAGACTTCACGTTGATCACGGACTGGCCGATCATCGCGCAGCCCGCCATGCCACCGATGAAACCCGTCGCCACGTTGGCGATGCCCTGGCCGACGGCCTCGCGGTTCTTGTCGCTGGGCGTGTCGGTGAGGTCGTCGACGATCTGCGCCGTGAGCATCGACTCCAGCAATCCGACGACCGCCAGCGTCGCCGACACCGGCAGCACGATCCACAGCGTCTCCAGGTTCAATGGCACGTTGGGCAGCAGGAATACCGGCAGGCTGTCGGGCAGTTCGCCCATGTCGCTGACGGTGCGGATGTCGAGGTCCAGGGCCACGGCCACCGCCGTCAGCACCACGATAGCCACCAGTGGCGACGGGATCGCGCGGGTCAGCAGCGGAAACAGGTAGATGATGCCCAGGCCCGCGGCGACCATCGCGTACACCGTCCATGGAACGTCGATGAGCTCGGGCAGCTGCGCCATGAAGATCAGGATCGCGAGCGCATTGACGAAGCCGGTGATCACCGAGCGCGACACGAAGCGCATCAGTACGGGCAGCTTGAATGCGCCGGCAAGGATCTGCAGCACACCGGTGAGGATCGTCGCCACGAGCAGGTATTGCAGCCCGTGTTCCTTCACCAGGCCGATCATCAGCAGCGCCATGGCGCCGGTGGCTGCTGAAATCATGCCGGGACGGCCACCAGCAAACGCGATTACGACCGCGATCGAGAACGACGCGTAGAGACCGACCCGCGGGTCGACGCCAGCGATGATCGAGAAGGCGATCGCCTCGGGTATCAGTGCGAGGGCAACGACCATGCCGGCGAGAAAGTCGCCACGGACATTGCCGAACCAGTGCTTGCGCACGCTGGAAAGAGTACTCAAAGAAAAATCTCCGCGCTCCGGAACTGGCCGGAGAGCCTGGGAAAAGAAAGTGCTGACGAACAAGCGCGCGCGCCGGAGCCGGGATCGGGAACCCGAAACCACGGCGGCGTGGGGAATGCATGTTCCTGCTGCCTAGGGCGGCGTATTCACGGTCGGAGCTGATTCCAGAAGCAGAGCGGACGACCCACGCTCGAGACGAGAAGCGGATATCTTGCGGCGGGGATGATAACCCGGATGCGCGCTCGATGATCCGCGCGGGCGTGCGGGGCGCCCGGTGCGGTGCCGCCGGCCCCGCTACTGCGCGAGTGGTGCGCGCGGCACTTGTCGCCGGGGTCAGGAGTTCCCGGACTGCAGCAGATCCGCCGCGCGGGCTTCTGCTTCCGCAACATGCGGTGGCGGGGCATCGAGCGATGAGAGCAATTGCTGCAATGCGTTGATGTCGGCTGGCTTCAGCAGGTGAAGATCGAACCCTGCCTCAACGGCGCGCCGGCGGTCCTCCTCCTGTCCCCAGCCAGTAAGTGCCACCAGCGTGGCCGGGTTGCCCGGATGGCGACTGCGCAGCGTACGTGCCACCTCGTATCCGTTCATTCCGGGCATGCCGATGTCCAGCAGCACCACTTCGGGACGGTAGGCGGAGAACACGTCGAGGGCTTCGGCACCGTCGCGCGCGACACGAACCTGCGCACCGAGCATCCCCAGTATCTGCCCGAGGCTGTCGCCGGCATCATGGTTGTCGTCGACCACGAGAATGCGGGTCTGCTCCAGTTTTTTCGGCGTCGGGAGCGGGGCGGCGGGCTCCTCGGCCGAGGCCTTCGCCAGCGGCAGCTGCACGGTGAAGCAACTGCCTTTGCCGATGCCGTCGCTATAAGCCTTCAGCGTGCCCTTGTGCATGCGGGTCAGCCGCAGCGACAGCGCCAGGCCGATCCCGAGCCCGCCCTGGCTGCGACTGCTGTCGCGGTCGCCACGGCTGAACATCTCGAACATGCGCGGCAGCGCCTCGGCGGTCATGCCCATGCCGTTGTCGATCACGCTGATGACTGCGTGGTCGTCCTCGCGCCGGGCACGCACCAGGATATGGCCGCCGTCCTCGGTGTACCTGGCGGCATTGTTGAGCAGGTTGGACAGGATCTGTGCCAGCCGCACCTGGTCGCCTTCAAGCCACAGCGGCTGCTCGGGCACCTCGACAACCAGCTCGTGGCGGGCCGCGCTGATCAGTGGCTCGCTGGTTTCCACTGCATTGCGCACAATGGAGGAGAGCATCACGCGTTCGCGGCGGAGCGAGAGCGTTCCGCGGCTGATGCGCGACATCTCCAGCAGGTCGTCGACGAGGCGCACCAGGTGGTTGACCTGGCGCTCCATCATTGGATGAATCGGTGCCAGCTTCGGATTGTCGCTGCCGATCATCCGCAGCAACTCGATGGAGTTGCGCAGTGGCGCCAGCGGATTGCGCAGCTCATGGGAGAGCGTGGCGAGGAAATCGTCCTTGGCCCGGTCCGACTCGGCGAGGGCGCGTGCGTGTTCGCGGATTGCCTGTTCGGCGGCCTGCCTTGCGGTGATGTCGCGGGTGGTTCCCGCCACCGCAACCACTTCTCCGCCGGCACCCAGCACCGGCGCGAAGATGTAGTCGTAGACCCGTCGGCCGTTGGTGCCCGTGAACGGAATCTCGCCGCGTACCGGGGCGTTGGTCGCGATCACCTGATCGATCTCGCGGTCATGCAGATCGGCATGCCACTGTTCGTATCCCAGTTCGGTCCAGGTCTTCCCGCGCACATCGCCGACGCCCCAGGTCTTCATCAGCGCCTCGTTGGCGTAGATGGCGCGATGCTCCAGATCGAAGACGTAGACGAAGTCCGGCGTGCTGTCGAGCGCGGTCTCGTAAATGCGCCGCTGCTTCTCCGACGCGATCATCAACTCGCTGCGCTCCGCCTCCTCGGCCTTCTGGTCGGTGACGTCGCGAAAATACACCGACATGCCTTCGGGAGCAGGGAATGTCGTGACTTCGTACCAGCGATCGCGCGGTGGATACAGCGCCACGAAGGAGGACTTGTCCCGCTGTTGCATCGTGCGTCGGAACGCGCGATCGAACTGCGTGCCTTCGATGCCGGGACACTGTTCCCACAGCACGCGTCCTGCAAGCTCCTCGAAGCGGCGGCCAAGGATGCGCTCGGCCTCGTGGTTGGCATAGCCGAAGCGCCACTGCCGGTCGACCATGAAGAAGCCTTCCGTGATGCTCTCCAGGATGTCCATGGCCTCGCGATTGGACCTCGTGGAGGCTTCGTCGATGCGATGGATGATGTACTCGACGTTCCCCTGCTCATCGAGCACCGGCGAATTCACGGTTCTCCAGTAGCGTTCTTCGAATGCCCCGCCCAAAGAGTCGGGCTGGCGTATGTCGTACCGGAACGTGCCCACCGTCTCCGGCTCGCGGGTCAGTAACACCCGCCCGAGTGATGCTGCGACGATTTCAATGCCGGAGTCCTCGGCGTCTGCCGACGACAGGTTGTCGGGGAACACGTCGAAGACTGGTCGCCCGATGATGCTCTGGTCGGTGTATGTCGCCCTGAAATAGTCCTCGCTGGCAGCGACGATCGTGAAACCCGGGTCGGACCGCAGGACGATGAAGCGTCCCGGAACCGAGCGGAACAGTCGCTGTATTTCGAAGTCGTTCAAAGCCTGGTTCTCCCGGAAACCTGCGGAGCGGCGCCTCGACCGGTGCACTCCGGCGACGACACTGCATCCTACCCATTCGCGGCCACGAGTCCACACATCGCGGCTGCAGAAGCTGAATCACGCTGCCCGGTCCAGCGACGCCCGCTTTCCGGTCCGTCTACAGCGGCCACACCCGCAGCAGCATGGGAATGCTCACCGAGATCACCAGTAGCTGTATGGGCAGCCCGAGACGCCAGTAATCGCCGAAACGAAACCCGCCGGGGCCGAGAATCAGGGTGTTGTTCTGGTGGCCGATCGGGGTGAGAAACGCGCAGGAGGATCCGATCGCCACCGCCATCAGGAAGGCGTCGGCATTGGCGCCCACCGCGGCCGCCGTGCCGATCGCAACGGGGCACATCACTGCGGCCGTGGCGGCGTTGTTCATCAGGTCGGTGAGCATCATCGACACGACGAGGATCAGTGCCAGCCCCGCGACCGCATGCCCACGGGCCACGTTTTCCACGAGTGCCGTGGCGATCAGGTCAGCCGTGCCGGTGGTGCCCATCGCGCCGGCCACCGGGATCAGCATTCCAAGCAGCACGATCACCGGCCAGTCGATCGCGTCGTAGACCGCGCGCGGCGGCACGGTGCGCAGCGCCATGGACGCCAGCACCCCGGCAGCGAAGGAGACCGCTGGCGGCAGCACGCCCAGGGCGGCCGACGCAATGGCCGCGGCCATGATCAGCGTGGCGGTGATTGCCTTGCCCGAATCGTGGATCGTCAGTTCGCGCTCCGCCAGAGGGACGCTGCCGGTGTCGGCCGCGAAACCGGCGATGGCCGACGGCGGGCCCTGCAACAGCAACAGGTCTCCCGCCTGGAAATTGTGCGAGCGCAGGCGCTTCATCAACCGATGTCCCTGGCGCGAGACGGCAAGCAGGTTGATTCCGTAGCGGGTACGAAGCAGCAGGTCGTGCGCGGTGCGGCCGACCATGTGTGAGCCGGGCAACACGACCATCTCCTGCAGGATGATTTCCTTTCCCGTGCCCGGCTTTTTCTCATCCTTGCCGTTCCTGCCGTCCTCGCCCTTGCCCGCCGCGTTGGGCGTCGCGAGCCTGGACAGGGCTGACTTTGCCGCCGCCGTAGCCGGCCTGGTCGTCGACTTCTTCGATGCCTGCTCCTCCGGGCCCGCTGGTGCTGCGTCGTACTCCTCGTCAGCGTTCCCCGTGTCTCCCGTCGGCTTGGCCTCTTCCAGGGTCATGCCCATCGTCGACAGCACGCTGGAGAGTCGATCGGCGTCGGCTTCAATCACCAGGATGTCGTGTGCCATCACGGTGCGCCCCGGATGGGGCGCATTCACGTGCACACCGTTGCGCACCAGGCCCACCACCTGCACGTCGTATTGCTCCAGCCGTTTCTCGATTTCGCGCAGCGTCTTGCCCACTCCCTTGCTGCCTGCGGGCACGCGCGCCTCGGTCAGGTAGGCGGCGGTATCGAATCCTTCGATGCCTGCAGTCTTGCGTCCGGGAACGAGCCGCCACCCCACCAGGGCCACGAACAGCACGCCTGCGCCCGCGACCGCGCCGCCGACCGGCGCGAAATCGAACATGCCGAACGTGCCGGCCCCGGTGTTCGCGCGAAACGCCGACACGATGAGGTTGGTTGGCGTGCCGATCAGCGTGGTCATGCCGCCGAGGATGGATCCGAACGCCAGCGGCATCAGCACGCGCCCGGCGGGCAGGTCCAGGCGCCGCGCGATCTGCATCGCCACCGGCATCAGCAGCGCCAGCGCACCGACGTTGTTCATGAAGGCCGACAGCATCGCGCCCAGCCCGGTGAGGGCCGCGATCGCGAGGGTAGGGCCCGCCTTCGGCGGCAGCGCCAGCCGCGTGAGAACGTCGACCGCCCCCGACATCTGCAGACCGCGACTGAGCACCAGCACGCATGCCACCGTGATCACAGCCGGATGCCCGAATCCGTAGAACGCATCGGCGGGCGACACCAGCCCGGCCATCACGCACGCCAGCAGCGCACCCGCCGCCACCATGTCGTGCCGCCACCGTCCCCACAGGAACATGCCGACGGTGGCGATCAGGATGCCGAGAATCAGGAGCTGGTCGACGTACATCGGAAAGGCAGTACCTGGAGGTGTGCGGTGGAAAGTGAATGGCGGGGCAGCGCCCATGGTGGTGCATCGCACGCAACGGCGCACGAGGGGGCGCCTCATCGGGTCTGCCGGGCCAACGCGGAAGCCGGGAGGCGCAGGCCGTGCGAGCCTGACGCCAGGCTGTTATCGCGTGTGCGTCGTCCGCGGCGCTCGCGCGGTTTCAGCCATGATCTCATTCATGTGCATTGGGGCACGCGAATGTGGCGTGCCGCGGATGATCGGGCTTGTGGCGTGTTCACAGAAGCTTTCCCGTGCCGTGGGCAGAAGGCGTCGTGCGCGGCCTGTCGCGCTGCTCTCCGCAGCTCCAGCGATCGGGCTTGCCGTGTTGCAGACGGTTCGGCGCCTCAATGCCTGCCGACCTTCACGTATCCGTATTCGACCGTACCGTCGGGTGCTGCAAATACCGCCACCTCCTGCAGTCCTTCAATCGTTTCCCATCGAATCGCGCGATCGTTTCTGTGCGCTGGCGCGGCCGCCGCAAAGCCCAGGGCGCGCAGGGCATGCTCATCGAAGGCGACCGCATCCATTCCGTGCACGGTGATCATGTCGGCCTTGCCTGCGACGAACATGACCTCGTTGCCATGCGGCGGATACCGGCACAACCGGGCTCGATGGATGTCCTCGCACGACTCTGGTTCGCCAAGCAGCATCGCGACCCCGGCCTCGGATTCACCGGTCACCTCCGTCACGTCAAGAACAAGGGATGGCGCAGGCTTCGGCAGTGGGAGAGGCTCAGGCGCGATGATCGGCGCCGTGGCCGGCGGAGCATTCACCGGCGTGGCGTCTCTTTCGCCGTGATCGCCGCATCCGACCAGCATCATCAGCAACATGCCGGCCGCGCAGCGCATGCTGCTGCGCTGCGATGTCGCGTTTAACGGGTTCTCTGCATCGGTTCGGGAGATGATCACGGAACTTGCCTCTGCACTTTGCGGCGACTCGAGCCGGCGCTGCCGAGCTACCGGGAAAGTTGAAGATTTCCCCGCGTCGGCGTGTCTCCGTAGTCGTACAGGACGCACTCGTAGAAGGTGTCCTCACGACGTATGCGCGTGTCGGCGGGTGTTGTCCTGCGGGAGTTCGCTTCGTCGCACTCGACGGCCGCACGTGCCTCCATGTCTGCGGTCCTGGGTGTCAGGGCGATACCCGAGAGAGTGGCGTGCGGTCGCCAGGTCCGATCCGGCACCCGGAACAGGTCGCGGAGGGCATCGAATGCCGCACGGTGGAAAATGGATTTGTGGGTTTCCTCATCGCCCATGTCGAAGAACCCCCAGCGCAATCCTGCCGGCGCGGCCGCTTCCAGCGCCTCGACGATCAGGAGTGCGCCTTCCTCCTGCCGGTAGCCCTCATCGGCGATGTATATCCGCAGGCTACGGTCGGATGCATCATGCGTGGACAGGAATTCGGAAGCGCGTTTTCCGTACTCCATGTCTTCCCACCACAGGCTCGGGCTCACCGAGACGTAGTCATCGAACAGATCAGGTTCGCGCAAAAAGGTTTCCATCGCGAAAAGCCCTGCGAGTGATTCGCCGATCAACGCGTCACGGCCACTCGTGCGATATCGCCCTTCCACCCACGGCTGGACTTCGCGTCGAAGGAACTCGCGGAAGTTGCTGCTTCCGCCGGGTACCGCGCCAAGATCCTTGTACTTCTCCGGATCCAGCACTGCAGGACTGATCTCCGCACGTCGATCGACCGTCTCCACGCCGACCAGGATGAACTCCCCGAACGCCGGGTTCGTGTCGCTCAACTGCGCGATGCCTGCGATGTGCGGGAAATCCTGCTCGGGCCCGCCGTCGATGAGATAAACGACCGGGTACTTCCGTGACGCGTTCGCTTCGTCCGCGTACCCCGTGGGCAGCCGGACCGTGATCCTGCGCTGCATGTCGAGCACGTCGGATTCGATCGTGTAGGTCGTGCCGATGTGTACCGGAACGCCAAGCGCGGGCCCAGGGCTCTCGTTCCGCGTCGGCACCGAGGCATGCGAGCCGGATTCAGGAGGCGCCGCATGCGCCTGCAGACCCACGCTGATGGACAGGGCCGAAAGAACGCCAACCGAGCGGAAGAATTTTCCGAAAATCGTCATCTGAAATGAGCCAGCAACCGTGTCCGCCCGATCGTGGTCGCGCGGCGGCTCGACTGTCAACGCCCAGGCGAGAGCGCGCCGCGTGAAAAGTCCATCAAACCTCCCGCACCTTCCCCAACCGCAACGCATTCGCCACCACCGACACCGAGCTGAGGCTCATTGCCAGTGCTGCGATCATCGGACTCAGCAGCAGGCCGAAGACGGGGTAGAGCACGCCGGCGGCGATGGGCACGCCGACCGAGTTGTAGATGAAGGCGAAGGTGAGGTTCTGGCGCATGTTGGCGACGGTCGCTTCCGACAACTGGCGGGCGCGCACGATGCCCATGAGGTCGCCCTTGACCAGGGTCACCTTCGCGCTCGACATCGCCACGTCGGTGCCGGTGCCCATGGCGATGCCGACGTCGGCGCCGGCCAGTGCGGGGGCGTCGTTGATGCCGTCGCCGGCCATCGCCACGCGACGGCCTTCGGCCTTCAGGCGCTGCACCAGTTCGACCTTGTCCTTCGGCCGCACTTCGCCGTGCACTTCGTCGATGCCGAGTTCGCGCGCCACCGCCTGTGCGGTGGTCAGGCCGTCGCCGGTCGCCATCACGATGCGCAGGCCAGCGGCGTGCAGTGCGTCGATGGCGGCCTTGCTGGTGGCCTTGATCGGATCGGCGACCGCGATCAGTCCTGCGAGCCTGCCGTCCACGGCCAGATGGATGACGCTGGCGCCTTCCTCGCGCAGTCGTTCCGCGTGTTGTGCAAGCGGTTCGGCGTCGACGCCGACGGTCTCCATCAGCGCGGTATTCCCCAGCGCAAGATCGTGCCCATCGACGCGCCCGCGCACACCGATGCCGCTGGCGGACTCGAAGCTCTCGGCCGGTTCCAACTGCATCGTGCGATTCACCGCTTCGGCGACGATTGCCGCGGCCAGCGGGTGTTCGCTGCCCTGGTCGAGACTGGCAGCCAGGCGCAGCACTTCGTCTTCGCTGAAGCCTTCCTGCGCGACCACCGTGCGGAACGCCGGACGGCCTTCGGTCAGCGTGCCGGTCTTGTCGACGACGAGCGTGTCGATGCGGCGCATCTGCTCGACTGCCTCGGCGTCGCGGAACAACACGCCGGCCTGTGCGCCGCGCCCGGTCGCGACCATCACCGACATCGGCGTCGCCAGCCCCAGTGCACAGGGGCAGGCGATGATCAGCACCGACACCGCGTTGAGCACCGCGAACGTCCATGACGGCTCCGGCCCGTAGATTCCCCACACCACGAACGTCACGACGGCGACTCCGACCACCGCCAGCACGAACCAGCGTGCGACCTGGTCGGCCATGCGCTGCATCGGTGCGCGCGACCGCTGTGCCTGCGCGACCAGTTGCACGATCTGCGCCAGCACCGTTTCCGATCCGACCTTGCCGGCGCGGATCACCAGCGCGCCGGTGCCGTTGAGCGTGGCGCCGATCACGCCCGCACCGACGTCCTTCTCGACCGGGATCGATTCGCCGGTGAGCATCGATTCGTCGATGCTGGAGTGGCCTTCGATCACCTCGCCATCGACGGGCACCTTCTCGCCCGGTCGCACGCGCAGCTTGTCGCCGACGTGGACATGGCCGATGGGAATGTTCTCCTCGCTGCCGTCGTCGCGGATGCGGCGCGCTTCCTTTGGTGCGAGCCCGAGCAGGGCCTTGATGGCCGCGGAGGTCTTCGATCGTGCCTTCAGCTCCAGCAGTTGCCCCAGCAGCGTCAGCGAGACGATCACCGCCGCGGCCTCGAAGTACACGCCGACGCGGCCGTGCTCGCGGAACGAGGCGGGGAACAGGTCCGGCGCGATCGTCGCAATCACGCTGTAGCCGTAGGCGGCGGCCACGCCGATGCCGATCAGCGTCCACATGTTGGGGTTGCCGCTGCGGATCGATTCGATGCAGCGGCGGAAGAACGGCGCGGCTGCCCACAGCACCACCGGCGTGGTCATCACCAGTTCGGTCCAGGTGCGTGCCGTCACCGACAGGCCGGTCCAGCGATGGCCGAACATCGCCAGCAACAACACGGCGACCGTCAGCGGCAGCGTCCACCAGAACCGGCGCGAGAAGTCGCGCAGTTCGGGGTTGTCCTCATCATCCAGCGACGGCGTTTCCGGTTCCAGCGCCATGCCGCAGATCGGGCAGGTGCCCGGACCGGACTGGCGGATCTGCGGGTGCATCGGGCAGATGTACATCGTCCCGGGAGGCGCCGTGACCGGCTCAGCGGCCTCGGGCGCGAGGAAGCGCTGCGGATCGGCCACGAAGCGTTCGCGGCAGCGCGCCGAGCAGAAGTGGTAGTCGGTACCGTCGTGGCCCGCATGGTGCTGCGTCTTCTGCGGATCGACCATCATCCCGCACACCGGGTCGGTGACCGTTCCGCCGGACGAACCGTGGTGATGGCAGGCGGCGTGGCTGTCGACGGATTTCGGATCGGGAGAGCGGTTCATGCGTCTTCCTCGAGTGTGAGCGCCCCCAGGATCGGGCAGCGCTCCAGCGGTCCCTCGCCGGGGCAGGCGGCGACGAGTTCGACCAGTCCGTCGCGGATGCGCTGGAGGTCGGTCAGTTTCCTTTCCACGTCGCGCAGCTTTGCGGACGCAGCTTCGTGCAGGCCGGCCATGTCCCGGCCGCGATGTTCGGTCAATGCAAGCAGTTCCTGGATTTCGCGCAAAGTGAAACCCAGCGACTTCGCGCGAAGCAGGAATTGCAGCCGCGCGAGATCGTCCTCCGCGTACGCCCGGTAACCGGACGCCTGCCGTTGCGGAGGCGGGAGGATCCGGTGGCGTTCGTAGTAACGGACGGTGTCTACCGAAACACCGGCACGACTGGCGAGTTGGCCGATCTGCATGGCGTCGCTCCTGTGGAATGGAACGAGTCTGCACCCTGGACCGTAGTCCAGAGTCAAGGGCTTTCTCGAGAGACTCTGCGCAGTCCGCAGCCGCTTCCAAATGGCGGTCGTCGCCGGCCAGAGACAATGCCTGCTAGATTCCGCCAACGGCACGCAAAGGGGAACAGCATGGCTTCAGGCAATCAGGAACTCGATCTGTTCGTACGCGAGGCATTGGCGCGGAACGTGTCGAAGGACGATGTCGAGCAGGCGCTCGCTGCGGCGGGGTGGCCAGCAGCGCAGGCGCGCGGCGCGCTCAACGCCTATGCCGACGTGCCGTTTCCCGTGCCGGTGCCGCGTCCGCGCCCCTATCTGTCGGCTCGCGAAGCATTCCTTTACCTGGTGCTGTTCGCGACGCTGTACATGGCCGCGTGGAACCTCGGCAGCCTGCTGTTCGACATGATCGACGGGGCCTGGCCCGATCCCGCGAGCGCATCGTACGCACGCGACATGTCGCTGCGTTCAATGCGATGGGCGACGGCCTCGGTGATCATCGCCTTCCCGGTATTCCTCTACGTGGCGCGTTATCTCGGCAGGGAACTGGAGCGCAACCCGGTAAAGCGGCTGTCGGCCGTGCGACGCTGGCTGACGTACCTGACACTGTTCCTGGCGGCGACGGTGCTGATCGGCGACATGATCACGCTGGTCTACAACCTGCTAGGTGGCGAGATCGCAGTGCGCTTCCTGCTCAAGGTGCTGGTGGCCGGCGTGATTGCCGGAGCGATCTTCGGCTACTACCTGTGGGACATCCGCCGCGACGAGGTCGAGCAGTGAGCAGCACACCGATCGGGCGGCGGCTCGCCATTGCGGCGGGGCTGGTGGTGCTGGTGACGGTGATCGCCGCGATCGTCACCATGGGTTCGCCGTCGGAGCAGCGCGAGATCCGGCTCGACGAGCGCCGGGTCAGCGACCTTGCGCGGATTTCCGACGCGATCGACAGCTACGCCGAGCGCCGCGAAAGCCTGCCGCCCGATCTTGCGACACTGGCCGCCCAGCCCGGGCGCGATCTTGCGATTTCCGATCCCGCGACCGGAGAGCCGTACGGCTACGAGGTCATCGGCGACGGCCGCTACCGGCTGTGTGCGGTGTTCATCACCGACACCGGCCAGTACGAAGCGAGGCCGGCATTGGGTGATGACTGGTTGCACGGGCGCGGACGGCAGTGCTTCGAACGCAAGCTCGAGGACGATTCGAAGAGCGATTGACGGTCATTCGACCAACGGTCACTCAGTGCATCGGATCAATGACACGCCCGCACGCGGCGGGGTTTTTCGCGAGCGACCCCGATCAGCTAGCCGGTGAAAAGCTCGGCCTGGGGTTTCATCCCGTCGCGCTCGACGAAGCCCGACAGGCCCACGCCCGCGAGGCGGTAGCGCGTGCGCGCGGCCAGGCTTACGCGATGGCGCAGTTCCCAGGCGATGTCGGCCAGCTCGGTCATCGATGCCGGTGGCGCGGAGGGAGTCAGGCTTCGCGTGAGCGACTGGAAGTCCGAGGTCTTCAGCTTGAGCACCACCGTGCGGGCGATGCGTCCGTCGGGCTGCTCAAGTTCACGCTCGTAGCGCTTCCAGGTGCTCTCCGCGAGCCGGCGCACGTGGGGTTCGAGATCCTCCAGCGGCAGGTCCCCGGCGAAGGTGTCCTCCGAGGAGATCTGCACGGTGGGGCGCTCGGGCGTCACCGGGTTGTGGTCGATCCCCAGCGAAAGTTCGTGCAGTCGCCGGCCCCAGCGCCCGAATCGCTGCTCAAGCGCAAGCAAGCCGATCGCGCGCAGGTCGGTGATCGCAGTGACGCCGATGTCGGCCAGCTTGCCCTGCATCACCTTGCCGACGCCCGGCACGCGCCCGACCGGCAATCCGGCCAGGAACGCCTCCACCCGGTCGGGGCGGATCACGCAGATGCCGTTGGGCTTGTTCCAGTCCGAAGCGATCTTCGCGAGGAACTTGTTCGGCGCGACTCCGGCCGACGCGGTCAGGGCGGTTTCCTCGAAAATCGCCGCACGGATCGCCTGCGCGGTGGCCGTGGCGGACGGCAACCCGGTCCTGGTGGAGGTGACATCGAGGTAGGCCTCGTCCAGCGAGAGCGGTTCGATGAGGTCCGTGTGGCGGGCGAATATCTCGCGGATCTGTCCGGACGCCGCCTTGTAGCGCGCGAAGTCCGGTGGCACGAATACCGCCTGCGGACACAGGCGTTCGGCACGGATCGCCGGCATCGCCGAGCGCACGCCGAACACACGGGCCTCGTAGCTGGCCGCGCATACCACCGAGCGCGCGCCACGCCACGCCACCACCACAGGACGCCCACGCAGCGCGGGGTCGTCGCGCTGTTCCACCGACGCGTAGAAGGCGTCCATGTCGACGTGCAGGATCTTGCGAGGCGGCTCAGGCATGCCCACAACCGCTTGCAGCAGCCCGGATCATTTCGTGGACACCACGCGGTTCGACCGGTTGGTATTCGGTACGCCCGATTCCTGCCCGCCACGATGCCTCATCGACCACAACCCGCTTCATCCGCCCCAGGGGCGCGCAACAGTCTGGACCGGCCGCTTGGCGATGCCAACTCCGGTGGTGCCGCCTCGGGCATGAACGTCGCCCTGCCTGATCGCCGGGTTCCAGGCTGCGGTGGAAATCGCGGCCAACAGCGGGTGCAGCAGCGCATGGCGCTGGGTTGACTCCCGCCCGGGGACGCCGCTCCGGCGAGCTAGCGAGTGCGCAGGACCTGCGCGGGGAATCAGCGGCGGCTCAGACCCAACCGGTCGCGTAGAACACACCGATGATCACGAATACCGCCAGCGTCTTGATGATGGTGATCGCGAAGATGTCCTTGTAGGCCTGGCGGTGGGTCAGTCCCGTCACCGCCAGCAAGGTGATGACCGCGCCGTTGTGGGGCAGGGTGTCCATGCCGCCGGATGCCATCGAAGCGACACGGTGCAGGACGTCCATGGGGATGCCTGCGGCATTCGCGTTTGCGATGAAGGTCTCGGCCATCGCTGCCAGGGCGATGCTCATGCCGCCGGACGCCGAACCGGTTATGCCCGCCAGTGCGGTGACGGTCACCGCCTCGTTGATCAACGGGTTCGGGATCGCGCCAAGCGCATTTGCGACGACCAGGAAGCCCGGCAGTGCGGCGATGACGGCGCCGAAACCATACTCCGACGCGGTGTTCATCGCTGCGAGCAGCGCGCCGCCAATCGCCGCGCGGGTGCCGTCGGCGAATTGCGAGATCACCGGCTTCCACGCAAATGCCAGCACCGTCAGGATGCCCACCAGCAGCGCGCCCTGGACCGCCCAGACGGCCGCGACCTTCGACACTTCCTGCACGACGGGCGCCGTTGCACCGACGACAGCCGGAACGAACGAGTGCGCCTCTCCGTAGACCTGAGGGATCCATTCGGTAAACAGCTTGTTGGAGACGCCGACCAGGACCAGCGGCAGCACGGCTATGAGCGGATGGGCCAGTGAGCCCCCTGCGAACGCAGCAGGTTCGTTGAGCAGGGTCGCCGCGTCGCCGTAGCCTTCCCCGGCTGCGGCCGCCTTGCGTCGGCGCGACTCCAGATAAGACATGCCGACGATCAGGATGAAGATGCCGCCGATCGTCCCCAGCACCGGCGCCGCCCAGGAGTCGGTGCCGAAGAACGCGGTCGGGATGATGTTCTGGATCTGCGGGGTGCCGGGCAGCGCGTCCATGGTGAAGGTGAAGGCGCCCAGCGCGATCGTGCCCGGAATCAGCCGCTTGGGGATGTCGCTCTGGCGGAACAGTTCGGCCGCGAACGGGTACACGGCAAACACCACCACGAACAGCGACACGCCGCCGTAGGTCAGCAGCGCGCACACGGCGACGATCGACAGCATCGCTTGCTGCGCACCGAACAGGCGGATGGTGGCGGCGACGATCGACTTGGAAAATCCCGATATCTCGATCAGCTTGCCGAAGATCGCACCGAGCAGGAACACCGGGAAATACAACTTCAGGAAGCCCGCCATTCGCTCCATGAACAGTCCGGTGAACATCGGCGCGACCAGCGAAGGGTCGGTCAGCAGCACGGCGCCCAGGGCCGCGACCGGTGCGAACAGGATCACGCTGTAGCCGCGGTAGGCGACCAGCATCAGGAACACCAATGCCGCCAGCACGATCAAGAACGCCATTGCACACTCCCTTGCCACCCCAGTGGCGGAGGAGTGTCGGGGCAATGGCCCGCACCGGGCATTGTCCGAAGGTACATCTGCCGCCCCCGGCGGTCGGCTTCTAATCTTTCGCCAAGGCGGATGGACCGCCCGCCGGACCACCGGGGCATCAGCCTTTATTCGTATTGGGGAGAAGCGTAGTGATGAACCACAAGCACCTGAGTGTCGCCATTGCCTGCGCGCTGCTGGCACCCGCCGCATGGGCCCAGGACAGCGCGCCGCAGCAGGAGAGGGCCGAGGCCAAGACGCTCGCTGGTGTCACCGTCACCGCGCGCAAGCGCGAAGAGACCCTCCAGGAGGTGCCGGTTGCGGTGACCGCGTTCACTGCCGACGCGCTCGACCGTCTCAACGTGGACGACATCAGCGACCTGGATTCGCAGGTGCCCAACCTCACCATCTACGCCGCCCGTGGTTCCAGCAGCACGGTGACCGCCTACATCCGCGGCGTCGGCCAGTCCGATCCGCTGTGGGGCGTGGACCCGGGCGTCGGCATCTATCTGGACGACGTCTACATCGCCCGCCCGCAAGGCGCGCTGCTGGATGTGTTCGACGTCGAGCGCATCGAAGTGCTGCGCGGCCCGCAGGGCACGCTGTACGGCAAGAACACCATCGGCGGCGCGATCAAGTACATCTCGCGTGGACTGCCGACCTCGACCGACGGATTTGCCTCCGTGACCATAGGCAATCATGACCAGGTCGACGTCAAGGCGGCGATCGGCGGAGCGATCGGCGAGGGCGCATTGCGCGGCAGGATCGCGGTCGCCAGCCTCAACCGCGACGGCTTCGGCGAGAACCTCATCACCGGCGCGCAGGTCAGCGACAAGGACATCCGCGCGCTGCGAGGCCAGATCGGCGCGTATGCCAGCGAGAACCTGAACTTCCAGTTCGCCTTCGACTGGATGGACGACCAGTCCGGCGTGCGTGGCGCGCAGATGCTGGCGCCGAATCGCTTCGCACCGGGTTTTGCTCCGCTCGACAGTCGCTACGACGTTCGCAACGGCATGCCCAACGTCAACGACACCACGCTCAAGGGCGCATCGGCGACGGTGAACTGGAACGCGAACGAGAACTGGATGTTCAAGTACGTCCTGGCCAAGCGCGAGTCCGACACCGAGACCAACATCGACTTCGACACCCTGCCCAACAAGATCGCCGACGTGAAGGCGTTCTACTCCGACGAGCAGGTCAGCCACGAACTGCAGGCGAATTTCGATGCAGGCGGTCGCGCCCGCGGTGTGCTGGGCATCTATGCGTTCGACGGCCAGGCCGGCGGACAGGTGCTCAACAACTTCTTCAATTTCCTCTTCGGCGACACCCAGGGCACCGTCTTCACCGAAAGCGTCGCGGTGTATGGCGACTGGACGTTCGACCTGACCGACCGCTGGACGCTCGACGTCGGCGCGCGCTACACCGACGAGGACAAGCGTGCGGTCGTTCTCAACCGCAGCTACACCGATGCGACCTACACCGTGCCGACCGGCGTCGTCGCCGCGAACTTCGACAAGACCGTGAACTTCGAGAACATCTCACCGAAGGTTTCGCTCGACTACCAGCTGACGCCCGACATCATGCTGTACGGCCTTGCGACACGTGGCTTCAAGTCCGGCGGCTTCAACATCCGCGCGCAGGCGACCGCGGTTCCGCGCTCGGCGGAGCCTTTCGACGACGAAGTGGTCGACAGCTTCGAGATCGGCAGCAAGATGGCGTTCCTGGACCAGTCGCTGTTCCTGAACCTGTCGGCCTTCCACAACAAGTACGAGGATATCCAGCTGTCGGTGTTCACTTCATTCGACAGCAATGGCGACGGAGTCAATGATTCGTTCTTCGGCGACTTCACCAACGCGGGCCAGGGTACGGTCAACGGCCTGGAAGTCGAGTATCAGTGGCTGCCGACCGCCAACTGGCTGATCTCGGGCAACTTCGCGTGGCTGGATGCGAAGTACGACGAGTTCCTGTTCGCCGGCGCGGACATCGCCGACGAGCAGGAATTCACCAACGCTCCGGAGTTCTCCGGCGCGCTGAACCTCGAATATCGAACCGATCTTGCATCCGGCGGCAATCTCTCCGCGCGTGTCGGCTACAGCTACCAGGACGACGTGGTCGCAACGACCGAAATCATCCGCACCGGCGCACTGCCGATCACCCAGGAAGGCTACGGACTGGTGAGCGCTGGCGTGATCTGGAAGAGCGGCGGCCCGTGGAGCGTTTCCCTGCAGGGCACCAACCTGGCCGACAAGGAATACCTGACCACCGGCTACAACATCGGCGTGCTCGGTATCCTCACCGGTTTCTACGGCCCGCCGCGCCAGTACCAGGCGACGGTGCGCTACGACTTCTGACCGTTCCGGAATGCGGTCGGGAGCGACGGCGAGCCTTGGCTCGCCGTTGTTTTTTGTGAGTTCGGCGCCGACGGGACTCTCGCAGCAGCCAACGCCGCCGCACCGATCGGCGAATCAACGGCCGATCGCGATTGCCTTACTTCTCGACGAAGGCCCGCTCATAGACATAGTCGCCTGGGACACCAATGCGCGGGGCGACGTCGAAGCCCCGCGCATCGAGCAGTTCGCGAAAATCGGCGAGCACCTGCGGGCTGCCGCAGATCATGGCGCGGTCATGCGCAGGGTCCAGCGGCTCGACGCCAAGCTGCTGCGTCATCTGCCCGCTTTCCATCAGCCCGGTCAGGCGGCCGTGGCGCTGATGGCCCTGGAGCTCGAAAACCTCGCGGCTTGCGGCGGGGTAATACAGCAGCTGCTTGGTGATCTGCTCGCCGAGGAACTCGTGGCGCGGCAGTTCCCTGACGATGTAATCGTAGTAGGCGAGGTCGCGGCGATGGCGCACGCCGTGAGCCAGAATGATGCGGTCGAACCGCTCGTACGTCGCCGGATCCTTGATGATCGCCAGCCATGGCGCGAACCCGGTCCCGGTCCCGAGCAGGTACAGGTTGCGGCCAGGGTGCAGGTCGTGGATCAGCAGGGTGCCGGTCGGCTTGCGGCCGATCAGGACGCGATCGCCGGGCTTGATGTGGCACAGGCGCGAAGTCAGCGGGCCGTCGGGGACCTTGATGCTGAAGAATTCCAGCTGCTCTTCCCAGTTCGCGCTGGCTATGGAATACGCGCGCATCAGCGGCCGATGCGAGCCGTCGGGCTGTTCGACTTCAAGGCCGATCATCACGAACTGGCCATTCTCGAAGCGGAACCCGTCGTCCCTCGTGGTGGTGAAGCTGAAGTAGTCGTCCGTCCAGTGACGGACGTCCAGCACGGTTTCGGTGCCGAAGGCAGAGGACATGGGAATGGATGGGCGAGCGCGTAGGTGCGGCTATTCTAGCCGACGAGCATCCGTTGCTCTTCAGTCGGCCATGTCGCGTGCCCGTGCGACTAGCCGCCCGTCGATGCTTCCGCTTCGGCGGCGCCGTCGAGGGCCGCCTCCGCCAGGCTCGGGCGGTGCTGGTCGTGCCGCACTTCGGAAGCGACGCGGGCGACCGCCTGCGGATCGAGCAGGCCAAGGCCCGCAGCGTGTTCGGCAATCGCAAAGCTGTCGCTTACCCGCAGCATCGGCACCGAGGTGCCGGCGACGCGCTCGATGTGGCAGTCGGTCCTGAGGTCATGCGCCGAATCGTCGTCCGGATCGACATCGCGGATGTAGATCGCCGCGATCCGGTCGCCATACGTGCGTGCGGCCTCCGAATAGAGCTCCGCATCCGCCTGGCCCGAATCGCCCATCAGCACCCAGCGCAGCTGCGGGAAGCGCTCGATCAGCATCCTCGCGCGGTCGAGCTTGTGATGGTGCCCCGGCGTCGCGACGAACTTGCCGGGGTCGAGGCCGAAGTCGCGCAGGAAGATCGGGCCCGGCGGGATCGCGTTGAGGTCCATGAAATCCTCCAGCAGGTCGTACAGGTTCCATGGCGAGCTGGACACATAGAAGACCGGGTGGCGGCCGCTGTGTTCGGCGCCGTCCTGCAGTGCCTGGTAGAGGGCGCTCACGCCCTGGAGCGGCTGCCGCGTGCGGGCGTTGTGCAGGAAGGTCAGTTGCGCGGCGGTCTTCCAACTGGTGATGCTGCTGTGCAGGATGGTGTCGTCGATGTCGGAAATCACTCCGTAGCCGGCTTCTTCGCCCACCTGCATGATCGGCTGCGCCGTCGACACGGTGCCGTCGTGCAGCGAGGCGGTCGCGTTGTCCCACAGTTGCCCGCTCGGCGCGGATGTCGTGGCGATGGCGGCCGTGTAGTAGCCCTCATGATCGCTGATGGCATCGACCTCGGCGTCGCGGAACCTTATTTTCAACGCGATGCCGGGTACCTCCTTGCTGTCGAAGCGCCGGTAGGTGTTCAGCAGGTTGTCCCACCACGCGTCGGTTTCGCCGGGCCCGCCGTGAGGTTCGCGCGCCAGCACGCGCCCGAACAGCTCGGCGCCGCGCGCATCGCCGTAGCCGCGATAGGCCGCGAGGTGGCGGGGCAGGTTGCGTCCCAGGCGGCCATCGAGGCGTCGCCGCGCCGCGTCCACCAGGTCGTCGACATCGACCAGCGCTTTTTTCAGCCACGTGCGAGCGCCGGAGGGCGTCCGGTCTTCAGACATGGATCAGGCCTCCATCGCAGGAGTCGCGCCGATCCAGCTGAAGGACCGCACCGCCGCTGCCTGCCTGTTGCCTGCCGATGGTGCCGATTTGCCAGTTCTCGACACAGCCATCATCGCGGCCCGCGCTCCTCATGAGGCCTGGCCTTGCGATCCTTCAGCAGCGCGCTCAGCACGATCGCCAGCCCCAGGCCTGCGCCGATCAGGAACAGCACCAGTGCGATCGCCGGATATCCCCACAGCTGCGGTCCGGCATCGACTCGCATCATCAACGTCGACGCCAAAATCAGCGAGGCGGTGATCACGCCTGCGGCGATCCGGTTGGCGATCTTCTGCAGCGCCACCAGCATCTGCGAGTGTTCCAGGCCGACCAGCCTGACCTGCATGCGGTTGTCGGCGAGCAGGGACAGCACGTCGGCGAGCTTGCCGGGTGCGTCGCGGAGCAGTCGCTGCACTTCCATCATCTCGCCGGCAAGCCCGGCTGGCGAGAGTGATCTGCGCAGCCGCGCCCGCATCACGTGTTCCAGGTGCTGTTCGACAATGTGCTTGGGATCCATCGAGGGATCGAGCGCGCGGCAGACGCCTTCCAGGTGCAGCAAGGTCTTTCCCAGCAGACTCAGTTCCGGCGGCGTGCGCAGGCCGCAGGCCGCGCCGAGCCGGGTCAGGTCCAGCACCAGCCTGCCCTCGGACATGCCGTGCGAACCGCTGCGCACCGAATGATGGGCCGCATAGCGCGACACGAGTTGCCCGACTTCGCGCAGGTAAGCTTCCTCCTTGAAATCCTCCATCCGCGTACCCAGGGCGATGGCTTCCTGGGCAACGTCCTCACCGCGCCCGTCGACCGCCGAGAACAGAAGCTTCAAAAGCCGATCGCGCTGCCGCGGCGGAACGTGCGCGACCATCCCCAGGTCGAAGATCGCCAGGCGGCCGTCTTCGGTCACCAGCAGGTTTCCGGGGTGCGGATCGGCATGGATCTCGCCATGCACGAAGGTCTGGTCGAGATACCCACGCAGCAACGCGCCGGCCAGATGGCCCAGCGGATCCTCGGTGCGCCTGGTGCCGCTTATGTCGGTGACCTTGGTGCCCACGACCAGGTCCATCGTCAGTACGCGCCGGCGCGTAAGGTCCCAGACCGGGCTGGGCACGTACAGTTCGGGGTATTCCTCGAAGTGCTCGCCGAAGCGCTCGAGGTTCTCCGCTTCGACCCGGTAATCCAGTTCGGCCAGCAGCGTCTTGCGGAACTCGTGGACCCAGTCGGCAAAATGCATCCGGCGGCCCACGGCGGTCGCCTGATCGATCGTTCCGACGATCCCTGCAAGCGCGTCCAGGTCGCCGCGGATCTGCTCGACGATGCCGGGCCGCTGCACCTTGACAGCAACCATCCGGCCATCGCGCAGGCTGGCCCGGTGCACCTGCGCCAGCGAAGCGGCGCCGATCGGCTCCGGATCGAAGGTCGCGAAGGCGCGGCTGATCTTCACTCCCAACTGGTCTTCGACCACGGCCCGGATCGCCTCGAATGGCACCGGTGCGACATGGTCCTGCATTCGCTCCAGTGCGGCGAGATAGGCCGCGGGCACCATGTCGGGCCGGGTCGACAGGCCCTGTCCAACCTTGATGAACGTGGGACCCAGCGCCTCCAGGTCGGCGACGAACTCCTCGGGCTTGCCCGAGACCGGCGCGTCGTCGACCGTGCGCGAAGCCTCGTCGAGTTCCAGTCCCTCGAATACTCCGGCATTTCGATACTTGAGCAGGAACTTCAATATGCGTGCGCTTCGCGCTGGCCCGGTCTCGGCAGTTCGCCCGGGTTGGCGGGACCCGGACTCGCGCCGCTCGACCGCAGTGGGTGGGCTGGGTTGATTCATGGGCTTCTCCGACGGATGACCCCCAGCGTAGTCGGGGCGGCGTCAAGGAATGCTTCACCCATTCGAGAGCGCCGCCACCGGGGGCGGCGCTCGGAGTTGCCAAGGGCGGCGCGCCTCAGCGCTCCGCGTCGGCGTCGCGTAGTTCGGTCGAGCTCGAGAAGCCGCTCCCGTACTGGTCGCCACTGCGGACCGCAGCGCCCGGCGGGCCGAAAGACTTCACGCCGGGGTCGACGATGAGCTGATTGCGGACATCGCGCATGCCGCTGACGCGGGCGGCGATCTCTTCGGCGTGGCGTTTCATCCATCGCGCCGGCACTTCGCCGGTCAGGGTTGCGACGCCGTTCTCGACCATCACCAGGATCTCGCTCGCATCGAGCTGGTCGTCGTCGGTGAGGCGGTCGATCAGATCGTCGGCGATTCTCTTGTCCGACCGCAGGTAGTTGAGCGGCCCGCGACCGCGCTGGCTCTGTCGGGGCGAATCAGGGCCCTGGGCATAGCGGACATCCCGTTGTGCGAACTGGCTACCCCCGCGGCCGTGTCCGCTCTGCGCGTGGCGACCCTGGTCCTGGCCGTAGCCGCCCTGTCCCTGTTCACGATCGCCGCCGGCCCGGCCTCGTGCTTCACCGCCGCGCAGATCGCCGGAGCTTTCGATCCCGGGATGGCCAAAAGAGTTGTCCGGGGCTGCCTGAGAGGGATCCCATTCCCGGTTGGTCACGGAAGGCATGTTTTCGTATTCGTCGTGGCGCGACGCGTAGCGGTCGCGGTCATGCGGATGGTCGAAATGCCCCGGTCCCCGCGGCGGTCCGCCGCCCTGGTTGCGCTGGTTCATGTCGTTCTCCTCGGTGGCACGTGCGACGTGCGAGGTCGCCGTCTCCAGACCGTATGGCGGCCTGCGTTAGCGTCGTGCCAAGGTCGGGGCGAGTGCGGAATGCCCGCTGCCGGTCAAGGCAAACGGGGTAGCAAGGAAGGGGTTTGTTCGGGTGAAATTCCGCAACTGCTCGCGGGCAGCGGGCTGTCCCCGCGGCGAGCCGTCCTGCGTGACTTCATGTGTTGAAAGCATCCGGAGTCCCATGAACGTTCTCATCTGCGGTGGCGCCGGCTACATCGGCAGCCACATGGCGCGGTGGCTGGCCGGGCGGGGTCGTCCGGTGACGGTGCTCGACAATCTCTCGACCGGGCATCGCGAAGCGGTGAAGTGGGGCGAGTTCGTCCACGCCGACCTGATGGACCCGGCCCGGATCGATAAACTCTTTGAAGCGGGAAAATTCGATGCCGTGATGCATTTCTGCGCCCGCTCGCTCGTCGGCGAGTCGGTCATCCTTCCTTACGACTATTACGCGAACAACGTGTGCGGCACCTTGAACCTTCTCGACGCGATGAGGCGCCACGATGTGTCGCGGCTGGTGTTTTCTTCCACTGCGGCGGTGTTCGGCCAGCCGGTCGCCGATCTCATCGATGAGGATCATCCGAAGCAGCCGATCAATCCGTATGGCGCAGGCAAGCTCATGGTCGAGCGGATACTGCAGGATGCCGCCGCGGCCCATGGCCTGCGGTCGGTGTCGCTTCGTTACTTCAACGCGGCCGGCGCCAGCCCGGACGGCACGATCGGCGAATCGCACTCGCCGGAAACCCATCTGATCCCCAACGTGCTGCGCTCGGCGCTTGGCACCGGACCGTCGCTGAAGGTGTTCGGCAACGATTACCCCACGCGCGATGGCACCTGCATCCGCGATTACGTGCATGTGGACGACCTGGCGCATGCGCACGAACTCGCGCTCGACTTTCTCGTAGTCAACGAAGGAGCGCACGCCTTCAACCTCGGAAACGGGCTGGGTTTTTCGGTGCTGGAGGTGATCGCCGCTGCCGAAGCGGTCAGCGGTGGCACGATCGACTACGTCATGGAGCCGCGCCGGGTAGGGGACCCGTCGATCCTCGTCGCTTCCAGCGACAAGGCGCGCCGGGTGCTGGGATGGGAACCGGCATACACCTCGATCGAGCCGATCCTCGCCAGTGCCTGGCGCTGGCACTCGTCGCAACCGTTTTAGCCGGCCTTCTGGAGCGGCGCGGTCGACGCGACCGGCACAAGCGTGCGCGCCACGTGGCCCTGTTCGCGATAACGCGCACCCGCGTCGGTGGCGATGTGCTCGGCCTGGCCGGCACGGCACAGGGCCACGCAGGCACCGCCGAATCCCGCTCCCGTAAGCCTGGCGCCATGAACGGCGGGATGCTGCTGAAGTAGTTGCACGAGCAGGTCCAGTGGCGGCACCGACACCTCGAAGTCGTCGCGGAGGCTCTGGTGCGAGGCATTCATCAGCTCGCCGAACGCACTCGCATCGACGCCCTTCGACGCCCGCAGCACGCGCGCGTTTTCAGTGATCACATGACGCGCACGCCGGCGCAGCGGTTCGGGCAGCGATTCGATGATGGTGATGTCGTCGATGTCGCGCAGTGACGCAACGCCGAGCTTCGCCGCAGCCTGTTCGCATTCGGCGCGGCGCTGGTTGTAGGCGGTGTCCGCAAGTGATCGGGAAATACCCGAATCCAGCACCAGCAGGGCAGTGTCGCCGGGTAAGGGCAACAGTTTGCGCTCCAGTGTCCGGGTGTCCAGGAACAGCATGCTGCTGGCGTCGGCAAGACTGGACGCCATCTGGTCCATGATTCCGCACTGCACGCCGGCGTAGTCGATCTCGGCGCGCTGAGCCATCCGCGCAATCGCGACGTCGTCGATCGTCAGCGCGAGCAGCTGGCGCAGTGCGCGCAGCATCGCCACCTCCAGGGCCGCGCTCGACGACAGCCCGACGCCCATCGGCACCTGCGATGAAACATGGATATCGAGCCCGGGTACCGGTTGCGACATCCCTTCGACGCCGCGGATGCATCCGTACAGATACTTTGCGAAGGGCTCCGATGGCGGCTCCTCGGGACCGAAGCGAACCTGCCGGTCGAGGTCTGCGGCATGCGCCACGAATTCCGCGGTGCCATTGCGGCGCAGCGACACCGTCGTCTGCTGCGGAATCGCCGTGGGCAGCACGTAACCGTCGTTGTAATCGGTGTGTTCGCCAAGCAGGTTCACCCGCCCGGGTGCCTGCGCAAGCACCTCGTGCGGCTGTCCGAAGACTTCGGCGAAGTCGCTCATGGCCTGTCGACGTCGATCGCGACCTGCTGCAGTTCCCGGGCCTTGTCTTCGGGCAGCGCATCCATCGCGAACCAGCCTGCGGCAAGCTCGGTGCCGGCGAGGTACTTGAGCCGATCCGGGGTGCGGTACGGCGGGTAGAACTCGGCATGCAGGTGTGATTCGGGATGGGCGTCGCCGTCGGTGGGCGCCTGGTACCAGGCCATGAGGTAGGGGAACGGGCGGTTCCAGAGCGTTTCGTACTTCAGCAGCACCGTTTTGAGTGCGCGGGCAAGGTCCTCTCGCTGCGCATCGCTGACGTCGCAGAATGTCGCGACAGGATCGATCGGAGCCACCCACACCTCGTAAGGATAGCGGGCGCAGGCCGGCACGAAAGCGACCGCTTCCGGTCCGCTGTAGAGGATGCGCTCGCCGGACTCGAGCTCACGCTGGATGAGGTCCTGCAGGACGCCGCGGCCATGCTCGCGGTGATAGGACTGCGCGACCTGCTGCATCCGCGCCGGAACCGGCGGCACCTGCGGGTAGGCGTAGATCTGCCCGTGCGGGTGATGCAGCGTGACCCCGACCTCCGCGCCGCGGTTCTCGAAGGCGAGCACGTACTGGATCTGCTCCAGCCGCCCCAGTGCACGGGTACGGTCGGCCCATACTTTCAGCAGAAGTTCGATGTGCGCCAGCGGCAACGCGCCCAGCGACGACAGGCGATCCTGCGTAAAGACCACGACTTCGCACTTGCCGGTTCCCGGTGCCGTGTCCACGACGAGCGAAGGCAATTCGTCCGCCGCAAGGCTCAGCGCGGGGAAGCGGTTGTCGAACACCGCCACATCCCAGTTGCCGGCCGGCAGTTCGGTGGGGTGCGCCGCCTGCGTGGTCACCGCGAGCGGGTTGTACTCCGGTGGCGGGAGGAAGGTGCGGTCCTGGCGATACGCCGCATACGTGACCCACTCGTCGCGCAGCGGGTGGCGACGCAGGTGCGGCGAGCGATTGAGCGGTTCAATGAACGGGCTGGGCGCAGGTTCGACGTCGGTGATTGGCGCCATTGCGTAGAGCGTCAGCGAGCGACCGTCCGGCTTGGTCATGTCCAGCCGGTGCACCTAGACGCCCCCGCGGATGTGCATGCGCGATATGCCCGTCGCCTTCGCGATCAGTTCGATGGGAATCTTCGGCGTCCGGTCCGCACACAGCAGTCCATTGGCTTCCTGGAACGTGTCGGCGAACTGGGTATAGCAGTAGCCGCTGAACAACGCCGTGTGGCTGACGACATCCAGCAGCGCATGGAACTGGCTGGCGAATTCTTCTTCGGCCTGGGCTACCGAGTAACCCCACACGCCGCTGTTGCCGCCGCTGTCGCAGCTGTGCTTGACCAGCGCGATGCCGCCGAATTCGCTGAGCACGATCGGCTGCCCGCGGTGCGGATAGCCATCGAGCGTAAGCACCCGTCCGCCGGGCCTGCGACGGTCGAACAACTGCTCGGTGCTGATTTCCGGCCCGTAGCGTTGTCGGAGATGGTCGGGATTGGCTTCGTAGTCGTGGATGCCGATGATGTCGGTGGCGCCGCTCTCCCAGCCGTCGTTGCCGATCACCGGGCGCGTGGGGTCCAGCATCTTGGTCAGGTGGTACAGCGCTTCCACCGCGTTGCGATGCGATTTGATCGAGGTCAGTTCGGGCACGCCCCAGGACTCGTTGAACGGCACCCAGACGATCACGCAGGGATGGCTGATGTCGCGCTCGATCACCTCGCTCCACTCGCGGATCAGTCGCTTGATGGCGGTACGAGTGAAGCGATATGCGGACGGCATCTCCTCCCACACGAGCAGGCCCAGCCTGTCGGCCCAGTAGAGGTAGCGGGGGTTCTCGACCTTCTGGTGCTTGCGCACGCCGTTGAAGCCCATCGCCTTGGCGAGCATCACGTCCTTGCGCAGAGCATCGTCGTCGGGCGCGGCAAGCAAGGTATCCGGCCAGTAGCCCTGGTCGAGGATCATGCGCAGCATGTACGGCCTGCCGTTGAGCATGAAGCGATCACGCAGGATCGCCACCGAGCGCAGCGCCGTGTACGACAGCACCTCGTCGAAAACCTTGCCATCGCGCTTGAGCGTGATGCGGGCGTCGAGCAGTTGCGGGTTTTCCGGACTCCACAGCAGTTCGTTGCGGAAGTCGTCGATGCCGGGGTCCGACAGCACGATGCGGCGGTCTGCTTCCTGGTCTATGACGCGGTAGCAGTCCTGCGCGATCACCCTTTCGTTGTGGCGCAGTTCCAACTCGATGGAAAGGTTTTCCTCCGGATCTCCGGTAACGCGTGCCTCGAAGTTGATCGCGAACCCTTCGACGAACGGCGTCCACCGGATCTTTTCGATGTAGGTCCGCGACACGCGCTCCCACCACACGCTCTGCCAGATGCCGGTCGTGCGCGGATACCAGATCGAATGCGGCTCCAGTTGCCAGTCCTGCTTGCCGCGAGGCTTCGTGAGTTCGTGCGGATCGTCCTCCACCCAGACCGTGATCACCTGCTGGCCGGACGCTTCAAGCGCGTCGGTGATGTCGGCACGGAACGGCGTATGGCCGCCTTCATGACTGACCACGTGCGCGCCGTTGATCCAGACCTTCGCGCGGTAATCCACCGCACCGAAATGGAGGATCACCCGATCGCCATTTGCCTTGGCTTCGAACTCGCGCTGGTACCAGCAGGCGCGGTGGAATCCGCGATCGCCGATCCCGCTGGCCTGCGACTCGATCGGGAAAGGCACGAGGATTTCCAGCGGCCAAGTGGTGATCTGACGGGGATGGGCGAACGCATCCTGGTCATCGAACCGGAAGCGCCAGGTGCCATCCAGGGAGCGCCAGTGCGCACGTCGCAACTGCGGGCGCGGGTAGGGAACTTCGTCGACTTCCTGCTGGGTTATCTGCGAGTGAATCATGGTCTGTCGCTGTGTTCACTTCGTCGGAAGGAGCTGCGGGAAAGACTGACATCCGGGAAATTAATTGAGAGTGACATGGCGCAGCGAGACACTGGTTCGACCCTGACGGAGCCTCGCGATGCCGCAACTGCGAGTGCTTTTTCCTTTGCAGCGGATGCGGTATCCACCGCATCGCACGCCACGACTGGAATGTCCCGGCGGAGGAGGGCGCAGACCCCGTCCGATAGCGATTTTGGAATCATCGTCCACTGCCATCTGCGCTGGAATTTCGTGTGGCAGCGCCCGCAACAGATCTTTTCCAGGCTTGCTGAATCGAACCCGGTGCTGTTCATCGAGGATCCGATGGACGCTGCCGAACCCCACGTCGAGATCACCCAGCCCCTGTCGAATGTCGTACGGCTGGTGCCGATGCTTCCGCTGTCGAGCGCACCCACGGTCGATGAGCAATGCTCGCAGCTCGTCCCGATGATCGAGCGCGTGCTTCAGGAGCATCCACTGCTCGCCGGACGATTCGAGCGGCCCGTGCAGTGGTTCTACTCGCCGATGACCGCGCCCTGTTTTGCGGGCAGATTCAATGCGCGCGCGCTCGTTTACGACTGCATGGACGAACTGGCGAACTTCCGCTTCGCGCCGCCGGACATCGCCGAGCGCGAAAGGATGCTGCTGTCGCGCGCTGACGTGGTGTTCACCGGAGGCCGCAGCCTCCATGACGCCAAGTCACGACACCACGACAACGTGTATTTCCACGGATGCGGCGTCGATGTCGAACATTTCGGCAAGGCGCGACTGGACGAGACGTCGGTCGCCGATGCTGTCGCGTCGCTGCCGCGCCCGGTGTTCGGATACGTCGGGGTCATCGACGAACGACTTGACTACGAACTGATCGATCAGTTGGCCGTGCGCTTTCCCGGCGCGTCGTTGGTGATGGCGGGTCCGCTTGCCAAAGTCGAACGCGACCAGCTTCCCGATCGTCCCAACATCCACTGGCTGGGCCAGCGCGACTACGCCGAGTTGCCATCACTGGTGAAGGGCTTCGACGTGTGCCTGATGCCATTCGCGCTCAACGACGCAACCCGTTACATCAACCCCACCAAGACGCTGGAGTACATGGCTGCCGGGCGTCCGGTGGTGTCGACCGCGATTGCCGACGTGGTGAGCAACTTCACGCCGATCGTGGACGTGGCCCACAGCCCCGAGGAGTTCGTGCGTGCCGTGGAGCGCGCCTGGATGCAGCGCGACGACGAGCGGATCCGCGAGGGTGTCGAACGCGCCAGCGGGGCTTCGTGGGATTCGACCGTGGCCACCATGCGCGACGAGCTTCTCGACGCTGTCGTGCAGGCTGACCGATCCACCACGGCACGCCCGACGGACCCGGATGCAAGGAGATCGTGACGTGAGGACCGACGTACTGATAGTAGGGGCCGGGTTTTCCGGCGCGGTAATTGCCAGGCAACTGGCTGAACGTGGCCAGGACGTGGTGGTGATCGACCGCCGCGACCATATCGGCGGCAACGCGCACGACGCGCGCGACGCGCACGGCGTGCTGATCCATCCCTACGGGCCGCACATCTTCCACACCAACAGCGAGCGGATCATCAACTTCCTGTCGGGATTCACCCGGTGGCGGCCGTACGAGCACCATGTCCTGGCGAGGGTCGGCGACAGGTTCGTGCCGCTGCCGATCAATGTCGACACGGTCAACCAGGTCTACGGGCTGGACCTGACCGAAGACACCATCCAGGAGTTCTTCGACCAGGTGCGTGAGCCCCGGGAGGTCATCAGGACCAGTGAGGACGTGGTGCTCAACGCGGTCGGCCGCGACCTGTACGAGAAGTTTTTCCAGGGCTACACACGCAAGCAGTGGGGGTTGGATCCCTCGCAACTCTCTGCCTCGGTCGCGGCGCGGATTCCGACGCGCACCAATCACGACGCGCGCTACTTCACCGACAAGTACCAGCAGATGCCGCGCGACGGGTACCACGTGCTGTTCGCGAACATGCTCGACCACCGGAACATCCACGTGGAAGTGGGCACCGATTTCTTCAAGTTCCGCGATCGTTTCAAGGCACGGCACGTGGTGTTCACCGGCCCGGTCGATGCGTTCTACGGCTACTGCTACGGCAGGTTGCCGTACCGCTCCATCCGCTTCGAACACGAGCACCTGCCCGATACCGCGCAATACCAGAGGGTGGGAACGGTGAACTTCCCGTGCCACTACGATTACACGAGGATCACCGAATTCAAGCACCTGACCGGGCAGTCGCACAGCGGCACGTCGATCGTGCGCGAGTATCCGCAGGACGAAGGCGATCCCTACTACCCGGTGCCGCGACCGGAAAATGAACTGTTGTTCAAGCGCTACGAAGCGCTGGCGCGTAACGAGCAGGGCGTCACCTTCGTCGGGCGCCTCGCGCAGTACCGTTACTACAACATGGACCAGTGCGTCGGTGCGGCCTTGAAGGCCTCCGGATACGTGATGGAAAAGATGGGCAAGCCCGAACAGGAGACACCCGGCGAGCTGCTGTCGGTGCGCGGAAATGCGGTCGCATCCGCCAGCCCCGTGCCGCTGATCGGCAAGCGATAGGCCGATATCCCGCATGTTGAACTCGAACCCAGGCATCGAGCTGTGGGGCGGCGTGGAATGCACGGTCAATCGGGTAGGCGACCGGTATTTCAGCCAGCTCGACCGCAACGCGCACGCCACCCGGCCCGGAGACATCGAGCGCTTCGCCGCGCTGGGGATCCGGGCGATCCGCTATCCGGTGCTGTGGGAGCGGGTCGCCCCGGAAGGACTCGATTCCGCGGACTGGTCCTGGTCGGACGAGCGCCTGGCGCGGCTGCGCGAGTTGGAGGTGATGCCGATCGTGGGCCTCGTCCACCACGGCAGCGGCCCCCGCGACACCAGTCTGCACGATCCAAAATTCCCCGGAAAACTCGCCGCCTATGCCGGGGCCGTGGCTGCACGGTACCCGTGGGTCTCCCACTACACGCCGGTCAACGAACCGCTGACGACCGCAAGGTTCAGCGGCCTTTACGGCATCTGGTATCCGCACGGACATGACGCGGCGACGTTCAAGGACATCCTCTTCAACCAATGCCGCGGCGTGGTCCTGTCGATGCGCGCGATCCGCAGGATCAATCCGGAGGCGCGGCTGGTGCAGACCGACGACCTCGGAACGACCTGGAGCACGCCGCTGCTGCAATACCAGGCGCATTTCAACAACGCGCTTCGCTGGCTGGCCTGGGACCTGCTGTGTGGACGGGTCGATCGAAAACACGTCCTGTGGACGTGGCTTGTCGAACAGTGCGGGGCGACCGCCAGCGAGATCCTGTGGTTCGGGCGCAATTCCTGCCCGCCGGACATCGTCGGCGTGAACCACTACGTCACCAGCGACCGGTTCCTGGACGAAAGGAGCGAGAAGTATCCGGAGCGATGCCACGGCGGAAACGCACGCCATCGCTACGCCGACATAGAGGCGGTACGTGCGCTGTCGGTGCCCACGCCGGGCATCCGTCCGCTGCTCCTCGAGTGCTGGAAGCGTTACGCCCTGCCGATCGCGGTGACCGAGGTGCACATCGACTCGCGCCGGGAGGATCAGCTGCGCTGGCTGGCGCAGATATGGGAGGGTGCGCGTGAGGCCCGCGAGGCCGGCGCCGACGTCCGCGCGGTCACGGTGTGGGGCCTGCTGGGAGCCTTCGACTGGAACTGCCTGCTGACGGACTGTCGCGACTACTACGAATCCGGTGCATTCGACGTGCGTGGTGGCCGGATACGTCCGACCGCGATCGCATCGATGATGCAGAGCATCGCCGCCGGCGGGCTGCCCGACGACCCGGTACTTTCCGGTACCGGCTGGTGGCAGCGTCCGTCGCGGTTCCTGTGCGAGCCGGTGGATCTGCCGTCCATCCAGAGCGGCACCCGCCCGAAGACCGGCAGCAATGCCGCACCCGTCGTCATTACCGGTGCCACCGGCACTCTTGGCCGCGCCTTCGCACGGCTGTGCTCGGAGCGCAGCCTGAACTTCCGGCTGCTGAGCCGCGCCGAGATGGACATCACCGATCGCGGTTCGATAGATCGCGCGCTGGCCCTGCACGAGCCCTGGGCGGTGATCAACGCCGCGGGCTACGTGAAGGTGGATGGCGCCGAGAGCGATTCGGAGCGCTGCTTCCGCGAGAACACCCTGGGGCCCTCTCTGCTGGCTGAAGTCTGCGCGCGCCACCGCCTGCCGCTGGTGACGTTTTCCTCCGATCTGGTGTTCGACGGCAGCCAGCAGGCCCCGTACCTGGAAGCCGATGACACGGCGCCGCTGAGCGTCTACGGCAAGAGCAAGGCGCAGGCCGAGAAACTGGTGCTCGACCGCCACCCCGGCGCGCTGGTGGTCAGGACCAGTTCCTTTTTCGGGCCTTGGGACCAGCACAACTTCCTGACCGCGGCGGTGGGCGCGCTGCGCGCTGGATTGCCGTTCTTCGCGGCCGACGACATGACCGTTTCGCCCACCTACGTGCCGGACCTCGTGCACCACTGCCTGGACCTGTTGATCGACCGCGAGTCGGGAATATGGCACCTCACCAACGGACATGCGATCACCTGGGCCGACCTGGCGGTTCGCGCGGCCGACCTGGCACAGGTCGATGCGAGCGGCCTGCAGCGCTGCGGCACCGGGCGGCTGCAACTGGCCGCCGTGCGTCCGAGCTACAGCGCTCTCGGCAGCAGCCGCTCGTTCGCGATGCCGGCACTGGACGATGCGATCGGGCGATACCTGCTGGAGTGCGCCGCGCCCTGACCGGAACACCGGGTGGGGCCGGTTCAGCCGGCTCCGGGGCGGCGGGTAGAATGTCGCTCCCCTGATTTCCCGCCGGACACCCGTGAGCCACTGCGCCAGCCCTTCGATGTCGCCCGATCGCGCCCCCGTCTCCATCCGGCAGGAGGATTTCATCCAGTCGGTGGCCGACGCCCTGCAGTACATCAGCTACTACCACCCGGTGGACTACATCCGCAGCCTGGCCGCCGCGTACGAGCGCGAACGCAGTCCCGCGGCACGCGACGCCATCGCGCAGATCCTGATCAACTCGCGCATGTGCGCCGAAGGCCACCGCCCGATCTGCCAGGACACCGGCATCGTCACCGTGTTCCTGGAGATCGGGATGGACGTCCGCTGGGACGACGCCACCATGGGCGTGGAGGACATGGTCCACGAGGGTGTTCGTCGCGCCTACAACCACCCCGACAACAAGCTGCGTGCTTCGGTGCTGGCCGACCCCGCGGGCAAGCGCAGCAACACCGGCGACAATACGCCGGGCGTGGTCAACATGAAGGTCGTGCCCGGCAACACGGTCGACGTGATCGTCGCGGCGAAGGGCGGCGGCTCGGAAGCCAAGTCGAAGTTCGCGATGCTCAATCCTTCCGATTCCATCGTCGACTGGGTCTTGAAGACCGTGCCGACGATGGGTGCCGGCTGGTGCCCGCCGGGGATGCTCGGCATCGGCATCGGCGGCACTGCCGAGAAGGCCATGCTGCTGGCGAAGGAAGCGCTGATGGAGCCGATCGACATCACCGACCTGCAGGCGCGGGGCGCGAACACGCGCGCCGAGGAACTGCGGCTGGAGCTGTACGACAAGGTCAATGCGCTGGGTATCGGTGCGCAGGGGCTGGGCGGACTGACGACGGTGCTGGACGTCAAGGTGAAGGACTTCCCGACACACGCGGCCAATCTTCCGGTCGCATTGATCCCCAACTGCGCCGCCACGCGACACGCGCACTTCGTGCTCGATGGCAGCGGTCCGGTGATGCTGGAGCCGCCGTCGCTGGAGGACTGGCCGAAGCTGACCTACGACAGCTCCAAGGGGCGCCGTGTCGACCTGGATTCGGTGACCGCGGCCGACGTGGCCAGCTGGAAGCCCGGTGAGGTCCTGCTGCTCAACGGCAAACTGCTGACCGGTCGCGACGCCGCGCACAAGCGCATCGTCGGGATGCTCGACGCGGGGGAGGCGCTTCCAGTGGATTTCCGCGGGCGCTTCATCTACTACGTCGGTCCGGTCGATCCCGTGCGCGACGAAGTGGTCGGTCCCGCAGGCCCGACCACCGCCACGCGCATGGACAAGTTCACCGGACAGGTGCTGGCGCAGACCGGGCTGCTGGGAATGGTCGGCAAGGCCGAGCGCGGGCCGGCGGGCATTGCGGCAATCAGCAAGCACAAATCCGTGTACCTGATGGCGGTCGGCGGCGCAGCGTATCTGGTGTCCAAGGCGATCAAGGCCTCGCGCGTGGTCGGGTTTGCCGACCTGGGCATGGAGGCGATCTACGAATTCACCGTCCAGGACATGCCGGTGACCGTTGCCGTCGACAGCAGCGGCGAGTCCGTCCACCAGACCGGACCTCAGGAGTGGCAGGCGCGGATCGCCGGGCGGCTGCCGACGATTCCGCTCGAAGTGAAATAGCGCGGAAAGCCCGCGCGCCGCTCATTCCTTGGGCGCCGGATGCTGCAGCAGGTCGGTGCCTTCCTGCTCCGCGCGTTCGCGCGCAATCTGCGCATCGAGGTTGTGGTCGACCGACACGTCGGCCGTCTCTCCCTGCTGCGCCTGCTGGCGCTTGCGCGCCTGCTCCTTCGTCGCTTCCTCCTGCTTCACCGCGGCCGGCGCAGGCTGATTTCTCAGTTGCACGCGGTAGATCGGCTCGGGCATGTCCATGCCGGCGGCTTCGATCGCCAGTTTCACCTGCCGGATCGTTTCGCTGCGGGTCTTGAGGAAATCGACGTCGCGCTGGTCGACCCATGCGAAGAAGTCCATCTGCACCGCCGAGTCTCCCACCGACTGGATCACGGCATTGGGCGGCGGTTCGGCGGCGATCGCCGACATTTGCCGCATTGCGTCCATGCCGATCCTGCGGGCCTCGGCCAGGTCCTCGCCGGTGCCGATGCCCAGTGAGAACTGCAGCCGGCGCATCGGGTTGCGCGTGTAGTTGAGCAGCACGCTCTTGAACACCATCGCATTCGGCAGCCGAAGGTGGTTTCCATCGAGTGTCATCAGCACCGTGGCGCGTGAGTTGAGCGACATCACCTTGCCCTCGTTGCCGTCGACGACGATGTGATCGCCCGGCTCGAAGGGTCTTCGCAGGCTCAGCATCACGCCGGCAAGATAGTTTTCGGCGAGATCCCTGAAGGCGAAGCCGAGCATGATGCCCAGCACGCCGGCCGAACCCAGTACCGCTCCGACCAGGGCGGTCGCGCCGATCAGGTCGAGCGCGATCAGCACGCCGATCAGCAGCAGCGCCAGCCGCACGACCTGCCGGATGAGGCTGTCGAGATAGGGATTGCGACTGCCCAGCCGCACGAGGTGCAGGCGATCGGCCAATGCACGTCCGATCCACGCGAACACGACCACCAGCGCAATGGCGAGCAGCAGAAGCGGAAGCGAAGCGAGCAGCCGCATGAACTTCTCGCGCACTTGTTCCAGGGCTGGCTCCAGGCGATCGCGCAGGCTGGTGCTGAGCGCGATCTCGTCGTCGACCGCGGCCACGCCCGGGACCTCGGCGGCGATGGATTCGGCCAGCTCGCGGTCGACCTCGGCCGGCACCGTGCCGGTCAATATCACCGTACCCGCCTTGACCTGTGTAGACACGCCGCCCAGTGACTCCTGCCGCGCCAGGCGTCCCACGACCCGTGCGGCAATCCGCGCATCGTCGGCCTCGCCGCGGCGGATCTCCTCGTCGACCATCTCGGAGGTCGGGGTGGCAGTAGTGCCGCGAGGCGCATTTTCCCCAACGGACACCTTGTCGGGCGCTGCGGCCTCCTGCGCGAGCAGGCTCTCTGGCGCCATCGCCATCGCCACCGCCAGCAGCATCGTAAGCAGACTTCCGTGGCGGCAGCGATGCGCTCGACGGCTCAAGATCACCTCACAACTGCGATCGGATCGGCCAGAGCAATCGCTCGGCGATCTTTTCCTTCCACGGGCGGTTCTTCCACATCTCCATCGTGTACGGCTTCGCGCCCTTCAGATCGGCCTCGAACACGCTGGTCATCTGGGTCGCGAATTCCCGCTCATAGATGTTGAGGCTCGCCTCGTCATTCAGGTGGAACGAGCGCGGATCGAAATTGGTGGAGCCGACGGAAACGAATTCCTGATCGATCACCAGCAATTTGGTATGGAGCATCGTCGGCTGATACACGTGGATCTCCGCGCCTGCGCCGAGGAGGGTTCCCCAGTCGGCCTTGGAGCGCAGCTTGACGGTCTCGGAGTCCAGGTGCGGTCCCGGCACCAGGATGCGAATGCGCACCTTGCGATTGCGCGCCTCCACCAGGGCATTGATGATCAGGTCGTCGGGCACGAAATAGGACGCGGCCAGGTCGATGGTTTCTTCAGAGGCCGCGATCGCCAGCAGGTACATCAGATGCATGCTTTCCGCGCCGCCGGCCGGCGAGGACAGGAACATGTGCGCGTCCATGTCGCCTGCCGGAACGAGCGCTGGAAAGTAGTCGATTCCGTTGAGGACTTCGCCGGTCGTCTTGATCCAGTTGTCGTTGAACGCCGCCTGCACCTGCGCCACCACGGGTCCCTCGATCAGGTAATGCGTATCGCGCCAGTGATCGGCGTTCTCGGCATTGCCCTGCCAGATATCCGCCACGCCGACACCGCCGGTGAAGGCGGTGCGCCCGTCCACCACCAGCAGCTTGCGGTGGGTCCGGTTGTTCATCCGGCCCAGGTTGTACCAGTGCAACGGGCGGTAGCGATGCACCCGGACGCCGGCCTCCTCCATGAGGTCGATCAGCGCGTCGTCCATCTTGATGCTGCCGGCCCAGTCGATCGTCACGTTGACCGGGATGCCGGCACGGGCACGCTCGGCAAGCGCCTCGGCGAACTCGGTACCGATCTCGCCGGACCAGTAGATGTAGGTCTCGAAGGTGATGGAAACGCGTGCGCCGCGGATGGACTTCAGCATCGCGGGAAAGATTTCCGCGCCGTTGTGCAGGGCGGTGACATGGTTGCCGGGGATCACCGCCGGACCCAGCATCACGGTCATTTCGCGCCGGAACTGCGGATCGTCAATCGTGTGCCGATGCGTGATGCGGCGTTCGATCTTCTTTTCCGGGGTGGCGAAGTTCATCGCCAGCACCACCACCACGATGCTCGCCACCGCGGTCAGGAAAATCGTCCAGCCCATGCGTCGTCGGCTCCAGTTCAACTTCATTGATCGACATCCCCCTCAGTAAGCACGGTCGCTTTTCCGGCACGAAAATTGCGTGAAGACCGATCCGGCCCTCCGTTCGATATCTGGTCAGACATACCAGGCGAAAGCGAACAGTCCCAGCATTCCGAAGGCGAGTCCGAGCTTCAGCACCGTGCCCAGCACGATCCCCAGCCACGTGCCGAAGCCAACGCGGGTCGCCTGTCGCAACTCGCGCACATGGACCAGTTCGCCCAGCAGCGCACCCACGAACGGGCCCGCCAGCAGGCCGATCGGCCCGAAGAAAAGCCCGATGAAACTGCCCGCAATCGCGCCCACCAGCGCCTTCCGGCTGGCGCCCACGCGCTTGGCACCAAGCGCCGCGGCGAGGAAGTCGATCACGATCGAGAGCAACGTCAGCAGACCGAGCACCACCAGCACGCCGGGGCCGACGATCTCGAAATTTCCGGCCCACGCCGCCAGAAACATGCCGGCGAACACGAGCGAAACACCGGGCAGGGCCGGCAGTACCGTCCCGGCAACGCCCACGAGCACGAGAACCCAGGCCAGGGCGTAGTAGATCGTCTGAGCTTCCAGTGGTGCGTCCCCTCAAGGCTTGTTCGGGCGCAGCGGATTACGCGTCCGCCGCCGGGCGTGGAGTGCCGCCTGCTGGTCGCAAGCGGCATCTCCTGCGCTCACAGGATGCACCCAACGAAGACGCCCGGCCAATCGCCGGGCGTCGGAGTCACGCGTCGTGCGGGCAATCTCTTGCAGCTGGCCGGCCAGGTTTCAGCGGGCCCAGGCGCGTCCGTTGTAGACCCGCACGGCGGAACCCTCGCGAATCCCGCCGAGATCGTTCTGGTTGACCACCGTGGTGCGGCCGTCGTTCATGCGCACATGCACGTTGTAGGTGGCACCCGCGCCCATGCGGTTCTGGATGGCGTTGCCGGCCAGGGCGCCTGCGACCGCGCCGCCGACCGTCGCGGTATTGCGGCGACCGCTGCTCTCGTCGTCGGCGAGTTCGCGACCGGCGGCTGCGCCGACCAGTCCACCCAGTACCGCGCCGGTGGCGTTGGGAACGTTGCTGCCGTTGCCGACCTGCTCGATGCGGACAACGGTGCCGCAGTCGACGCAGTTCACCGTGCTGCCGTAGGGGGCGGGCGTGCGGTAGCCAGGGTCGGTGTACGGGGTTGCGCAGCCCGACACCATCATCGAGGCCGCGGCGGCGAGGCCGACCAGGCCGAGATTGTGGGTTTTCATGTTGGAACTCCTGCTTCGATGAGCGGTGGCAGGATTCGCCACGCGCTCGAAGCTAGGCGCAGGGCCGTGAACGGGTGATCAAGCGTGCCGTGCGCGTTCAGCAGGCGTAGATCGTTCGTTTGCCGATCGTTTAGCCGCGAAAATCCTGATGGCAGCCCTTGCAGGACTTTCCGACTGTCTGCACGGCGCTGGTCAACTGCGCGCAATCGCGCGGCGGATCGGCCAGTGCTGCGTCGAGATCCACCCTGAGCTGGCGCGCATGGCCGGCGAAGCGCGGGTCATCGCTCAACCCGGGGAATGCCGGTTCGACATCGTTGGCCAGCACCCGAAGCGCTTGGAGATGCGGCAGCGCGTCGCTGGTATTGCAGCGATTCTGCTCGACGCTGGTCCTGAGTTGCCCCAGATGCCATTGCTGCACGTGCATGAGCGAATCGGGGAAATGATCGCGGCGGGCTTCCAGGGCCCTCAGCGTCATGACGGTAGCCATGATGCCCAGCACCAGTCCCAGCAGCAGCATGAACAGGTATCTGGTGCCATTGCCGTGTCGCGGGGGTGTGGCGGATGTCTGACGATGTGGATCGCTCATGAACCTGCTCCGTTGGTTTGCGCGGAACATAGCACCATGCCGGGGCGAATCCGCCGTCCGCTTACACTGGCGGGATGGACCAGCCCGCCGTGAACCCCATCCTGCAACAGCGATTCGCCGGCATCGACCGGCTTTACGGGTCCGGCGCCCTTGCGCGCCTGGCCGCCTGTCATGTCGCCGTGATCGGTGTCGGGGGCGTCGGCTCCTGGGCGGTCGAGGCGCTGGCGCGCAGTGGGATCGGCAGGATCACCCTGATCGACGCCGACGACATCTGCGTTTCCAACAGCAACCGCCAGTTGCCGGCCCACGCTGGTCAGTTCGGCCGCGCCAAGGTGGAGGCCATGGCCGAGCGTTGCCGGGCGATCAATCCGCTTGTCGAGATCGACGCGGTGGCGGAGTTCCTGGTCGCGGGCAACGTCGAGTCGCTGCTCGATCGTGGTTGCGACCTGGTGATCGACGCCTGCGACAGCTTCCGCAGCAAGGTCGAATTGATCGCCTGGTGCCGGCGGCGCAAGCTGCCGCTGATCGTCTGCGGATCGGCGGGCGGCCGCACCGACACGACCCAGGTGCGCGTGCGCGATCTCTCGCGCACCGAGCATGACGCGATGCTGGCGCTGATCCGCAAGAAGCTGCGCTCGGAATTCAATTTTCCAAAGAACACCGGCCGCTACTTCGGTGTGCCTGCGGTGTACTCGCTGGAAAACGTGCGCTACCCGCAGGCGGACGGCAGCGTCTGTGGAATCCGCCCGACGTCAAACGGGGATGCGTCACTGAAGCTCGATTGCGAGGCGGGACTGGGCGCGGCCACGCACATCACCGGTGCGTTCGCCTTCGCGATCGTGGGCAAGGCGCTGGAGCTGCTGTTGAAAAAGAAGCCCGCCGCCTAGCGCGTGCGGAGTTCCGCGAGAGTGCATGTCACGCCGACGGCAGCCCGAACAGCCGCTCCGCGTTGGCACTGGTCGCGGCGGCAATCGCCGCAGGATCGGCCTCGCGCAGTTCGGCGATGGTCCGCAGCACCTGCAACAGCCTGGCCGGCTCGTTGCGCTGGCCGCGAATGCCTGCATCGGGCTGATCGGGCGAGTCCGTCTCCAGCAGCATCCATTCCAGCGGAATCTCAACCACGAGGCGCCTGAGCCGCTGCGCGCGTTCGTAGGTCACCGGTCCGCCGAAACCGAGCATGAAGCCCTGCTCGAACAGTTGATCGGCCTGCTGCCGACTGCCGGGAAAGCTGTGGACCACGCCGCGCAGGCCGCCGATGCGCCGGATCGCGGCGATCACCGCATCCACGGCGCGTCGGGCGTGGATGACCACAGGCAGGTCGAATTCGCGCGCCAGCCGCAGCTGCGCCCCGAAATAGTCCATCTGCGCGCCGCGATCCAGTCCCTCGACGAAATAATCCAGGCCGCACTCGCCGACCGCCACCGGACGTTCGCGGGAAAGCCGCTCGCGCAGACGCTCGATGTGTTCCGGGCGATGCAGCGACAGGAACGTGGGGTGCAAGCCGTATGCCGCGTGCAGCCCGGGAGCCCCGGCGCAGACGCTGTGCATCTTCGTCCATTGGTGCATGTCGGTGGCGCACAGGATGTGGCGGGCGACGCCGGCAGCGGCTGCGCGCGCCAGTACCGCCGGACGGTCATCGTCGAACTCGGCCGCGTCCAGGTGGCTGTGACTGTCGACCAGCATCGCCAGGCGTCACCTGCGGGAGCGGGGCGCAGGTCCTTCGTGTTCGATCGGTGCCTTCCGGTTCTTCCAGTTGGCCAGCAGCAGCGTTCCCAGGCCCAGCAGGATCTCGTCGACCAGCGGGATCGGGTCCGGCACCAGCAGCGTCAGCAGGAACAGCGCGGCCGTGACCTTGAACAGGGTCGGATAGCGCAGCCGGCGCGCCCAGCCGAGCAACGGCAGCAGCAGAGGGCTTGGCATGATCGGGTCTCCACGGAGCGACAAGCGACGCTACCACGCGGCTGTACGCAGGTGTGATCCCGGTGCCATTTGTACGGCCGTCCCCAGCGATGGGAGGTGGCTGTTCAGCTTGGCGGTGGTGAAATGGCTTCACACAACCACCGCGGGCAGTTCCCGCAGCAGGAGCCGCGTCATGAACAAGCAAGTCCTGGCAGTTTCCCTGGCTTCGCTGCTCGTCGGGGGCGTCGCCGTCGCGGCGTACAACAGCTTCAGCAACGACGATGCCGCGTCGTCCGAAAGCAGCTTCGTCACCGGTACCGAGGCGCCGCTCGCCACGGAGTTCTCCAGCGATGTCGCCGCTGACCACAGCATCGGCCAGCCGCGCGGTCTGGAATACGCCGATGTCGTGCGGATCGAGCCCATCAAAAAGCAGCAGAAGCTGTATGCCACGGTGATCGGCACCGATGCGGTGCGCGAGACCAGCACCGTCTCCACCCCGCGCGAAGTGTGCGAGGACGTGGTGGTGCAGGAGCGCCTGCCCGAGCGCGACGGCAACGTCGGCGGCACCATCGCCGGTGCCCTGATCGGTGGCGCGCTGGGCAACCAGGTCGGCGGTGGCAACGGCAAGAAGGCCGCCACCATCGCCGGTGCGGTCGCCGGCGGATTCGCGGGCCGCACAGTCGACCAGCGCCACGTCGGCGGGCAGGTGGTCGAACGCGTCGATCGCCAGTGCCGCACCGTCTCCGACAGCTCGGAGACCTCTCGCGTGGTCGGCTACACGGTGACCTTCCGCAATCCCGACGGCACCACCGGCACGATGCGCACCGACAGCAAGCCGGGCAACCGGATTCCGTTGGGTACCGAGGACCACGTGGTCGGGTACGACGTGACCTACCGCTACATGGGCCTGGAGCAGACCGTGCGCATGGACGAGCGCCCGGGGCAGCGCCTGCCGGTGGTCGACGGCGAAGTGGTCCTGCAGACCGCATCGCTGGACCCGGAGACGACCCGCGGCTGAGCCGACGCGCCGTCTGGAACCATTCAGAGGCCCGGATTTTCCGGGCCTCGTTTTTTGTGGTCACGGCCCGCAGCGGCGCTGCGCTCTCGGCAATCGTGCCCCATTCACAGCGATGTTCAGCTCGATCGGGCAACAGCGCTGTACGCCCCCTGGCGCCTGCCGAATGGGAACTTCCTCAGGGGCAGGCAAGCCGCACCTGTAAACCAGCCGTCCCGAAAGTGCACGCCACACCGCCCAGTGAAACCGTGACGATGGTGCCGCGATCCCCGGCGGCCGCTTACAATGACGCACTTCTTTGTTCCCGAGCGCTTCCATGGCCCTGCATCCCTACGACCTGTACGACGTCCGCTCCCTGCTCTCCGAAGAGGAGCGTGCCGTGCAGGACACGGTCGCGCGGTTCACCGACGAACGCGTGCTGCCGATCATCGGCGATGCCTTCGACGAAGGCCGCTTCCCGAAGGAACTCATCGGCGAGATCGCCGAACTGGGGCTGCTGGGCTCGACCCTGCCCGAGGAATTCGGCGGTGGTGGCCTCAATGCGGTCAGCTACGGCCTGATCTGCCAGGAACTCGAGCGCGGCGACAGCGGCATCCGCAGCTTCGTCAGCGTGCAGTCCTCTCTGTGCATGTACCCGATCTTCGCCTATGGCAGCGACGAGCAGAAGCAGCGCTGGCTGCGCGACATGGCCGCCGGCAAGGTCATCGGCTGCTTCGGACTGACCGAGCCGCACGGCGGCTCCGATCCGGCCAACATGAAGACCCACGCCCGCCGGGACGGCGACGACTGGGTCATCAACGGCGCCAAGATGTGGATCACCAACGGCAATGTCGCCGACATCGCGATCGTCTGGGCGCAGACCGACGACGGCATCCAGGGTTTCATCGTCGAGAAGGGCACCAAGGGTTTCGCGGCGCAGGAAATCAAGCACAAGATGAGCCTGCGCGCGTCGGTGACCTCGTCGCTGTTCCTGGACAACGTCCGGGTTCCCGATTCCAGCCGGCTGCCGAACGTCAAGGGCCTCAAGGGTCCGCTGGGCTGCCTGACCCAGGCGCGCTACGGCATCACCTGGGGCCCGATCGGTGCGGCCATCGCCTGCCTGGACGAAGCGCTGAACTACACGAAGGAGCGCATCCTGTTCGACCGGCCCGTCGCCGCCAACCAGGCCGTGCAGCTCAAGCTCGCGGACATGGCGCGTCGCATCACCTGCGGCCAGCTGCTGGCGCTGCAACTGGGGCGACTGAAGGACGCCGGCAAGATGCAGCCCACCCAGGTGTCGCTGGCCAAGTGGAACAACTGCCGCATGGCGATCGATATCGCCCGGGAAGCGCGTGACCTGCTCGGCGGCGCCGGCATCACCACCGAGCATTGCCCGATCCGGCACGCGCTGAATCTGGAGTCGGTCATCACCTACGAAGGCACCGAGACTGTGCACCAGTTGGTCGTCGGTCGCGAACTCACGGGCATCAACGCGTTCTGAAGCGCGCACCGATCGTTCGGCTCCACGACAACCGCAGATGGCAGGAAAGCCGAATGACGCTGGCTCCCATGATCGAAACCGAACGGCTGATCCTCCGGTTGCCCGAAGCCTCCGACTTCGAAGGCTTCGCCGGGCTTTCCGGCGACGAGGAAGCCGCGCGCTACATCGGCGGGGCCATGCCGCGTGCCGCGGCTTGGCGCAAGTTCCTGCAGATGCCCGGCGCCTGGGCCATACAGGGCTTCGGGATGTTCGCTGTCGTCGAAAAGCAGAGCGGGCGCTGGATCGGCAACGCCGGCCCGTGGCAACCGGAAGGCTGGCCGGGCACGGAGGTGGGCTGGTCGCTGCTGCGGTCGAACTGGGGCAAGGGCTATGCGTTCGAGGCCGCCACCGCATCGATCGACTGGGCGTTCGGGCACCTGGGCTGGAGCGAGGTGATCCATTCCATCCATCCTGACAACCGTCCCTCGCAGGTGCTCGCACAGCGCCTGGGATCGAGCAATCGTGGTCCGGGCAAACTGCCGGCCCCGTTCGAGGACTCGCCGACGGAAATCTGGGGCCAGACACGCGAGCAGTGGTTCGCGCGCCGCGAGGGCACCGCAGCGTGATTACCGTTCACGGCATGTCGCCGTCGGGCAACTGCCACAAGATCCGGCTGCTGCTGGAACAACGCGGGCGTGAGTACCGCTGGGTCGAAGTCGACATCCTCCAAGGCGCAACCCGCACGCCGGAGTACCTGGCGAAGAATCCAAACGGCAAGGTTCCGATCCTTGAACTCCATGACGGCCGGGTGCTGGCCGAATCCAACGCGATCGTGTGCTATCTGGCCGAGGGCACGAGCTTTCTCCCGGACGACCCATGGCAGCGCGCACAGGCCCTGAGCTGGATGTTCTTCGAGCAGTACAGCCACGAGCCGTACATCGCCGTCGCCCGTTTCATCAGCGCGTTCACTCCGGCCGATTCGCCGCGGCGCGCGGAACTTGCGCGGCTTGTCGAAGGCGGGCATCGCGCGCTTGCGGTGATGGAGCATCACCTTCAGCGCCATGTCTGGTTCACGGGCGAAACCTACGGAGTCGCCGATATCGCATTGTTCGCCTACACCGATGTCGCCGATGAAGGCGGCTTCGATCTTGCGGGCTATCCCGCGATCCGCGACTGGCTGGTCCGCGTGCGCCAGACGCCTGGGTTCGTCTCGATGCCGGAGCCGGTTGCCGAGTATGCCGCGCGCATCCTGGGGGCAAGGCCGGAAATGGACTCGCGCGGGGCGGCATGAACTGGCGTGCTTCCGTATCGATGGCGCTGGTCGCGGCGCTGGCGGCGCTTTGGCCGCAGGGCTCGCGTGCAGCGGACGCCCGGGACCGGATCGGGATGCAGCCGGATCCCGCGTGGGTGGTGATCGCCGATGCGAGCGACAACGAGAAGCCGACGCAGGCGATCGATGGTGTGCGTTACCTGCTCGTCTCCGATCAGGTGAACGTTTCCGGCATCAAGCCCGTATGGCATCGGCGGCTGGTCTATGAAGTGCAGCATCAGCGCGGGCTTGCTTCGGCCGGGCAGTTCTCGATCGATTTCCAGCCCGATTACCAGCAGGTACGGCTGCATGCGATCGATATCTGGCGCGACGGCATGCGGCAGGATCGACGTGCGGCATCACGGATCGAAACGCTGCGGCGTGAAGCCGATCTCGAGCGGGGGCTGACCGACGGTCGCCTGACTTTCAGCATCACGATTCCGGATCTGCGGGTCGGCGACCGCGTCGACTACCGCTACAGCGTCGAGGGATCCAACCCCGTGTTCGGCAACGGCCATTACGACGTGTATTCGGCCAGCTACTCGTCTCCGCTGGCGCGGCGCCACGTGCGCGCGACCTATCCCGACGGCATGCCGATGAAGTGGCAGGTCACGCGCAAGGGTTACGCGGTGGTCGAAGAGCGCCTCGGGCCTGATCGAGTCGTCGACATGTCGATTTCGGCGTTGCCGAGACAGAAGCAGGAAGACGCGACGCCCGACAGTCATGACGCCTTCGGCAGGATTCGCTTCTCGACCACGCCCGACTGGGCTGCGGTCGCGCGCTGGGCTTCGCCGCTGTATCCGTCGCGGTTCCGCGACCGGGACGTGGCGAAGAGAATGGCGGCAAAGCTGCAGCTGGATCCGGCGGACAAGAACGGATCGCTGCTGCGCGCGATCGCGTTTGCCCAGGGCGAAGTGCGCTACACCGGCCTGGACATGGGCCAGAACTCGCATGCGCCCAATCCGCCCGAACTCGTGCTGCAGCGTCGCTTCGGCGACTGCAAGGACAAGGCGGTATTGCTGGTGTCGCTCCTGGCCGAGGCAGGAATCGCCGCCGAGCCGGTTTTGGTCAACACGGTCGATGGCAGGCTCGACAGGCAATTGCCGAGTCCGCTCGCCTTCGACCATGTGGTGGTGCGGGCGTTGCACGATGGCCGCCATGTCTGGATCGATCCGACCCGCGACCGCGAGCGCGGACCCATCGAAGACCGCAGGCCGCTGCCGTTCGGGGCCGGTCTGCCGATCCACAACCGCGAAGGCGTGCTCGCATCGATTCCCGACGCGATGCCCGAAGGTTTCCTGGTCGACGTGCATCAGCGCATAGCGCTCACCATCAGCGGCGACCAGGCCTCGGCCGATTTCGGCGTGGTGACGCGGTACGCCCAGGACCATGCCACAGGAGTACGCGACAACTTCGCCAACAACGGCGAGGAAGACGTCGCCGAGCAGTACGGCAAGTACATGCTGGGTTTCTACGACGGCATCCGCAGTGCCTCGCTGCCTTCCTTGTCCGACTCCGATGAAACCGGCAGATCGCAGACCACCGAAAGCTATTCGCTGGACTGGAACATGGAGGAAGAGGGCAGCACCTTCGGCGTCCTCCTGTTCCAGCTCGCCGACTGGATGCCCGACCTGGAGGACACCACCAGGAGGTCGCCCCTTGGACTGTCCGGGGCACGCAGCGCGAGGCAGACGATCCGGGTGTCGCTCAGCCAGGGCTGGTCGATCCTGCCGGAGGTCGAGAAGGTCGAGAACGAGTATTTCTCGTTCGTGCGGACCGTGCGCGTCGACGGCGACGATCTGCTGGTGCAGGGGGAATGGCGACGCACCGCGAACGAAGTGCCGGCTGCGGACTACGCACTGGTGCAGCGCGATTACGCCAGCGCGCGCGAACTGCTGCACTTCGACATAGAGCTCAGCCGCGGCATGGAAATGCTTTCGGCGGGCGCACCGGCATGGCGCTGGCCGCTGCTGGCGCTGCTCGTGTTGATTGGCGCGTTGATGGTGGGATGGCGCCACCGCACCCGCAACGCTTTCGCGGGCATGTTGTTTCGCCCGCGCGCGACCATGGCTTCGATCGGAACCGGCGGCTGGGTCGGTGTGTGGGTACTCGTCGGGCTTTCCGGCCTGGTCAGCGCCATGGTCGGGCCGGTCGCGGAATACCTCCACGCTGGCGGCCCGGAACATCTGGCTTCCGCGTTCATCGAGGTGCTGCGCTACGGCTTTCAGCTCCTGGTCTGGGTGGCGCTGTTGCGCCTGGCCCTGCTGCTGCTCGCGACCCGGGTTGCACTGAAACCCCTGTTTGCCGCAAGCGCCTGGGGCCAGTCGCCCCCATTCCTGCTGCTGGCCGGGTGCTCGATCATCGCGATCGGCGGAAACCCTGCGTTGCTCGCCGAGGGGTACCCGATATCGCCCGCGGAAATGCCCGGTCTGATGGTCGCCGGCGTTCTGCTGGCGGCCGCGATCTGCTGGATGGTCGTGGGCTCCATCAACGCCTTTTCGGTGGTCGCCGGAACTTCACGTCGACGCATTGCTGCCGCCTTCGGAATGATGCTGCCCGTCGTGCTGCTGATCGTGGCTGTCTACACCCTGTTCGTTCACTTCAACTGAATCAAGAATTGCCGATGGCCACCATGAAACCGATCCCCGCGCGCATGCGCGGCCTCAATCGCGCCGAGATCTGCGACGTGAATTTCGTTGAGTTCGTGCAGCAGTGGACCGGCAGCGTCGCCGGGAAACCCGCGCCCGGCGAACCGGTCCTCGATGGCAGCACGCTGGACGCCGCCGGTTTCCGCGAGTTGTTCGAATCGCAACTGGTCAGCCGCCACCTCGACCTGATGGCGCGCGTGCTGCGCGTGCAGAACAAGGTCTTCTACACCATCGGTTCCAGTGGGCACGAAGGCAACGCGATGGTGGCGCGGCTGACACGCCACACCGATCCGGCCTTCCTGCATTACCGCAGCGGCGCCTTCATGGCCGAGCGTTTCCGCCAGCTACCCGGCGCTGACGGCAGGCCGATGGACCCGGTCATGGACTCGGCGCTGAGCCTGGCGGCGAGCCAGGACGATCCGATTTCCGGCGGCCGTCACAAGGTGTGGGGCAGCAAGCCCTTGTGGGTGCTGCCGCAGACGTCGACCATCGCCTCGCACCTGCCCAAGGCGCTGGGCACCGCCATCGCGATCGAGGCCGCGCGCCGCATCGGACACGTCTTGCCGATACCCGCCGACAGCATCGCGATCTGCTCGTTCGGCGACGCATCGGCCAACCACGCCACCGCGCAGACCGCGTTCAACGCCGCCGCGTGGACCGCGTACCAGAAGCTGCCCGCGCCGGTGTTGTTCGTCTGCGAGGACAACGGCATCGGCATCTCGGTCAAGACGCCGGGCGGCTGGATCGGCAACCGCTTCCGCAACATGGACGGCTTGGACTACTTCGCCGCCGACGGACTCGACCTCGCGGGCGGACACGCAGATGTGCAGCGCGCGGTCGATCACTGCCGCCGCACGCGCCGGCCGACCTTCCTGCACCTGAAGACCACGCGGATCATGGGCCACGCCGGCACCGATTTCGAAATCGAGTGGCGCTCCGTCGAGGAACTCTGCGCGGTGGAGGCGACCGATCCGCTGCTGCGTTCGGCCGTCATCGCGATGCAGTCCGGGCTGATGTCGCGCGAGGAAGTGCTGGGCCTGTACGAGTCCACCCGCAAGCGCTGCTTCGCCGCGGCCGAGGAAGCCGACAGCCGTCCCAAGCTCGACAAGCTCGCGAACGTCATCGCACCGCTGGCGCCGTACACGCCGTCTGCGGTGAAGGCCGAAGCCGAGCGCGCGGACTTCGACGGCCGCCGGCTGGAAGTGTTCGGAAACGAAGCGAAGCTGCCAGAGAACCAGCCGCCGCGACACCTTGCGATCCAGATCAACAACGCGCTGCACGACACCTTCGCCAAGTATCCCGAAGCGCTGCTGTTCGGCGAGGACGTTGCGCAGAAGGGCGGCGTCTACACCGTGACCAAGGGGCTGCAGAAAGCGTTCGGTGCGCGACGCGTGTTCAACACGCTGCTGGACGAAACGATGATCCTCGGCATGGCGCAGGGTTTTGCCAATGTCGGCCTGCTGCCCATCCCCGAGATCCAGTACCTCGCGTACTTCCACAATGCCTGCGACCAGATCCGCAGCGAAGCGGCATCGCTGCAGTTCTTCTCCAACGACCAGTATCGCAACCCGATGGTCGTGCGCATCGCCGGCCTCGGCTACCAGCGCGGCTTCGGCGGCCACTTCCACAACGACAACTCGATCACCGCCCTGCGCGACATTCCCGGCCTCGTCGTCGGCTGCCCGTCGCGTGGCGACGACGCGGTGACCATGCTGCGCACGCTGACCGCACTGGCGAAAGTCGACGGCCGCGTCGCGGTGTTCCTGGAACCGATCGCGCTGTACATGACCAAGGACCTGCACGAACCCGGCGACGGCGGCTGGCTGACTTCATACCCCGCGCCGGGCGAAGCGATGACGATCGGTGAGGGCAGGGTGTACGAACCCGACAACGCCAACGGCGACGACCTCGTCATCTTCACCTACGGCAACGGCGTCCCCATGAGCCTGCGCGCCGCACGCGAGATCGAAAACAAAATCGGCTGGAAAGCGCGGGTGGTCGACCTGCGCTGGCTGGTGCCGCTGGACGAGCGCTTCATCCTGGAGTGCGCACGCGGCGCGAAGCGGATCATCGTCGTCGACGAAGGCCGGCGTAGTGCTGCCGTCGGCGAGGGCGTGATTACCGCGCTGATTGAAGGCGGTTTTGGTTCGGTGCCGTTGAAGCGGGTGGTGGGTGTGGATACCTATACGCCGCTGGCTGGGGCCGCGTTGCTGGTTATTCCTTGCGAGGCGGATATTGTGGCGGCGGCTGAAGCGCTTTCCGGAAAGGCGTAGCGGATCGCCTCGCCACGCTGTTCGCCAGGTAGGTCACTTCCCTGCGCGGCCCCAAAGCATCGCATGACAAGCCCCCTCCTCCGCCTGCGGGGGACGGGGCGGGTGGGGCGCGAAGCCGAAGTGGATTCACAGACGACGCGAGGCTGCACTCTTGCGTTGCTGGAGGAATCCGTACACTCGCACGACCCCATCAAAGCTCGGACTCAGTTCACCCAATGACGCCATCCGACGAAGCAGAACTCCTGACGGCCCTCCTCAAGCAACTCGACCGGAGCGACCGGAACATGCTCCAAAGTGCCTGGATCGCCCCTGTTGTTTGGGTCATGACCGCCATGGCTTTCCTGGTGCTGTTTCAAGCCGCAGAACACGTTCACCCGCTGGCGCTGGCGCTGGGCTCTACTTTTGTGGGTATTCTCCTGGGTGCGCTTGGCTTTTGCACCGTGGTCGCCAGGCAATGGCCCGCTGTTCGGCCACACATCAGTCGCGAAAGCGTTGCGGATCGACTCTCCGCGATCAAGACGTAACAGATTCCTTCAACGACGCATGACCAGTTCCCTCCACCGCTTGCGGGGGAGGGTTGGGCTGGGGGCGCGAGGCCGAAGTGAAACCCAGCCAACGCGAAGTTGCGCCCTCGGGTTTCTGGCGGCATCCGTACAATCCCACGAACCCATCAGACGTCGGATTCGGTCCACCCATGACTCCATCCAAAGAAACAAAACTCCCGTAGCTGCTCAGTCCTCCAGATTCCGTCCCCAGCAGTAGGCTGGGATATGCTCCTGATCTTCTTGGGGAGAGAAGTCGGGATGAAACTGGTCAGGGGACTGTTGCTGGGAATCGCTTTGGGACTAGCAGCCCTGCCGACGCACGCAGCGCCTTCCGTGGGCGAGGTGCCGCCGGACTCACTGGGCCTGACGCCCAAGGGAGAGGAAATCCGGATCAGCGATCGGCGCGGCAAGGTCGTGGTGGTGGCCTTCTGGGCATCCTGGTGCGGATATTGCCGTAAACAGTTCCCGGTTCTGGAAGCGATCCAGAACGCGGCGGGTCGCCAGCGGCTGGAAGTCGTGCTGGTCAATTTCAAAGAGCCGCCACGGACCTACCGCGAAATTGTCCGCAAGCTCAAGCGGACACCGCTTACGCTGACGCACGACCGCGACGGCACGATCTCGTACGACTACAAGGTCGAATCGCTCCCCCGGCTTTTCATTATCGACAAGGCCGGTCGCGTGGGCTGGACCCACTACGGCTATTCGGAAGAAGACCTTCCCGAGATCGGGGCCGCTGTGGACCGTTTGTTGGCTGAGCCGTGGGAGGCTTAGAAAGTCACTCCGGTTGCCGCATCCCAGGGTGCCTGAGCGGGCGCGAAGACTTACTCGACTTACTCAGGTGGGGGGCAAGCGTCGAAGAACGCGCTCAAGTTCAGTTATGCTTCTCGGACAATTACGGGCGCCACAGTTATTCTTCCCGCACAATGGCGGGCGCTGCATAAGTGAACCTGACGCCGTTCGGTTGGGGCGGTCAGCGCAAGTGAAACGTAGATAGTTTGGCGCTTGCTTATTTCAAACAAGAGGCAGGGATCCATTTTCGGCTTGAACACGCAGGGAGGGGGTATGGCGAAACAGATGGAACTATCTTCCGCAGATGTTGTGGAAGGATCGAACATTCGAATTCAAGCGCCAGTTGAGGATGATCTGAGGAAGCACGGTATACATATTGTGCTAAGAGGATATTTGGACTCACTCCGAAGTATCCGTGAAACAGCCGGAATTGTGCTTCCACATCTGGCGGGCTGGATGGAGAAAGAGATCGCTGGCGCCGAAAAGCTAATAGACCACTACATGCCTGCCGGAATTCGGCCCGATGGAATAGAATTCGAAAATGCAAGGGACTTCGTTGAATTTTCTGGTGCGCTCCAGAAATGGGATCGTCTGCAAGAGGACCGGAGTTTGCCTCTACTCAGTAGAAGTCTATTCATGCAGCTTTTCTGCGAATTCGATGCCTTTACGGGAAACCTATTAAAGCAGGTATATCTAAAAAATTTCGACTTGCTGAAGGGCATTTCTCGCGAGATTTCGCTGGTAGACCTTTTAGAGTACAAGGATATAGAGTCTGCGAGTCACGCAATGCTGGAAAAGGAAATCGAGTCATTTCGCCGCGATAGTTACATCGAGCAATTCGCACAGTTAGAAAAAAAGTTTTCATTGCAACTTAGAAAGTTTCCCGAGTGGCCTCAATTTGTCGAGTTCAGTCAACGACGAAATCTCTTCGCGCACAATGACGGGATAGTTAGCGATCAGTATATCGCTGTTTGTAGACGCGAAGGCTGTGCTCTAGAAGACGACGTTGCCGTAGGTGTTCAGCTGTCGGTCAGTCCGGTCTACCTTGCTAATTCTCTGCGCGTCATGTCCAAGATCGGATATATGTTGACGCATACTCTGTGGAGAAAAATATTCCCTAAAGAGGTCGAGAAGGTCCACGATTCCCTGAATGCAATTTTGTACGACTGTCTCGAGGAAAAGCGGTGGCGAACAGCGGCGGATATCGGCGAGTTCGCGTTAACTGAACCCATGAAGCGTGAGCTCAAGGAGGTTGACCTTCGAGTCCGGTTAGTCAATACGGCCATTGCAAAGAAGTTTTCAGGCGATGAGGCGGGAGCTCATGGCTTGCTCGCATCGGTGGATTGGACCGCTAGCTACCGCGACTTTAAGCTGGCCCTATTGGTTCTACATGATCGCTTTGATGAGGCGATTACCCTGATGCGAGAAATAGGGAAGTCCGGTGAAATGCTTGGACAAAGTGGCTACCACACATGGCCTTTGTTCGAACGGTTTCGCGAGCGAGAGGAGTTCTATGCTGTCTATGAAGAAATATATGGAGAGCCCTACAAAGCTGAGTCCGGAGATATCGCAGCGCGAGTTGCGGCAGAGGCAAAGAAGAAGCGCGCAAGTGTTCGGAAGAAGTCGAGGCGCGAGAAAGCGGCAAAGGCCGCTGGGGAAGCATAGTCCTTGATTTCCGAACAAAGGGGACGGCGGCAATGTTCAATGTAACGAGGGTCAGAGAGTACTTTCCAACTCGAACCTAAGGAACCTCTGAACAACTCCCCCTTTCCGAGGAAAAAATGGGGTCAGGTTCATTTAGCTGCCCTAGCTCGTGTATGAAATGAACCTGACCAACAAACACGTGCGTATCTGAGATCTTCATTATTCGGCTGTTTTCCGGCAGTATTCTTCAAATATCTATTTTTCGATAACTTCTAACATATCTATTGAAGAGTTAACGGGAAACCTCAGGGTCAGGTTCATTTAGCTGCCCTAGCTCGTGTATGAAATGAACCTGACCCACAAACAAGTGCGCATCTGAAATCTTCACCATTCGGCTGTTTTCCGGCAGTATTCTTCAAATTTTATATTTTTAGAAAACTCCAGCATATCTATTGAAGGGTTTACAAATGACGACACGGATGTTGGGTAAGCAAGCAGTGGTCATCGGAGCTGGGATCGCAGGGCTGACGGCTGCGCGGGCGCTGGCAGATCATTTCGAAAACGTTACTGTGTTGGAGCGCGATTCACTGCCGACAACTGCCGCTCATCGCGCAAGCACGCCGCAGGCACGTCACGTGCATGGACTGATGACCGGTGGAATCATGGCGCTGTCAGAGCTGTATCCGGACTTTCTGTCTGTCCTGGAGAGTGCTGGTGCGGTGCCTCTGCGTGGTGGTTTGGATGTGCGCGTTGAGCGCCCGGGCTTCGATCCCTTTCCCGTGCGTGATCTGAACATGCGCAACTTTGCAATATCGCGGTCAACGCTCGAGTTCGCGGTGCGACAGTGCACACTCCAGCACACCAACATCAGCGTGCAGTCGGACTGCCGAGTGACCGGGATCGTGACTGGCGCAGGTGGGACGGTTGTCGAAGGCGTGAATTTTCACGGTGCGGACAGGGTTACGCAGATGCTGCCGGCCGACATGGTCATTGATGCCTCGGGGAGAGGCGCGCTCACGCTGGCTGTATTGAAATCAACGGGACGAGCGACGCCGACGGAGACCACCATTGGTATTGACCTCGGTTACTCCACAGCCACTTATGAAATTCCGGACGACGCTCCACGCGACTGGAAAGGCGTAATTACTTTCCCGCTGGTGCCACAAAGCAGCCGCAGCGCACTGTTACTGACGATTGAAGGCCAGCGCTGGATGGTGAGCCTGTGTGGGCGCGGCGATGACAAGCCACCAGGCGACGAAGCTGGATTTCTTGACTACGCACGGAATCTGCGCACTCCGACAATATACAACGCAATTCGTAATGCGACCCGGATTGGCGAGATCGCGCGCTATGTGTTCCCGAAAAGTTCGCGTCGACACTTCGAACTGATCCAAGGATGGCCACGCGGGCTGATTCCTATCGGTGATTCGATTTGCCAGTTTAATCCGGCTTACGGTCAAGGGATGAGTGTGGCTGCAATGGAGGCAGTGTTGCTGCGGCGTCTGCTTGTACAATCCAGGGGCGAAAGTGATCCACTTGCCATGTTGGCTCCCACTTTCTTTACGGAGGTGAATGCTTTGCTGGAAACACCATGGATCATGGCCGCGATCCCTGATTTGATCTATCCGGAGACCGTCGGACAGCGCCCGCCGGATCTACAACGCAACTTGAGGTTTGGAGCAGCTCTCACGCGGCTTGCAGCACGGAAGCCCGACGTGCACAAGTTGATGGTCGAGGTGCAGAGTCTGGTCAAGCCTCGCAGCGTCTATCGCCGCCCCATGTTCATGGCCAGAATACTGTTGGAGATGGTAAGAGGGCCCTGATATCGAAGTCTTGAATCTCAGGTCATCATGCGATGAACTGAGCGGCGCGATGTTGCTTCCCTATGAACGATCAAACGATCAGCGGGGGGGCGGGGGTAATTAGTTCCGAATAAGGGGGGCAGTTAAATGGATCAATTACCGCCATCCTCCTCCGTCCCTGAGGTTTCCCCATTTGTTTCCGCGCCGGATCAAACAGTTGCGCTGATCCAAGGTGCAAAGAAAGGGAAAATGGTGTCGGGGACAATTCAGACCGAGCGATACCCACAAACTGCAACCCGCCGTCCGTTTTTGACTCCGGTTTTTGCAGCCCCTTTCAGCGGGGATGCTGCGGCCGTGGCCCGGTTGCTTTCCGAGGCGGCAAAGCCAGCAGGTTCCTTCCGGCGCGCTCCTGCAGCCATAGGGTCATCTGGTCTGGCGGCAGTGGCTGGGTGAAGAAAAATCCCTGGATCAGGTCGAAGCCGTTCGCGCGGCAGAAATCCAGCTGCTCGGCTGTCTCGATTCCTTCGGCCACGACGCCCAGCCCGAGGCCGTGGGCCAGGCTGACGATGGCGGCGGCGACGCTGCCGTCCTGGGGGCTGTCCACAATGTTGCGCAGGAACCGACCGGTCCAGCTTGATGAAGTCGATCGGCAGCTCGTTGAGGTAGCTGAGCGATGAATAGCACCTGCTTGAAGTGGTCCAGGTCGATCAGTTGAACAATCAGCAACTGTCCATGGCGCTCTGCCGAGGCGGTCATGGCCTTGAACCGCTCGATGAACTCAGCCCGGTTCGCCAGCCCGGTCAGAGGGTCCACGCGCGCCAGGCGCATGATCTCCTGCTCGTGCTCGTATTTGTCGGTGGCATCGCGCAGGATCTTGACGAAGCCGGCCAGTCCTCCGTCCGATCCGCGAATCGGCGACATCACGCCATCGGCCCAGAAGCATGATTCGTCCTTGCGCCGATGCCAGCGGTAGTCCATGGCCCGGCCCTTCCGACGCGCGGTCTCCAGTTCGTTTGCCGGAATGTCGTGTTCGCGATCTTCGTTCGTGAACAGCGTGCCGAGCGGCTTTCCAATGATTTCTTCGCGGGTGTAGCCGAACATCACCTCCGCCCCCGCGTTCCAGGTCGCGATCTCGCCGTCGCGGCTGATCACGATGATCGCGTAGTCCTGGGCGCTGGTCAGGATCGCCTCCAGCAGGCCTTTGTCGTCCATGGTCTCCATCGTTTTCTCCACGTTCAACGAATTCAGCACGTGCCGCGGCGGGTGCATCAAACGCCAGGCCAGCGCGCCTGTGCCGGCGCGGATCACTGCTCGTGAGGGGCTATACGCAAAATGCGGGGTCTTCCGTCCCTCTCCCGGCGTCGAAGGGCTTGTGTTGCCCTTGGAGCGTGAGCTCACGACTCCGTAATCCATGCCCAGGAATGGCGAAGCTGGGCACTTTTCGTACGCAGCTAGTCGTGCGCGATGGAACCTGCGAGCCCTGCGTCATCCGGCGCCACAATGGCCGGCAGACGTACTACGAACTCCGCGCCCTTGCCGGGCTGTCCAACGCTGAACACACTGATGTCGCCTTCGTGCAGCGCGACGATCTGCCGGACCAGTGGGAGGCCCAGTCCCAGCCCATTTTGCGGCTGAGACAGGCACTGTTCGCCCTGCACGAACAAGTTGAAAATGTCGTTGATCAGCCGCGGCGGGATGCCGGGTCCACTGTCGTGCACGCTGATCACCGCCTGGTCGCCTTCGCGGCGTAGCGCGACGCCGACTTCGCCGCCCGCCGGGGTGAACTTCGCCGCGTTGTTAAGCAGGTTGGTGACCACCTGCACCAGGCGGGCGTGGTCGCCGGACACCCACACAGGCGCGTCTGGCAATTCCAGTCGCGACTGGTGACCTTTGGATCGAACCAGCGGCGACACAGCTTCCACAGCCTGCCGCAGCACTTCGATCAGTGGCACCGGTTGCTGCGTCAGATGAATCTTGCCGCTGGTGATGCGGCCAACATCGAGCAGATCGTCGATCAACCGGGTGAGCTGCTGTGTCTGCCGGTCGATGGCATCCCGGCAAATGCTCAGACGCTCAGAGAGATTGGGTTCCAGTCGCATGATCGCCACCGAATTCACGATCGGGGCCAGCGGATTGCGCAACTCGTGGCCCAGCATCGCGATGAAGGTGGTGATCCGGCGCCCTTCGTCCTCCAGCGCGCTGACCCGCCGCTTGTCGGTGAGGTCGCGGGTTACCTTGGCGAAGCCGAAATGGCGGCCCTGGTCGTCGCGTAACGCGGTGATCACCACGCTCGCCCAGAACCGGCTGCCATCCTTGCGGATGCGCCAGCCCTCGTCTTCGACGCTGCCGTCGCGAAGTGCCACCTCCAATTCGCGGGCAGGCCACCCGCTCGCGGCCACTTCCGGCGGATAGAAGACGGAAAAGTGCTTGCCGATGATTTCCCCCGCCAAGTAGCCCTTGTTCTGCTGCGCTCCGATGTTCCAGCTGACGACGTTGCCGTGCGGGTCCAGCATGAAGATGGCGTAGTCGCGGACGTTGTTGACCAGCAAACGGAAACGCTCCTCGCTGCGACGCAACAGCTCCTCATGCGCGCGCCGCGCGGTGAGATCGCGGGTAATCTTGGAAAACGCGCGGAAATTGCCATCGCCATCGAACAGCGCGGTGATGACCACATTGGCCCAGAAACGGGAACCGTCCTTGCGCAGGCGCCAGCCTTCGTCTTCGTAGCGCCCGTTCGCAAGCGCACCCAGCAGTTCTCTGGCTGGCAGACCTTCCGCGCAGGCTTCGGCGGGATAGAAGATCGAAAAGTGCTGGCCGATCACTTCGTCGGCCTCGTAGCCCTTGATCAGGCGCGCGCCGATGTTCCAGGTTCGGATGTAGCCCTGCCTGTCGAGCAGGAAAATTCCGTAGTCGATGACCGACTCTGCCATCAGCCGATAGATTTCGTCACCGAAACCGTCGTTCTGCGGCGACACCTCCGACGAGGGCACTGAGTCTTCGTTTTCCAAACCTGCTCCGGCCCGTGTCAGCCCAATATGGCCCGCGAGTCGTAAATCATAAGCGCACAACGCAATTGCACAAGCCGGCATGGCGAGCGCCGTGGCTCAGGGTGGTGATGGCCCGATACACCTCGCGGCTGAACAGGCCACCCACGAAGCCAAAGGGGCGGGCTGTGTTTCGGCCCATGCCTCCCAAGACCTACACTGGGGATCGAATTGAAGTGAGGAACCTGCGATGACGTTTCTTTTTCGGCTGATGGTCGCGGCGACCGCGCTGCTGATCGCTGTTCCGGCTCATGCCTGGGGCGAGTTGGGCCACCGCCTGGTTGGCGACCTTGCGCAATCACAGTTGACGCAAGACGCCAGGGCCGGAGTCGCGGCGCTGCTCGCGGGCGAGCCGGAGCCGACGCTCGGTGGGGTGGCGATGTGGGCCGATCACCTCCGGGGCCATGACCCTGCACGCTTCAAGCAGACGTCCCGTTGGCATTACGTGGCGATGCCCGAGGGAGTCTGCCGCTTCGATGCGGTACGTGATTGCCCGGATGGCGAATGCGTCATCGGCGCCATCGAAGACCAGACTCGCATCCTGGCCGATCGCACGCAGACAACCCAGGCTCGCCGCGATGCATTGAAGTTCGTCGTGCATTTCATCGGTGACGTGCACCAGCCGCTGCATGCGAACAACCGGCCCGACCAGGGCGGCAATCAGTTCCAGATCAGTCTGCGTACCGATATCGAGCCGGAGGCGTATGCGGCCGATCGCTACATCGGCGGCGTCATGGGAACCAATCTGCACTCGATCTGGGATTTCTACGTCCTCGAAGGCGCGCGCCTGGACCGCGCGGCGTACGCACGACGTCTGGATGCGTTTGCCTGGCCTACGCAGATGAATCCGTTGACCCCCGCGTCCGCGTGGGCGGGGGAATCGTGCCGGCTCGTCAGCAGCCGCTCGCTCTATCCTGAGGAACACCAGATGAACCATTCGTACCTGGATGCCATGCGCCCGCTGGCCGAGCAACGCATCCGGCAGGCCGCATATCGTCTCGCCCGCGTGCTGAACGAAGTTTTTTGAGGACTGCTGCTGCCCGTCAGGATCATTTGCGACGCGCGGATTGCATCGTCCGGTGGTGTCGCTGACGCGCGGGCATCGGTGGACGATTGGCGTTGAACGACAAAGGGTGTGAATGAACACTGCAATCCAGCCAGCGCCATGCGCGATCAGCCCGTCGGACAAACAGGCGCAGGGGAAGCGTGTCGGAGACGATCTCGTCCGCCGCCATGGCAAGCGGAAGTTCTACACCGTTGACCAGGTGCGTGCAGCCAACCGCAGGAATGACATCAGCCTCGACGTGGGGTGCTGGTCGCACGCATTGTTCAACTCGCATGAGGATTTCGACCGGCTGCATGCTGCCGCTGGAGAGGCTTGCGATTACCTCGCGATGAAGAAGGAAATGCTTGTGGCGTTGTCGAGTGAAAGCTCCGGCGACTGGTTCGATTTCGACCTGTCCTGGCTCGATTTTCCCGATCTGGATTTCTCCTTGTTCGACTTTTTCGAATAGTCCTGGAGCCTTCATTTCCGCCGACCGGCAGGTCGTGAGTTCAACGGCAGCTTCCGGCTGAGGATTCACGTGATTGCAGCGGGAGCGTTGTGAATGAAGGGATAAATTCGAATTCAGTACACGGAAGGTCACAAGGATCGATGGCGAATTGATCTCGGAACGGCAGGTTGCCGACGCCGTCAGAAGAGCGTAGCGGCACAGACGAAGCCGCTCCTGTCCGTGGCGTGAACATCTGCGACAGCACTGGCGCCGGTAGCCCCCGAGGCTACCCACCGACCCTTCATTGCAGTCCGACGCCGATGTCGTTTTGGGGCGAAGCCTGATCAACGCGTTGGCTCGTGTGGGAACGAGCAACCCCGATGAATGCGCTTACGCCGGAGCATGTTGTTCTTGCGGGTGTCGATCGGCAATCGGATCCGGTTGAGCCTCGTCGACGGGGGCAGGACCGGCCGAATCTCCGGAGCTGCCTTTGTTTTCATTTGAGACGCCGCGGTTGCGCCTTCGGGCGCCTCAATCAAGTGTTCGGCGACCAGAGCATCACGGACGCGCGTCCAGTGCCGCGGCTTGAATGGCCGTGTTAGGGGCTTTAGCACCATCTCCCAAAAACGAACTTGCAGGTTCAGGAGGTCCGACTGTGCGGGCGTCGCGGTGGTTTCGCGCGCTACGCGCGCCAGACGAACTGCCCTCCCTGCCGCTTTCGCGTAATCGAGTGCTTCGGTCTCGCTGTTGCCCGGCGGGCAGACCAGGAGGGCCATCGCCAAGCGTGCCCGCGCGGTCGTGTCCCAGGCGGAGCGCGCGCCGGGATCGTCGTCAATGATTTCCTCGCAGCGCTTTCGCACCTGCTCCAGAATTGTGAGTGGGTTGTGCCCGCGTGCTTGTTCGACGTCCATGCCCAAACATATGCCGTGTGCGACCGCCAACCCCTCAAGCACAGTGGCTGCGTCACCGCTGTCCAGAGCACGCACATCATCCTGCAGAGGATCATCCGAATGCGGGGCGATGGCTGCGACCCAAGCGGCCATACTCGCGGAAGCCAACTCGCTCAGTGTCGTGTGACGCATGGGATCTGGTTGCAGTAATGCCCATGCTGGCAGTAAAGCCGCATAGGTCGCCCAGCCTTGCGGATCGCCTTCGTTCTCTTTAGCGGAGGCCTTGAGCCAGTTGAGATCCTGCTTGACGTCCTCGATCAGCTGTTTGTCAATTGCCTCCCCAGCCGCCAGCGCCTGCACCAGGAGTTGCAGGCTCGCGCGCGTGACCGCCAAGCGAGCCTTCGGCGGGACGGAACGGCGATATGCGCGGCGTCTGGCAATCTGTCGACGTGCCTCCTCGTACGCACCAACCTCCACCAGTGCCTCCAGCGCGTTACCGAACACGGTCTCGTCTCCATGCCACTGCGCCACGTTCTCCGGCGAGGTCAGCGTGTCAGCGATCCGGCGGCGCACGGCTGCAGCGATTTCCGGCGCGGCGCCCATTGCGGCCGCGACCTGCTGCTTGATCCAGCATTCGATTTCCCGGGGCGTGCAGAAACACGGGGTGGGAGAGCCAGCTGCGTTCAACAACGCGCCATAGTAGGGGTCTCCGTAGCACTGGTACGCACCCCACGTGGTGGATTGCGAACCCGTCCGCTTGTAGGCGAAAGCGCGGGCGGCGCGCACGGCTTCGATGAAAAGATCCCCCTTGGCGAGCGCACGGTAGAACGCCTCAGCGAAGTGCTGCGCGGCGTCATCGCGGATGGCCCAGCCCGCAGCTACGACCGCGCGGCAGCCCATGTCCATGAAGGTGGTGGCAAAGGCCTCCGCCAGGCGAGGTGCGAACAGTGCCGCTGCGCCAGGCGAGCCCAGATGGCAGCAGTTGATGAATACGAGCTCCGGCACTTGATCGACGCATTCGCGAACATCCTCGGGCGTCAGCAACAGCAGGCGACCGGCAGTGGAACCGCGTGTGCCGTTGACCACCGGGCCAGTGGATCCGATCACCATGCCGGTGCGCGGTCGGGTAGCTCCGTCGACATGATCGACAACGCCGTGCCCGGTGAGATGGAGAATCCGGTAGGGGCGTCGGCTCAATTCGTCGCGTAGCTCCAGCGCGGTAGGCTGCTTCAGGTAAATGACATCGAACTCCAGTGCGTGCAGCACGCGTTTCACAGCGGCTGCCTCCTCAAGCGCACCCTGAAGAAGCACCATGTCGGGCACGGTCGGTGGGCCCACCACCAGGGCGGTATTGCGGGCCACGCGCTCACGGTTCGAGACACGGACGCTGCGTAGTTGCCGGACCATGCCTGACTGCACCGCAAGTGGCAGCGGTCCGCCGGCATCCGCCAGTTCCCACGGCAGCGCGGCGGCGGTCTCATCAAGCGTCAGCAGCAGGTTGTACTGCTCAAGGGCATAGCGCTTGAGGTCTCGTGGTAGTAACTGGTTGAAAAGGACGCGGCCGAGCACGCGATCTGTATCCGCGGATTCAGCCGCCTGACGGGCATAGCAGTCGATCTCCTCGCGATCGAGGGATCGCTGCAGCATCGGCATGGCCGCTTGAATGCCCGGCAATGTGAACTGCAATTGCCCATCACGCTCGCGCACGTCCAGACGCTGGACCAGCGGACGACTGCGCGTACCTTCTCGCACACGCTGCAGGGCGTCCGGACGGGGTTCCAGCGCCCGTTCCAAATCGAAGAACGGCTCGAACTCATCCAGGCCGAGCAGGCGTGGAGCCTCCATGTACAGCTCCAGTGCCCTGTCTTCGTACAGTTCGAGTAGCTCGATCTCCGTGATGCGCGGAGCGCACTCCTTGATGACCGTCGCGCCACAATCGGACAGGGCCTCCTGCGCAAGCAGGACGCCCTGCAGGATTGCGCGCAGCGACTCAGCAGTGCCCAGTCCGCTCGACGAAGAGCCGAGCAGCACCATGCTGAACGCTGGTGGTTCGGGAGCGGCGGCGCCGGCGGTCGCAAACCAGCCGAGTAGGCCAATGCGGACACTGTTGCGCAGTTCGCCGGCCGAGAGCCCCCAGTGTCGTCCGAGACCGATGACGATCGCATAGGGCGACCGCCAGTCGTCAGGAATAGGCTCACGCCGGAACACCTCGTGCGTGCAGACCGCGCCCGGATAGGTGCCGAGTCGCTGCGCACGTCGGAACTGACCACCGAACAGAACGTCCAGTTCCCCCTCTGCACCGGACATCATGTCGCCAAAGAAGTGTCCGACGACCGCGGGGTGACGTGCGAACCGGACCCCGCCGTTCACCACCCGGAGCTTGATCTTCGTGAACTCCGTAACTGCAGCCTCCAAGCTTGACTGTGCCGAGCCGCCGAGCAGCGCATCGATCACTTGTGCCCGGCTCGGGCGGTACGGCAGCGCTTCCAGGATTGTCGTTTCGCCGAGTACCACGCCACCTCGCTCGTCATGGTAACCGTGTGAGTCCAGCGGCAGCAGCGAAGTTTCGCCGCGGTCGAGGAGTTCGAAATAGGCTGCAAATGATGTTTTGTGGCGCGGAAGTCCGCCGTGTGGAACATTGGCATAGTAGGTCGGTACACCCGCGAGGCGGCCGCTTTCGTACGCGACCGTACCGTCGCCCGGGCCGCGCAGGTAGTTGCCATTCGCATCGACGCCCACGAGCGTCGCGTTCGGTGCGCGCGGATCGACAAATCCGGCAACGTACGCGGTATGGGACGTGGGGAACTGCTCGAGGGCAATGGCGAGCCTTTGCTGATCAGCCCTGGCACGCACTCGTGCGTAGACGGCCGGCCGCGCCGCGTCGGCAGCAAGTTTCCCTGCCTGTGCCAGGCGATCCCACGGAGCGTCCGTCAACCAGTCGTCGCCGCTGAACGTCGGCATCATTGCCAGGAAACCCGGGAAGGTCGCGCATATCTCGAGCAGCCGCCGGCGATTCTGCGGTGCTACTACGTCCAGCTTGCTGATCAGAGGGTTGTCGCCGCACAGCGTGCGCAGCACCGCGTGGCTGCCGCGGTTCGGCGTGCCGAGCATCACGATTCGGTTGCGCCGCGATCGCACGAAGCGTTCGCGCAATGCGGGGTCTTCGAGCAGCAGACGGACGACGAGGCCCCCCATGGAGTGTGCGATGAAGCGCAACGGCCGCGAACTGGTTTCCGGCCACAACTTCCTTAAGCGTGCGGCGAGCACATCAGCAGCCAGTTGGACCGGCTTGCGCCAGTCGTAACCGAAGACCTCGACGAAATCGCCACGGCGTTCGAGTGCATCGGTGAGTGCACCGTAGAAGTTGAAGGGGGCGTAGTTGAGCAATCCGTCCGGGTAAATGTCCTTCGTCCCTGGATTGGGATATGGATGATCCTGAGTCTCGGCGTCGAGCGCGAGCGCATCGAAATTTCCGCACGCGATATCGCCCAGATCGATCCATAGCCGGTCGCCACTGTTTCGCGACAGGACCGAGCCCATGATGCCCCCGAGCACCACGGTCAGGGGAGCATCGGGCCGCACGCCACGATTGGTAATCAGCTTGGGTCGCGGACCCATCTGTGTCAACGTCATCCAGCCCTCGAGGGCCCGGTCTTCGCCCAGTAACGCGGTCTCGACGCAATGCAGAGTTTCCGGGTTGGCGAAATACGCGAAATGACTGGTTGCGGCGGCCTGGTGGAAGAAGTAGCGAACGCCTTTCGCGCGCGGCGCCCCACCCAGCATGCTTGCGGTGGGCACTACCAGGTCATGCGGCTCGCCAAAGAATCCGTCGGTGACCAGCAGCTTAAGCCGTTGCAGGACGCCGCCGCCGGTGCAGTCACCCGCGATGACGGCCAGCCGCTGATCCAAGGTTGGCGGGGCGTCGTTGAGTACGGCCAGCAAGGGGCTGGTCGGGCTCATCGCCTCGATGCCTGGAAAATGCTCGCGCTTCAGGCGTCGCTTGATCACCGCCGCGAGTACGTCGAAGACGTGATCCGCGAGGAATCGTGGACCCGGTGCAATGGCTTGGCGGGCGACGTTGTAGAGCACGCTCAGCCAGCGATCCAGTCGGTTGCTGACCAACCAGGTGCCCCGCATCGGGGACGCGACGCGCACGAACCGCTCCACCCTGATGTCTTTGCCAGACACCAGTTTCCACAGATCATCCAACTGCTTGAGCAACTCGGGCTGCCGACTCTCGAGACGGCTGCGTTCGGGCGCCGACAGCGGGTGAGAGCGCGAAAGCAACTCGCCGACGAGTCCGCCGCGTGAATGGGCAAGCAGGTGCAACCGCGCGCCTTGCGGTAGCGCATGAGCAAGGGCGAGCGCATTGGCCACCGGGCCAGTACCCAGAGTTGCGTGGTCATGGCAGTACATGGCCTCGCCGTGGGTGCGGCACAGTGCCTCCAGAAGCGAGCGTCCGGAAGGCTGCCACAGGTCGCCGAACGCACCCTGTGCGTTTGAAAAAAAACCATGCACCATCACGAGAATTGGTCGCTCGCTGGCGGGTGGCGTGGTGATCAGGCCACCTCCGTAAGGCGAGGTGTTGTCGCACCGATACAGTCCGAGGCCGCCGGGCCGTGCGTCGACGATGCGGTCGTCGGACCGGCGCGCGACTACTCGCGCCACGGCGTCAGCGGCGAGCTCCCCGACCGCCTTGATGCCGAGCCAGGATTCGACGTCAAGGTCCAGAACCCTCAGTACATTGATAGCGAAGTCAACCTTACCGGGGTGTTCCGGCAGCGTCGTGCGCAACTGGAGTCCTCGCGCACCGGAGCTGCGGCTCTGATTCTGGATGACCTGATCCGCAAGGTCCTCGCCCGACGTGAACAAGGACAATCCGTCAGCCAGGCCCAGCTCGACCGGGTCCCCACCTGCTGGCAACTCAATGTCGGCGCTGACCTCACCACGGAGGAGCTGGAAATCCATTTCCCGCGTGACCCGACGCGCAACGTGCGGTGTGTTCATGGTGATATCCGGCCTGCAACGCGCGTGTACACATCCCGAACAGGGCCATCACGCGCAGCGAGGCGACGCCAGGGCAGCCAGGCGGAGGTCACGGGTGGCATCAAGCCGATGTCTGCATCAACTCGAACGCACTGAAAGCTTCAAGACCGGCCAGTGAACGCAGGCTACGAAATGGAAGACGTTACTGGCGGCTGCTACCGTAAGCAGAGCTCGCGGCCCATGCTCCATTCAGCGTAAAGGACCGAGGTGCCTTGCCGGCAGCCACCGAAACAATCACTGCTGCCGGAGCGTGTACTCCAGGCGCGGACCGCTGAAGTCACGACGTTCGACCACGAAGTCTCCGATCAATGGCAGTCGCACCAGCCCGGTGCCGCCGTGGCTGAAACGAAGTTGTCCGGGATCGTTGAAGTCGATGCGCAGCGTGTCGAAGCAACGCACGTGATCTGCGGCAGAGGCGGGAAAAACGTAGGTATCGTCTTCTTCGGAATGGACGTAGTCGGCAGGTTCCACGTAGCCGTCGTCGAATTCCGGGAACCCGGAAACGAACACGTCGGGCGGAAGCTGCTCGTCGATATCGGCCGGATGGTTGCAGATATGGTTGAGCAGCGTGTTTTCCGGCAGGCCGGGCATGACGTCCATCACCAGTTCCGAGTTCAACCGGACGACCTCTCCCACGCGGCGATCCAGGAAGGCTCGAAAGTCGTTCGCGCCGTAATACACGAGAGGAACCGGGTCGTCGTAGCGGTTCTGCAACCTGTCCTTCAGTTCGAGCGCCGTCATGAGGCCGCCAGCGAGTGCCACCGCCACAAGCAGACCCCCAACGATCTTCCGGCTGAGGGCGAAAAGATCTGACCAGCTTCGCATCACATAGCTCCCCGGAAACCTGCCCGCCTCATCCAGCGCGGGTCGAGCGCAACTCGATCGCGGATTCTGCCACGCGGCAGGAACGGACTGCCGCTCCGCCTGCTCCAGCACTCTCGACGCAGTACCTGCTGCGTCTCCGCAACGTTCCTGTCAGCGACACCGCGACGGAAAACGACTTGCACGCGGCACTGCGAGCTGATCCGCACCGGGCCTAAGCCTGCGAGCCATTCCCCGACACTGGCAGCCGCCATCCTCGCCGGATCGCCAGCCAGCGCAGCGCGAAGCAGATGACCGCACCGGTCACCGCCACCGGTGCCACCGGCAGGCCCAGCGCATGACCGGTCACCACCACGAGCGCACCGGCCAGGGCTGCGATCGCGTAGAGCTCACGCTGCAGGACGATCGGCACCTGGGCGACCAGCACGTCGCGCGCGATTCCGCCGCCAACGCCTGACAGGACCCCCAGCATCACCGCGCCTACCGGGCCGACTCCCGCCGCCAGTGCTTTGCCTGCACCGAGCACTGCGAACAAGCCCAGCCCTATTGCGTCGAACAGTTGCACCGGGTTGCGCATCTGCTCCACCTGCGCGCTGCGGTAGAAGGTCAAAAGTCCGGCCAGCGTCGACACCGCGAGGTAACGCCAGTCCACCAGCGAGACCGGCGGCGTGGCGCCCAGCAGCAGGTCGCGCACGATCCCGCCCGCCGTGGCGGCTGCGAACGAGAGCACCAGGACGCCGAACAGATCCAGGCGGTGCCGTACCGCCACCAGCGCGCCACTGATCGCAAAGGCGAACGTGCCGATGAAGTCCAACACGATGACGAAGGTCGAGGTAATGGCGGTGGCCCGTTGCCCGTTGCCCCGGAACCGGGGGCTCTCTGCAGTTCGGCTCAATGTAGCCGAACCCCGGTCATTAGTCCTGCGCCCGGATTCGGCGTCCGGCGGCCGTTTTCATCCTGCAGGCTGCAACCGGATCGGTCCCTGCAATGGACGAACAGGGCGGTGTGTCGCGGAAAAGGATCGATGCCCCGAGCCGGGGCATCGATCGGACGCATCGATCAGAGCATCAATGCCCAGGACCAGCCCAGCCACTTGGGCGAGTACTGACAACTGTACTTCTGCACGCGCAGCTTGTAGGTGCCGCTGCTGGGTGCCACGAAATCCACGATTTCGTAGGTGTTGTCCCAGCTCATCGAACTGGCCACCACCGCGTTGTTCGGCCCGAGAATCCTCATGTCCAGGTCGGCGCCGGGTCGCGAGGAATAGTTGAATGCCACAGGATTGGCATTCCAGGCCATTGCCACGCGTACGCGCCGCCCCGCCTGTACATACACGCTGCTGACGACCCATTGCGTCGGCGACCAGCAACTGTAATAGGCGCCGCCCCAGGTGCCGTTGGCATGACCGGCAACCTGATCGGCGAAGTTGGCGTTGATGCCGCCGGCGCCGTCGTGCTCACTCAGGCGCGCCGCGCCCTCCAGGTTGGTGGTGGCGGTCGCCATCAGGATCGACTTGACCGACTCCGGCCAGATCTGCAGCCAACTGTTGCGACGCATCGTCAAGGCAGCGGCGCCAGTGACCATGGGCGCGGCGAAGCTGGTGCCGTCGACTCCTGCGGGGCTTGTCAGCCCGGTGCCCAGCGTGGTGACGATGTCGACGCCGGGCGCAACCACCTCGGGTTTTTCGCGGTCGCCATGCTGCGACACCGGATCGCCTGAGCTGGAGAACCCCGCCATCGCCCAGGGCCAGACGCGGTCGTTGAACGCACCTACCGCGATGACGTTGTAGGCCTGCGAAGGATTGAGCACGCGATTGCCCAGGCCGGTGTTGCCGGCGGCAACCACCACCGTGCGCCACTTGTTCTGCACGATGTTGTCGTAGAAGCGATCGAACGAGCCGGGGCTGTTGGATATGGAGCCGCCGAAACTGAGGTTGATCGCGCGCGCGCCCCAATTTACGGCACGATTGCTGCTGGTCTGCAGCAGGCTCTGCAGACCCATGCAGGCGCCGCCGGACCACAGATGCGCGTTGCGCGCGATGCCGCGCTGGAAGGGATGGTGACTGCGGATCACACCGGCGACCGCAGTGGCATGGCCGCTGCTGCAGCCGGGATTCGGCCACTCCAGTGCCACGCCCACCAGGGAAGGATTGCCCGACTGGATCGTCCCGCCCACCTCCACCAGCGCGGTCCGCACATTCTGTCCGGTGTTCCCGACCATGTGCGTCTGATAAGCACCGATCGTGTTCCCGGCGATGGACAAGAGCGGCTTGTACTCTTCGTCGATGTACACCTGCGACACGCCTTCCGACAGGCTCAGTTCGCGCAGCTCGCCTGCGGGGACTACGGCAGAAATGATCGGTGCCTGGGTATCGGCGACCGGCTCGTAGCCGAGGTTGGCGAGCCTGCTGGTCAACTCCGCGGTGGATGCCTCGGCGATGTCGGCGTTTTCGGCATCGAGCTGCGCATAGAGCGCATCCACTTCGCGCACCGCCTCGGTGTCGTCCTCAGGAGCCGAGAGTTCGCCTTCGGTGGGCTGTTCCACCGATGTGAATTCCTTGCGCCGCAAAGTCAGCTCGCGGACCGGGTCGAGCCAGAACACCACGGGTATCCGCTCACTGGCCGGGAAGCTGTCGACGAGCGCGGCGAGATTTCGATCCATGCGCGCGTATTTCTGCTCGTAGAGCACACGTTCCGTGTCCTCCAGCTCGGCCGGAACTACCTGTTCGGCGGCATCGTCGAGCGCGATGGCGTAGATGGCACCGTCCTTCGTCGACTCGATCTTGTAGCCGTGATAACCGCGTTGCTGCAGTTCGAAGCTGGCGGAAGCCGTGCTCAGCACATGGAGCTCGTCCATGCTCACGCTTTCGCGCTCGGCCACGAGTTCGAGTGCTCTGCGCTCCAGGTCCAGGTTCTGTGCCGCGACGGCGCCACTGACAGTTGCCAGCGCGACCGCGCAGCCGAGGGCAAGCCGATGGCTGTGGAAGGGTCGATTCTGGTCGCCGGGTACCTGCATCTTCTCCGAGCTGATTATCTTCGACTGCTTGATGCCAAGTTCCATGGTGTGTATCTCCTGGATGTCGAGGGATGGGTTTTGCAACGCGGTCGAACCGCGCGTTTGCGCCCGCACAACCCTGTTCGGCCGCGAGCACGCCGCCGTTTCAGTAAAGGGGCAGGCTGTCAGTCCAAACTCGCGATCCGGCCGCGAAAGGCGGTCCTGCGCGATGGAAGAGGGCGTACATGCCTCCGTCGATGGCCGCATTCTTGGGCCCGTCACCTCCTTGTGCCTGAAAGCAGGAAGGTCAAGATACTGTCGATACTTGGCCGTCGGGAGTTCATCGCCTCAAAACTAATGGGCCATGATTCCAATGCTCCGGGTTCCGGCGCTATCAACCGTCCGGAGGTCTCCGGGTAAACTCGATGCCGGTATCGCAAGAAAACCGTTAATACCCGACGCCTGCGTCAGCCTGCACTTTCCTTTCAATCAAAACTGGGATCGGCGTGCACTTTCCCGGCAAAAACTCAAGCGAAGTGCGAAATCCACCCGACAAGCGCTGCCTGCTTGTGTTCCTGATTTGGTTTTTGGCCAGTGCACAAGCCGCCGGGCAAATCGCCCCTCGTGCAGCCCGCGCCTGCCGCAACGTTTTGGTACAGACAAGCCGCTGGCTGGCAATATTGAGCGGTGCGGCGTTCCGGGTTTCAGCCGCCGCTGCCGAAAAGACTCGATGGATGCAAGAATCCCGATGCGCTGCCAGATCAACCCGCCCCAGTCAGCGGGCGAGTCCTTCGAGCAACGTGGCCTCCCGGACTTCAATCCCGTCCACGCCCAGCCCGACAGGCTCGCGGTCCAGTGGCGCCACCACCAGCGCAAGATAGCGGCCCTCGCTGGCGCGCGCACAAGACACCAGCGTGCCGAGACCAGTGCCGCTTCCGATCTCGCGCAGTTGTGCGCCCGGAATCAGTGGGCGGTCACCTTCGACCAGCATCAGGCCCCGCTTCGCCTTGCCGAGGAAGTGCGTGCGCGCGACGATCTCCTGGCCTGGGTAGCAGCCCTTTTTCACACTGAAGGCATGCAGCCGCTCAAGTGACAACTGCTGCGGCGTCCATTGGCTGGACTGCTCGTCCGGCAGGCGCGGCAATCCGTGTGTCATATCGAATGCCGCCCATTTCTTCACGCCTGCGTCGTTGGCGGCGGCTGAATGCGTGCCGACCAGCATGCGGCGCGCGCCACCATCGGCGCTCATGTCCAGTTCGATCCCGGAAACCTCATCCCCCGCGATCCGTGTCGATGCGGTGAGTTCCGGCGTCGCGAACGCGCCCAGCACCTGCAGGTCATCGCGGGCTGCCACCTTCACCTTGCTGCGAAACACGTAGCGCGACAGCGCTTCGGCCAACGGGGCCGGTTCCGCATCGGGCAGAACCAGCCACAGGCAATCCTCGGCGATCCTGACCGCCGCGAACAAGGCAACCACTCTGCCCTTCGGCGTCAGCCATCCACTCCAGTGCCAATGCCCAACCTCCAGCGAACCCACGTCGCTCATGAACTGGGCCTGCGCGAACTTCATCGCATCGGGGCCGCGCAGCTCCACCACGCCATGGTCGGGCAGGGCGAAAACGGCGTCGTTCGTGGGCTGCGGGTTGTCAGGCATGGGTGCCGGCAATTAAGCTTGGGGGCTACGATGATAGGCCAAACCCCCAGAAACCCGTCCCCTCCCTCCGACTCCGAGGTGGAGCAGGGCGTGAGCGAGGTGACCGCGACCGACGTTCCGGTTGCTCCCGGGAAAAGGCCGGAAGACGGCCCGGATCCCACCCGCTACGGCGACTGGGAAAAGAACGGTCGCTGCATCGATTTCTAGCCCATTGCCACCGTTCGCCGCAGTCGCGGCAATCGATCCCGTCACCGGCCCAGCCGACCTGCAGAGACTGCCACCGATCATGGCGAACCGTCCCCGAGAACGACCGCTTTCCCCGCACCTGTCGATCTACAACTGGCAGGTACAGATGGTCACCTCGATCCTGCACCGGATCACCGGGGTGATCCTGGTGCTTGGGACCGTGCTGATCGTGTGGGCGCTGCTGGCGCTGGCAGGCGGCCCGGCGCAATGGGCCGACTTTGGTGAGTTCGCGCGCTCGCCGCTGGGCTTCCTGATCCTGTTCGGCTGGAGTTGGGCCTTGTCGTTCCATCTGATCAACGGCGTCCGCCACCTGATGCAGGACGCTGGCGTCGGCATGGGCATCGAGGCGTTCCTGCTCACGAGCTGGATTTCGGTGGTCGGAAGCCTCGTGCTGACGGCGCTGATCTGGCTCGCGGCCATGAGCCAGTGGGGTGGCGCATGAGCGCGCACGATCGTTTCCGCACGCCGCTCAAGCGCGCCCGCGGACTGGGCTCGGCCAAGGACGGAACCGGCCACTTCATCATCCAGCGGATCACCTCGATCGCGCTGTTCTTCCTGTCGTTCTACGTCATTGGTTTGATCGTCTGGCTGCTGGGTGCCGATTACGCCAGCGTGCACGCCGCGGTGGCACATCCGCTGCATGCCGTGCTGCTTGTCTCCTTCCTGATCGCGGCTTTCTGGCACGCGCAGCTGGGCATGCAGGTGATCATCGAGGATTACGTCCACACGCCCTGGCTGGCTGTCGTCGCGCAGCTGGCGGTGATCTTCTTCTGCATCCTGGCGGCGCTGGCCACCGTACTGGCTGTCGTGCGCATCGCGCTCGCCGCCGCCTGATTCGTCAAGGAAACCGCATCGATGGCATCCGCCTCCAAGAGTTCGGCCTACAAGATCATTGAACACAGCTTCGACATGCTGGTTGTCGGAGCCGGCGGCGCGGGCCTGCGCGCGACCTTCGGGCTTGCGCAGAAGGGCCTGAAGACAGCCTGCATCACCAAAGTGTTCCCGACCCGTTCGCACACCGTGGCCGCGCAGGGCGGCATCTCCGCCGCGCTGGGCAACATGGGCGAGGACGACTGGCGATACCACTACTACGACACCATCAAGGGTTCGGACTGGCTGGGAGACCAGGACGCGATCGAATACATGTGCCGCGAGGCGATCCCGGCCATCATCGAACTGGAACACCAGGGCGTGCCGTTCTCGCGTACCGCCGAGGGCAAGATCTACCAGCGCCCGTTCGGCGGCATGACCACGCATTACGGCGAAGGTCCGCCGGCGCAGCGCACCTGCGCCGCCGCCGATCGCACCGGCCACGCCATCCTGCACACGCTGTACCAGCAGTCGCTCGCGCACGACGCGCAGTTCTTCATCGAATACTTCGCGCTCGACCTGATCATGAGCGAGGACGGCGGCGTCGCCGGCGTGCTCGCGCTCGACATGGCCGAAGGCACGCTGCACCTGTTCCGCGCGCAGGGCACGGTGCTGGCGACCGGTGGTTACGGGCGCGCGTATTTCTCGGCGACGTCGGCGCACACGTCCACCGGAGACGGCGGCGGCATGGCGTTGCGTGCGGGTCTTGGCCTGCAGGACATGGAGTTCGTGCAGTTCCACCCGACCGGCATCTACGGCGCGGGCATGCTGATCACCGAAGGGGTGCGCGGCGAAGGCGGCATCCTGCGAAACAGCGAAGGCGAGCGTTTCATGGAACGTTACGCGCCCAGCGCCAAGGATCTCGCCTCGCGCGACGTGGTTTCGCGGTCGATGACGATCGAAATCCGCGAAGGGCGCGGTGTCGGCGAGCACAAGGACCACATCCTGCTCGACCTCACGCACCTGGGTCCGGAAGTCATCCACGAGAAGCTGCCCGGCATCGCCGAATCGGCGCGGATCTTCGCCAACATCGACGTCGAAAAACAGCCGATTCCGGTGCTCCCGACCGTGCACTACAACATGGGTGGCATTCCGACCAATTACCACGGCGAAGTGGTGCAGCTGAAGAACGGCAACCCGGACGAAGTCGTGCCCGGGCTGTACGCGATCGGCGAGGCTGCATGCGTGTCGGTGCATGGCGCCAACCGCCTGGGTTCCAACTCGTTGCTGGACCTGGTCGTGTTCGGCCGCGCGGTCGCCAACCGCTGCGCCGAGACGATCAAGCCCGACCTCGCGCCGCCGAAAATCGCCGCCGATGCCTGCGACGCAGCGCTGGCCCGGTTCGACCGGCTGCGCAACGCCAATGGCCGCACATCGACTGCGGTCATCCGCGATCGCATGCAGCGCACGATGCAGACCGAGGCGGCAGTGTTCCGCACCGGCGAGACGCTGGACGATGGCGTTCGAAAGATTCGTGAGATCAACGCCCAGTTCGCCGACGTGAAGGTCACCGATCGTTCGCTGGTGTGGAATACGGATCTTGTCGAAACCTACGAGCTGATGAACCTTCTTGCGCAGGCGACGGCGACGATCGAGTCGGCGGCCAACCGTACCGAGTCGCGCGGCGCCCACGCACGCGAGGACTTCCCCGAGCGCGACGATGCCAACTGGCACAAGCACACGCTGTGCTGGGTGAGGGAAGACGCAACGGTCCAGATCGACTACCGCCCCGTGCACATGTACACGCTGACCGACGATGTGCAGGTGGTTCCGCCAAAGAAACGTGTTTACTGAGCGGAGCTTTTTTGTCCGCGAAGTACGCAAAGGACGCAAAGAGGGGTAGGAGCAAAAACTGATGCAGGTACTGAGACTGCCCACCGCACGTTGGCGCCTTCTGCTGGTGTTTCCTTTTTGATTTTTTGATTTTTTTCAGCTTTTTCTTCGCGCCTTTCGCGTTCTTCGCGGACAAACGGCGCTCCCGACCCGAAACGCTGGTGTAGCCATGGCCGAATTCTCGCTTCCCAAAAACTCGAAGATCCAGAAGGGCCGGCATTTCGGTACGCCGGGCGCGAAAGAGCCGCGCACCTTCAAGGTCTATCGCTGGAATCCCGAAGACGGGATGAACCCCCGGCTGGATACGTACGAGGTCGACATGGCCGCGTGCGGTCCGATGGTCCTGGACGCGCTGATCAAGATCAAGAACGAGATCGATCCGACGCTGACGTTCCGTCGCTCGTGCCGCGAGGGCATCTGCGGCTCCTGCGCGATGAACATCGATGGCAGCAACACGCTCGCGTGCACCAAGGCGATCGCCGACTGCGGCAAGAGCGAAGTGCCGATCTATCCGCTGCCGCACATGGACGTCATCAAGGACCTGGTGCCGGACCTGTCGCACTTCTTCGCCCAGTACGCGTCGATCAAGCCCTGGCTGCGCACGCAGACGCCGGCACCGTCGGATCGCGAACGGCTGCAGTCGCCGGAAGACCGCAAGAAGCTCGACGGCCTGTACGAATGCATCCTGTGCGCCTGCTGTTCGACCAGTTGCCCGAGCTACTGGTGGAATGGCGACCGATACCTGGGACCTGCGGTATTGCTGCAGGCGCACCGCTGGATTTCCGACTCGCGCGACGAAGACACGGGCGCGCGACTGGACGATCTGGAGGATCCCTTCAAGCTCTACCGTTGCCACACGATCATGAACTGCGCGCGGACATGCCCGAAAGGCCTAAACCCCGCGCAGGCGATTGGCGAGATCAAGCAGCTGATGCTGGCGCGCCGGACCTGATACACCCTCTCGCCGACATTCCGTCGGCGGCCAGACAGCGGAAAACACCATGCAGCCCACTGCGATCTTCCTTCCGGCCGTCGCCATGGTGCTGCTGGCGGCCGTCATCACATTCCGCATGTTCTTCGAGCGGGTCCGCCAGATGAAGGCGGAAAAGATTCCGTTCCGCGACGTTCCCAGCGGCTCGCAGATGGCCGCGCGGTTCACCGACACGCGCGCCGCCGACAACTACCGGAATCTCTTCGAGGCGCCGGTGCTGTTCTACCTGGCGCTGGTCGCCGCTTTCGCCAGCGGGCAGGTCACCGCGCTGACTCTTGGGCTGGCGTGGGTCTACGTCGTGCTGCGCTACGTCCACAGCTACATTCACTGCGGCTATAACCGCTTGAGCCACCGGCTGTACGTGTTTCTCGCCAGCAACATCGTGCTGTGGGCGCTGTGGCTGGTGCTGCTGGTGGGGCTCCTGCGCGGATGACCGAAGCCGAGGAGGCCGAACTGCGCCACCTGCGCTGGAAGTGCCGGCGCGGGATGCGCGAACTCGATCAACTGCTCGCACGTTACCTCGATCGCGAGTGGCGGCAATCTTCCGGGTCGGAACGAGGCGTTTTCCTACGCCTTCTGGAAACCGAGGACGATACGCTCTGGTACTGGTTCCTTGGCCATCAGACACCGCCAGATGCCGCACTCGACGCGCTCGTCCAACACATCCGCACCTTGCCGCCTTGAGTGGCGGCCGTCGCGCTGGACGATTGCGCTTCTGGCGCTGATGGCCTGTCTCGCGGCATTTTCGGTGATCGCTTCCGACCTTCCCCGTGCCGCCGCCTGGCCGCTGGGGTTGCTGGCGCTTGCGCACGGCCTCCATCTCGCATGGCGCGAACGCCGCAAGCCCGCGCGGGCCGTGGTGATATCCGCAGCAGCCATCGTCAGCATCGACGGTGTCGGAGTAGAAGGGTTCGCGGTCCACTGGCGCGGGCCATTGGCGTTTGCCAGGTGGCGCGACGCAAGGGGCGCCACTTACCGCCTTTCCTGGTGGCCCGACACGCTTCCCGCCGCGGCGCGGCGTGAACTGAGACTGGCCGCGGTTGCGCCGATGAATGCGCCTTCCGCGCATTCAATGGCAACATAGCCGCTTCGCCACGAACCACACGCATGTTCAAACCAATCCCAGTAGCGATCGGCCTGCGCTACCTGCGCGCAAAGCGCCGCAACGGTTTCATTTCCTTCATATCCCTGGCTTCCATCCTGGGCATCGCCCTGGGCGTGGCGGCGCTGATCACCACCCTGGCGGTGATGAGCGGGTTCCAGCGGGAAATCCGCGACCGCATGTTGCAGATGGCCGCGCATGCGACTGTCAGTGCGTTCGGCGAACCGATCCATGACTGGCGACGGGCGGTCGAGATCGCCGTTGCCGACCGGCGCGTCTCCGGCGCCGCTCCCTACGTCGAGAAAGAGGCGCTGCTTGCCGGTGCGCGGCAACAGCCGGCGATCGTGCGCGGCGTCGTGCCGTCGGAGGAACGCAAGGTCTCGGTGCTGGGCGACAAGATGGTCGAAGGCCAGCTTGAATCCCTCGTGCCCGGCGAATTCAACGTGGTGCTCGGGCGGGAACTGGCGCTGTGGCTCGGCGTCGGCGTCGGCGATACCGTGGTGATGACGATCGCCGACTTCCGCAGCACGCCGGTGGGCGCCATGCCGCAACTGAAGCGGTTTACCGTCAGCGGCCTGTTCGAGATCGGTTACAACGAATTCGACCGCGGCATGGCCTTCGTGAACATGCAGGACATGCAGCGGCTGATGCGGATCGGCGACGGCGTGACCGGGGTGCGCCTCAAGCTGCACGACATGGACCTGGCCTGGAGCGTGGCGCGCGACCTCGCGCTGGAACTCGGCGGGCCGTACCAGGTCAGCGACTGGACCAGTGACAACGCCAACATGTTCCGCGCGCTGAAGATGGAGAAGACCATCATGGCGATCCTGCTGTCGCTGATCATCGCGATGGGCGCGTTCAACCTGGTGTCGTCGCAGGTCATGCTGGTCACCGACAAGCAGGCGGACATCGCGATCCTGCGTACGCTGGGACTCTCGCCGCGCGGGGTGATGCAGGTATTCATGGTGCAGGGCACGCTGATCGGCGTGATGGGAACGGTGCTTGGCGTGATCGGCGGTGTGGTGCTGACGCTCAACCTGGAGCACATCCTGTTCGGCATCGAGAAGGTGTTCGGCGTGCAGTTGCTGCCGGCGGACGTGTACTACATCACCGGGCTGCCGACGGAACTGAAGACCGAGGACGTGATCGCGATCACCGTGGTCGCGCTGATGATGGCCTTCATCGCCACGATCTATCCCGCCTGGCGCGCCGCGCGCACCCCACCGGCGGAGGCGCTGCGCTATGAGTGATTCGACCGTGATCCACGATGCTTCGGCGGTGCTCAGTTGCGACGGACTCGGCATGACCTACGCCGAGGGAAAGCTGCACACGCCGGTGTTCAACGGATTGAACCTTTCCGTACGCAAGGGCGAGACGGTGGCGATCCTCGGTGCGTCCGGCGCAGGCAAGAGCACCTTGCTGCATCTGCTCGGCGGGCTCGACATGCCGACCGCCGGCGAGGTGTTCGTCGCCGGGCAGAAAATGAGCGCGCTGTCGGATACCGCACGCGGCGCGCTGCGCAACCGTGCCCTCGGGTTCGTGTACCAGTTCCATCACCTGCTGCCTGAGTTCACCGCGCTGGAGAACGTGATGCTGCCGGTGCTGCTGTCGGGCCGGGACGTGCAGGAAGCGACCGGGCGCGCGCGCCTGCTGCTGGAGTCCGTCGGCCTCGCTCATCGGCTGCTGCACAAGCCGGGCGAGTTGTCTGGCGGCGAGCGCCAGCGTGCTGCGGTCGCACGCGCACTGGTGAACCAGCCGGCATGCGTGCTCGGCGATGAACCCACCGGCAACCTCGACGAAAAGACTGCCGCGACGGTCTTCGAGCAGATGCTCGACCTCAATCGCCAGCAACACACCAGCCTGGTGCTGGTCACCCACGATCGCCGCCTCGCGCGGCGCCTGGACCGCGTGCTGGAACTGCACGAAGGCAAGCTGCGGGAACTGGAACCCCACGAGGTGTAGTCATGTTCGATGCGGCAAGGACGCCGCCGTTCGGGATCGCAGTCGCGTTGGCCCTCCTTGCCGGAGTAAGCCTGTGTCTCGCACTTCCGTTTCTCCCGCCATGGCCTCTGCTGGGCGTGATGCTGGCTGCCGGGGCGGGGTACTGGTGGCGAGGCCGGGTAATGCGCTGGGCGGGACCGCTGCTGCTCGCGTTCGCGCTGGCCGGCTTGCACGCCAGTCATGCGCTGGCCCTGCAGTTGCCTGGGGAATGGGAACAGCGCGAGGTCGTTGTCTCGGGGCGCCTGGTGGACCTGCCCGAACATGAAGCCCGGCGCACCCGTTTCCTGTTCCGCGTCGACAGCGACGATGCGCAGCCTGCGCCGCTTCGCGGACGCCTGTTGCGGCTCGCGTGGTACGACCATTTCGACGGCAGTTCCAGCGGTCGCGAGCGGCTGCTCGCGGGGCAGGGCTGGAAGCTGACGGTGCGCGTCAGGGCGCCGCGCGGATTACGCAACCCCGGCACTCTCGACAATGAAAAGCACGCAATGGCGCGACGGCTGGCGGCCACCGGTTACGTGCGCGACCCGCAATCAGCAATGCTGGCTTCTCCGCCACGTGGGCTGCACGCGTGGCGCGAATCGATGTCGGCTCGCATTGCCGACGCGGTGCCTGCCTCCTCGTCGCGATTCGTCAGGGCGCTGGCGCTCGGCGATACCCGCGCACTGGACGACGACGACTGGATGAAGCTGCGCGCCAACGGGCTGACGCACCTGATCGCGATATCCGGTTTCCACGTGGGGCTCGTTGCCGGGTTTTTCGCCTTGGCCATCGCCGGCATCTGGTGGTTGTTCCCGTCGTTGTCGAACCGCTTGCCGCGCCCGATCGCCGCCGCCGTCGCTGGTCTGGCGGGTGCTGCGATGTATGCGGCCGTCGCGGGGTTTGCGTTGCCGACCGTGCGCACGGTGCTCATGATCGCCGCGGTCGCCGCCGTGCGGATCCTGCGCCGCCGCTCCAGCGCGTTCGAAACGCTGGCGCTGGCGGGTATCGCGGTGCTGCTGATCGACCCGCTCGCGTCGATCAGTGCCGGATTCTGGCTGAGCTTCTTCGGTGTGGCGTGGTTGTTGTGGTGCCTGCCCGACGCCGGCAAGCGGCCGCTCCACGACTTCCTGTCCGCGCAGGGCGTGGCGAGCCTCGGTTTGCTGCCGCTGAGCGTCGTCCTGTTCGGGCAGGCCTCGCTCGCCGGTCCGTTCGCCAATCTTCTGGCGGTGCCCTGGTGGAGCCTGGTCGTCGTGCCGCTCGCGCTGATCGGAACCGGGCTGGAATTCATCCACGATGGCTGGGGCGGCTTGCCGTGGCGCGCCGCTGCGTGGTGTTTCGACCTGGCCTGGCCCGTCTTCGAGCGTCTCGCGGCTACCGAGCTGGCGTTGTGGTGGCTTCCGGAGCCACGCTGGTTCGCGCTGCCACTTGCGTGCCTTGCTGCCTTCTGGATGCTGCTGCCGCGGGGCGTCCCGGGCAAGACCCTGGCCTTGCTGCTGTGGCTGCCGCTGCTGCTGCCGGCGCGCAACCTTCCGGCGCAGGGCGAGGCCGAAATGGTGGTTCTGGACGTAGGGCAGGGGCTTTCGGTGCTGGTGCGTACCCGCCATCACGCGCTGCTGTACGACATGGGGCCGGCCGTGCGCGACGGGTTCGATGCCGGCGAGCGCGCGGTGCTTCCCGCCCTTCAGGCACTGGGCGCGATGCGGCTGGATCGCGCCGTGGTCAGCCATGGCGACAGCGATCACGCGGGCGGCTTCCCCGCGGTGCGCAAGGCGATTCCGCTGGCCCGGGCCTACGCGCCCGAAGGTTCGCCGATCGAGCAGGCCGAAACCTGTCGCGCAGGCGACGAATGGATATGGGACGGCGTGCGATTCCGTTTCCTGCATCCGCCGCCGCATTTCCCGTACATGGGCAACGAGGCCAGTTGCGTGCTCCGGGTGGAGACCCGGCACGGCGCGATGCTGTTGACCGGCGACATCGGGGAGGTCATCGAACGCACCCTGGTCTGGCGCGACCTCGAGTCGGTGCGGGCGGAGGTGGTCATGATCGCCCATCACGGCAGCGGCCATTCATCCGATCCGGAATTCATCTCCGCGACGGGTGCGCGTTTTGCCCTGGTCTCGACCGGCCACGGCAACCGCTTTGGCCATCCCCGTGCCGACGTGCTCCAGCGCTGGCGACTGGCAGGTGCGCAGACCCACGACACCGCCGAGGGCGGGGCGCTGCAGGTGCGTGTCGGAGCCTCGGGCATTCATGTGGAAACGCGACGCCGTGCACACCCGCGGCTGTGGGACGCGGTGGCCCGGTCGGAGCAGGCGCGCGCTGGGCTATCCTATCGGCCGGATTGAAAAAACGGCCAAGGGCCGGGGGTTCGCGAGTGCTGGAACTGATCAAGGCCGGCGGTTGGCCGATGATCCCGCTGTTGATGCTGACCGTGCTGGCGCTGGCGATCATCCTGGAACGGGCGTGGACCCTGCGCCGCTCGGCAGTGCTGCCGCCTGGGCTGGGCGGGGAGGTGCGCGCTTGGGCGGGCCGCGGCAAGCTGGATCCAACGCACATCGAATCGCTGCGCGAAACGTCCCCGCTCGGGGCGCTGCTCGCCGCGGCGCTGGACGTGCGGCACAAGTCCCGGGACGAGATCCGGGAGCGCATCGAGGATGTCGGCCGTCACCTCGTGCATCGCATGGAGCGCTACCTCAACACCCTGGGCACCATTTCCGCCGCCGGGCCGCTGCTGGGTCTGTTCGGAACGGTGGTGGGCATGATCCAGATGTTCCTGGGCATCCTCGATCACGGCATCGGTGACGTGAACCAGCTCGCCGGCGGCATCGGCAAGGCACTGGTGTGCACTGCGGCCGGCATGATCGTCGCGATTCCGGCACTGATGGCGCACCGCTGGTTCCGCGGCCGCGTCGGCGAATACATCGTGGCGATGGAGCACGAGGCCATGCTGTTGCTTGACGTGCTCGAATCGGTGCCCTCGACCCAGTCTGGGGCGGTTCGTCCAGCCGGGCGGGCACCGCTTCCGCAGACGGTCGACTGAGTACCGTAAGCCCATGCGCATTCGTGACCGCCGCGCCGACGACGAGCCGGAGATCAACCTCGTCCCGCTGATCGACGTGATCCTGGTGCTGATCATTTTCTTCGTGGTCACCGCGACGTTTGACGCGCGTTCGGTGCTGAAGCTCGAACTCCCACGGGCCACTGGCGAGGCAAGCGAAGCCACCACGGCGCTGACCGTGCTGGTCAATGCCGACGGCCGTTACTTTGTCGACGATCGAGAAGTGCTGCGCACTGATCTGGAATCGCTCAAGGCGACGATTGCCGAAGTGGCCGGCAGCGACCGAGATCGCCCGGTGATGCTGCGCGCCGATGCGCGCACGCCTTATCAAGCCGTGGTGACCGTGTACGACGCGCTCGGACAATTGGGCTTCCGGAAGATCATGAGCGCCACTGCCCCGGCCTCCGATGCGGCCGCCGAAAGCGGAGCCAGTCCTTGAGCGCGAGCGCCGATGAAGCCGCTTCGCCCTGGCAGATCTACCGGCGACTGCTGACCTTCGCCATGCCCTACCGCTCGCTGCTTGGCGTCGCGGCACTGGGAATGCTGATCGAAGCTTTGGCCGGAGGCGCGTTCACCAAGCTCATGGAGCCGGTGATCAACGAGACCTTCATCACCCGCAACGAGCAACTGACCCTGCTGCTGCCGCTGGCGATCGTGGGCCTGTTCATGGTGCGCGGCGTCGCGGGCTACGTCGCCGACACCGGAATGGCGCGGGCCGGTCGCAGCATTTCGCGCGATCTGCGCGTGCAGGTGCTCGGCAAGTACCTGCGCCTGCCCGGCCTGCGGTTCGACACCGAGCCGGTGCCCTCAATGCTGATCCGCCTCAGTTCCGACAGCGATCAGGTCTCGCAGGCCGCGGTCGATGCGCTGAAGGTCATGGTCCAGCAGTCGCTGCAGGTGCTGGTCGGGATCGGCGTGATGCTGTGGACCAGCTGGCAGGTGACGACGGCCATCCTGTTCATCGCGCCACCGCTTGCGTGGGTGATGGACAAGGTAGGGCGGCGCTACCGCAGGATCAGCCATCGCATCCAGGAGAGCGGGGCGCAGCTGATGCAGTCCGCGGACCAGGCTCTGTCCAACCAGCAGGAGGTGAAGGTCTACGGTGCCCAGGCCGTCGAGCTCGACCGCTACACCGGCCAGGCCAATCACCATCTCAAGCTCAGCCTCAAGGTCGAGGCGACCCGCAGCATCTCGTCGGCGCTGGTCCAGCTGATGGGCGCCATCGGGCTGGCGATCCTGCTGTTCTTCGCCGGCCGCGAAGCCCAGGCGGGCCGGCTGGACGCGGGCGGCTTCGTGGTGTTGATGCTGGCGATGATGGCGATCATTCCGTCGCTCAAGCAGCTCACCAGCGTGCAGAACATGCTGCACCGGGGCGTGGCATCGGCCGAGCGGCTGTTTTCCGTGGTCGATTCGCCGGACGAGGTCGACACCGGTTCGCGGCCCCTGCAGCGGGCCGAGGGCGTGCTCGAATTTCGCGATGTGACCACGCGTTACCCCGGGCAGTCGCAGCCCGCGCTGGCCGAAGTGAGTTTCACCGCACGGCCCGGAAGTGTCACTGCGATCGTGGGCCGCTCCGGCAGCGGCAAATCCACGCTTATCAAGCTGATCCCGCGCTTCTACGATCCGGAGGCTGGCGAGATCCTGCTCGATGGTCATTTGCTGCAGGAATACCGGCTCACCGACCTGCGTCGCCAGATTGCGCTCGTCGGTCAGCAGGTGATGCTGTTCGACGGCAGCGTTGCGGCGAATGTCGCCTACGGGGAGCTCGAGCCGGCCACGCCGGAGGAGCTTCAATCCGCCGTGCGCGACGCCAATGCGCAGGAGTTCGTCGAGCGCCTCGAGGACGGGCTGGAAACCGGCATCGGCAGCAAGGGCGGGCGGCTGTCGGGCGGGCAGCGCCAGCGGCTCGCCATCGCCCGCGCGATGCTCAAGAACGCGCCGATCCTGATCCTCGACGAAGCCACCGCCGCGCTGGATACCGAGTCCGAGCGGCTGGTGCAGGACGCGCTCAACCGCCTGATGCCGGACCGCACCACGCTGGTGATCGCGCACCGCCTCTCGACGATCGAGCACGCCGACCAGGTGCTGGTGCTCGACGAAGGCCGTATCGTCGAACGCGGCACCCATTCCGAACTGCTGGCGCGCGACGGTCTCTACGCGCATCTGCATCGGATGCAGTTCCGCGAGGCGCAATGAACGCAACGCCCGGTCCGAACCGCGAGCATCAGCCCCGCTACTGGTACGGAGATACGCCGGTGCCGGTGCATGCCCAAGTGCTGTCGGCGCTGTACGGTGCCATCAGCGCGCTTCGGCGACGCCTCTACCGCGCGCGAGTGCTGCGGCGCCATCATCCGGGCGTGCCGGTGATCGTGGTCGGCAACATCATTGCCGGTGGCGCGGGAAAGACGCCGCTGACCATCGCTCTGGTCGAACGGCTGCGTGCCGAGGGTTGGAATCCGGGCGTTGCCAGCCGCGGCTACGGCCGCGACAAGCCGAAGGTGCCGGTGTGGGTCGAAGCCGCTACATCGCCATCGGTGGGCGGCGATGAGCCGGTGCTGATCGCACGCCGCACCGGTGCGAAGCTGCGCGCGGATCGCGACCGCGCAGCCGCTGCCAGTGAACTGGTCGCCAGCGGTTGCGACATCGTGGTGTGCGACGACGGCCTGCAGCATTACCGGCTGGCGCGCGACATCGAAATAGAGGTGGTGGACGGCCGACGCCGCTACGGCAATGGTCGGCTGCTGCCTGCCGGGCCGCTGCGGGAGCCGCCCGAACGCGGGGCTCGCTGCGACTTCCGCGTGTTGAACCTGGCGTCGTCCGGAGCGACGGGAGCAGGCGCATCCGGCAACGGATTCGGCGAATGGCCGATGCAACTGCTTGCCGACCGCGCCCTGCCGGTGCTGGGCGGTCGCCCGCGAATGCTGAGCTCGTTCTCCGGCCACCGGGTCCACGCGGTCGCGGGCATCGGCGATCCGGAACGCTTCTTCTCGATGCTGCGCGCGCTCGGCATCGCCGTGGTGCCGCACGCGTTCGCCGATCATCACAGATACGCAGCATCGGACTTCGAGTTCGGTAGCGCGTTGCCGGTGCTGATGACCGAAAAGGACGCGGTCAAGTGCGCCGCGTTCGCCACCGAGATGCATTACAGCGTGCCGGTGCGCGCCGACCTCCCCGAAGCGTTCTACGTCGCACTGCTGGACCGGCTGCCAAGGGGCAGGAGCGCATGACGGATGCCGGGGACGGACTGGATTTCGTCGTCGCGATTCCGGCGCGGTTCGCCGCCACGCGCCTGCCGGGCAAGCCGCTTCGCCTGCTCGGCGGGGAGCCGCTGGTGCTGCACGTCGCGCGCCGGGCGTTGGCCGCGGGCGCACGCGAGGTCTGGGTCGCGGCCGATGACGAGCGTATCGTCGAAGCCCTGCGCGATGCGCTGCCACCAGGCACCGGGCTGCGCACTGCGATGACCTCGACCGCACATGCCTCGGGCACCGACCGCCTCGCCGAGTGCGCGCGCATCGCCGGCTGGAGCGACGACACCATCGTCGTCAACCTGCAGGGCGATGAGCCGTTCGCGCCGGCTGCCGGTATTCGCGCGGCGGCCCAGGCCCTGGCCGAAAGCCGCAGCGAGATGGCGACGCTCGCCGCGCCCATCGAGGATCTGTCAACGCTGCTCGATCCGAACGCCGTCAAGCTGGTGCGTGGCGACGACGGTCGCGCGCTGTACTTCAGTCGCGCGCCGATTCCGTGGCCACGCGACGCCTTCGCCGCGAGCCGCGAGCGCATGCCCGAAGGCGGTCCCTGGCTGCGGCACATCGGCATCTACGCCTACCGCGCCGGGTTCCTGCAGCGTTTCGCCGCGCTTCCTCCCGGACGGCTCGAGACCATCGAATCGCTGGAGCAACTGCGCGTGCTCGAAGCGGGGTACTCCATATCGGTTGCGCTTACCCCCGCGCCCTTTCCACCGGGCATCGATACGGCGGAAGATCTTCTGCGTGCCGAGGCACATCTGGAGGACAGCCATGACTGAGCCACTGCGTCTGCTGGTCGTCTGCCTGGGAAATATCTGCCGGTCGCCGACTGCCGAGGGTGTGCTGCGCGAGCGCATCGATGCGTCGCCGCTGCGGGGCCGCGTGTTCGTGGACTCGGCGGGGACCGGCGACTGGCACGTGGGACAGCCACCGGACCCGCGCGCGATCGCGACGGCTGCGCGTCATGGCGTCGACATTGCGGGGCTGCGGGGCCGCCAACTATGTGCGGCGGATTTCCAGAACTTCGACTGGATCCTGTGCGCCGACAGGTCCAACCTGCGCGATGTTCGCGCCCTGGCCCCGAGCGAATGCCGGGCGCGGATCGCATTGCTGCTGGAGTGGGCGGCGGAGTCGGGCGAAACGGAGATCCCGGACCCGCACACGGGTGGGAACGACCATTTCGAGCAGGTCTGGCGCCTGCTCGACCGTGCCGCCGATTGCGCCGTGGCACGCCTTCGTCTGGCGCTGGACTGAGCGTGTCAACGCGGTCCGGAGTCCTCAACGGTGCGGCGCGCCACGGGGCGACGGGCTCACCACCGCGCAGGCGAAACCCTTGCGATGGCGCACGTCCGGCCCAAACAATGGACCGATGCAAGTGATCCCGACGCCCTCTCACGCTTGTGGACTCCGATCCGTGGCCGCTCCTGCAGGAGCGGTGAGAGCACGGAGCGCGTGACCGTGGCTGCCGACAGCGCCAACGCATTCGACGGCAAGGATTTCGTTCGCGGTCTGAGCACCGCACCGGGTGTGTACCGCATGTTGGGGGCGGACGACGCCGCGCTGTACGTCGGCAAGGCCGGGGCGCTCAGGAACCGCGTCGCCAGCTACTTCAACAGCACGCCCAAGTCGGCCCGCATCATGGCGATGCTGGCGCAGACGGTGCGCATGGAAGTCACGGTCACGCGCACCGAGGCCGAAGCGCTGATCCTGGAAAACCAGCTGATCAAGTCACTCAAGCCGCGCTACAACGTGTTGCTGCGCGACGACAAGAGCTTCCCCTACGTGCTGATGACCACCGAGACCTGGCCGCGCATCGCGATGCATCGCGGCCCGCGCGCGGTGCCGGGTCGATACTTCGGCCCGTATGCGAGCGTCGGCGCCGTGCGCGACACGCTCAACCTCATGCACAAGCTGTTCCAACTGCGCAGCTGCGAGGACAGCGTGTTCCGGAACCGCTCGCGCCCGTGCCTGCAGCATCAGATCGGCCGCTGCAGCGCGCCGTGCGTCGGCCTGGTCGCGCCACGCGAGTACGACGAAAGCGTGCGCCGGGCGAGCCTGCTGCTGGACGGACGCAGCGATGAGCTCTCCGACGAGGTCAACAAGGCGATGGAAGCGGCGAGCGCGCGCCTTGATTTCGAGGAAGCCGCAAGGTTGCGCGACCTGGTCACGTCCATCCGCACGCTGCAGGCGCGCCAATACGTCGACGGGCGCGCCGCGGACCTCGACGTGCTCGCATGCGCGATGCAGGGCAGCGCTGCCTGCGTGCTGCTGCTGGCGTTCCGCGATGGTCGCAATCTGGGAACGCGCGCCTTTTATCCCAAGACCGCCGGCAGCGAGAATCCCGCCGAGGTGCTGGCGGCGTTCGTGTCGCAGTACTACGGCGAGCAGATCCCGCCGCGCGAGATCGTGCTCGACCGCGACATCCCCGATCGCGAACTGATCGAGCAGGCGCTCTCGGTATCCAGCGAGCGCCGCGTGCAGATCCGCACCAGCGTGCGTGGCGAGCGCGCCGGTTACCTGGACATGGCCCGTCGCAACGCCGAGCAGGCTCTGGCCAGCGAGCGCACCAGTCACGCGGCCCAGCACGCAAGATCCGAAGCGCTGCGCGAGTTGCTGGGCATGGACGAGCAGGCTTCGCGCATCGAATGCTTCGACATCAGCCACACGATGGGAGAGGCGACGGTTGCCTCGTGCGTGGTGTTCGACGCCGAAGGTCCAGTGCGCGGGCAGTACCGTCGTTTCAACATTGCCGGCATCGAACCGGGCGACGACTACGCCGCCATGCACCAGGCGATCCAGAGGCGCTTTCGTCGCGCCATGGAGGTCGGCGAGGGCGAAAAGAAGGGCGTGCTGCCGGACGTGCTGCTGATCGACGGCGGAGCAGGGCAGGTCGCACAGGCGCGCGCGGCGCTCGACGAATTCGGTGTGCAGGGCGTGCAACTGGTCGGCGTGTCCAAAGGACCGGCGCGACGGCCCGGCGACGAGGAGCTGCTGCTGCCATCTGGCAGCAGCGTACGGCCGGGCGCGCAGTCGCCTGCCCTGCAACTGATCCAGCAGGTGCGAGACGAGGCGCATCGCTTCGCGATCACGGGTCACCGCGGCCGCAGGCAGAAGGCGCGCAACAGCAGCCGGCTCGAGGACATCCCCGGCATCGGTCCCCGGCGGCGGGCGAACCTGTTGCGGCACTTTGGCGGACTCGGCGGACTCAAGGCGGCGGGCATCGAAGAGATTTCGCGGGTCGAGGGCATCAATGACGCACTCGCTGAACGTATCTATGCGACCCTCCACGGGCTGGAAGCACCCGGCACCGGCGCGGCACCCGGCACGACGCCCGGTGAGCAGCCGGACGCCAAGCGGAGCGATACATGAAGTTGACGGTCCCCACGATGCTTACCCTGCTGCGGATCCTGCTGATCCCGGTGTTGGTGCTGGTGTTCTACCTTCCGTTCAAGTGGACCAATTTCGCCGCCGCGGCGGTGTTCGCCTTCGCATCGGTGACCGACTGGCTGGATGGCTGGATCGCGCGCCGCTTCAACCAGTTCTCGGCGTTCGGCGCATTCCTGGACCCCGTCGCCGACAAGCTCATGGTCGCCGTCGCGCTGGTCATTGTCGTCAGCGTCAAGGACGGGGCTGAAGCTACCTGGATGGCGCTGTTCTCCTCTGTGATCATCGGCCGCGAGATCGCGGTCTCGGCGCTGCGCGAGTGGATGGCGGAGATCGGCCAGCGGGCGACGGTGAAGGTTGCCGGGATAGGCAAGATCAAGACCATCGTGCAGATGGTTGCGCTGATCTGCCTGCTGTACCAGGAGCAGATCCTTGGCTTGCCGATCTATCTGATAGGCGAGTGGCTGCTGGCTGCGGCGGCGCTGCTGACCCTGTGGTCGGGCATCGCGTACCTGCGCGCTGCATGGCCTGCGATGCAGGATGACGTTCAAAGCAGTTGACAGTGGTCCGTATATGCCTAAAATGTCGGCTCTTCTGCGGGAATAGCTCAGTTGGTAGAGCGCAACCTTGCCAAGGTTGAGGTCGCGAGTTCGAGTCTCGTTTCCCGCTCCAGATTCATTGCTCCAAGTGTCATTGCGGAGCAAACAGGCCCCGCTCGCGGGGTTTGGTTTTTTTCGGCGGATGCGAATGCAAACGCCTGTCCATGCGGTATGCTTGGGCACGTCACCGGCCGGGTGGCAGAGTGGTTATGCAGCGGACTGCAAATCCGCGTACGCCGGTTCAATTCCGACCTCGGCCTCCAGCATCAAGCGCCCCGCATTGGATCGATCCGATGCGGGGCGTTTCTGTTTCCATCATCGGCGTTGGCGGCGGCCTGACGTAAACTCGCACCGCAAGACGAAATGAGCCCGGGTGGCGAAATCGGTAGACGCAGCGGACTTAAAATCCGCCGGGTTCACACCCTTGCCGGTTCAAGTCCGGCCCCGGGCACCAGCTGACGCAGGCGACGCCCACTTTCTGGGCCGCGAATACCGATGCGCCTCTGACATGGTCGAGTGCGCTGGATCGCATGATTGTCAAACCATTGCGCTGCGAAGATTGGAGTTCCGCGACGCGCCCGAATTCGTGCCGGGGTCGGGCGCCGCAGGTCAGGCCTCGCGGTCGTCCGCGATTCCGACGCTTGCCAGGAACGCCTTCAGCAGCGCATCGCGATGACGTCGCCGGTGCAGCACGAAGCTCAGTGGCCTGCTCAATGGCAGGAATGGCGTCGCCAACACGGCGAGCCGCCCTGACGCGAGCGCGTGTTCGACAGAAACCGCGGGTAGCAACGCAAGGCCCAGCCCGGCAATGACCGCCTGCTTGATCGCCTCGCTCTGGTCCAGTTCCAGTACGGTCTCACCCTCCGGCAGCAGCGCGAGGGCGCGTTCTGCCTGGGCGCGGGTGGCCGATCCGGCCTCGCGCAGGATCCAGCGGGCGCCAGCGAAGTGTTCCGGTCGCAGGCGCTTGCGTCGCGCGAGCGGGTGCGAAGCGGGCGCGCAGACGCGCAGTTGGTCCGATCGCCAGGGCAGCACCCGCAGGTCGGCATGTTTGGCGGCGCCCTCGATGCAGCCAAGGTCGAGGCTGAAGTCGAGCACGCCTGCAAGAATCGCAGCGGTGTTGTCCACGTGCAGCCGCACCGCGACCTTTTCGTTGGCCGCCACGAAGGCGCCAAGCAGGTCCCCGACAAGATAGTTGCCGACGGTGTTGCTGGCGCCAAGGCGAAGTTCACCGGTCAATTGCCCCGAAAGGTCGTGGCCGGCACCGGTGATCTCGCGCAGTCTTTCCAATACTTCCCGGGCCAGCGGCAACAGATGGCGGCCATAGGCGTTCAACCGCAGGTGGCGCTGCGCCCGGTCGAACAGCGGCGCTCCAAGTTGCCGCTCCAGTTCGGCCAGCGCCATGCTCGCCGCCGGCTGGGTGAGGTGAACCTGCTGCGACGCAGCGCGAACACTGCCGGTGGTCGCGATGGCGGCGAACACTTCCAATTGGCGGGGGCTGATGCTGATCATCAGTCAAGCTTATCAGTGTGCTAAATATTTTAAACTTTACTGAATGCGAGTCGGCGTCGACCATGATCGGTCCCGCACGACGTTGATGCCGTACATGACCTCCCGACCGATGATTGCGGCAATTCCCGGGCTTGTCGTGGCTCTCGGGCTCGGCCTCGTCGCACTGGCGGCATCGCAATTGCCGCAACTGGCGCAGTGGCAGCTCAGTGCACTGACCGTTGCGATCGTGCTCGGAATGCTGCTCGGAAACGTCGCTCGTCCGCGGATGCTTTCGCAGCTCAGCGTCGGCATGCGTTGCTCGCAACGGCACCTGCTGCGTGCGGGCGTGGTCCTTTACGGGCTGCGCCTGAGTCTGCAGGACGTCGCGGCGATCGGTGTGCCGGGGCTTCTGCTGGATCTGCTGGTGGTCGTTTCGACGCTGGTGCTGGGCACGTGGGCGGGAAAGCGCTGGTTAGGGCTGGACCGCGACACCGCGCTGTTGACGTCGGTCGGCAGCGCGATCTGCGGGGCCGCTGCGGTGCTGGCTGTGGAGCGGGTGATCAAGGCCGACGCCGACAAGGTGGCCATCGCGGTCGCGAGCGTGGTGCTGTTCGGCACGTTCAACATATTCCTGTACCCGCAGTTGTACCCGTACCTGGGCCTGAGCGAAGCCGCGTTCGGTCTCTATACCGGCGCGACCGTTCACGAAGTGGCGCAGGTGGTGGCGGTCGGAAGCTCGATCAGTCCGGAGACGGCCGACGCCGCCGTGGTGGTCAAGCTGACGCGCGTGCTGATGCTCGTGCCAGTGCTGCTGGTGCTGGGCTGGCGCGAGTCCAGGCGAGGGGGCGAGCGGGTGATGGAGATCCCGTGGTTCGCACTCGGGTTTCTTGGCGTCGTCGCGCTCAACTCCGTCGTGACAGTGCCGGAAACGGTCCGTTCGGCGCTGCTCGCGCTCGACACGCTTCTATTGGCGATGGCGATGGCGGCACTCGGCGTGGGTACCCGCTTCGCCAAATTGCGCGCACTGGGATTACGGCCACTGCTGCTGGCCGCAATGCTGTTCGTATGGCTCAGCGTCGGTGGCTACATGATGGTGCGCCTGATCACCTGACTGTAAGACCTGGCGACCCTGACGCTGACGAGGCTGTCGCCGGCCTGCAGGTATCCTCGGCGCATCGGATGATCACGGGGAACCCCGCATGAATCGTTATTCGCCTTTCGTCTTCAGCGTGCTGCTCGCGGTGGGAGGGCTGGTAATGGCGTATCTAATTCACCGTGGCTGGATCTGGCTGACGGTGGGTGCTGGTGCGCTGGTGGTGGTGGGCATCCTCGACATGCTGCAGACGCACAGCACGCTGCGGCGCAACTATCCCATCCTCGCGCACTTCCGCTATGGCCTCGAATCGATCGGCCCGGAAATGCGCCAGTACTTCATCCAGGCCGACACCGCCGAGGTGCCGTTCTCGCGACAGCAGCGCGCGCTGGTGTACCAGCGGTCCAAGTCGGTGGTCGACACGCGCCCGTTCGGCACGCTGCATGACGTCTACGGGATCCATTACGAGTGGATCAACCACTCGTTGCTGCCGGCGTCGCATGGCAACCACGATTTTCGCGTGCTGATCGGCGAGCGCAGCGCGCAGCCGTACTCGGCCAGCGTGTTTAATATCTCGGCGATGAGCTTCGGCTCGCTGTCTGCCAATGCCATCCGCGCTTTGAACAAGGGCGCGCGCCTCGGCGGCTTTTATCACGACACCGGCGAAGGATCGATCTCCACCTATCACCGTGAACACGGAGGCGACCTGGTCTGGGAAATCGGATCGGGCTACTTCGGTTGCCGCAACGAAAACGGCAGTTTCAGCGCCGAGCGCTTCTCCGCGAACGCCCGTGAACCGCAGGTCAAGATGATCGAGATCAAGCTTTCGCAGGGCGCCAAGCCCGGTCACGGAGGCGTGCTGCCGGCGCCGAAGGTCACGCCCGAGATCGCCCAGGCGCGTGGCGTGCTGCCGTGGGTGGAAGTGGTGTCGCCGGCCCAGCACAGCGCATTCGGCACGCCGATCGAGCTGCTCCAGTTCGTGGCCCACCTGCGCGAACTGTCAGGCGGGAAACCGACCGGATTCAAGCTCGCGATCGGGCATCCCTGGGAGTGGTTCGCGATCGCCAAGGCGATGCACGAGACCGGCATCCTGCCCGACTTCATCGTGGTCGACGGCGCCGAAGGCGGCACCGGCGCCGCCCCGGCGGAATTCATCGACCACGTTGGCCTTCCGATGCAGGAGGCGCTGATGCTGGTGCACAACACCCTGGTAGGCGTGGGCCTTCGCGACGACATCCGCATCGGCGCGGCAGGTCGGATCACCAGTGCGTTCGACATCGCCCGAACGCTTGCGATCGGTGCCGACTGGTGCAACTCCGGGCGCGGTTTCATGTTCTCGGTCGGCTGCATCCAGGCGCAGGCCTGTCACACCGATCGCTGCCCGACCGGTGTCGCGACGCAGGACCCGAGGCGGTGGCGCGGCCTGGACGTGGCAGACAAATCGGTGCGCGTGCACAAGTTCCACGACAACACGGTGCGCGCGCTGCAGGACCTGATCTGCGCCGCAGGCCTGCACGATCCCAGCGAACTCGGGCCGGAGCACATCCTGCGGCGCGTTTCGCCAACGCAGATCCGTTCGCTCGCGGCCCTGTACTGCTTCCTCGAACCGGGCGACCTGATCGGCAAGGTGCCGGACCACGCGGTGTTCCAGGCGTTCTGGGAGCGGGCGAGCAGCGATTCTTTCGCTCCGCCGCCACAAGTCCAGGCGATGCGGGCGAGCAAGACTCACTAGCGCGAGAGCCGGCAGGCCGCCACGGCTGCAGGGCAGGGTCCGCGCCCGCGTGCTTCAGGCGGTTTGCGAGGCGCCGTCCAGCAATTCGAGCACGCGCTCGGGTGGTCGCCCGATCACCGCACGCCCCGCATGCACGAACACTGGTCGTTCGATCAGCCGCGGATGTCGCGTCATCGCCTGGATCAGTTCGTCGTCGGACGAGTCCGCTCCCAGTCCGCACTGCGTGTACTCCGGCTCGCCCTCGCGAACCAGCGCACGGACGCTCATGCCGGGCAGGGCGGTCAGCGAGCGAAGTTCGTCGGCGGTCGGAGTCTCCTCCAGGTAGGCCACGATGCGCGGCTCGACCCCACGGGCCCTCAGCAATTCGAGTGCGGCGCGGGACTTGGAGCAGCGCGGGTTGTGGTAGAGGAGGGTGTTGGCGCTCATGGGAATCATCCTGGCTTGAGTTGCAGGGCGCTGTGCTGGTCCACCCGCACCCGTTTGGGGCTCCGACGATAACCCGCTCGCCCTTCTGTCTCACGAAGGGGGCCGTGGTCGCCTGCACATGCTGGAGAGGTAACGGCCGGCTGCTCCCTGCCGGCCGGCTCTTCAGGATGGCCCAAAACCGAAATTGAGTCCGACAAGCCCTAAACCTTTTTCCCGGGCGGCGGACATGACTGCATGAAGGGACCGAAGGTCTCTATGTCGTCTGCGCTTTCAGGGGAAGCCAACGCATGGTCGCGGTATTCACAGGCAGTGGTCTGGGGTTGTTCCAATCGTCGCTGTCGCAACTGGGTCTGGGAGCCGGGGGGCGGGCTGCACTGGGGCAAAGCGGCGAGTTCCAGTACGTCAACGTGACGACCGGAAACCTGGTGCTTCAGGGGCAGGACGAGCAGCTGCTCGGCCAAGGCCTCGGAACGGACCTGACGCGTACCTACAACAGCTTGGGCCAGGTGGGTGGGCAGATCGGGCGCGACGGCTGGCTCACGGGCTTCGAGCGGCGGGTCGATCTGACCCAGCGCAAGCTCGGCGCGGGTGGCAGCGAGATGACCCTGTGGACCGGCGATGGCGATACGGTCGTCTTCCGCTATGCCGGGCGCGTGGACGGCCAGCATCAATACGTGAGCACCGACGGCGACGGCGCCCACGACGTGCTCCGGTGGAACGATCGCGACCGTAGCTGGACGCTCACCGAAGGCAGCACCCGCCGCGAAAAGGTATTCGCCGACCACGCATCCAAGGCGGGTCTCTACGGCCGTCTGGAGATCATCCGCGACGGCAGGACCGGCGCCGAGTTCGATGTTCGTTACGACGCGGCGGGCCGGGTTGCGGAGGTCCGCTCCGCCAACGGCGACGCACTGGTGTTCGAATACGACAGCAAAGACCGGATGACGCAGGTGTCGACCCGCGAGAACGGGCGTCTGCTGGGGCAGGTCAGCTACGAGTACGACGAAACCGGCCGTTTGTCCCTTGTCACCACCGACCTGACGCCGGAGGACAGCAGTGATTCGGCGGTCTTCTGGACCCGCTACACCTACGTCGACGATACGCGCATGCGCATCTCCCGGGTCGAGCAGAGCGATGGCGTCGTCGCCGCTTACACCTACCACGACGACGGCCGTATCCACACTGCGACACTGGGTGATACCAACACCGACGATACGGACGGCGCCGGGCAGACACAGACCTTCGTCTATGGCATCGGCACGACCGATGTCACCGACAGCGCAGGCCGCACCTGGACCTACGAGTTCGACGCCCAGGGCCAGCTCACCCGGGTGTTGTCGCCGGCCGTCAATGGTCAGCGCCTGGTCAGCGGCTACAGCTATGACATTGACGGCAACCTGAGTTCGACCAGCGACGCCGACGGCCGTGTCACGTCGATGACCTATGACGGCAACGGAAATCTGTTGCGCCAGGTCGACGGCGCCGGCAATGCGATCGACCGGGTCTTCAGTGCGACCAACCAGCTTCTGTCGCAGGCGACTTACCCCTCGGGCAAGCATTCGGCGCAGGTCACACGCTTTGCCTACGACGCCGAAGATCGCCTGCGTTACACGATCAACGCCGCAGGGGAAGTAACCGAGCACGTCCACGCTCCCACGCCTTCGGGCGAGACGCAGCTGAGTCATTCGCGCACCTATCTGGGGGCGCGCTTCGACCTGACGGAACTGAAGGTGACGCAGCCAATCAGTGAGGCAGTGCTGAATCAGTGGGCATCCTCGCAGGACCTGGCGAAAACCACTCGCGTCGACCTTGCCTACGATCTTCGCGGTCATCTTTCCGAGCGTCGTAGCTGGGCGACCGTGGACAACCAGGGCAAAGGCGTCCTGGACAGCGCGGCGGAGATCATCCGCTACAGCTTCGATGCCCAGGGCATGCTCCGCCAGCAGGTCGTGCTGCGCGGAGCGCAGCGCAGCCAGGGCGAGCTGACCTCGTGGAGCTACGACGGCATGGGCCGTCTGCTGGGTTCCACCGATGCCCTTGGCCATGCCAGCGTCAGGGTGCACGACGACGCCGGACAGCGCCTTGCGGTGACGCTTTCCAACGGTCTGGTACGCACCGAGGTGCGCGACCGGGCGGGGCAGGTGGTCGCGATCACCGAGTCGGCCGCAGGCGTCGCGCAGCACCGCACCACGCGTTTCCATTACGACGCCCAAGGGCGCCTGCGCGCCTCCGAGGATGCGTCGGGCGCACGAAGCTACCGCTTCCATGACGACGCGGGTCGCCTGGCGGGCACGGTCGACGCGACCGGCGCGGTGATGGCATTCGACTACAACGGCTCCGGTCAGGTTGTCCGCACGATCGAATACGCGAAACTGGTGGACACGACTTCATGGCTCGTCGACGGGAGTGTTCTGCCGCACGCACTGGGTGCACTTCTTCCGCCCTCGAGTGCTGACGATCGCATCGTCCTTACCAGCTACGACGCCGCCGGCCGCCTTGCGGCCCAGGTGGACGGCGCCGGCACGACCACCAGTTACCACTACGACGGTGCCTCGCGGCTCGTTCGGGTGGAGGTCCGGGCGGCCGATACGGGCACCGATGCGCCGCGTATCACGCGCTACTTCCATGACGATGCCGGGCGCCAGGTCGCAGCCCTCGACGCCGAGGGCTACCTGAGCGAATGGCGCTACGATGCCGCCGGCCGGCAGACTGAATCGATCCGCTACGCGACGGCGACACCGATGGCGCAGCGCACCAGCGGCTCTCTGGCCGCATTGCGCCCACTGGCCTCCGATGGCGATGTCCACACCCGCAATTTTCATAACGGGCGTGGCCAGCTGGTAGCGAGCGTCGACGCAGAAGGCTTCCTGACCGAAGTGGTGGTCGACGAAGCGGGCAACGCCCGTGCGGAGTTGCGTTACGGCACGGCAGTGACCGTCGCGCCCGGCGACAACCCGGGCACCCTGCGCAGCCGTGCAGGACTGGCACGCGAGACGCGGACCAGCTTCGACGCACTCGGCCAGGCCGTTCTGCAGGTCAACGCCGAAGGCACGGTGACCCGCTACAGCTACGATTCTATGGGCTTGCTGGTCAAGACCCAGTCCGGCGCCGGAACCACCGAGGTGCGGGAGAACAACGCGCGCTACGACGTGTTTGGCAATCTGGTTGGCGAACTCGGCGGCGAAGCATCGACCCGCCTGATCGGCGGCATGAGCGAGGCCGATCTGGATGCGCTGTATGCGCAGTACGGCGTTCGCCACAGTTACGACGCGCTCGGCCGGCGCACCGAATCGGTCGATGCCGACGGCAACCGCAGCTGGTATTTCTACGATCGCGCCGGTCAGTTGACCCAGACGGTGCGCGGTGTCGCCGACGAAAGCGGTCTGCGAAATGCGGCCGGCGAAGTGGTCGAGACCCGCTACAACGCGTTCGGCCAGGCCATCGAAACGATCGCCTACACCGGCCGCATCGCCATCGCGCCACCCTTCGACCGAGCACAGGTGGCCGAATCGATTCGCGTGCTGCAATACGTCACTGGGCAGGACAGCCGGACGCTCGTGTCCTACGACCGGCGCGGCCTCATTGCCGCGCGCACCGACGCCAAAGGCTATCTGACGCGTTTTGCCTACAACGCGTTCGGTGAGTTGAGCCGCGAGACCCGCGCCGTGGACGCGCAGCGCGATGTCGTCCAGGCCCACCAGTACGACCGGCTCGGCCGCCTGCAGTCCAGCACCCAGGACGCAAACGGCATTGCGCGGCAGCTTGGCCAGAGCTGGGACGCGTTCGGGCGCATGACATCGCTCACCGATGGTCGCGGCTCGGTCACCTCCTTCGAGTACGATCGCCTCGGTCGGCAGACCGTCCAGCACCAACAGGTGTCCGGCCGCGCCGAGCAATCCCGGACCAGCTACGACGCATGGAGCCGGATCAGCAGCCAGACGGATGCACTGGGCAACACCACCCGGTACGCCTACGACGACGCCACCCGCAGCGTGGTGGTGACCACGCCGGAGCAGGTGGTCCTGCGCACCGAACGCAGTCGCCACGGCGAGACCATCCGCGTGCGCGACGGCCTCGGGCTGGAAACGCGATACGAATACGACGACAACGGTCAGCTCCTGCGGACCGTCGCCTCAGACGGCACGGTCTCCACGCGCGCTTACGACGGTCGTGGACTGCTGACGCGCGCGTCCGACGCAACTGGTCGTACCGTGGAATACCGCTTCGATGCGGCCGGCCGGACCCTGGCGCGGATCACCGATCCCGATGGTCTCGCCCTGACCTCATCCTTCGCCTACGACGGCCAGGGCCGCCAGGTCGCCACCACCGATCCGCTGGGCGTGGTCACGCGCACGGAGTACGACGCCAATGGCCGCCTCGTGGCGTCCATCCAGGACCCGAACGGCCTGGCCCTGCGTACTTCCTACACCTGGGACGGCCTGGGTCGCCAGCTTTCGGTCACGGAAGGCGCGGGCAGTCCCGACGCCCACACGGTGGTCTACGCGTACGACGGGCTTGGGCGTCGCACCAGCGACACCGTCGATCCCGCCGGGCTCGGACTGGTCACCCGTTACGCCTACGACGGCAACGACAATCTCGTGCGCCGGGTCGATGGCGCTGGCAACGTCACCCGCTTCGTCTACGACGAAGCCAACCGTCCGACGCTGTCGCTCGACGGCGCCGGTGGCGTTACCCGCACGAGCTACGACGCCGCCGGCCGCCTGGTCGCCACCCGTCGCTACGCTCATGTCATCGCCACCACCGGCCTTCCCGATGTGCTCTCGGCCGGGCAGGTCGAATCGCGCCTGACCCCCGATGATGCACGCGATGTACAGGGCTACCGCGTCCGGGATGCGGACGGCCGGGTCCGGTTCACCGTCGATGGCGCTGGTGCCGTGGTCCGCATGGACTACGACGACGCCAATCGCCTGACCCAGACCCGCCGCCATGCCACGGCCATCGTGCTGGACGCCGGGCTGCGCAACCAACTGCTTGCCGGCACGATCAGAGCCGAAGCGATGGCGTTGCGGCTCACGACCGATCAGGCGCACGACGTCGTGTCGTCGCAGGTGTATGACGCAGTCGGCCGCCTGCGCTTCAGCATCGACGCACTTGGAGCGGTGACCGAAAGCCGTTTCGACGCCGGCGGCCGCGTGGTGGAAGCCCGCGCCTATGCGGGTGCGCTTGCGGTCTCGGCAACGATGCTGGAACAACTGCGGACAGGCGAGGTCAGCGAAGGCCAGGTCACTGCGCTGGTCGCGGGGCTCGGCGACGCCGGCCGCGCGCAGTCCTTCGTGTACGACGCAGCCGGTCGCCAGACCCACAGCATCACGCGCGCGACGGTCGGCGCTGCCGAAGGCGTGGGCGTCGTGCAGGCGTTCAGCTACGATGCCGCGGGTCGGGTAACAACGCAGATCAGCTTCGGCGTGGCGCTTCCGGCGTACGGCGTGTTCGCGGACCAGGCCAGCCTGGGCGCTGCACTGCAGGCAGCCGGTGCCCACGATGCTGCACAGCAGCGCGCCACCCACATGCGATTCGATGCCGCGGGGCGACTGCGCTTCACCATCGACAGCAGCGGTGCGGTCACCGAGCAGCGCTTCGACGCGGTCGGAAGGCTGTCGCAATCGCGCAGCCATGGCGCGACCCTGGGCACGGTGCCGACCAGCGAGACGGGCGTCGCGGCGGCCCTGTCCGGGGCGACCGACGTGCGCGTCACTGCGTTCCAGTACGACGGCGCCGGGCAACTGGTTCGCACGACCGACGCACTCGGCAACAGCGAGCAGTTCGCATACGACGGGGCAGGGCAGCGCACCACGTACACCAACCGCGATGGCCATCGCTGGACGTACGACTACGACGGCGCCGGGCGCCAGGTCGCCGAACACAGCCCGCCGGTCGCGGTGGCTCGGTTCGACGCAGGCGGTGCGGTAGTCGTCGACACGCGTGCGGTGGTCATCCGTACCGATTACGACGGAATGGGCAACGTGGTCGCCCGCACCGAGGATGCCGGCCAGGCCGGGGCACGCACGACGCAGTATTCCTACGACAACCGCGGCCGCCAGATTCGCACCACCTTCCCCGACGCAGGGCGCTGGGACGCCGCGCAGAACCGCGTGGTCGCAACCGGCCAGCAGCCGACGATCGAGATCCTCTATGACGCGCTCGATCGTGCCGTTGTGCACAAGGACGTCCGCGGCTTCCACGAATACCGCGTACTCGACGCCGCCGGTCAGCTGCGCTACGAGGTCGACCAGCAGGGCTACGTAACCGCATACACCTACAACGCGTTCGGTGAGCAGACATCGCTGACCCGGCATGCGCTCGCGATCCAGACCACGCCAGGCCAGCCGATCTCGATCGGGGAGGTCGAGTCCAGGCTCCAGAGCGGCGAATCGGATCGCACCCTGACCACCAGTTACGATCTTCGCGGACAGAAACAGCAGATCCAGCACGGAGCGGTCGACTACTACGACAGCGCCGGCACCCTGCGCCAGCAGCGGCCGACCACGCAGTTCAGCTACGACAGTTACGGCCAGCTGGCGCGCGAGTCCGTCCTGCTGGAGGGCGATCCCGGCACGGCAGCAGCCAGTTGGGCGCATACGACGCGCTACTACGACGGCGCCGGGCGACAGGCGCTGGTCATCGATGCCGAAGGCCATGCCACCGCATCGACCTACAGCGCGCATGGCGAGGTCGTCTCGCAGACCGAGTACGCCCGCGCGATCACCGGCAGCATCGATCCCTCGCTGCGTCCGTCGGCCCCCGCGCCCGGCGATGCCGCGATCGGGTTCGACCGCAGCGTACGGTTCGAGTACGACGCGCTCGGCCGCAGGGTCGGCGAAGCAAGCCTTCACCATCTGCACAGCAGTTCCGGCGTGGCGTCGACCCGCGAGGTGGTCACCGCGATCGGCTACGACAATGAAGGTCATGCCGTCTCCACGAGCGTGGACGGTGTTGCGACGAAGACCGCCTACGACGCGCTGGGCCGCGTGGTCTCGGTTCTGGAATCAGAACGCGATGTGCTGGTCGACGACGTGGTGGCGCAGCTGGAGGGCAACGCCGCGGTCCGGCTCGATGCTGCCGGCCTGTATCGGCGCAGCTCGCCCTACACCGCAACGGCATACGACGCGTTCGGCAACGCGGTGGAGATCCGTCGTTATGCCGACGGCTGGGCCGCCGGGCAGACCGCGCCACGCGCCGGTGCGGGCGATCAGGTCCACACCTCGCGGTACGACAACCAGGGCCGTTCGGTCTGGGATCGCGATTCCGCAGGCACGGTGCACGTGCGTCGTTTCGATGCAGCCGACAACATCCTCGAATCGCGCTACCGCCTGGACGGCAGCGAAGGCCGCTGGGCCGAGGTGGTCACGAAGGCCGAATACGACGCCTTGGGTCGCCAGACCACCTCGTCGGTGGCTCGCGAGCAGTACATCGGCAACGACCGCCTGCAGCGCAACGGTGTCGCGGTCAGCAGCCCGGATGCGCAGAGCACGGTGCGCTACAACGCCTTCGGCGAGATCGTCGCCAAGGACGACCGGATCGCGGATGCGTTCGCAGGCGCCCGGCCGTTCGCGCAGTACCAATACGACAACGCAGGTCGCCTGCTGGCCAGCAACGCCGAAGGCGGCAACTGGCGCAGCTACGGCTACAACCTGGCCGGCCACCAGGTGCGCGAATCGCACGAGGTGCGCCTCGCGTCGGCAAGCGGCGCCATCAGCAACGTCGACGCCGTCACCACGAGCCGGACCGATCGGCTCGGGCGCGTGGTGCTGCAGGTCATGCCGTCTCACTCGGACGATCCCGGGGCCACGCCCACGACGATGTCGCAGCGCCTGGACCGCTGGGGCAACGTGTTGCAGGCGACCGACCCGCTCGGTGGCGAGACCCGGTTCGAGTACAACGAGCGCGACCAGGCGATCCGACAGATCCGCGCCGAGGTGGGCGTCCTGCACGCCGATGGCACCGAGACGCGCGAGCGCCCGGAAACGTCGTGGTTCTACGACGCGCTCGGCCGGCTGGTCGGCACCCGCGATGCGAACGGCAACATCCGACGCACGGACTACGACGCCAGCGGCCGCGTGATCCGCAACGAGGACGCCTTCCGCAGCGTCACGCGCTTTGCTTATGACGGCCTCGGCCAGCAGTCGCTGACTCAGAATGCGCTGGGCTATGCCAGCTTCCGCAGCTTCGATCGCGCCGGTCAGGTGATCGCGCAGGGCGACTACCTGACCAGCATCGAAGGCACGCAGCGCAGCCGCGAGGTGCGCGAGAGTTACCAACTCGACCAGAACGGCGGCCGCATCGCGGTCACCGACGCGCTGGGCAATACCGCACGCTACGACCACGACAGTCGCGGCCTGATCCTGCGCAGCCGCACCGCCGCAGGCGTGGTCATGAGCTTCAGCTACGACAGCCAGGGCCGAAAGGTGCGCGAGACCAACGCGCTGTCGGACCCGTCGCTGATCAGCGAAGGCCAGCCGATTTACCGCGGCGGCGTGATCGCCTCGCATGTCATCGTTGCCGGACAGGCGTTTGCCTACGCCGTGCCGGGTAATGCGTTCACCGTTCCCACCGGCGAAACACCCGCGTTGTCGGTGCAGGTCAGGGTATGGGACGCGGGGCAGCGCGCGTACGTCGCCAGCACGGCATTCGCCTTCGATTCCGAGAGCGGCACGGTATCCGGCGCCGCCGCCGAAGGCATCTACCAGGTCGTGCTGGTCGCCAGCAGCAGCAGCGGAAAGAGCGCCAGCACTGCGCTGAGCCTGCGGGTCGTCAGCCAAAGCGCCTACGACACCCACCATGCTGGCGATCCGGTCGCCGCCCAGGGCCTGTACAACTATTACCTGACTGCGGGCGCTCACTTCTCCTGCGCCGTTCCCGTCGGCACCTTCAGCGACTCGCAGTCCCAGCCGCTGACCTACAGCGCGGAGGTGTGGGGCACCAAAACCCACTACGAGCGGGAAAGCAACACCACGATTTCGTGGCGGGCCTGGGTACCGCTGGAGATCTCCGCCACGGACGAGCATTGGCTCGCGTTCGACCCCGCCAGCGGCACCCTCTCGGGCGTGGCACGCGGGACCGCGCAGGTGCGCATTACTGCGCACGACGCAGATGGCAACAGCGTAAGCCAGGTGTTCAGCGTCGTCACCACGCCTGTCGGCGGTCGCCGTATCGTCACCGACGACGAGGGGCAGACCCTGTTCCTCGACGAGCAGACCTGGGAATACGACCACTTCGGTCGCATCACCGACCACAACGATCTGAGCGGCGCGGATTACGACTACGTCTACGACCCGGTGAGTGGCCAACTGCTCGAGCAGAGCAGCGACTGGACGATCGCGGCACGCTCTTACTCGACACCGCTGGACGACTACCTGCGCGAGTTCGAGCGGCCGTGGCTGCATCCGGAAGAAGAGTACGAAGGCCGCCTCAATCTCGGTCTCCCCGAGTCGCGACTGACCAACGACCCCAAGCGCAGCCTGTCCTACTACGGCAACGGGCAGCTCAAGGAGATCCGCGAGGGCGCGAACTGGACCCGTTACGCCTACGACCCATCAGGCAACCGGACGCTTGAGGAAACCCTCAGCCACGACGCGGACGGGCAGGTCATCCACCTGCGCACGCAGACCACGTACGACGCGCACAACCGCATCACCAAGGTGACCCAGGACGAACTGCGCGCCAGCGACGGCAGCGATCGTCGGCTGCTGGAACTGCGCTACTCGTACGACGCGATGGGCAACCGTCGCCGGGTGCTGGCGCGCAACGCCTATGACGTCAACGCGCCGGTCATCGGCACGCAGAACCAGCCGCCGGTGGTCGTCGATGCGCTTGCGGCGCAACACGTGTTGTCGGGACAGACCTGGACCTTCCAGGTGCCGGCCGGAACCTTCAGCGACCCCGAAGGCGGCGTGCTGCAGATGGACGCGACGCTGGACGACGGCAGTGCATTGCCCGGATGGCTGCATTTCGACCGGCCGAGCCAGACCTTCCACGGAGACCCGCCGGACGACAGCTCGATCATGCTGAAGGTGACCGCCACCGACCTGGACGGTCTGAGCGTCAGCACCCAATTCGCATTGACTTCCGGCGTCAATCAGCCGCCGGTGGTCAGCAGCCCGATCCCGGCGCAGACCGCGGTCGTGGGTGTTGCGTGGTCCTATCACGTACCAGCAGGCACGGTCACCGATCCGGAAGGCCGCGAGCTCACGTACAGCGCCTCGCTGGCCGATGGCAGTGCACTGCCGACCTGGCTGCATTTCGACCCCGTGACGCGCAGCTTCCAGGGCACGGCGCCCGGCGACGCCCAGCTCTCGCTGCGGCTGACCGCGACCGACCCCGACGGGCTGAGCGTCAGCACCGGGTTCACCCTGACCGCCAGCGCCAACCACCCGCCGGTCGTCAGCGGGGCGATCCCGTCGCAGACCGCCGTGGTGGGCAGCGCGTGGTCGTACCAGGTGCCGGCGGGCACCTTCACCGATCCCGAAGGCCTCGGTCTCACCTACAGCGCCACACTGACCGACGGCAGCGCGCTGCCTTCCTGGTTGCAGATCGGTGCTGGCGGCTTGTTCACAGGGACCCCGAGCGCCACCGGCGTGCTGGGCGTGCGCGTGAGCGCCACCGATTCCGATGGCGCCAGCGTGTCGCTGGACTTCACCCTCACGGTCGAAGCCGCGCAGGTCGGCAATCCGGACGGGCACAATCTCGGCTTCGAGCTGGGCGATGTCGGCTGGGACAAGGGCACCGGCTGGACCATCAGCAGCGGCGACAGCTTCGCTGGGGACTGGTCGGCGAAGTTCAGTCCGGTCGGGACCGCCAGCATCACCCATTCGGCGC
>JALYOF010000023.1 GCA_030857025.1 Pseudomonadota bacterium | reverse complement strand
CTGGCTTTCTGCCCGATCGCGACGTAGATGCATTTGATGCCGGTGTTCTTCTGGTTGATGATCGCGTCGATCGCCACCGCGGACTTGCCGGTCTGGCGGTCGCCGATGATCAGCTCGCGCTGGCCGCGGCCGATCGGGATCATCGCATCGATGGTCTTGTAGCCGGTCTGGACCGGCTGGGACACCGACTTGCGCCAGATCACGCCCGGCGCGATGGTCTCGACCGGTGCGGTCTGCGAGGTGTTGACCGGGCCCTTGCCGTCGATCGGCTCGCCCAGGGCGTTCACCACGCGGCCACACAGCTCCGGGCCGGTCGGCACTTCGAGAATGCGGCCGGTGGTCTTGGCCACGTCGCCTTCGCGCAGGTGCTCGTAGTCGCCCAGCACCACGGCGCCGACCGAGTCGCGCTCCAGGTTCAGCGCGAGCGCGTACGTATTGTTCGGAAGCTCGATCATCTCGCCCTGCATCGCGTCGGCCAGGCCGTGGATGCGCACGATGCCGTCGGACACGGACGTGACCGTGCCTTCGTTGCGTGCCTCGGCGGACAGCTTGACCTTCTCGATACGGGTCTTGATGAGTTCGCTGATTTCGGACGGGTTGAGCTGGGTTTGCATGGGGATTTTCCCTTGGCCCGACGTTGCCGCCGGAATTTGCGAGATGCTGGTGTGTGGGTAGGCGCGATCAGCTCGCCAGCGCGGTCTGCAGCTGTGCGAGCTTGCCCTTGAGGGAACCGTCGATGACCACGTCGCCTGCGTCGATCACCGCGCCGCCGATCAGCGACGCATCAATGGCCGTTTCGATCTCGACGTCACGCCCGAAGCGCCGCTGCAGTGCCGCCTTGATCGCGTCCAGTTCGCCGGCCGGCATCGGGCTGGCGGCGGTGACCCTGGCCTTGACCACGCGGTCGGCTTCGGCACGCTGCTGCTCGAACAGTCCGGCGATGTCGGGCAGCAACGGCAGCCGGCGGTTCTCGGCCAGCAGCGCCAGGAAGCGCACGAAGCCTTCGTCGGCGCCTTCCGGCGACACCAGTGCGATCGCATCGGACGACGAGAGCTGCGGGTGGCCGAGCATCGCCTGCGCCTGCGGATCGGCGGCGACACGCGCGGCAAACGACAGCGCCTGCGACCACTGCGCGGTCTGGCCGTTCTCCCGCGCCAGCGAGAACGCGGCGCGGGCGTAGGGACGGGCGAGGGTCAGGTTCTGGCTCATCGCTGAAGCATCCGGTCAATGGCGAACGTGGTGTTCAAAGCTGGGCCGCAAGCTCGTCGAGCAGTGCCTTGTGGGCGCTGGCGTCGATTTCGCGCCGCAGCAGCTTTTCCGCGCCGGTCACGGCCAGCAGCGACACCTGCCTGCGCAGGTCCTCACGGGCACGGTTGGCCGAAGCCAGGATGTCGGCATCGGCCAGCGCCTTGACGCGGGTGGCTTCCACGACGGCATCGGTCTTGGCCTGGTCGACGATCGCGTTGGCGCGCGAATGCGCCTGTTCGATGATCTCGTTGGCCTTGACCCGGGCTTCCTTCAACGCCTCGTTGACCTTTTCCTGCGTCTGGGCAAGGTCTTTCTGGCTGCGATCGGCCGCGGCAAGGCCTTCAGCGATCTTCTGCTGACGCTCTTCGATGGCCGCCATGATGTGGGGCCAGCCAAACTTCATGACCAGCCACGCCACCGCGAAGAACGCGAGGCCCTGGATGACCAGAGTGAGGTTGATATCCATTACGTACTCCTGGCGCCGGCGAGGTTGCGCCGGCGAATGCCTGACCGCTGGTTGCTACCTGGAATCAAGCGCCCAGGGTGGCAAGGAACGGGTTGGCGAAGATCAGCAGCAGCGCGATCGCAACGCCGATGATCGGCACCGCGTCAAGCAGGCCGGCGACGATGAACATCTTGGTCTGCAGCATCGGGGTCAGCTCCGGCTGGCGCGCCGAACCTTCCAGGAACTTGCCACCCAGGATGGCGAAGCCGATGGCGGTGCCCAAGGCGCCAAGACCGATCAGGAGACCCGCGGCGATGACGGTGAACTTCATCACTTCGGCGATAAGGATTGCGTTTTCCATGGTGTGCTCCGTATTTAGACGAATTGCTAGACGCGTTGGACTAAGGGTGAACAGGAAGGGTGAGCGGTGCGACAGGGGTCGATCCTGGACTGGCCAGTGATCTGGAATCAGTGTTTCTCGGCAGCCATGCTGAGGTAGACGATCGTCAGCATCATGAAGATGAAGGCCTGCAGGGTGATGATCAGCACGTGGAACGCGGTCCAGATGAAGCCCGAGATGAACTGCACCGGCATCATTGCCCAGGTCGTGGCCGAGCCCAGCGATGCATTGAGCGTCATGACTGCTATCAGGATGAAGATCAGCTCGCCAGCGTACATGTTGCCGAACAGTCGCAGACTCAGCGACACCGGCCGCACGAACTCCTCGATGATCCGCAGCAGGATGTTGGCCGGCGCCAGCAGGATCTTGCCGACCATCGAATTGGCGTGGAACGGCGCGGTGAATGCTTCCTTGACGTAGAGCCCGAAGCCTTTGTGGCGGATGCCGAACACCTGGATCAGCAGGAACACGCCCAGGGAGATGCCCAGCGTGGTGTTGAGGTCGGCCGTCGGGACGACGCGCAGGTAAGGGACGCCGGCTTCGCTGGCAAGCCACGGCAGCAGGTCGACCGGCACCATGTCCATGAAGTTCATCAGGAACACGAGCACGAAGATCGTCACCGCCAGCGGCGCGATGAACTTGCTGCGGCCGTGGAACGTTTCGCGAACGAGTCCGTCGACGGTGGTCACCACCATCTCCACGAACGTCTGGAACTTGCCCGGCACGCCGGCAGTCGCCTTGCGCGCGGTGCGGATGAAGAAGAACGTGAACAGACCCGCAAGGATCAGCATGAAGCCGACGCTGTCGAGGTTAATTGTCCAGAACGGATGCTCGCCCACATGCCACTGCAGGAATTCCAGATGGTGCTGGATGTAATCGGTCTGGCTGCCGCCGGTAGCTGTTTCAGCGCTCACGCATAACCCTTCCGAGATTCAAACCGACGAGATAGGCCAGCAAGCCGGCCACCACGCCCACCAAGGCCGGAAGCGGTGGCAGATGCCACGCTCCGAACCCCACCGCCAGTACCGCCATCACCACCACCCACTTCCCCAGTGTTCCGAGGAGCAGCCGCGCAAATGCCGCGCGGGCGGACTGGATTCCGCCGCCCAGCGCCACTGCGGCAGCCAAGGCGTTACCCAACAACAGTGCCCCACCTCCTGCGGCGGCCGACATGGCCTGCTGCTGGCCCTGTACGGCGAATGCCAGCGCTACCAGCGCCGCGACCGTGGCCTGAAAGGCCAATGCGCGGTAAGCGGAGCGGCGGCCTGCGGCAACAGGATCGTGCATGCGAGGCTCATCGACTGGGGCCAGGCGCAAAGCGCCCGATCAAGCCGCGGAAGTATAGAGGGCCGGCGGAGGAGGAGCAACCGCGGGATCCGGGCATCCGGCTGCATTTTCGCAACCGCCAGCAGTGGATCTCTGTTCGCCCTGCCCGCGTTACTCGCCTTTGCACTTCGTGCCGTTTTTCTCCTCCCCGGATCGCCGGGGAGGAGTTTCGTGCCGCGGAGCGGGGCCCGCTCTGATCGCTACTTCTTTTTCGGCAGATACAGATCGGTGATCGTGCCGTCGAACACTTCGGCGGCCATGCCGACCGATTCGCTCAGGGTCGGATGCGGGTGGATGGTGTGGCCGATGTCGGCGACCTCGCAGCCCATCTCGATCGCCAGCGCGACCTCGCTGATCAGGTCACCGGCGTGCACGCCGACGATGCCGCCGCCGACGATGCGGTGCGTTTCCTCGTCGAACAGCAGCTTGGTGAAGCCTTCGGTGCGGCCAATGCCGATCGCGCGTCCGCTGGCAGCCCACGGGAACTTGCCGACGCCGACCTTCAGGCCCTTGGCCTTCGCCTCGGTTTCGGTGACGCCGACCCAGGCGATTTCCGGGTCGGTGTAAGCCACCGACGGGATCACCCTTGCGACCCACTCCTTCTTTTCGCCAGCTGCGACTTCCGCCGCGAGCTTGCCCTCGTGCGTAGCCTTGTGCGCGAGCATCGGATTGCCGACCAGGTCGCCGATGGCAAAGATGTGCGCGACGTTGCTGCGCATCTGGCGGTCGACGGCGATGAAACCGCGATCGCTCACTTCGACGCCGGCCTTCTCGGCAGCGAGCTTGCCGCCGTTCGGTGAGCGGCCAACCGCCACCAGGACGCGATCGAACACCTGTGCATCCGGGGCTTTCCCGCCCTCGGCCGCAGCCTCGAAGCTCACCTTCAACCCGCCCTTCTGCGGCTGGGTGCCACCGGCCTTGACGCCCAGGTGCACCACCACGCCCTGCTTCTTCAGACGATCGGCGAGTGGCTTGACCAGGTCCGGATCGGTGCCGGGCATCAACTGGCCCATGAACTCCACCACCGTGACTTCGCTACCCAGCGCGCGGTACACCGTCGCCATCTCCAGGCCGATGATGCCGCCGCCGACGACGAGCAGCCTCTTCGGGATCTCGGCCAGTTCCAACGCGTCGGTGGAGTCCATGACCCGCGCGTCGTCCCAGGGGAAGCCAGGCAGCTTCACCGCCTGCGAACCGGCGGCGATGATGCATTGCTCGAACCTGATCAACTGCTTGCCGCTATCGCCCGAGACCTCGAGCTCGTTTGGCGACACGAACGATCCAACGCCGGCGACCGTGCGGACCTTGCGCTGTTTGGCCATCGCCGCCAGGCCCTTGGTCAATTGACCTACGACTTTTTCCTTGTTGGCGCGCAGGCGGTCGAGGTCGATCTTCGGCGAGCCGAAACTGACGCCGTAGTCGCTGGCATGCGCGGCCTCGTCGATCACCGCAGCCGCATGCAGGAGTGCCTTGGACGGGATGCAGCCGACATTGAGGCAGACGCCGCCCAGTTGCGGATAGCGCTCCACCAGCACCGTGTCCAGCCCGAGGTCGGCCGCACGGAACGCCGCCGTGTAACCGCCGGGACCGGAACCGAGCACGAGCATCCGGCATTCGATGTCGGGCTTGCGGCCGCTGGGTTCGGCCGGGGTGGGGCCTGCCTTCGCTCCCTCTCCCCCCTCTTTGGGGGGAGAGGGTTGGGGTGAGGGGGTCGCTTTTGCCGTTGCGCCTTCATCGTTCGAAGAACCCCCCTCACCCCGGCCCTCTCCCCCGCTGCGAGGGGGAGAGGGAGCAGAGCGGTCCGCAGGCGCGGGTGAGGAATCCTGCTTCTTCTCACCACCGCCTTCTGCCTTGGCTTCGCCACGCCCCGAATCTTTGCCGGCGCCTCCGCCCTCGCCCTCCTCCTCGATCACCGCGATCACCGTGCCCTCGGCCACGTCGTCGCCAAGCTTCGCCCGGAGCTCCCGGATCACTCCCGCCACCGGCGAGGGCACTTCCATTGTCGCCTTGTCGGATTCGAGCGTGACCAGCCCCTGGTCCTTCGCGACGGTGTCGCCGACAGCAACCAGCATCTCGATCACCGGCACGGCGTCGTAGTCGCCGATGTCGGGGACTTTTACTTCAGTGGATCGGGCCATGCGGGGAATCTCCTAGGTACGTTTCGGCGACTGGTCGCGCTTGGCAGGGTCGGCGGCAGCGGAGGCGGCGTCGTCGGCAATCTGCTGCTTCACGTCCTGCTCGGCATCGTTTTCAGACAGTGCGGCGCGCTCGCTTCGATTCAGGGTCACGTCCGGGACGGCCTCATGCGGCGTGCGGTCCTCGCGGCCGAGCCAGGCGGCCAGCGCCTCGTCGCCGCGGCGGCCGAAGAGGCTGCGGATATGCAGGTCCTGCTGCGGGAATGGAATTTCTATGCGGTACTTGTTGAGCGCGGTCTCCAGCGCCCACATGTAGGCGGCCTTCACTGTCGCGGGTCGCTTGGTCGCCTCGGCGGTCAGCCACACCACCAGTTCGAAATCCAGGCTGCTGCTGCCGAAGTTCACCAACCACACCTGCGGCTTGCGCGCGCCTTCCAGGTCGAGCGTGAAAGGCACCTGCGCCGCCGCTTCAAGAGCGGCCTTTTTCACCAGTTCCTTGTCGCTGCCGTAGGCGACGCCGAACGGCACCCGCAGCCGGCGCCACACTTCGCGGTAGGTCCAGTTCACCACCCTTCCGCTGACGAACTCCGAGTTCGGCACGAGGATGTCGATGTTGTCGTTGGTGACGATCCGAGTGGAAAGCATCTTGATGTCGCGGACCTCGCCTCCGACCTCCGACTCGAGTTCGACGAAGTCACCGACCTTGAGCGACTTGCCGAACAGCAGAACCAGCCCGGCGATGAAGTTCGCGAACAGCGACTGCAGCCCGAAGCCCAGGCCGACGCCCATGGCGCCGGCGAAGATCGCAAAGCGGGTGATCGGCAGCCCGGCGAATTCCAGCGCGAACATGACGCCGATCGCCAGCAGCACGTAGTGCAGCAGGCGCGAGATCGTGTAAACGCCGGCACGGTCGACCTTGTCGTGATTGTCGGCGTATCGCGTCAGCGCCCGCCGCAGCAGAATCGAAAGCGCCAGCGCAACCAGTATCGCCAGGACCGCGGCGATCAGCCCGCCGACGGTGACGCTGAAACCGGAAGTGCGGATCAGTGCGAAGTCCAGAACCGGCTGCAGGCCCAGCCAGCCCTCGCGAGTGACGGCTTCGGCGGCATCACCCACGCTGTCTCCAGCATCCTTGATCCTTTCCGCGGTCCCGGTCGCCGTCATGCGCGTCGGCCTACAGCAGCACGCGTCGAAGGTCGGCGAGCAGCGCCGCAAGGTAGGCGGTGAACCTGGCCGCCGCGGCGCCGTCGATGACGCGGTGGTCGTAGCTCAACGACAGCGGCAGCACCAGTTTCGGAGCGAATCCGGCGCCATCCCAGACCGGCTTCATGGCCGACTTCGACACGCCCAGGATCGCGACTTCCGGCGCGTTGATGATCGGCGTGAAGGCGGTGCCGCCGATGCCGCCCAGCGAACTGATCGTGAAGCAGCCGCCGGTCATGTCCGAGGGACCGAGCTTGCCGTCGCGCGCGCGCGCGGCCAGTTCGCCGGTTTCGGCGGCGATCTGCATCACGCCCTTGCGGTCGCAGTCGCGCACCACCGGGACAACCAGGCCGTTGGGTGTGTCGGCGGCAAAGCCGATGTGGAAGTACTGCTTCAGCACCAGCGTTTCGCCGCTGGCATCCAGCGAGGCGTTGAAGTTCGGGAACTTCTGCAGGGCGGCGACGCTGGCCTTCATCAGGAACGCAAGCATCGTCAGCTTGGTCGCAGTGCCCTTCGCGATCGCCTTGCCGTTCTCCTCGTTGAGTTCGACCCGCAGCGCTTCCAGAGCGGTGATGTCGGCATCGTCGAACTGGGTGACGTGCGGGATCATCGCCCAGTTGCGCGCCAGGTTGGCGCCGGAGAGCTTCTGGATGCGCGACAGCGGCACGGATTCGACTTCGCCAAACTTGCTGAAGTCGACCTTTGGCCAGGGCAGCAGCGCGAGGCCACCAACGGCACCGGCAGGCTTGCCTGCGCCCGTGGTGGCGCCCGGCCCCTGCATCGCGGCCTTGACGAAGGCCTGCACGTCTTCCTTGCCGATCCGACCGCCACGCTGTGAGCCGGTCACCCTTGCCAGGTCGACGCCGAGCTCACGCGCGAACAGGCGCACGGCGGGGCTTGCGTAGGGCACCTTGTCGGGCATCAGTTCGTCGGCGGTGAACGCGACCGGCGGCGAACGCGGCGACGAACTCGAGGCCTCGGCATCGGCGCTCGCGCGCTGCGTCGGCTGCGCGGCGTCGATGTCGCGCTGTGCGAGCTTGTCGGGCGCGGCGCTGGTATCGACCGGTTCGAGAGCGGAGTCGGGCTCGGCATCTCTGGGAGCCGGCTCTGCTTCGTCTGCTGCGGGCGCGCTGGACTTGCCTTCGTCGGCCGGCGGCGGATCGACCTTGCCGCCGTCCTCGTCGGCCGGCTCGATCATCGCCACCACGCTGCCCTCTGCCAGGCTGTCGCCGAGCTTCACCTTGAGCTCGCGCACGACGCCGGCGAACGGCGCCGGCACTTCCAGCGTGGCCTTGTCCGACTCCAGCGTCACCAGTCCCTGGTCCTTGGCGACCGTGTCCCCAACCGCCACCAGCACCTCGATCACCGGCACGCCATCGTAATCGCCGATGTCCGGGACTCGTGCTTCCTTCAACTCAGCCATGTAGGGCTCCGCCGTGCGCGAAAACCCCATTGTTACCGTAGCGGGCGCGCGCCGCCAATCGCCACCACGGACCGACCGGGCCGGCGGGGGCTGGCGAGCGGCAATCTGCGGCTCAGATGCCGGTTCTGTTGTGTCGCCGGCGCGGCGTCTGCCGGGCTTCGATCAGGTCCAGCGCCGATCCGTCCGGCAGCCGGTAATCGAGCGAATTCTCCAGTTTGTCGAGTTCGATCATGTGCGCGCACAGCCGGTCGACGCGCCGCTCCAGCGCGGCCGCGCGGGGCTCGACCTTGGCCTCGATCCGTGAGTCCAGGTTCTCCAGCCCCTGCAACTTGCTGACATCGCCCTTGAACGCGGCGCGAATTGCGCCCCCGACGATGTTGCCGACCAGCTCCGGCACGACAGCGCCAACCGCATCGCCGATCCCGTCGCCCAGGTCTTCGCCGTCAAAGCGTGTCGCGGTGACCGATCGCGCCAGCCGGGCATCGAGTTGCCGGCGCGCCTTGTCCATGCGGGCGCGGGAGTCGGCTGGGTCGTTGCTGAATTCCGCGGCCACCTCGCCCAGCACAGTGAACGCGATATCCGCGGCCTCCCGACCCAGCGACTGCGCCAGCGGCAGCGCCCGGCGCGTGCCACGCTCGAATGCGGCGATGCGCCTCTGGTCGGCCGCGCCCAGCTGGACCCACTGGTCGTCCACGAACAGTCGTCCCTGGCGCATCAGCACCGCCCGGGGCTGGCCGCTCTCGCGCGTCATGATCAGGCTGCGCTCAGTCATCGTCAGGTCGTAATCGCTGTGGATGCTGCAGTTGTCGGCCTGCACCGTGCTGGCGTTGGCGCCGGCCGATGCCAGCGCAACGGCCAGGACGGCGACGGGGAGAAGTTTCGAAGTCCGCATGGCGGTGTCCTTTGCTGTCTTTCTTCGAGTCTGACCCCTTGCCGACGCCACCGCCCCTGCCGTGAGTCGGGGTGCCCCCTTCCGGTATTCGAGTTTTGCGACTCCGCCTGCGGGCTTCACGGTGCCTGAGCCGGGCCGTGACTAGCCTGTGTTGGTCCTGCCAACCGGCTCGCGACCGCAATGCCGCGCCACCCATGACCACGAAGCTCGACAAGCCTTTGCGCCGCGAGATCGACATCGAAGGGAAGCCGTACACGCTGACCATCGACGAAGACGGGCTGAAGCTGGTTGAAAAAGGGCGCCGCAAGGGACACGAGCTGCGCTGGCGGGACATCGTCAATGGCGATGCGGCCCTGGCGGCGGCTCTGTCGGCGAGTCTTGCGCGCTGAGGCGGCGCAGCCGGGAATCCGCGGGTAATTCAACTTTCCCCCCGGCCTCGCCCGGTGGTACGAGGGAGTAAGCGGGGATACATGGCCTGGGCAGAGTTGAAACAAAGCCCCTCTCCCCTCGGGAAAGGGGTTGGACTGAGGGTTCGGAGTACCGCGTCAGTGATAACCAGCGTCGGCTTGGACATCGCTGGCGCTTCTCTGGTCTGGAGATCAGCGCGAAACCGAACCCTCACCCCCGGCCCCTCTCCCGGCGGGAGAGGGGAGCCAGGCATCGCTCCGGTGGTTGGGCGTGGCCGATCTCACGGATGCTTCGCTTCCGCATGGATGCGCTCGCGCCTCAGCAGATAAAGGCCGCTGGCGACGATGATCGCCGCCCCCAGCCAGGTGATCGCGTCGGGCAGGACGCCCCAGAGGGTCACGTCCAGCAGTACGCCCCAGAGCAGTGCGCTGTATTCCAGCGGCGCCACCAGCGAAGCTTCGCCGAGCCGAAATGCCTCGGTGATGGCGAACTGCCCCAGTGCCCCGGCCAGCCCGACGCCGGCGATCAGCCAGAAGTCCTGTGCCCGTATGGGTTCCCACCCGGGCAGCGCGAGGGCGCCGGCACCGAGCGTCAGCATCACCAGCAGCCAGAGCATCATCGACTGTGTCGAGTCGGTGCGCGCCAGCACGCGCACGGTGATCGCGCTGATCGCGTAGGCCAGGGCCGCGATCAGGACCGCCAGCGACGCCAGGCTCATCATGCCCTCGCCGGTGGGACGCAGCAGCACCAGCACGCCCAGCAACCCGAGCGCGATCGCGGTCCAGCGTCGCGGGCCGACGCGCTCGCCCAGGATCGGCACCGAGAGCGCCGTGACCAGCAGCGGCGCGATGAAGAACAGCGTGTAGGCGGTGGTCAGCGGCAGCGTGCGGATCGCGTAGACGAAGGTCGACATCATGATCACCGCCAGGCCCCCGCGCAGCAGTTGCAGCGACCAGCGTGCGCGAAACAGCGGTCGCAGCCCGGTCGTCGCCATCACCCACACCAGCACCAGCGGCAGCGACGAGGCGCCGCGAAGCGCGGCCACCTGAAACGGCGGGTAGTGCATCGAGAGCTGCTTGAGCCCGGCATCCATCAGTGAGAACACTGCGATGGCGGCGAGCATCGTCAGCGCCGCACGCATCGATTGCCGGCGGGCGCCCTCGCTGGTCCCGGCCATGTCGCGCAGCGGATCGGGAAGGTGCGGCATGTCGCGTCGGCTCCGCGGCGCGCCAGCATAGCGACCCACCCGCGCCTGCGTAACTGCCGGCGAACCTCACCGCGGCAGGCGCTGCCGCAGACCCCACGCGTACGCCAGGTAGTGTCCCAGCAGCACGCCGCCGACCGCGATCAGACTGCCCTGCTGCGCGAGCCACACCACTGCGTCGCCTTCGCCGCGGGTCCACTGCCAACCGTGCAGCAGGCCGTAGCCGATGCGCAGCGCCACCAATACCGTCAGCCCCAGCACCAGCCACCGGTTGGGCGTGTAGACCAGCAGCCCGCGGTGGCTTTCGGCTAATTCGAACCGGGTCAGCCACAGGCCGACGATGCCGACGATCATGCCCACTCCGAGCCCGGCCATCGCGTACGTCAGTGCCGCCTCGATCCAGTACCCGGCCAGCCAGGCCATGCCCGCGAACACCAGCACCGATACCAGCATCAACCAGGCATTGAAGCGCACGGCCCACCCGCGTGCACGCTTGCGGGATCGACCGCGCCGATAGCGCTGGAACAGCGCCAGCGGCAACAGCAGCGCCCAGACCAGCACGAAACCGATCAGCAGCAGTGGCAGCAGCAGGAGTGGCATCGAAATCGTGTCGGCCGGAGCCAGCCGACCGGGTCAGCGGTCAGTGCGCAACCGGAGCGCCGCGACTCAGGCGGCGTCCTTCAGGCTCGCCAGATCGATCACGAAGCGATAGCGCACATCGGCCTTGAGGATGCGCTCGTAGGCCTCGTTGATCCGGTCGATGTCGATCAGCTCGATGTCCGATGCGATCCCGTGTTCGGCGCAGAAATCCAGCATCTCCTGGGTCTCGCGAATGCCGCCGATCAGCGAACCGGCGAGCCTGCGCCGCTGCATGATCAGCGCACCGGCCGCAACCGGCTGCGGCTCCGGCAGGCCCAGCAGGACCATGGTGCCGTCGAACTTCAGCAGCGACAGGTAGGCGTTGTAGTCGTGATTGGCCGATACCGTGTCGAGTATCAGGTCGAACCGGCGCGCGGGCTTCTCGAACGTCGCCGGGTCGCGCGTGGCAGCGAAGTGCTTCGCGCCCAGTTCCATCGCCGCCTCGCGCTTGGACTCGGAGGTACTGAGCACCGTCACCTCCGCGCCCATCGCCGCGGCCAGCTTGACCGCCATGTGCCCCAGCCCGCCCAGGCCGACCACCGCCACCTGATCGCCCGGCTTGACGCCGTACTGGCGCAGCGGCGAGTAGGTGGTGATGCCGGCGCACAGCAGGGGTGCGGCCCGGTCCAGCGGCAGGGACTCGGGAATCCTCAGCACGTACTCCTGCTTCACCGTGATCCGGGTGGAGTAACCGCCGTGCGTCGGCGCTTTGGTGTCGCGCTCGCGGCCGTTGTAGGTGGCGACCATGCCCTTGGTGCAGTACTGCTCCTCCCCGGCATCGCACTGGGCGCAGCTGCGGCAGGAATCCACGAAACAGCCCACGCCGACCGCGTCGCCGGGCTTGAACGTGTCGACGCCCTCGCCCACCTGCGCGACCCGACCGACGATCTCGTGCCCGGGCACCATCGGGAAGATGCTGCCGCCCCATTCGTCGCGCGCCTGGTGGATGTCGGAATGGCAGACCCCGCAATACAGGATGTCGATCAGCACCTCGCCCGCACGCGGCTCGCGGCGCTCGATGGTGTAGGGCGCCAGCGGCGAGTTCGCGTCGGCCGCGGCGTAGGCGGGGGTGGTGAGCATGTCGGATCTCCACTGGGGGGAATGGGCCAGTCTATGTCGGCCTGGCGCCTTGGCGTGCGAACGTGGAGCACGCCACGCCGCGGCCGTTCCCGCGGCGGCGCGCTCCTGCGCTACCCTTTCGGCATCTTTCCCCCGGAGCCGCGCCATGCCCTCTTTCGATGTCGTCTCCGAAGTCGACAGCCACGAACTGACCAACGCGGTCGACCAGGCCAATCGCGAACTCACCACCCGTTTCGACTTCAAGGGCGTGGAAGCCAGCTTTGAACTCGATGACACGACCATCACCCAGTCCGCGCCGAGCGAGTTCCAGCTCAAGCAGATGGACGACATCCTGCGTGCGCGCCTGATTGCACGCAAGATCGACGTGCGCTGCCTGGAGTTCGGCGACGTGGAGACCAACCTGGCCGGCGCGCGGCAGAAGGTGACGGTCAAGCAGGGCATCGAACAGAAGCTCGCGAAGAAGATCGTCGCGGCGATCAAGGAAGCCAAGCTCAAGGTCGAGTCGCAGATCAACGGCGACAAGCTGCGCGTCAGCGGAAAGAAGCGCGACGACCTGCAGTCGGCGATGGCGCTGCTGAAGGCCGGCAATTTCGAGCAGCCGCTGCAGTTCGACAACTTCCGCGACTGACGACGTCCGCGACCGAAACGTGCCTGCGCGGACACCACAATGACCCCTGCGCCCGAGGATCCGATCGCCGCCACCCAGCGCTGGCTGCACCGCGCCGTCATCGGCCTCAACCTGTGCCCGTTCGCCAAGGCGGTACACGTCAAGGACCAGATCCGCTACGTGCTGAGCAGCGCGACCACCACCGACGAGTTGCTGGAAGAGTTGGCAAGCGAACTGTTGTGGCTCAACGACACCGACCCGGCGCTGGTCGACACCACGCTGATCATCCACCCGCAGCTGCTGACCGACTTCCTTGATTACAACGACTTCCTCGACCTCGCCGACGCGGCCGTGGATGCGCTGGGACTGGAAGGCGAGTTGCAGGTGGCGAGTTTCCATCCCGACTACCGTTTCGCCGGCAGCGCCCGCGACGATCCCGCCAACTGCACCAACCGCTCGCCGCATCCGATGCTGCACCTTCTGCGCGAGGACAGCGTGGAGCGCGCGGTCGCGGCATTCCCCGACCCGGACGCGATCGTCGACCGCAACATCGCCACGCTGGAAAAACTCGGCGTCGAGGGCTACTACCGGCTGCTGGAGGAGTGATGCTCAGTCGTGCTGCGTTGCCGACCGGCGCGAAACACTGACCACCAGCGTGACCACCGTGATCGGCACCACGAAGCCGAGCATGATTCCGCTGAAATCCTCCAGTGCATCGTGCTGCTGCGCGGCGAGGATCAGGTAGGCCACGTACGCGATGTAATAGAAGACGAACACCGCGCCTTCCCAGCGCGCGATGGTGCGCCCGGTGAGGAACACCGGCAGGCAGGCGAAGGCCACCGCGAGCATCACCCAGAGATCGAAATTCAGCACCGATGGCGCCAGCGGCAGGCCGGTCGATGACACCACGCCGGCGAGCCCCAGGCAGCCGAGGATGTTGAAGATGTTGCTGCCCACCACATTGCCGATCGCGATGTCGCGCTCCTTGCGGATCGCCGCCATCACCGAGGTGGCGACCTCCGGCATCGAGGTGCCGGCCGCCACGATCGTCAGACCAATCACCAGGTCGCTGACGCCGATGGCCTGCGCCAGCGCGATCGATGCGTCGACCAGCCATCGGGAACCCAGCACCAGCAGCACGAGCCCGCCGCCGATCAGCAGCAGCTGCAACGGCAGAGAGTGCTTTTTCCCGTCGTCCACATCGGGCACGGCCGCCGCCGCGCGCGCCGCCTGCTGCTGGCGTCGCGACTGCACGACCAGGAACACCACGTAGGCGATCAGCAGGCCCAGGAAGGCCGCGGCCTCCAGCCGGCCGATCCTCCCGTCCAGGCCGAAGGTGAGCAGCAGCAAGGATGCGCCGATCATGATCGGCACCTCCTGCCGCACGATCTGGGTGTCGACCAGCAGCGGAATGATGAGCGCCGATACGCCCAGGATCAGCAACACGTTGAAGATGTTGCTGCCGACCACGTTGCCGATGGCGATGTCGGTCTGGCCGTTGATCGCGGCGCCGACGGACACCGCGACCTCCGGCGAACTGGTGCCGATCGCCACGATGGTCAGGCCCACCACCAGCGGCGAGATCCCCAGCGACAAGGCAACCCGCGACGCGCCGCGCACGAGCAATTCCGCGCCCGCAATCAGTGCGATGAGACCGCCTATGAACATGGCCAGCGTGAGCATGTTGGTTTCCCTTTTTGAATTGAAAATTGCTGGTGACCCGGGCTGCGAGTGCCGCGGCGATCGGGTCCAACAGCGCGCGGCGCACGTGAGCTACATGGATGTGCTGCGGTGCCAGCGAACCCGCCCACTTGAGCAGCCGCACCGGCACCGGCTTGTGAACAGCGACGGCTTCGGCGTGCGCGGCCGCGCCGCGTCGGGCCGGACACCGCCCGAGCCGAAATCATCCGCAGCAATACTGCCGCGATCGCCACCACTTTGGCAGCCACCCGGGCCGCAGGAAACGATTCGCGATGGGATCGCGGCTGGGGAAAGGTGTAGCGTGGCCCTCGGGGAACCGGACGGCAGTGCGTATGCCGTCTGGCGACACAATCGTAATTGCTGCTTTCCACCATCGGCCCAGCGTGCCCCGCTGCCTGGATCGCTCCACGTTGCCCGTCATCACTCGTCGCAATATCGCTCGTCGCAACCAAGCGTCCTGCCGCACCGGCAGACGCACCGCAGTTCCTGTTCCAACCACTGAAAGGACGTTCAATGCGCAACTCCGGTAAGGCTCCGACCATGATGGCGTGGGTGATCTCTCTCGTCCTCTTCCTGATCGCGCTTGTAGCGCACTTCGGGCTGGCAGCAGTCCCGCAGCCATTCGCCACCTGGTCCTGGATACTCGGCTTTGGCTTGCTGCTGGCGGCCTGCCGCATACGCGGGCTTTAGTCCACAAGCGCGTCTGCGCGCCCAGGTGGGTGCCCTTGCCCGTGGCGGGCACGTAGCCGATCGGCTAGGCAACCGGTCGGCTCCGCAGTCATTCGCACCATCGGCCACGACGCTGCGGGTCGGCCCAGGCGTTCGCCGCAACAGGAGAGTTGCATGCTGCCGTTATTCGAATATGCGCTCTGGCTGACCTGGCTTGCCGTGCTCGCGTACTGGCTCTGGTCGGCTCGCACGGCGAAGGCGGCGGCTTCGACGGAGACTCTCGTGATCCGGCTCGGGGCTTACTGGCTTCCACTCGCGGTGGCCGGCCTGCTGCTGGGTCCGGATCGATGGTTCGGTGATTCGTGGCTGGGCGAGCCGTTCGTAGCGCATGGCATTGCGGCACATGCGCTGGGCCTGGGACTGGCCGTGGCAGGCGCGGTGACAGCCATCTATTCGCGCCGTCTCCTTGGCCGCAACTGGAGCGCCACGGTTCAACTCAAGCAGGATCATGAACTCATCACCCGGGGGCCGTACCGCTTCGTCAGGCACCCGATCTACACCGGATACCTGCTGTTGTTCCTCGGCAGCGCCGTTGTGGTTGGCGATTGGCGGGGCCTGCTTGCCGTGGCCATCGTGCTGGCGTCCTTCTGGCGCAAGCTGCGCCTGGAGGAAGCATGGCTCGGGAAGCATTTCGGCGAGCCTTACGATACATATCGTCGCAGCACGAAGGCGTTGCTTCCGATCATTCTTTGAGGCGCACGGGCGGCGGCGCAAGCAGCGTCTGCTGCGCCGCGCCTGCATTTAGCGGACACCTCAACTCCGGAGTGAAGAAAGCCGCGTGCTTTCCATTCGCGAACGAAGGACGTAGGTAACTAGCCCAAATTAACTGCCTCCGTCCACCTCCGTCCCCTGTGTTCCACCGCTGATCCTACCCAGTCGACTGCGGCCACCGCTGGTCACCCCCGCGAGCCCCTGCGCTAGACTGAGGGCCCAGGAGAAACCCGCCATGAACTACAGTCTTGAGATTGAGCAGGAGGCCGACGGCCGCTGGCTGGCCGAAGTACCTGAACTGCCCGGCGTTTTGGCTTATGGCACGTCCTCGGACGAGGCAATGGCCAAAGCTGAGGTTCTAGCCCTGCGCGTCTTGGCCGAGCAGCTTGAGCATGGCGAAGCGCGCCCACTGGACATCCGCATTTCCCTGCCCGCCGCAGCATGACCAGTTGGCCTTCGTCCAAGGCCAAACGTGTATTGGCCGCCCTTCTCAATATTGGGTGGCGCCCCAAACGGCAATCCGGCTCGCATCGCACCTTGGCTCGTGAGGGTTGGCCTGACTTCGTGTTCGCATTCCATGACAGCGACGAAGTTGGTCCCCGCATGCTGTCTCGAATCGCCAAGCACACGGGCTTGCAGCCATCAGATCTGTAGGCGGGCGCTAGAAAAGGTGTAAAAGACAATTAGCCGAAGCTTGCGCTATGAAGTCGGTGGCCAGTTTTCCAAAGCCGTGAGAAAGCGCTCAATGCCGTCCTTGCGTAGGGAGAAGCACTGCGCAACGGTCATGGGGGTCCCGATATCGGCGATGCTCTGGTGCAATGCGTTGACGCGACGCTCCCAGCCCGAGTCAAGCATGATGAGGTCGCAGTAGTTCACTGAATTAACGGCGTGAATGAAATCCATTGCGTCGTTGCGGTCTATCGTGGAATTCAGATCCAATATCCATTCCTGCATCAGCGCACCGGAGATGATCCTCAGCCTCGGACGAATGCCGTCGGGCCGGGCAGCCTTCGCCGAGGTCCGGAACGCATCGTTCTTACGGTTTGCGTTAATGGCCTGGATAAAGCGGTCGGCAACCTCGTCTAGAACACCGGTCATCTTGTCCCGGTGCTCATGCAGTATTGCGAACAGGCCTCGCAACGCTTGGCCCGTGTCGCCTGTCTGCGCGAACTTGCGGGAGAAGAAGTTCATGTTCCGCTCGTCGGCTGCCGGCATGGGGCGGTCCACGTCTTCTTCAAAACCACCCTCGCCCCACTGTTCAACTGCCTCGGGATGAGACAGGTAGATGTTGGGAAGCACCGACCTCAGAAGTTCGTCGGCCTGCGTGGCATGCTTGCCATCGGAGAACCGGGCAAATTCGGCCACCGTGAGCGGGGCGAACATCCATGTCCCATTTTTACCCTTAATGGCCTGAGCGAAGCGATGTGTTAGCTCTGCGCTTTTGGAGATCTCGCGTATCGCAAAAATGTCCAGGTACACAGCCGGGCGGTCGAAGGTCTGCCGCCAAACTACATCATCGCCGTCAGGTTCGAATGAGATTGGCATTTGCCTCCTTGAATTCCATGAGCCGATTCTGGCACCACCCAGGCCATCGAGACAGCCCCAACAAAGGCAGGTCTGAACAATCCGCATTGACGCTTGGATTTACGGCTTTTCAGCGTCCAGGAGCATCAAAAACGACCTTTTTGATCGATTCTTGCCGCTTTTTAGCCCCTTTTTGGCGGGTTTCCCACCAATCAGGCGCAATTACCCTGTCGGTTGCAACAATCGCCTGCGCGACATCCACAGGTTCGACAGCGCGAACAACGTCAGCACCTGTGCCTTGTTTTTCATCAGGCCGCGATAGCGCACCTTGATGTAACCGAACTGACGCTTGACTACCCGGAACGGGTGCTCGACCTTCGCCCGCACGCTGGCCTTGTGAACAAAGGGGGCGGGGGTAGTTAATCTGTCGCCCGCCGCGACGCGTGCGCATGGCCGTGCGCGAAAACGTGTTGGCCGATCCGTCGCGGGTGACGGAGGCGCAACAAAGGGGACGGGGGTGGACGGGGGTAGTTAAGTCGTCGCCCGCCGCGATGCATGCGCATTGCCGTGCGCGAGAACGCTAGAACCTCAGGAGCGGAGGAAATCAAGTGACGTCTGGCGTGGGTTCCGCACGCCGTGGCGCGCTCGGTTGGTGCAAGGTTGCGCGGCGGTCCAGCGTATTTTTCCCTGACCTGAAAGCGTTTGCTTGGGATGAATTCAGCTGTTGCCGGCACAAGTCGGCCGACCTGGAAGAGACCCTCGTTCGACTGCTGATGTTCAAGGTCCCGGGCTTCTGCCATCGCAAGGGTCGATGACATCACCGGATTCGAGAGGGTGTCGGCCCCTCGCCCCTCGCCCGTCCCCCCAGCCCAAGCGTCAAAGCCTCGGGAAGCGCTGGTGACACTTCAAAGCGAAATTCCGGCGCGTCACGCCGCTTGCGCGGATTACAATTCCGCCGCTGCAGGCCGACTCTGTTCGGGCGGGTGGCGCTTGTACCAGCCGGCCCGGGCGTCCGCCCCGGTCGTACCTCTTGGCAGAACAATCAGGGAAGAACGTGGGCACGATTCCGAAGGTAATTGCGGTGCTGGCAATCCTGTTCGTTGGCGGGAAAATCGGACAGAAGATGATGTCCAACTATGACGTCAATGAGCAGGTCCAGCAGATGGTCACGGATATGGATGCACAGCTGCCGAAGGAAGTGTCGCCGGGCATGATGTTGACCCGCATCGAACTCGACGGCGACGTGCTTCGAAATCACTACACGATCGACAAGAGCGTGCCTTTCGATTCGGCGCGGCGGTCCCAGTACGAAACCAATGCCAGGACGCAGGTCTGCGAAGGCATGAAGGCGTTCCCCGACAACGGGATCACGGTCGATTTCCGCTACAACTACCAGGCCTCGGGCGTGGACGAGCTCTTCGACATCTCCGTGCCGCCACACATGTGCGTCTGAGCTGCCTGTACTGGGTCTAACGAGTACGAGCGGCCGATGCCAGCCATCGAAAGCCCGTCACCGGAGCCAGCCGTGAACCTTCGGCTGGCCACGCACGCTGACATCCCCGCGATGCGACGCGTGCGCATGGCCGTGCGCGAGAACGTGTTGTCGGATCCGTCGCGGGTGACGGAGGCGGACTACATCGCGGCACTCAAGGCGCTTGGGCGAAGCTGGGTGATCGAAGTCGATGGGGAGATCGTCGCCTTCGCTTCCGCGCACGACGCCGGCAGCATCTGGGCACTGTTCGTGCATCCGGATCACGAGGGACGCGGTCACGGCAAGGCACTGCACCGCGCGATGTGCCAGTGGCTGTGGTCGCGAGGGCATTCGCGTCTATGGCTTACCACCGGAGCGGGTACGCGTGCCGAACACTTCTATATCGCGCAGGGGTGGCGTTCCTGCGGCGAGGTTGCAGGCGGCGAGGTCCGGCTTGAATGCGATCACCCGCAGCGGACGGGCGACGGTTAGGCTACGCACATCCGCAACGGCAGAGGCTACATACCGATGGCAGCAAGCTCCCGCAAATCTTTGGACCTCGTGCTCACGATCGTCTTCGTGCTGCTGGGCGTGTTCCGCCTGTACCAGTTCTCCGCCGGGCAGGATGTGGCCGACCTGCTGTCGGGTCTCGGCCTGCTGCTGGTGGCCTTCAGCAGTTACTACGGCACGTTTCTGTTCAGCACCCGCGGAACGCTGGCGCCAAGTCGTGCAGCCGCATACGCGCGTTATGCCGGCTATGCCGGGTTGGCGCTGATCCTGGCTGCGATCGTGTTGCGATTCGTATAACGGCCGTGCCTGCAGAGGGCGCATGGTGCGTGGGGTGCATGTCGGCGTGAAACTCGTCGGCCGCATTTCCGACTGGAACGACGAAAAAGGCTTCGGCTTCGTGATCCCGCACGGCGGCGGTACGCGCGCCTTCGTCCACGTCAGATCGTTCCAGCCGGGATCCAGACGACCGGTCAATGGCGACCTCATCTCCTACCAACCGACCCTGGATTCGCGCGGCCGAACCAACGCCAGGAACATCGTGCTGGCCGGGCAGAGAGTCGTGGAGCCGAAGCACGAGCGGAAACAGAAGCGGCGGCGACCGCTACCGAGGCTCGCCCTGGCGCTGGTCTTTGCCGTATCCGTCGTGGCCGGAGTGGTGGCCGGGCATGTGCCCGTCGTGCTGTTGTTCGCGTACGCCGCGGCCAGTGTGCTTTCGTACGTGATGTACTGCCTGGACAAGGCCGCCGCGGGAAAAAAGGGCCGGCAGCGCACACCGGAGTCCACGCTGCATCTTGTCGACTTCCTCGGCGGCTGGCCGGGCGCACTGATCGCGCAACACGAGTTCCGCCACAAGACCGTCAAGGCCTCGTTCCAGTCGTTCTTCTGGTTCACGGTGCTGGCCAACATCGGCTTGAATGCCTGGTTGGTGCACAGCGGAACCGCGCAAGTGCTGGCCGAAATGCTCAGCCGCTGAGCGGATTTTTCCGACCCGGCAACGAACGCCCGCCGTGCGCTCATCGACCCGCCGCCAACCGCAGCCGGACCGATCGGTGCCGGACCGTCAGCCCGCAAACAGGCGAGTGATATCCGCATCGTCGAGCACCCGCCACTCGCCAGCCGGCAGCTCGTCCAGCCCGAGCCCGCCGACGCGGCTGCGGTGCAGGGTTTCAACGTGATTGCCGACCGCGGCGAACATGCGCCGCACCTGGTGGTAGCGCCCCTCGGTCAGGGTCAGGCGGGCGTGGCGCGCGTCGACGACTTCCATCTCCGCTGGCACCAGTGGCGTTGTTTCCGATTCGAGCATCAGCGCACCGCTGGCGAACGTCGCCACTTCGTCGCCGCGCAGGTCGCTGGCGAGCGTCGCCTCGTAGACCTTCGACAACCTGGCCTTGGGCGAAACGATGCGGTGCAGCAGTTGGCCGTCGTCGGTCATCAGCAGCAGGCCGCTGGTGTCGCGATCGAGACGTCCGACCGTCGACAGCGACGGCGAGCGCAAGCGGTAGCGCGGCGGCAGCAGGTCGTAGACGACGCGTCCGCTGTCCTTGGTCGAACACGTGTAGCCGGTCGGCTTGTGCAACATCAGCACCAGTCCGGCGGGTGGATCGAGAGGCTCGTCGTCCAGGCGGATGTCGGCGTGCTCGACCTTGTCGTCGGCGTAGAGCACGTCGCCGGCTGCATCGGTGACGCGGCCCTCGCGGAACATCGCGGTGACCTGCTTGCGGCTGCCGTAGCCGAGGTTGGCGATCAGCTTCACCAGCTTCATCGTTGCCTCAGCGGTGCTGGTTGCGGGTGGCGACGCGATCGAACGGCTTGGGCGCGCGCTCGGGCTTGCTCGGCATCGCCTTCACCGCTTCGATGATCTTGAAACCATCCTGCTGCGCCACCGTGTGCACGCTGCCGAAACTGTCGGTCAGAACCGACTCGTAGGGCAGATGGCGATTGGCGACCAGCCACAAGCGACCGCCGGGCTTGAGCGCGTCGGCCGCCACGGCGATGAAACGCCGGCCAATGTCCGGACGATCCGCGCGGCTCTGGGTATGGAACGGCGGATTGCTCACGATGACGTCGTACTGCTGCGGCAGCCCGGCGGTCACGTCGTGCCAATGGAAGCCGAGCCGCGCGCGCGATGCCTGCGGCGACAGATTGCGGCGGGCCAGGTCGAGCGCGCGTCCTTCGGCTTCGTACAGATCCAGCGCGTGTATCGCGGGGCAGCGCGCGAGCAGTTCGACCGAGAGGTAGCCGAAGCCGGCGCCCAGGTCGGCGGCGTGACCGGCGAGGCTTGCCGGCAGGTGTTCGGCCAGCAGGCGCGAGGCGGGATCGATGCGGTCCCAGGCGAACACGCCCGGGCGGCTTTCGAAGCGACCGTCGGCGATCGTGCGCACGGCATCCAGCGCGCGCCACTTTGCAGCAAGCGCCTCGTGCGTCGGGTCCGCCACTTCGGGCAGCGGCGCACTCCAGAACACCCGGCATTTGCGCTTGCTGAGGTTTCCGACCGGGCCGACCAGCTTGCGCAGGTCCTCTTCGGCCGAACGCGCACCTTCGGTGTTGGGAACGCTGGCCACCACCCGACCTCCGGGCGAGGTCAACGACAGCGCACGCGCCATCAGCGCACGCGCCTCGTCGCGTTGCCGCGGCGGCAGCACCAGTACCACGGGATAACGACGGACCTGGACGCCCTCGACATCGGGCTCATGCAGCTCGAAGCCAGCGCGCTGCAGTGCCTCCGCGTCGGGCTTGAAGCTCTGCTCGCAGACCAGTCCCGGCCGGGGGCGGCTGTGCAGGACGGCGCCATCGCGCGCGCGCAGGAACAGCACGCCGCCTTCGGGCCAGGCCAGCAGGCCTTCGTCGAACGGCAGCAGCAGCGTTTCGAGCGCGGGATCGGATTCGGCACTCATCGGAGCGTCACCACAGCCAGGGAGCCGGCAATTCTACCGGGCGCCTCCGGTGCTCGCCGTTGAAGCAGCGCCCCGTGCTGCCCCGCCGCGTTCACATCGACGCGCTACCGTGCACGCAACCCGTCGTCTCCGGAAATCCTCATGCGCATCCTGGTCCTGCTGTTCGCACTGGCGATGCCGGCAATCGCGTGGATGTCGCAGAACCGCATGTTCGGGCCAAACAATGCCACGATCTCGGAGCAATACCCGACGCTGCTGGTGGCCGCCGGCTACGCGTTTGCGATCTGGGGGCTGATCTTCCTGTGGGACATCGCTTTCGCACTATGGCAACTGCGCGAGCGCAGCCCGGCCGTGGCGCGCGTGCGGCCAGCCGCGGCGGCCGGCTTCGCACTGACTGCAGCGTGGTTGCCGATTTTCTCGATGCAGGTGTTCTGGCTTGCGCTGCTGGTGATCTGGGCCGCGCTGGCCTGCATGGCGTATTGCGCACTGGCGCTGTCTCGCGATCGCGCCTCTTCGCCGCAGCAGCGCTGGTGGGCGTGGGCGCCGCTGTCGCTGCACGCGGGCTGGCTCTCGCTGGCGGCGTTCCTGAATACGGCGCAGGTCATCGTTGCGTATGGGCTGCTGTCGACCGAGCGGATGCTGGGCTGGAGCATGGTGCTGTTCGCGGCATTGGCGGCGTTGTTGCTGGTGCTCAATGGCCGCATGCGCGGCAACCTGGGCTACGCGCTGGCCGCGGTGTGGGGGCTGGCGGCGGTGTTCGTGAAGCAGTCGCAGTGGTCGCTGCCGGGTTCGTCGACGGCGGCGTGGGTTGCGCTGGCTCTTGCGGTGGGGCTGGTCGGCCAGAGCCTGTGGCTGTGGGCCCGAACGGAGCGCTGAAGGGCTTTCCGCCGGATCGCGACCGTCTTTTCATGCCCCGCCAACGACCGATTGGCCACGATTGCGGCATCCAGTCACGGGAGAATCACTCGATGCGAGCCCTATTCGTCGGCGGCACGGTAGACAACAGCGAACTGGACCTCGACGGCGAGAAGCCGCCGCTCAATTACCCCGAAAACACCGGCGGCGGACAGCCACGGTACCGGCTGTGCCAGGTCGGGATGCGCGGCGAGTCGGTTGCCTACGCGGTGTATGGGGCGCCGGAAGTGGACGACGCGCACGTGGAACAGGTCGCCGACGAACGTGATTACGCGCGACGTTTCGACGCGACGCCGAACGCGCCGCGCTGAGGGCGGGGCCAGAAAGACCACGTCGAACCCAAGGCGCGATTCATCAGCTTGGCAGCCCGCCGCTCAGTCGCCTGGCTGCGCCGGATCGGCCGTCGGCACGACACGCCACACCACGTTGCCCACGTCGTCTGCGACGAGCACCGCACCGTCCCCTGCCACCGCCACTCCGACCGGTCGTCCACGCGCATTGCCGTGCACGTCGACGAAACCGGTCAGCACGTCTTCCGGCAATGCGGAGGGAAGGCCGTCCCTGAACGGCACGAAGATCACCTTGTAGCCGCTTGCCGGCCTGCGATTCCAGGAGCCGTGCTGACCGACCAGCGCGCCATTGCGAAACCGCGGCAGCAGTTCGCCGTCGTAGAACGCCAGCCCCAGCGAGGCGGTGTGCGGCCCCAATGCGTAATCCGGCACCAGCGCCGTGTCCACCAGATCCAGCCGCTGCGGCTGCACGCGCTCATCGACGCGGCCGTAGTAGGCGTACGGCCATCCGTAGAAGTCGCCGTGGTTGATCCGGGTCATGTAGTCCGGCGGCACATCGTTGCCGAGTTCGTCGCGCTCGTTGACCGCGACCCACAGCGCACCGCTCTGCGGCTGCCAGTCGATTCCGACCGGATTGCGCAGGCCCGAGGCGAACACGCGCGTGTCGCCGGTGGCGGTGTCGATCTCGAGCACTGCGGCGCGGTTGAGTTCTTCCTGCATGCCGTGCTCGGCGATGTTGCTGTTGGAGCCCACGCCGACGTACAGCTTGCTGCCGTCCTCATTGGCGACCAGGCTCTTGGTCCAGTGATGATTGCGCGGCCCGTCGGGCAGGTCCGCCAGCTTGCGGCCCTCGGCTTCGATCGACATCGCGCCCTTTTTGTATGGAAACGCGACCACGGCGTCGGTGTTGGCGACGTAGAGCGTGTCGCCGACCAGCGCCATGCCGAATGGTGAGTGGAGATCGCCGAGGAATACCGAACGCGCTTCGGCGACGCCATCGCGGTCGGTGTCGCGCAGCAGCGTGATCCGATCGGCACTCGGCACGGCGGCACCGGCGCGCTTCATCACGGCCTTCATCGCCAGGCCTTTGAGACCTTCGATGCCGCTCTTCCCGGTTTGGGGTGCGTTGGTTTCCGCGACCAGCACGTCGCCGTTGGGCAATACGTACAGCCAGCGCGGGTGGTCGAGCCCGCGTGCGAGCGCATTCACCGCCAACCCTGCAGCGGGCGTGGGCGCGGTGCCTTCGGGCCAGCCGACCGCGGGGGCGATGTTGACCGTCGGCAGCAGCGGCTTCTGCGGTTGCGGCAGTGCGGGATCGGGCCCCATGCCCTGCCGAACCGACAGCCGCGCGGTTTCGCCGCAACCCGCCGTGAAAGCGAGCATGCCAGCGATCGCCAGCAGGGACCATCTGCGGACCTCCGCTCCGGTCTTGACGCGCATTTCACTCTCTCCTATTGGCCTGTGTTCCAGATTGCCACCGTGTCTGCTAAAGGCGATTTCACACGCGTGCGCTGCGTCCGTCGGCGCATGCATCCGTGCACTCGGGCCGCCCGTACCTACATCGTCATACGACACCTGGCCATGCATCGTCGATGGTCGGACCACACACTTGGAGCTTTCCCCATGAAGACCAATCTGCTTGCTGTTTCACTGATCTCCGCCTGCGCGCTGGCCGCGTGCTCGCCTTCCAGCGACTCAGGCTATTCCGCTCCCGCCGAATCCACACCGGCGGTGGCTGCCGATACGCCCGCGACCTCCGGCGCTGCGACGATGGCCGAGGCGCCATCCGGCGACATCACCGATGTTGCGATGGGTTCGGCCGACCACACCACCCTCGTCGCGGCCGTGAAAGCCGCGGACCTGGTGGACACTTTGAAGAGTTCCGGCCCGTTCACGGTGTTCGCGCCTACCAATGCGGCGTTCGATGCATTGCCGGCCGGCACCGTCGATACCCTGCTGATGCCGGAGAACAAGGACTCGCTGACCCAGGTGCTGACCTATCACGTGGTCGCCGGAGACGTGGACGCCGCCACCCTGACCCAGCAGATCGAGGCGGGGAACGGCAGCGCCACGCTGACGACGGTGCAGGGGGCCACGTTGACCGCAAAAGCCGGCGCCGATGGCGTGACCGTCACGGATGCGCAGGGCAACGTCGCCAACGTGATCGCCGCGGACCTCGACGCCAGCAATGGCGTGGTCCACGTCGTGGACCGCGTGCTGATGCAGTAAGGCTTCGCGACCCGGAAAAAACAAGGGCAGCCTCGGCTGCCCTTTTTCTCGGGGCTGCATCCGCAGCAGCCCAGCGGGGCTGCGGCAGATGCCGGGCTGGATCAGCCCTGCAACTCCCGCAATGTCACCGATGGCGGCGCATCGAGCACCTGGCGGGTGGCGAACATTCCCGCGACCAGCGCGGCGAGCACGCCGACCCCGGCACCGACCGCGGCCATGCCCCAGTCCGGCTGCCAAGGAAGGTCGAAAACACGCACTGCCACAATGCCCGCCAGTACCGAGGCCGCCACCGAAGCGGTGACTCCAGCGAGCAGCCCAATCGCGATGAACTCCGATGCCTGCGCCGCACGCAGTTGCCGACGGCTGCCACCGAGCACCCGCATCACTCCGCCTTCCAGCAGACGCTCGTCCTGGCTCGCGCTCACCGCCGCCAGCAGCACCAGCACGCCGGCAACCAGCGAAAAATAGAACACGACCTCCACGATCATCGACACCTGGTCGGCGGTCGCACGCACCTGGTTGAGCACCGCGTCGACGTCGATCACCGACAGGTTCGGGAAGCGCGCCACCAGGTCGGCGGTGAAACGTGTCTGGTCCGGCGGCACGCTGACGGCGGTGATGTAACTGGCTGGGAATCCATCGAGCGCACCCGGCGAGGCGATAACGAAGAAGTTGGGATTGAAGCTCTCCCATTCCACGCTGCGCAGGCTGGTGATCGTCGCGGAAAACGGCTGGCCGGCGATGTCGAACGTGATCGTGTCGCCCAGTTCCCAGTTCAGCGATTTTGCAAAATCCTGCTCGACCGACACCTGCGGCTTCGCGGGGACCTGCTCGCCCCAGAACGTGCCGGCGGTGATGCGGTTGTCCTCGCTCAGCGTTGCGGCGCTGGACAGATTGAACTCGCGGTCGGCACGACGCCGCTCCCTGGCCTCCTCGCTGTCGGCCTCAGCCGCTTCGACTCCGTAGCGTTCGCCGGCAGGCGCGGCGCCGTTGTGCGCGACGAGGCGGCCGCGGATCATCGGGTACAGCGTGGGTGCACCGATCTGCTGCGCGGAAATGAACTCGCGCACGGCGTCGACCTGGTCGGGCTGCACGTTGATGATGAAACGGTTGGGCGCATCGCTCGCAAGCGACAGCTGCCAGCGATCGAGCAGGTCGGTGCGCACGAAGGTCAGCAGCAGCAGCGCCATCAGGCCCAGCCCCAGCGCGGACACCTGCGCGACGCTGGTGCCGGCGCGACGGCTGACGTTCGCAAGACCGTAGCGCAGGCTGCCGCGCAGGCGCGAGCGTAGCCGGCGCACCGTCAGGATCAGCAGCCATGCCAAAGTCGCGAGCACCGCCAGCGTGACCACGATGCCACCCAGCATGGCCACGGCGAGCACCGCCGAGCCTGCTTTCCACCACAGCAGGGCCGCCAGCCCGGACAGGCCGAGCACGCCCACCAGCCAGGCGCTGGGCTCGGTCGGATCGAGGTCGCGGCGCAGCACCCGCAGCGCCGGCACGCGACGCAGGGCCAGCACCGGCGGCGCGCCAAACGCAAGCAGCACCACCAGGCCGATGCCGAGCCCCTGCACCGCGGGGGTCCAGCCGGCCGGCGGGATCGACAGACGCATCGACTGCGACAACCATTCGGCGACCGCCCACTGGATGCCGAACGCGATCGCCACACCGACGGTGCTGGCGATCAATCCCAGCAGCAGCAGTTCGCCGACATGGATGCCGACCAGGGTGGCCTGGCTGGCGCCGAGGCAGCGCATGACCGCCGTGCCCGACAGGTGGCGCTCGCTGTGGCGGCGCGCGGCCATCGCCACCGCGACCGCCGCCAGCACCACCGACACCAGCGCTGCCAGCCCGAGGAACCGTCCGGCGCGATCGAGGGCGGAGCGGATCTCCGGACGTGCCTCGCCGATCGTCTCCAGTCGCTGCCCGGGCGCGAGCGCAGTCCGCGCGGTGTTGACGAAAGCGTCGACCGCAGCCGCCTCGCCAGCGACCACCAGCCGGTAGCCCAGGCGGCTGCCCTCCTGCACGAGCCCCGTCGAGGGCAGGTCGGCGATGTTCGCGAACACCTTCGGGGCGACGTTGAAGTAGTCCATCGCCGCGTCGGGTTCCTGCAGCACCAGCGCGGACAAGGTGAACTGCGCATCGCCCAGTTCCACCGTGTCGCCGATCCGCGCGCCGAGCGCTTCGGCGCCAGCGCGGCTCATCCATACGTTGCCCGGTTGCGGTATGCCCGCCGCGGTTCCCGACGTGGCACCCGCGGGGTTGCGCTCGATGCCGTCGGTCCCGACCACCGAAAACGCGCCGCGCAACGGAAATCCTCTGTCCAACGCGCGCAGTTCGCCCAGTTGCAGGCGCGCGTCGGCGCCCGTGCCGACCCGGATCATGGTGTTCAGTTCGACCGTGTCGGTGCTCTGCAGTCCGCGTCGCGAGGCCGCCTCGCGAACCACCCCGCCGATGGGCGCATCGCCCCGCACCACGGCGTCGCCGCCGAGCAGGCGATTGGCCTCCATCGCCAGCGCGCGCTCGGCGCGGTCGGTGACGAAGCCGACCGCCGTGACCGCCACCACCGCGAGCACCAGCGCGGCCAGCAGGATGCGGATTTCGCCCGCGCGCAGGTCGCGCGAAAACTGCCGCCAGGCCAGCCGTACCCAGCCACGCTGGGGCAACGCCGCCGACCGGCTCACCCGCGACTACCCGCCGGCTGCACCTGCACTTCCTGGGCAACCAGACGACCGCTGTCGAGCCGCAACAGGCGTCCGCAGCGTTCCGCCAGGTGCTCGTCGTGCGTGACCAGCACCAGCGTCGTGCCGGCCTCGGCGTTGAGCGCGAACAGCAGTTCGATGATCGCCTGCCCGGTGTGGGTATCCAGATTGCCGGTGGGCTCGTCGGCAAACAGCAGCGAAGGCCGGGTCACGAACGCGCGCGCCAGGGCGACGCGCTGCTGCTCGCCGCCCGACAGCTGCCGCGGGTAGTGCCCGAGCCGCGGGCCGAGCCCGACCTTCTCCAGGATTGCCCGCGCTGGCGCCTCGACCTCGCGGTCACCGCGCAGCTCCAGCGGCAGCATCACGTTCTCCAGCGCAGTGAGCGACGGCAGCAACTGGAAGCTCTGGAACACGAAACCGACCTTCTCGCCGCGGACCCGCGCGCGGGCATCTTCATCGAGCGCCGACAGCGGCTCGCCGTCCAACCGTACTTCGCCGTCGCTGGGCGTATCCAGCCCCGCCAGCAGCGACAGCAGCGTGCTCTTGCCCGAGCCGGAGGCGCCGACCACGGCCACGGTGTCGCCCCGGGCGATCTCGAAACCGACACCCTGCAGGATCGTCAGTTCCCCCGCAGGCAAGGGCACGCGCTTGCCGAGACCACGCACCTGCAGCACCGGCAACGAACCCGATTCCGGGCCGCCCGTCGGCGAGGGGTCGGGTGCGCCAGCGTGACTTTCAGCGCGCAGTGCGGTGCTATCGGCCATGATCGTCCTATCTTTTGTGACAACGCCGGCTGCAGGGCCGGGCATCGGAGGATTGCAGGATGGCATGTGGATATGCGGCGTGTGCCCGCTGGGTTCAATGCGCGCTCCGCCAGGCCGGGCTCGCGCTCGTGCTGGTGGTGGCGACGCTATCCGGTTCATGGACGCCGGTCGCGACCGCTGCGCCCGCCGCACAGGCCGGCGTCCAGGAGCAGCGCACAGTGCTGGTGATCGGCGATTCCTTGTCGGCGGCCTACGGCCTGTCGTCCGGGCAGGGCTGGGTGGCGATGATCGGTGAGCGCATTGGGAAGGAATATCCCGGCTGGCGGGTGGTCAACGCCAGCATCAGCGGTGAGACCTCCGCTGGAGGCGCCTCGCGGATCATCGATGCGGTCGCCCGCCATCGTCCGGACGTGGTGGTGATCGCGCTGGGTGCCAACGACGGCCTGCGCGGGCTGCCGCCGCAGCAGATGCGCATCAACCTGGCGCGCATGATCGGCGCCGCGCATGGGGCCGGAGCGGAAGTGCTGCTGGTGGGCATGCGCATGCCGCCGAACCTGGGCGCCGCCTACACGCGCGAGTTCGAGCAGAGCTATCGCGAGCTGGCCGGGCGCTTCGACATCGCCCTGCTGCCGTTCCTGCTGGAACCCATCGCGCTCGACCGCGCCGCCTACCAGGCCGACAACCTGCACCCGAACGCCGCCGCGCAGTCCAGGCTGCGCGATCACGTCTGGCCGGCGCTGGAGCGATTGCTGCGCTAGGGCGGAGCGCGCCGCTTTTTGCTACCTCTCCCCCCGGGAGAGGGTTGGGGTGAGGGTTCGGAGCACGGTGCCTGGGGAAGGCGATGCAGTTGTCTGGATGTTCGCCGATTGGTGCGCGAGTGCGTCCCTCTCCCGAACCCTCACCCTCGGTCCCTGTCCCGGTGGGAGAGGGAAGCAAGGCGGCGCACCTCGGCATGAACGGTCCCTTTCTCCCACAGCGGTAGAATCGACCGGTGCACTTTCCAGTCTGCGCCATCACCATCGACCTGGACGACACGATCTGGCCGATCGCGCCGGTGATCGTCCGCGCCGAAGCGGCCCTGGGCGAATGGCTCCGACAACACGCGCCCCGCACCGCCGCGCACTGGCCCGACGACAGGCGTCTGGCGCTGCGCGAGCGCATCGGCGCCGAACGCCGCGACCTGGCCCACGACTTTTCGCAGCAGCGCATGCTGACCCTCGAACAGATGCTGCGCGAGGCTGGCGACGACCCGGCGCTGGCGCAGCCTGCGTTCGATGCCTTCTTCGCCGCACGCTGCGAGGTCGAGCACTACCAGGACAGTCTGCAGGCGCTTGAACGCCTCGCCGCCCGCGTGCCCATGGCGGCCCTAACCAACGGCAACGCCTGCCTGCGAACGATCGGCCTGATGCCCCTGTTCCGCTTCCAGCTGGGCGCGCGCGAGCACGGCGCAGCCAAGCCGACCGCCAGCATTTTCCACGCCGCCTGCAGGCAGCTCGACTGCGACCCCGCACAGGTACTGCACGTCGGCGACGACATGGAAGCGGACGTGATCGGCGCGCAGCGCGCCGGGCTTCGCAGTTGCTGGATCAATCGCACCGACGCCGACGGACGCGCCCGCACCTGGCCGCACGCCGGATCGCCACCGGACCTGGAAATGCCCGACCTGTGCGCACTGGCCGACTGGCTGGATGCGACCGACCTTCCCCAACGGAACTCCGCATGACCCATCCGCATGGATTCACCGACGACCACTCCCAGGCACTGCCGCTGCACGTGGTGGCCCGCGCCACCTTCGCCAGCTGGCGCGCCGCGCAGGCGCCCGCCGCGGGTCAGTGGCTGGATGCACAGGGCTTCGACGGCTCGCCGGGCACCGCGCTGACATTGCCTGCCGCGGATGGCGCGATTGCCTCGGCGGTGCTCGGCATCGGTGATCCGCTCGACCCCTACTCCTACGCGCATGCGCCCCATGCCCTGCCCGCGTGCGCATGGCGACTGGCCGACGACCAGGACCCGGCCGCCGTCGCGGCCCTGCAATTGGGCTGGGGCCTGGGTGCCTACCGCTTCGACCGCTACAGGCAGCCGCCGAGGCAGCCGGCTTTGCTGGTGATGAAAGCCACGCACTCGCACGAGGATGCCGGCGCCGAGGCGATGGACCTGCTCGCGGCCTGCGTGCGCGTCCGCGACCTGATCAACACACCGACCGAGCACATGGGTCCGGACCAGCTCGAATCGACCGTCTGCGAAATCGCCGCGCGCCACGGCGCGACCATCAACGTGGTTTCGGGCGAGGACCTGCTGACGCAGAACTTCCCGGCGATCCACGCCGTCGGCCGCGCATCGCATCGCGCGCCGCGCCTGATCGGCCTGAGCTGGGGCGACACGGATCATCCGCACGTCGCCATCGTCGGCAAGGGCGTGTGCTTCGACACCGGCGGTCTCGACATCAAGCCGGCCGATGGCATGCGCAACATGAAGAAGGACATGGGCGGCGCCGCGCACGCGATCGCGTTGGCCGAACTGGTCATGGCGCGCAGGCTGCCGCTGCGCATCACCCTGCTGGTGCCTGCCGTGGAGAACGCGATAGGCCCGCAGGCGTTCCGCCCCGGCGAGGTGATCGCCACCCGCAGCGGCATCAGCGTGGAGATCGACAACACCGATGCCGAAGGCCGGGTGGTGCTCGGGGACGCGCTCGTGCACGCCGGCGAACTGTCGCCGGACCTCGTGCTCGATTTCGCGACCCTCACCGGCGCGGCGCGCATAGCGCTGGGTCCCGACCTGCCGGCGATGTACAGCAATGACGACACGGTCGCGACGCAGTGGCTCGATGCCGGCGCGCGCCATTGCGATCCCGTGTGGCGGATGCCGCTGTGGCGGCCGTACTGGCGCTACCTGACCAGCACGATTGCCGACATCGCCAACAGCGGCTCATCGCGGATGGGCGGCAGCATCACCGCGGCGCTGTACCTGGAGCGATTCGTCCCACCGAAGCAGCCGTGGGCGCACCTGGACGTGTACTCCTGGAACGATGCCGACCGCCCCGGCCGTCCCGCCGGTGGCGAGGCGCAGGGCCTGCGTTCCGCGTTTGCCATGCTGCAGGCACGCTGCGCCGGGCAATAACAGCCCGCGCCGTCCTGATGGGGACCGGGTACCGCCGATGGCCGGCGGAACAACAGCCCGGCCCGTTCTGTCATCCAAACGCAACGGATGCACCCATGAGCCGTCCCGAAGTCCTCCTCGAGCAACTGCGCATCAAACGCACCCCCGGCATGAAGAAGCCCCGGCGTAGAAAATGGCCGTGGGTGCTCGCACTCGTAGCCGTGCTTCTGGCCGTGATCGCCGCGATCGGCATGAACCGCCCGACCCAGGTCGAGACCGCGCAGGCGCGCGATGCGGCCGACCCGGCCAATGCCTCGGTGCTGGACGCCTCGGGCTACATCGTCGCCCGGCGCATGGCCACGGTGTCGTCGAAGATAACCGGCAAGGTCCGAGAGGTGCTGATCGAGGAAGGCCAGCAGGTGCAGGAAGGCGAGGTGCTCGCCACGCTCGATCCGCTCGACGCCGACGCGCAACGTGCGCTGGCGTCGGCGCAGGTGGCCTCCGCGCGCAGCCAGATCGGCCAGGTGCAGGCGCAGTTGCGCGAGGCCGAAGCCAATGTCCGGCGGCTGGGGTCGCTGCTCGGAGAGCAACTGGTCTCTCGCGCGCAGTACGAACAGGCCGTCGCGCAGCGCGACGCGCTCCGGGCGCAGGTCGCCTCGGCGCGCAGCAACGTCACCGTCGCCGGCAAGCAGCTGGAAGTGGCGTCGATCGGCGTCGACAACACCGTGGTGCGGGCCCCGTTTACCGGCGTGGTGACTGCCAAGGCCGCGCAGCCGGGCGAAATCGTCTCCCCGGTCTCCGCCGGTGGCGGCTTTACCCGCACGGGCATCGGCACCATCGTCGACATGGATTCGCTGGAGGTGCAGGTCGACGTCAACGAGGCCTACATCGGCCGCGTGCAGCCGGGGATGCCGGTGGAATCGGTGCTCAACGCGTACCCGGACTGGCGCATTCCCGGCGAGGTGATCGCGATCATCCCCACCGCCGACCGCAGCAAGGCCACGGTCAAGGTGCGCATCGCGCTCGACACCCGGGATCCGCGCATCGTCCCGGACATGGGCGTGCGCGTCAGTTTCCTGGAGAAGGCATCGGCCGATGCGCCGCGACCGACCGGCGCGTGGGTGCCCGCACGCGCGGTGCTGCTCGACGCGGCCATTGCGCCGTCGGACGCGGCAAAGGCGACACGCGCGCACGTGTTCGTCGTCGAGGATGGACGCGCGGTGGAGCGCGAGGTCACCCTGGGGCCTGTGCGCGATGCCGACCGGCTGGTGCTCTCGGGCGTGAAACCCGGCGAGCCGGTGGTACTGGATCCTGACGCGCTTCGCGACGGCCAGCGTGTCGCCACCGACGCGGCGGCGGAGAGCTGAGCGTGATCCCGCCGGACGAGGCCATGCAGCCGCCGGTTGATGCGCCGCGACCGCCGCTGGTGCGGATCCGCGACCTGACCAAGGCCTACGAGCGCGGCAAGCAGCGCATCGAGGTGTTGCATGGGATCCAGCTGGACATCCCGGAAGGCGACTTCGTCGCGCTGATGGGGCCGTCTGGCTCGGGCAAGACCACGCTGCTGAATCTCATCGGCGGTCTGGATTCGCCCAGCAGCGGCGAGTTGCTGGTCGCCGGCGTGGCGATCGACGACCTCGGCGGCGACGAACTGGCGGCGTGGCGCGCCGACACGGTCGGCTTCATCTTCCAGAGCTACAACCTGATGCCGGTGCTGACCGCGCAGCGAAACGTCGAGTTGCCCCTGCTGCTTACCGACATGGGAGCGGCCGAACGCGCCCATCGCGCGTCGATCGCATTGGCGCTGGTCGGGCTGGAGGACCGCGCCCGGCACAAGCCCAGCGAGTTGTCCGGTGGCCAGCAGCAACGCGTGGCGATCGCGCGCGCGCTGGTGTCCGATCCGCTGCTGCTGATCTGCGACGAACCCACCGGGGACCTGGACCGCAAGACCGCGGACGAGGTCCTGACCCTGCTGCAGCAGCTCAACCGCCAGTTCGGCAAGACCATCGTCATGGTCACCCACGACCCCAAGGCGGCCGAATACGCCAGGCGCACCGTTCACCTGGACAAGGGCACGCTGGTCGTCGAGCCCATGCTGGCGGGCGGCGCCCGGGCGGGTTGAGATGGGCGGCAAGTATCTACCGCTGGTGTGGGGCGCGCTGATGCGGAAGAAGACCCGCACCGTGTTCACGCTGCTGTCGCTGACCGCCGCTTTCCTGCTGCTCGGGCTGCTGCAGGCGGTCAATTCGCTGTTCTCCGGCGGCGCGGATTACCTTGGCGCCAACCGCATCGTCGTGCAGGCGAAAACCAGCTTCACCCAGCCTCTGCCGATGCGCATGCTGCCGCAGATCGAGTCTATTCCCGGCGTTCAGCACGTGGGTTTTTCGCAGTTCTTCGGCGGCCAATACCAGGACGAACGGGCCGGCTTTCCGCAGTTCGTGGTCGGCCCGCAGCGGCTGCGCGACACCTACCCCGAGTGGGTGATGCCGGACGACCAGTGGCGCGCCTTCGTGTCGACCCAGGACGGCGCCATCGTGGGCCGGAACCTGGCCGAACGCTACGGCTGGAAAGTCGGCGATATCGTGCCGCTCGACAGCTTCATCTGGTCCAAGGCCGATGGCGATCGCGTCTGGGAGTGGCGCATCGTCGGCATCTTCGACGGCCGCGACGAGAAGTGGCAGGAACAGACCTCGCTGATGTACCTCAACTACGGTCAGTTCGACGAGGCGCGCAGCGCCGGCGCCCAGGGTCTTGCCGGCGTGTTCGTGGCGCGCGTGGCCGATCCGCTGGATTCCGAGCGCGTCGCGACCGCCATCGACGCGTTGTTCGAGAATTCGTCGGAGGAAACCAAGAGCCAGAACGAGCAGGACTTCAGCCTCGGCTTTGTGCGGCAGTTCGGCGACATCGGTTTCATCATGAACGCGATCTCCAGTGCGGTGTTCTTCACGATCCTGATCCTCACCGGTTTCACGATGAGCCAGGCGGTCAACGAGCGCGTACCGGAACTGGCCGTGCTCAAGTGCCTGGGCTTCACCGACCGCACGGTGCTGTGGCTGGTGCTCGCCGAAGCACTGCTGCTGTGCGCGATCGGTGCAGCGCTGGGAATGGCGCTGGCCGCGCTGGTGACGGCCAACCTGCCGCCGGAATTTCCGCCGCTGGAGCCTGACCGCCGGGTGTGGCTGTTCGTGGTCGGGGCGGTCGTCGTGCTCGCTTCGGCCGTCGGACTGCCGCCCGCGCTGCGTGCCAAACGCCTGAAGATCGTCGACGCGCTGGCGGGTCGCTGAGCTGTGAAAGCCGCACGTCAGATCCGCGAGATCGTCGCCATGAACCTGCAGAGCATCCCGCAGCGCTGGGGCGCGTCGCTGGTGATCGTGGTCGGCATCGCGGGCGTGGTCGCGGTGCTGGTCGCGATGCTGTCGATGTCGACCGGCCTGACGAAGACACTGGGCACGACCGGTCGCATCGACCGCGCCCTCGTGCTGCGTGCCGGCAGCAACGCCGAGTTGTCCAGCTTCCTCACGCGCGATCTGGTGACGTTGATCAAGCAGGACCCCGCCATCGTGCGCGGCAGCGACGGCCTGCCGCTGGCCTCCGGCGAACTGATCGTGATCACCGAGGTCTCGCGCAAGGGCGAGGCGGGTGCCACCAACGTGACCCTGCGCGGGGTGGAGCCCAATGCGTTCGAGTTGCGGCCCGAAGTGGCGATCGTCGCAGGCCGCCGCTTCCGCCCGGGCCTGCGCGAACTGCTGGTGGGCCGCAGCGCGCAGCGTCAGTTCGCGGGGCTGCAGGTCGGCGAGCAGCTGATGCTCAAGGGCGCGCCCTGGACCATCGTGGGGACGTTCACCTCCAACGGCGACGGTCATGAGTCGGAACTGTGGGGCGACACCGAGGCGGTGCAGAGCGGCTTCAACCGCAGCAGTTACTCCTCGGTGCTGGCGCAACTCGACAACGCGTCGACCTTCGATGCCATCAAGGCGCGCCTGACCAATGATCCGCAGCTCACCGTCGACGTGGAACGCGAACGGGACTACTTCAGCGCGCAGTCTGAGACCCTGACCTTCCTGATCCGCCTGCTGACCAACGTCATCACCGTGATCATGGCCTTCGGCGCGCTGTTCGGCGCCCTCAACACCATGTATTCGGCGGTGTCGGCACGCACGCGCGAGATCGGCACGCTGCGCGCGCTGGGTTTCGGCCAGGTGCCGGTGATCGCTTCGGTCATGGCCGAAGCGCTGGTGCTCGCGGTTGCCGGCGGGCTCATGGGCGCGATGCTCGCCTATCTGTTGTTCAACGGCTACAGCGTGTCGACGCTGAGCCCGGGTTCATTCACCCAGGTTGCGTTCAACTTCGCGGTCACCCCGGCACTGGTCGTGCAGGGTCTGCTGTGGGCGCTGGCGATCGGTTTCCTCGGCGGCCTGATGCCGGCGCTACGCGCGGCACGCCTGCCGGTGACCGAGGCGCTGCGCGCGACCTAGGCGGGCGCGATGCGCCGCGAACGCACGAGTCCGTGCGTGGCGAAGACCGCAAGGCCGGCCCAGATCAGCATGAATCCGATCGCCCGGTCCAGCCCGAACGGCTCACCGAACAGCAGCACGCCGATCAACAACTGAAGGGTCGGCGCGATGTACTGCATGATCCCCACCACAGACAAGGGCACGCGACGCACCGCATAGGCGAAGCCGATCAGCGGCAGCGCGGTCAGGGCCCCGCCCACGACCAGCAGCAGCGACAGCCCCAGCCCCCACTGCGCGCCAAAACCACCACCGCCGTGGCTCTCGATCCACAGCAGCACCGCCAGCGCGGGTACCACCAGGTACAGCGATTCCACGCCGTGACCGGCCACCGCGTCGGCGGCCGCCATCTTGCGCACCAGTCCGTAGAGGCCAAACGACGCCGCCAACCCGATCGCGATCCACGGCGGCTGCCCGTGCTGCCACGTCAGCCACGCGACCCCGAGCGCGGCCAGCGCCACCGATGTCCACTGCACCCGGTCCAGCCTCTCGCCCAGCAGCGCGACACCGAACAACACGTTGACCAGCGGATTGATGAAGTATCCCAGGCTCGCCTCGACCACATGACCGGCATTGACCGACCAGATGTACAAGCCCCAGTTGATCGCGATCAGCACGCCGCTGATCGCCAGCATCCATGCAGCGCGCGGACGCGCCAGCGCCTTGCGCAGCCAGCCCCGGCCCTGGCTCCACAGCAGCCATCCGGCGACCAGCACCGCGCTCCAGACAATGCGGTGCATCACGATCTGCAGCGACGGCACCGCCTTGAGCAGGTGCCAGAACAGCGGCATCAGCCCCCAGGCGACGAACGCTGCGGCCGCAACCCACAAGCCGCTGCGCGTTTGCGCATCGGTGCTCATGCGGGCGGCTCCGCGGGCGCGGCAGCAACCGAGGGAACGCGCCCGGAACGTGCCTTTGACACGGTGATGATCGCCACGCCGATCAGGATCACCGCCATCGCACCCAGGTCATTCCCGGAAAAGACCTCCGCGCCCAGCCATGCGCCGAACAGCACGGCGATGGGCGGGTTGACGTAGGCATAGCTGGTCGCCAGCGCCGGCCGAACATGGTGCAACAACCAGATGTAGGCGGTGAATCCGAAGATCGAACCGGCCACGATCAGCCACAGCAGGGCCAGCGTCGCATTCATCGTCGGCAGCGTCGTCATGCGCTCGCCGTGCAGGCCCGCCGCCAGCAGCATCCACGCGCTGCCGGCGATCATCTGCCCGCTCGCCGACATGAAAGGTTCGGGCAGGTCCTGGTCGCGGCTCCAGATCGATCCCCAGGCCCAGGCGATCGGCGCGATGACGAGGCAGACCAGCCCGAGCGTCGAGGACGACAGTTCGCTGCCTATATTGAGCCAGACCACGCCCGCGAAACCGATCACCAGGCCGACCCACTCGACACGCGTCGGATGGCGGCCGCGCAGCATCGCGAACAGCCCGGCGAACAGCGGCATCGATGCGACCGCGATGGCCGCCATCCCGGAACCGACCTCGGTCTCGGCCAGGTTCACCAGCCCGTTGGACAGCAGCACCATGAAGATCGACAGAATTGCCAGCGTCCGCCACTGGGCGCGCGTCGGCGGGCGAACGCCGCGGGCGCGCAGCACGGCGTACATCAGCGCGCCGGCGATGGACATGCGGATCGCACCGAGCAGGAACGGCGGAAAGCTCTCCAGCGCGAAACGGATCGCCAGATAGGTCGATCCCCACAGGATGTACAGCGTCCCCAGCGCGAATGCGATGGCCAGCCCACGCGCGGGCACCGGGAGGGGATTGGCGGTGCTCATCGGGGTCTCGCTGGTGCGGCCGCGCCGCCGTTGGCCGGCGGGTCGGGACGTGGGAAAGAGGGGCTGACTACCGCAGGGTCACGGCAGGAAGGGGCTTCGGCCGCGCGATGTTACAGGGAGCGACGGCACGCCCGTGCCCTGGCCTGACTGCAGCGGAGCGCAACGAAAATGGGCACCCGAAGGTGCCCATCGTTGTTGCGAGCTTCGACCTGCCTCAGTTCGCCCAGTCGCCCGCCACCGCGGCATCCGGCAGCACCTGCGCGGACAGCGCGCGGTCGGCCTGGAGCAGGCGCACGGCGTCGGCAAGGATCGCCGCCGACTCGCTCAGCAACGGGTCGGGCCGGTCTTCTGCGGCTTTCTGGCGGGCGGCATCCTTGGCGATGTCGCGCTCGCCGGCCGCGAGTCCGTCATCGGACGCATCCTCGGCCAGCGGATCGAGTGCCAGCCCCAGCTCGGCGCGGATCTTCTGACGCTCGGCGCGGCGTGCCTCGTTGCGGTCGCGCTCGGCGCGCCGCTCGGCTTCGTTGAGCGACACCGAGGTCTTCCCGCTTTCCTCGCGGAACTGCGCGACATCCTCGATCCACCACTGGAACTCCTTCTTGTCGGCCACGCGCTCCTGATGCCGCGCGGCCAACTTCGGCAGCAGCGGCGCGAAGTTGCCGTAGCGGATGTGCGGCAGCTCGGCGATGCGCGTCCACGGCAACGCATTGTCATAGGTGCTCTCGCCGAACTTGGTCGCATCCACCGAGGCCGGGAAGCTCACGTCCGGCACCACGCCCTTGCTCTGGGTCGAGCTGCCGCTGACGCGGAAGAACTGCGCCATCGTCAGCTTGACCTGGCCGAAGCGCGGCGTCTCGTTGGCCGGCCAGCGGTCGAGGTCCATCAGGTTCTGCACGGTGCCCTTGCCAAAACTGGTTTCACCGATGACCAGTCCGCGCCCGTAGTCCTGGATTGCGCCTGCGAAGATCTCCGAGGCCGATGCCGAGCCGCGGTTGATCAGCACTGCCAGTGGGCCTTCCCACGCCAGGCCAGGGTCCTTGTCGCCCTCGACGCTGACGCGGCCGCCGGACTCGCGCACCTGGACCACGGGGCCCTGGTCGATGAACAGTCCGGTCAGCTCGACCGCTTCGCTCAGCGAGCCGCCACCATTGTTGCGAAGGTCCAGCACCACGCCGTCGACGTTGTCCGCGCGCAGCTTGGTCAGCAGTTTGGCGACGTCACGGGTTGCGGAAGCATAGTCCTTGTTGTTGAGGCGACGGCCTTCGAAGTCCTGATAAAACCCGGGAAGCTTGATCACACCGATACGCTGCTCGGGCGCGTCTCCCTCGCGCGGGATCGTGATGATCTCCGACTTGGCGGCCTGGTCTTCGAGCCGCACCTTGTCGCGTGTCAGCACGACGCGTGCCGGCATGCTGTCGAGACCCGCTTCGGCTGGAATCACGTCCAGACGCAGCTCCGACCCCTTGGGACCGCGGATCTTGGCGACGACATCGTCGATCCGCCAGCCCACGACGTCCTCCATCGGGCCGCTGGTGCCCTGGCCGACCCCGACGATGCGGTCGCCGGGCTTGAGGATCGCCGACTTGCCCGCAGGGCCACCGGGCACGATCTCCCGGATCGCGACCACGTCATCCTGTTTCTGCAGCACGGCGCCAATGCCTTCGAGCGACAGCGACATCGAGAGGTTGAAGTTCTCGGCCGAGCGCGGGGTGAAGTAGTTGGTGTGGGGATCGATCGCGCCGGCGTAGCTGTTGATGAAACTCTGGAAGACATCCTCGCCCTTGAGCTCGGAAACGCTCTCGCCGAGGTTTTCGTAACGCTTGTCGAGCGTGGTGCGGATGTCCTCGGGCTTCTTGCCCGCGAGTTTCAGTCGCAGCCAGTCGTTGCGGACGGACTGCGTCCACAACCGGTCGAGCTCGGCCTCGTCGGCCGCCCACCGTGCATCCTCGCGGTCGTACTCGTAGCGGTCATCACCGGTGAAGTCGAAAAGATCCTTGTTCAACAGTTCGCGCGCGAACGCGACGCGATCGTCGACGCGCTGGACGTAGGTGGCGAAGATCGCGTACGCAGGCTCGAGTTCGCCGTTCTTGAGCGCGTCGTCCAACCGCGTCCGGTAGCGGTCGAACTGCGCCACGTCGGCGGCGGTGAAGAACTGCTTGCCGCCGTCCATCGATTCCAGGTAGCGGGTGTACATCTGCTCGGACAGGGCATCGTCCAGCGGCTGCGGACGGTAGGCGTACTGGCTGTCGGACAACAGTCCGTAAACCAGCTTTCCAGCCGCGGACTGATCCCTGGTCGCGGCAGCGGGGAGTCCGACCGAGGCCGGGGCGGTTACAGCGGCCGCACGCGGGGCCTCGTTGTCGCCACGGGCCAGCAAGGCCAAGGGAGAGCAAAGCAGCAGCGCCAGCAAAGTAATCTTGGGAGTCATCGCATCGGGCCTTCGAGGGCCGGCAGTGAAGGGGGGGCGTAGCGGAAGGCGAGGAGCGCGGTGGACGTCGCGGGAATTGTTGTGAGCGGTCGAGAAACGATTGAGCTAACGATTGAGGTAACTATTGCGGTAGTTCTGACACCCCGACAGTGCCGAAAGTTTCGCCAGCTGTCACGCAATCGGCGGGCGCTTCGGGGTTTCAGCAGGCCGATGCGCGGTTACGGTTCAGCTTCATCCGTTCCGTGCAGCTGCTACTCGCCTGGCGCCAAGCAAACCATGCGGCATGCGAAGCCGGTGCAAAGAGCGCGTCGAGAAACGCTCCGTTCCGCGAATGGACCCACGAAGCACTCAGGCCGCAGCAAACCCCGCTTCAATCGCCGAGCGGTCCGCGTGATACGACGAGCGAACCAGCGGCCCGGAAGCGACATGGCTGAAGCCCAGTTCAAGGCCAAACAGCTCCAACTGCTTGAATTCATCGGGGGTCCAGTAGCGCAGCACCGGATGATGGTGCGGCGTCGGCTGCAGGTACTGGCCGATGGTGATCATGTCCACATCGTGCCGGCGCAGGTCGCGGAGCGTCCCCTGCACCTGTTCCAACGTCTCGCCGAGGCCGAGCATGATCCCCGACTTGCTGGCGACCTCCGGATGCTGTGCCTTGAACTTCTGCAGCAGGGTCATCGACCACTGGTAGTCCGCGCCGGGTCGCACGTTGCGATAGAGCTCCGGCACGGTTTCGACGTTGTGGTTGAACACGTCCGGCGGGCTGGTCGCGAGGATCTCCAGCGCACGCTCCATGCGCCCCTTGCCGCGGAAGTCGGGGGTGAGGATCTCGATCTTCGTCCGCGGGCTGTGTGTTCGGATCGCGGCGATGCAGTCGACGAAATGCTGCGCACCGCCGTCGCGAAGGTCGTCGCGGTCGACGCTCGTCACCACCACGTATTTCAGGTTCATGTCCGCGACGGTCTGGGCCAGGGTCAGCGGCTCGGATGCGTCGGGCGGCTTGGGGCGGCCATGGGCGACGTCGCAGAAGCTGCAGCGCCTGGTGCAGACCTCACCCAGGATCATGAACGTCGCGGTGCCGTGGCTGAAGCACTCGTGGATGTTCGGGCAGCTGGCCTCTTCGCACACCGTGACCAGCCGGTTTTCGCGCAGCTTGGCCTTTAGCAGTGCGACCGAATTGCCCGACGGAATCCGCACGCGTATCCACGACGGCTTGCGCAGCACCGGCGCCTCGGCGAACTGAACCGGCGAACGATGGATCTTGTCGCCGCCCATCTGCTTGACGCCGGGCTGCAACGCCGCAGGCGCGGCATCGGCGCTGACGACCGCGAGCGGGATGGTCCTGGGGGCGGATTCAGTCATGGTTTCCGGAGTTCGGTGATTCCCGCTCACACTGACGGAGAGGGCTGTGGTGGCGATACGGGTGGCGCGGCTGGGAACGAAGCGCCCGCAGGCTCATCCCGCACCTGCTGTTATTCATCCTGCGTCTGAGACCGGGAACAGCCGCGGCGGCGCTGCTTCCATCGCCAGCCCGAACTGCCCGGCGACGTGTTCGAGCAGTGCCGGCTTGACCGCTTCGAGCCCGGACGGGCCGCCCAAGTCTACCATCGAGGTCACCTGCAAGCCCTCGTAACCACAAGGATTGATCCGCAGGAACGGTGAAAGGTCCATGGCGATATTGAACGCCAGTCCATGAAAGCTGCAGCCGCGCCGGACGCGGATGCCCAGCGCCGCGATCTTGGCACCGGCGACATAGACACCCGGCGCGCCGTCGCGGCGCGTGGCCTGGATGTTCCAGTCGCCCAGTGTGTCGATGATCGCCTGCTCGATCCGGCAGACGTACTCGCGCACGCCGAGCTTCAGGCGCCGCAGGTCCAGCAACGGGTAGAGCACCAGTTGGCCGGGGCCGTGATAGGTCACCTGCCCGCCGCGGTCGACGTGGATCACCGGGATGTCTCCCGGCATCAGCACGTGCTCGGGCTTGCCGGCCTGGCCGAGGGTGAACACCGGCTCGTGCTCGACCAGCCACAGCTCGTCGGCAGTGTCGGCATCGCGCGCATCGGTGAACGCCTGCATCGCGCGCCAGACGGGCTCGTAGGGGTGGCGCCCGAGGTCGCGCACCCGGGCCGTCGGCAGATCGCGTGGCGCGGCATCTACGGTTGCGGTCATGGCGCTCCCCGCGCCTCGCTGCCGGCAGAGCGAACTTCAGGCACCACCGGTCGCGCTGCCGTCAGAGCGTCCACTTCACCTCGGGATGGTCGCGCAGCATCCGGTGGGCAAGTTCGTACTGCGCCCGGTCCTGCGCACGAAAGCCGATTCGGACCGAGACGTAGCGGCCCCGGGACGAAGGCCTCGACTGGATCGTTTCGGGCTGCACCTGGATTCCGGCGGCCGACAGCAGTTCCGGCAGGACGCGCTCCAGGCAGGCCTCGGCCCTGCCAAGCGCGCTGAGCTCGAAAATGCCAGGGAACTGGAAGCCGTGGTCGGGATGATCGGATGCGATTTCCATGCGGCCAGTATGGGACCGCGCCTGGGCGAACCCAAGCGCACGGACGACTTGTCCCCCGGCTGCACCGTGGCACCGTGGGGTAGGTCACCCGCAGTCAACGGGCGCTGGACTCAGGCGCGGTTGGCGCAGGGGTCGATGCCGCCGGCACGCCGCCTTCTCGATCTCCCGTCAGGTACCAGCCAGCAGCGGGTACGGGTTGATCGCGGTGCCTTTCCACCATTGTTTTTCCGGCCCCAGCAGGAATACCGCGAAGTGCAGGTGTGGTGCCTCGGGAGTGGCATTGCCAGTACTGCCGACGTAGCCGATGACCTCACCCCGGCGCAGCGACTTGCCCTCGGCGACACCCGGCGCATACGAATCGAGGTGCGCGTAGTAGTAGGCGTAGTTTCCGGCGGGGTCGAACTGGTACAGCGTCAGCCCGCCCTGCTCGCTGTCGAACAGCTTCTCGACGCGGCCGTCGGCGACGGCGAGTACCGGCGTGCCCTTGGGTGCCATGATGTCCAGTGCGTTGTGGACGCGACCGCCGCTGCGCGCATCCTGGAAGGTGTTGCTCAGCTGGCCCGGCAAAATGCCCTGCACCGGCACCACCAGACCACTGGGGCCTGGGACGGCCGGAGAGGCGGGCCTGCGGGCGTGCGGCGTGGTTTCGGCCGGTCGGGTCGGTGAGGTGCCGCGCGGTGTCGGCGAGTCCGCGGTCCGGGCGGGATCGGCAACCTGCGCGACGGCTGTTTCGGGTTCGGTGATCGTGGGCGGGGGCGATACGTCGGCCTGCCGGTTCATCAGGAAGAACACTGTATTGGCGCCGACCAGCGCGCCGGCGAGGAACACGAGAATCCACTTCAGCATAGGAGGGGCAGCCTCTGGTGGGCCGTCCTTTTATGGGGAGTTGCCTCAGTAGAACACGGCCTGAGCGCTCAATCTGAACGCGCCCATGACTGCGCCGGTGGGCTTTCGAGGTCAGCCGCGGGCGAGGGCGGCGTCCGGAGATGCGCCGCATTTCAGGAAGCGCGAGCCGTCGATCCACTTCATGTCGGGATAGTACGCAAACACCAGCTGGCCATCTCGGAGACTGTCGATCACCTCGTGCGCGACCGCCCGACGCAGCGCCGGACACCCGTAGCTTCGTCCGAGCCGTCCCTGTCGCTGCGCCTGCACGGGATCGACGTAATCGGCCCCGTGGATCACCAGCAACCGTTCGCGCGCACGATCGTTCACGCCGGGCTCCAGGCCGTCCATGCGCAGCGACAGCCCGTTTTCGCCGATGTAGGTCTCCGCCGCACTGAACAGTCCCAGGCTCGACTGGAAGCTGCCCTCGACGTTGGAGAAGGCGCGCGCCATGTTCTCGCCGGTGTGCTTTCCGTGGGCGACGTGCTCGGCATGTAGCAGCTTGGGCTCGCTCAGTTCGAACACCCACATCCGCGGACTCGTGGAAGGCAGCGAATAGTCGATCACCGCCAGCCGCCGCGGCTGCGCGACCGTGCCGCTGGCCACCGCGCACTGCTGCGCCTGCACCGCCATCCGCAGTACCGCGGGGTCTGCCAGCGGCGCCAGTGCGGCCAGACGCGAGGCGAGGTCCGGCTCGGCAACCACAGCCTTTCCCAGCGGCGCGACGGACGCTGCCGCCGCGGGGGCAACCCGCGGGCGCTCGACCGCTGCATGCTGCGCCGCCTGACTGCTGCATGCTGATGCAAGCAAAGCCAGCGCGATCACAGGCAGCAGGTGTGGGCGGGGTGTGAAATTTGTCATGCGTGGAGGATAAACGCGCGATTGCCGCGGCCGCCACCGAGCAGTCTTCATACTGTTCAGCCAGCGCGTGCAAAGACCGCCGCACCGCCTCACATCGGTCGCGCTACCATCAGGTGGAACACGGCTAGGAAAAACACCAGCGCCGGCATTCCCAGCGCGGTCCACCAGCCGAAGAATTTTTAGCACTCGTCTGGAGCGGTCACGAAAGTTCGAGGGCTGTCCCGCTGTCGCGCGACCGCTATCGATCAAGCCAGCGACACCAGGGACTGCGAGCACGCCTTTTCCCAGCCGGGCCACGGATCCTTGCGCAGCCCCGCGGCACGACGCAGCGCTTTTTCCAGGGTGCAGTCGGCGCCTGATCTGCTGCGTCCCAGTTCGTCCCAGCGCAACGGCATCGCCACGCCGGCACCGGCGCGCGCACGCAGCGACCAGCTGGCGACGCTGGTCGCACCGCGGCCGTTGCGCAGCCAGTCGATGAAGATCACGCCCGTGCGCTTGGCCTTGGATGCCGTGGAGACGTACAGCTGCGGCGCCTGAGTCGCCATCGCGTCGGCAAAAGCCTCGCAGAAGGCCTTGGCCTCGGTCCAGCCCGGACCGGGCGCGATCGGCACCACCACGTGCAGGCCCTTGCCTCCCGACAGGCGCACGAAGCTTTCCATGCCGATCTCCTTCAATCGTGCGCGGATGTCGCGCGCCGCAGCGAGCATGGCCGGCCACTTCACGCCTTCTCCGGGATCGAGGTCGAATACCAGCCGATCGGGACGCTCGACATCCTCGATCCGCGAGCCCCACGGATGCAGTTCCAGCGCGTTCATCTGCACGAGGTCCATCAACCCGTCGACATCGGCGATGTAGAGATAATCGTCGCTTCCGCCGTTCTTCTCGCGAATCGGCACCGCATGCACGTTCGCGCCAAGCGTGCCGGCGTGGTGCTTCTGGAAAAAGCACTGGCCCTTGATGCCGTCCGGGCATCGCACCAGTGACAGCGGCCGGTTCGCGACCTCCGGCAGCAGTCGCGGCGCGACCGCGCGGTAGTAGTCGGCGACCTGCTGCTTGGTGATCTTGTCGGCCGGATAGATCAGCTTGCCGGGGCTGCTCAGCCGCTGGGGCGGGGTCTGGTCGCCGATGTCGTCCATGCTCTTGTCCTCGCGCAATCGCTTGAAACTCGCCTGCCGCAGCAGGCCCTCCTTCGCCCAGCCGCGGAATTCCACTTCGGCCACGAGCCGCGGCTCGACCCACGTGACGCTGCGCAGCGAAAGCGGAATGTGGCCCGGAAGGCTCACCGTCGGTTGCTCGCGCCCGATGGTGCGCAACTGCGCGGTGAGGCTGCGCAGGCATTCATCGTCGAAACCCGTGCCCACGCGGCCGACGTACTTCAGCGCGCCGGCTTCACGCGTGGCCATCAGCAGCGAGCCGAAACCGCTGCGCGAGCCCTTCGGTGCGGTGTAGCCGACGATGACGAACTCCTCGGCCAACGCGTGCTTGATCTTCAGCCATGTCCGGGAGCGGCCGGGCGTGTAATGGGCGTCCACCGCCTTGCTGATGATCCCTTCCATTTCCTGCTTCGCACTGGCGGCGAACACCTGGTCGCCGTGGCCGACGATGTGCTCGCTGTACCCCAGGATCGGGTGCTCGTTGCACTCCAGCAGCGACTGCAGCAACGATTTGCGCTCGTCCAGGCGCGTCTTGCGAAGGTCCACGTCCTGCAGCATCGGCAGGTCGAACACGACGTAGCGCAGGCTCGCGTTCGCCGTGCCCTCGATCGTGCGCTGCAACGATGCAAAGCAGTTGCGGCCTTTTTCATCCAGCGCGATCAGTTCGCCGTCGAGGCTGGCGCTTTCGACGCCAAGGGCCTCCAGCGCTGAAACGATGTCGGGATAGTCGCCGGTCCAGTCCAGACCGTTGCGCGAACGCAGCCGCGCCCTGCCCGACTCGATCTGTGCCAGCAGGCGGTAGCCGTCCCACTTGAGCTCGTGCAGCCAGTCGTCGCCGGCCGGTGGCGATTCACGTAACGCAGCAAGCTGCGGCACCACCAGCGTGGATGAGCCATCCAGCGGATGCGCACCCTGCAGGGCCAGCGCGCGTTTGGCCCATTGGCTTGCCCGACTCGTGCGCGGCCTGGTTCCGGGACTCGCGGACTTCTTCGCGGCCTTCGCAGTGCCCGTCGGCATCGCCGCTTTTGATTTTGCAGCGTCGGCTTTGGACGTGGAGGGCCGGCGGCCCTTCCAGCCTTCCGGCGGCACCTGCTCCACGAAGTCGTCGGCCTCGGCATCCTGCGCGTAGTGGTCGTCGCGCTTGAACAGCAGCCATTGCGGCTTGCTCGCCGACTTGGCGGTGCGCACGAGTTTCCAGCCACCGTTGAGCTTCTCGCCGTGCAGCACGAAGTCCAGCTTGCCGGCGGCGACGGCTTCCAGCGGATCGCCGTTGCAGCTCCACACGCCGTTGTCGAAGACATCGACATGGCCGGCGCCGTAGTGGCCTTCGGGGATGTCGCCTTCGAAGCTTGCGTAATCGAGAGGATGGTCCTCCACTTCGACCGCGAGGCGGCGTTCGCCGACGCGCAGAGACGGCCCCTTCGGCACCGCCCAGCTCTTGAGCGCCCCGTCGATTTCGAGCCGAAAATCGTAGTGGCGCACGCTGGCGTGATGCAGTTGCACGACGAAGATTGGCCACCTGCCGCGCCGGCTGCCGCGGCGGTCGCTCATCGGTTCCGGTGTCTGACCGGCACGGCGCTTGCGTTCGTATTCCTTCAGGCTCATGCGCGGTCACGCTCAGGCCGCACGGGACTTCCCGGAGGCGGATTTCTTCGTGGCCGTCTTCTTGGCTGCGGATTTCGACGCAGTCTTTTCGGCAGTGGCCTTGGCTGCCGTCTTCCTGGCGGCGGACTTCTTGGCCGCAGCCTTCTTCGCCGGCTTGGCAGGCGCCTTTTCGCCATCGCCGCCGCGACCGCTTTTCGCGGGCGTGCGGGTCTTCTTCGCGATGCTCTGCTGCAGCAGCGACATGAAGTCGACGACGTTGGTGGCGGCGTTCTCGGCCACGGCCGGTTCCTCGTCGTGGCGCTTGACCAGGCCCTTCTCGCTCATCCGCTGCTTGATGACTTCCTGCAGGCGCTCGCGGAATTCGTTGCGGTACTGCTCCGGTTCCCACTCGCCCGACATGGTTTTTATCAGTTGCTCGGAAAACTCCTGCTCCTTGGGTGTGATGCGGTATTCGGCGCCGGCGCCCTCGGGAATGTTGTACTCGCTGACGTCGACCAGTTCCTGCGGGTAGCGCATCATCAACAGCAGCAGCGCGTCACCCTGGGGCATTACCGCGCACAGGTTTTCACGGGTGCGGATCACCACCCGCGCAATGCCGATCCTGCCGGTGTGCGCCAACGCCTCGCGCAGCAGCACGTAGCCCTTTTCGGCCTTTTTCGCCGGCACCAGCACGTAGGGTTTTTCGAAATACTGCGGACCGATTTCGGTGGCATCGACGAAACTCTCGACCTCGATCGCGCCATGGCTTTCGGGCGCGGCCGACTTGATGTCGTCGGGTTCCAGCACGACGTAACTGCCCTTGTCGTACTCGAAGGCCTTGACGATGTCCTTCCACGGCACCTCGTCGCCGGTCTCGGCGTTGACGCGCTCATAGCGCACCGGCGCGTTGTTGCGCGAGTCGAGCATGCGGAAGGAGATGTCGGTGCGGCGTTCGCCCGACATCAGCGACACCGGGATGTTGAGCAGTCCGAAGGACAGGGTTCCGGACCAGACAGGGCGGGCCATGGGCGCTCTCCTGAGCAGGGCAGACGCGGTGGGGGCACGGCGCGCCACCCTCACGGGTGGAACGCGGTGCCCCGCTGGTCCCGGCCGGTGTCGCGCCGTATCCGCAACCCGGATGCGCCAGGCACTGCCGGAGCCGCAGTATCGAAAGGCCCACGTGATGCGCGCGTGGGCGGCGCTGCAGTGCCCCCGCGCGCCGCTACGACGTCAGCGCAACTCGCGTTCGATGTCTTCCAGTGGCGAATTGGTCAGGGTTCTGGCGATCTCGCCCAGCATCCGGTCACGCGTCTCTTTATGCAGCAGCGGACGCATCTGGCCGAGCGTCTGCGGGTCGGCGATCAGCACCAGGTGCGCATACTGCTCCTTGAGCGCGCCGTCATTGAGCCGCAACGCGAGCTGCTTGGCGAATGTCGCCTCGTCGATCTGCTGCCCGGTCGATTCCGGCGGCGTCGAGCCCGACGGGCCGGCGTCATTGGCATTCATGAGTTCGAGCAGGTCCTGCTGCTGCAGGCTCGGGCTGCCTCCGTTGCCGACATTGCGAAATACGCGTGCGCCCTCGCCGTCTGCCACGACCACGAGCGTGCCTGCGGGTATCTTGCCAATGGACTCGTTCATGCATTGCTCTCCTCTGGTGATGCACCACGTGGCGCTGCAGGCACTCTAGGCAGCCGCGCGTGACGCTGGCGGCTAGCTGGCGTGGCGCATCCAGAGGCAATCGACGAAGTCCAGGCCGATGTGGATCAGCAATCCGATGGCGAGCAGGCGCGTCGGGCGCGGCACCAGCAGCAGGCCGTAGACGGCCACCGCCGGCGCGGTATGCAGGGGATGGAAGCCGATGCTGCAGCGGTCGGGTGCATAGATCGGATCGGCCAGCAGATGGTCCAGGTCGATCACCCAGCCAAGCAGCATCAGCAGCCACGCCCGCTGGAAGCGCGGGCGGAAGAACAACCAGGCGACCAGCGCCGGGACGATCAGGTGCAGCAGCAGGTGCAGCCCCGCGCGCAGGCTCATCTCAGGCGCCGTGCCTCAGCCGCGCTGGTGCAGCCGGAAGGCGGTGTCGGAGGGAAACTGAGAACGGCTGGGTAGCGACGACAGCGCAACACGGTTGGGCGACTTCGAGTCGGACGTGTCCGATGCGGCCGACGCCCCGCGCTGCGCCGCCTTGTGCGGGATGCGCCACAGTTCGTCGGCGGAGTAGTAGGACACGCCACGCACCCACCGCGGATGGCCGGTCTTGGCGTCCTCCTGGATCGCCAGACGGTCCTGGCCCCTGGTCGCGTACAGCGGCGTCCACAGGCCCTCCTTGGCGTCGGCCGACAGGCAAAGGAAGAAGTGCTGGGCCGCCACGGCATCCTCGGCTTCAACCGTATGGCTGGCGCCGAACTTCAGCAGTTCCTCGGGGTACATGTGCAGCACGAGTCCGGGGCCATAGACATGGGCCATGGAAATTCCTGTAGACGCGAAAAAACATCGCTCGCCATGTTAGCCCGCTGCGTGCCACAGAACGCGACCGCGGTCGCGGTGCTAGTCGCGCTTGAGGAGGGACTTGAGGTTCGCGAACGGATTGCCGGTCGCGGCGACGTGCCGATCCTCGGCGGCGGCGGCGCTCACGCCGGTGTGGTCCACCAGCCGCGAATGCTCGTTGTCGTGGCAGTACACGCACAACAACTCCCAGTTGCTGCCATCGGGCGGGTTGAAGTCGTGGTCGTGGTTGCGATGGTGCACCGTGAGTTCCTGCAGGTTGGCGCGGGTGAACTCGCGCGCGCAACGGCCGCACACCCAGGGGTACATCTTCAGTGCCCGCTCGCGGTACCCCAGGTCACGCTGCTGGGCGCTGCGACGGGCGTCGGCGACGATCTTGTCGAGCCGGGCGCTGTCCGGCGGGGATTTTCCTGCTGCCACGGGTCGATCCATCCGGGAGGTGGCGTGACTATACCCGGCGCGGGGTCGCGGATACCGCGCATTCACGCGTACTTTTCCGGCGGCGGGGCAGCATGGCCTGACTGCAGAGCATGGGGGCCGACGCGATGACCAGCACCGCCAACCGCGTGTACCGCGACCCGGCCGCGATCGAGCGGCTGCAGTCGCTGATTGCCGCTTTGCCCAACGGGACCCTGGTCGCGCTGAAGCTGGAAGACGGCTCGGAGCTTCGTTGCCGCGTGGCAGCCCGTCCGCTGATGCAGGTGTTCGTGGACGCCGACGGTCAGGAAGGCAGCAATGCGGTGGTTCGGGTCGAGCCGCTGACCGTAGACCCGTTCGAATCGGTCCCGCCGCAGGATCTGTGGCTGGACAGTATCGTGGCCATCCGCAACATCGGCCCGCCCTGATCGCCGACCTTCCGGCCCGATCAAGCGGTCGCACACACCGCACCGAAACGTGATCACGCGGCCGCCACCCCCAAAAAGGACGGCGATGGGTTCTCAATGGCGGACCCGCATCAATCGGGCGAACCGGGGAACACCGTGCACGGTCAGACCGTTGTAGCGGTAGGTCACCTGGGTGCCGACCGGCGGAGGGTCCGCGCGCTGGGCATCGCTCAAGCCGCTGCCCAGGCGGAACTGCAGACCGTCGGCACGCTGCACGATCAACGCCCCGAGCATCCCGGCATACTTGCCCTTGCCGGCGGTATGGCCGATCACCACGGCCTCGGCGTCGTCATGCATCTTGTACTTCAGCAGGCCCTCGCTGCGGCCCGCCCGGTACCGCGCATCGCGATGGTGCAGCATCAACCCCTCGCCACCCGCCGCGACGACGGCCGCCAGGCGCGCATCCAGCAGGGTGGCGTCGGCGATCCGGAACTGCGGTACCGGACGCAGCCACGCGATTCCGGCCGCCGACAGCATGGCGCGCATGCTGCCCACGCGCCCCTGGAATCGCCCCTGGTGTGCAGGCAGGTCGAACACCATGAAGCGCACCTCGTGCCATGCCGGATCGCTGGCCGGCGAAGCACGCACCATCGCGCTGACCTGCTCGAAGCGGCCGCGGCCGATCCACAGCTCACCGTCCATCGGCACGGCGGGCCATCCCGCGGTGAACCATGCCGGGACCGCGATATCCGACCCACTGCGGGTGCGCAGGCGCCGTCCGTCCCAGTGGCCGCGCACGCCGTCGAGCTTTTCGCTGATCCAGTACTCCGATACGTCCAGACCGGGCACGTAACTGATCGCGTGCATCAGCCCCGGCATTTCAGGATCTGCGCGAGCCGCCTGCTGGGCTGGCAGGGCCGGAGCAACGCACAACAGCGCGAACAACCAGAAGACTCGCAGATTCATGGCAAATCCCTTGCAGGTGTGGTGTGTGCCCGCAAAAAGCCATGTGGTCCGCGAGCCGATCCCACGATCGCGTATGCGGCGCAGCGGCGCAGTCGGCGGCCGGTGCGCCAAACGCCAGTCGAGCCGCCGGGTGCGGGTAGGAATATTCCGAATGTTCCGGGCTGCAGCAGTCCCGAGCCGCAAATGCCGCGCAAACCGCGAGGCCGGAGGAGTGGTCCGTATTGATGATCCGGAGGGTTGGCCGAAAGTGTTCTCGTCCCCGCTCCACTCGCGCTACCAGCGTCTCTTGCGCCGCTTGGTAGGCTATGAAGTCGTCCACCGACACATCCAGGTCTCGGCTCTGTCGACCATTGCGCGGGTAGCCGGCGTGTCGATCGAAGAGCTTATGGGCGAACCCGACACGACCGCCAAACGCGACCCTGCACCGAGGCTGCAACAGCAGTTCGAACGCATCACCCGCCTGCCCAAGGCGCAACAGCGCTTCGTGATGCAGATGATCGACACCTTCTGCAGCAGCAGATCGGCCGAATGGCTCGCGATCGCAAGTTCAACATTCGTGACGGCGTGCTGCTCAATCGCAAACGTGGCGACCACGGCTGGGTGCACAATCGGGTCCTGCAAGCACGCACCACCGTCGAAGCAGCCGCGGAGACGCTGATCGCCGAGACCCTGCAACAGATCGAGCAAGGCTATGTCGCCGGCCAACTATTCCCGGTCTACAACGCCTGGTGCGTGGTCGATGTGCTCACGCTTGGCACCACTGACATGATCGGGGGCGTCAACCTTTCCGACGTCCGCTTGCCTGCGAATTTCTTCGTGCGCCTCGGCCGTTCTCCTGCACTGTCCGGGTAGCTGATCCCGGTCAGCCGGTGAATTCAACTTTGAAGTGCAACGTGATCGTGGTTGAAAATACCTCGCACGGGGTCAGGTAGCCAAGTTGTTTCCGCGGTCGATCGTTTAGCTGGTCTTCGACCGTCTGCAGCTCCGCCGCCGTGATGGTGCTGAAGTCGCGCTCACGGGGGGACGCGAATTTGAAGACTGCGCCATGAGCGCACTTTTTACACCTTGGGTCAGGAACACGCCGCAGCAAGAGCAGTCGGCAGTGCGCACTAAGGGAAGCCGACCGTGGCTTCTGGCCGTGTCGCTGTCGTTGCACGGACCCGCGGTACCGCAAGTGATGGCCCTCTATCGCCGTCGAATGCAGATCGAGCTGGGCTTCCGCGATCTCAAATCGCATCGCTATGGTCAGGCCTTCGAGGAAAGCCTGACCCGCAAGAGCGAACGCATCGATATCCTGCTGTTGCTGCATGCCGTGGCGGTCTTTGCCGCATGGCTGGCGGGCCTGGCCGCCGACGCGGATGGCTATCAGCGGCGACTCAATCCGTTCGACACGAAGCGTAGGTTGTATTCGTTGGTCCGGCTCGGCTGGGAAGCGCTGGCGCGAAGATGGCTGACTCGTCCTGTCCAAGCCATGCTGGACACGCTTGAATCACTCTCACCCGAAGCCCGGCAGAACATGGCCCTGCATGCGTGAAAAAGGTGGGGAAACCTCAACCTTTGTCCCCTATAGTTCGGTTCATGGTCATCGCGGCAGCTTCAATAGGCGGGAGCTCGACCGTCAAGCCATGTCTCATACGACTCGACTTGGCTGACACTTGGCGCTGACCACTCTCGCTTCTGCAGGTTTTCAGAGGGAAGGCTCCTTGGCCGAGCGGAACCTCATACACCTCCCACCTTCCATTTAGCGCACGAATTGCAGCGCTCTCAAATTCCTGCACGCCAGCCTCGTTAGCCCCTGAAGAAAATCCGATGGCTACCTCGTATGCAGATAGGCCTTGATTTCCTGCTGTCAAGCCCACGCCGTCTCTTCCAGTAATTCCAATGTGGACCAGCTCATATCCAGGATGCTGGCCCATGGCTTTCAGCTTTCTTGCCGTTTCAACACTCCCGTCAGCGAATTCCATTCTCTCGTCCTGCGCTACCAACTGCATGGCACGCTTAAACTCGCCAACACCCTCCTCGCTACCTAGGCACAGTTGCACCGTTCGGTGAGAGTGCTTCCCTGCACAGCCGCCGAGCACTACTAGGAATGCAATAAGCACAAACTCGCGCACGACGTAGTCCTTTAAAATGGAAACGCTAGACACAGCGTTGCAGCCGCAGCGGCGGCGGGGCCAAATAATAGATAGCCAACTGCAATGTTTTGCGCTGGGTTTGGACCTGCGCCAGTACCAGTAACGGTGATCACAGAGCCGGTGCCGGCGGGATCAACTTGCCATGTGACCTCACCCCGGTGGTATTGATGTCCAGGGCGGGTTGTGTTGACTATTGTCCTGTTCGAAAAATTCACGTTCTGCGATATGCGATTATTTCCACCGTTCCCCCAAAGCTGTACATCAGGACTAAAGCCTGGACGCGCTTGCGGGGCCCCTGGCGCACTCATTCTTGGCATAGTGATCGCGAGGAACGCGGCTGTCGGCGAGCACAACGTGGGCTGCTTGATCTCATACTTGTGCTCTTGTTCACAAAGGCCCAGCGGGTCGACGAAGCTAATCGGCCTCCCCCCAACATAGGCATAAGTATTCAATCCACCCGCCAACCCGATCGGATCCGACTGCAGATACCGCCCAATGCTCGCATCGTAGTCCCGGAACCCGTTCTGCCAGTTGCCGGTCTCCTACTGCCCAGGGAACCCGAGGTTAAGCCCGCCGACCTGGTTCAGGGTCACGGTGCGGTCGAACGCGTAGTTGCTCGCCCGCCACACCGCCGCCTTTGCGGCGTTGGTCACCAGCTCCGGGCGCCCGAGGTGGTCGTTGTGCACGTAGTGCAGCTGGCCGCCACGGACCAGCGCGACCGGCTCGCCGCCCAGGCGCAGGTAGTGCTTCCAACCGCTGCCGTCCCAGTTGTATTCCACCTCCAGCAGGCCGCTGGGGCCATGCACGAATCCGGTGGCGGCGTTGCCTCCGCGGGTCTTGTAGGTGCGCTGGCCGAGCGCATTGACCCAGTAGGTGGTGATGACCCCGGCCTTGGTCGCGGTGCGCAAGCGCTCGAACGGATCGTAGCTGTAGCTCGCCCCGGCACCGGCGCTGACGTTCCCGGTCGGGGTCAGGGTGAAGGTCTTCGGCCGCGGGCCGCTGACCGACAGCAGGCGGTTGCTGCCGCTTGCGGTCTGGTAGGCGTCGACCGCCCCGGCCCAGGTGTGGCTGCTGCGGTTGCCCACCGCGTCCCAGCCGAAAGCCTGGTCGGCGTTGCTGGCGGTGACGGCGGTCAGCCTGGACAGCGGGTCGTAGCCGTAAGTCTGGGTCAGAGCGCTGTTTACGCCGTTGGTGAGCTTGGTGATCTGGTCGTTGGCGTTGTAGGTGTAACCCAGATTCTGCACATGGGTGCTGCCGTTGCTGGTCAGGATGCCGGTGACCCGGCCGTCGAGGTCGCGCGGCAGCAGCCGGGTCAGGCCGTTGCCATAGGTCCAGTTGGCCGCCGGCCCGAACGGCTGATATTGGATGTTAGTCGCCACGTTGTGGGTGACGCCGTTGATGATCGCGGTCATGGTCTTGATCCGCCCATGGCTGTAGCCGTAGCCGACGCTGACCCCGCCCGGGTAGCTGATCCCGGTCAGCCGGCCGAGTCCGTCATAGGCATAGGCCTGGCCGAAGGCGATCGTACTGGCGCCAATTCGCTGGGCCTGGCTCAACAGCAACCCCTCGGGCGAGTAGGCATAGTCCAGCTGCCCGTCCGGGTCGGTTACCCGGCACAACCGGCCCTTGCCGTTGCTGCAGCTGTCGTAGACGTAGCTGTGGCTCAGGCCGCCGGCGCTCTGTGACACGGGGCGCCCCAGCGTGTCGTAGCCGTAGGTGGTCACCGCGCCGTCATTGCGGGTCATCCTGGTGCGCTGGCCGGCCGCGTTGTACTCGAACGAAGTCACCCCGGTGTCCTGGCTGTACTGTGCCCACAATTGGCCGAAGCCATCGTACTGATAGCTGGTGACCACCCCACGAGGGTCCTTGACCCAGACCAGGCGGTCGCCCATGTCGTACCTGAACTCGGTCATGCCGCTGAGGGGGTCGACCGACTTGATCAGGCGATCGAGTGGGTCATAGCTCAACGTGGTGACTCCCCCGAGCGAATCGGTGATGGTCTTGACGTTACCATTGAGATCGTAGGTGTAACGAACGTTTTGACCGTTGTTCCCGGTGCTGGCCCGCGCGCGGCCGAGTTCATCGTACAGCGTGCTGTCCGAGCGTTTGAACACCGGTCCGGTGACCTCTTCTTTGTAATAGTCGGGCTCAGAGCATTGGTGTTTTGGCGCGCCCCAAGGTTGCAAGCACCTGAATTTCATTACCGTCGTGGTTTCGATGGAATAGTCGCTGATGGTGATCGGGTCCCCCAGCATTGAGTAGCTGTAACTACGCTTCTCCTGGGTACCTCCTCCTGAAAGCAATTCGGTCGAATCGATGCTGATGCTGCCAAGCAGGTCGCGATCGCTGGTGAGGTAGGCATAGTTCAGCGCGACGCCATCTGCGGAGGTCACTTTAACGATTCGACCGTCGCTGTCATAACCGTGAAGGGTGTCCTGGATGCCGCCATTCAGATAGGTACGGACCCTGGTTGCACGTCCACGCGCGTCATAGGTAGTGTCGGTGATGGCGCCATTGACGCCGGTGACGCGCCCCGGTTGTCCAAGCCCGTTGTGATTGCTAAACGATGTTACATGGCCAATGCCATTGCGCACGCTCGTGAGGTTTCCGAGCGAATCATACTGCGCGATCAGGGCGTCACCTGAGCCCGCTATGGGGCCGTCCTGACTGAACGACGCGAGCATTCCGGGGGACGAAACCCCGCCGGATTGAGTACCGTAGTCAGTGTTGCTGAACCAGGTCGTGCGTACCTGACCCTGGACACCATTTGCAGAAAGATTCGTCTGCTTTACCGAGCCAAGACGATTAACGGAGTCGTAATTGTACTCCACTTTCGACAGGCCCACTATTGTCTTGCGCATCAGGTTATAGCCGTTTGCGGCCCCCCACCATTCGTAATTGGTAGTACGGGCTTCAGGCGTGCCGTAGGCTTCTATCCGCTGAAGGAGTTGCCCCTTGGCGTTGTACGTAAATGCTGTGTTGTTGTTATTGAAATCAGAACGCATTACTGGGTAACCGTTTGAATCATATTCGACAAGTGCATGACTGGAGTATGGGCAATAGGTGCTGGGGTGACCCGTGACGGAGACAGGCTTCCCATTCCTGAACACGTGCGTCGCGCTCTTTCCCAGAGGGTTGGTTATGAGCACCGTCAGCAGGCCATTTGCTCCGGACGTATAGGAAAACGTGTGTTTTTTGATCCCGTTGTGCTCTGTGGAGGTTGCGTAGCCGCTGGCATCGTAACCGAATGTCGAGTAACGAAGGCCATTTATCGACTTTCCGGTGAGCGCGGACGAATCTGCTGCTATTTCATAGTGGTAAGCCGTGGTTGTCGCCGGATCAGCCGGTTGTGAACTTGCGGAAAGACGATGTATGCCAACACCGTAGACGTTGGCCGTGTACGCAAAGCCATAATGGTTTCCCCCAGGATCGCGCACAGATGTCAACTGTCCGTTGGTCCATAGAAACTCGATATACCGACCAGAGGTGTGGGTTACACGGAGAGGGTAGTTCCCGGCCGCATAAGAATAGCTCCAAGTGATATTTCGGAGGTCTCTAACGCTCTGAACATACCCAGAGGAAGAATAGACTTCCAGGCCGCCTTGATCGGTTTGCAGCCAAAACGCACCACTGGCTTGTGGGCTGATCGTACTAATCGCCTCGGGCTTGTCCTCGTAGAAAACTCCGTCGGACCGCCGGAGGAATTTAATGGTGCTACCGTCTGGGCGCCACGCATAAATGATCGCGTTTGCACCGATCCCGCAGTTGCCACCACCCGGCCGCGGATGGCAGCTATCCAGAGCGGTGGTGCCGAACGTTAATTTGTAGTCGAAATTGCTGACCCAGTGCCTTCCGAACAGCCCAACCCCGCCCCAATAGTGGTTGTATGTACGAAGCAGGTGCAGCGGCATCTCGCCGCTACTGCTGAAGTCCAACTCTGGTTCAATCTTATTGCCCGTGGAAGCGACAATCGGATTGCCCTCTTGAGAGCAAGGGTCTTGATTAGCCTTCCTGCCGTTTATTGTGACAGTCACAGTGGGCTGCGTTACCGGCCCGGTAACGAATCCTCCTCCGCCAAAGTTCCCACCACCGGGTAAGTTGATGCTGGGGTAACTACAGCCAGAGTACTCGCCGTCCTTGTAGCGCGGGCTTCCTCCGCCAGCCAGGCAGGATTCCGCCGACGTCTTCGCTATGACCCTAGGTTGGTCTTTGGCAGCAAATGACCACTGCGGTGCGGTCAACAGTAATATCGCCAGGATCACTGGCAGCAGATCTGAACGAAACCGACCGAACTGCCTCAGATGCGGGGCAGCCGACGGCAGCAGGACAAAGCAACCAGCTACGATTCGACCACGCAAGAAACGTGTAATTTCCATTTTTTTCTATCTGTCCGTTTCAATAGTCGACAGATCGCTCCGCCGTCCTTAGCGATGGAATACAACGGTATTTTGCTCCCGCGTGCCACAAAGTATGGCATCAATTTCGCGCCCGTGACCCACGACGCGCAGGACATCGGAAGTAGGCGACAGCGGCGGTATATTGCGTCCGCTCTAAACTGACAGGGAACCTCTGAAAAACTCGGACCACGGCGTGGCCTGCTGGGGGACAACGGATGCAGGTGACGTTCGGTGATGGCCAAGGTCCAGGGCAGCGAAACCGCCCGTGCCGGGAAGTCTTTCTTTCTTCCTTCCTTGATGGATCAGTGGGCCCTCAAAGGCACTGCTGGCGCTGATGGAGCCGCACTGTCGACGAGGGTCCGGCGCCGTCAGAAGGCGTGCCCACTGGCGATGCTCCGCATCCACTATCTGCCGCAAGAGAAGGTGCTCTACAGGGGCTGCTGAGAAAAAAGGCGCAGATCGTTACGCTGTTCGCATTGCGAAGCCTGGATGTCGCGCTGGCGAGTGTTGCAACGGACAGGGTGATTTCGCCTGACAAGCCGGCAACCCGCCAGAAGGGCGGGAAAACCGACCGATGTCCCGTGTTGATCCATCTCACTACCGAAAAGCCGAGTGTTCCGACCTTCCTTTACGCTGCGATGTTCCAATACCATTCCAGCCACCCCCTCAGGCACCTGAATCATGCGTATCAAGCGGCCCCGGGGCCTGCGCCAGCTTGCCTGCGCCACGCTGCTCATGGCCGTGGCAGCCTGCGGCAGCGAGACGCCCGACCCGCAACCCGCGCAGCCTGCGGCGGTGCCGGTCGTCACGGCCCCTGCCGGCGAGTACGTGCTGCCGCGACGGGGCACGGCGCCTGCGGAGGTGCGCAGCGCCAACGAAAGCGATCTGTCGGCGGATGTCACCGCGCGCGTTGAGTCGGTCGTCGCAGAGGTGGGAAGCACGGTTCGCCAGGGCGAAACCCTCATGCGCCTGGACGACCGCGACTACCGCTTGGCGCTGGAGCAGGCCGATGCCCGCGCGTCCGCCGCCCAGGCGCGACTGGCCCTCGCGACGCAGCGGCTGGCCCGCGCGCGCACCCTGCTGGAAGGCCGCTACGTCTCGCAGGACGAGATGCAGACGCTGCAGGCCGGGCGCGACGCGGCCGCCGCCGAGTTGCGGGTGGCACGCGCGGACCGCGCTGTCGCGGCGCGCAATGTCGCCAAGACCCGCATCACCGCGCCATTCGACGGGGTCGTGGTGGAGCGTTTTGCCCAGGTCGGGACCCTCGCGCCAGCGGGCAGCCCGCTGCTGCGCATGGTGCAGACCGAGGGCATCGAGGTGGAGGCATCGGTCCAGGCGTCGGAGGCCGCCGGGTTGGCCGATGCCACGCAGTTGCGATTCCAAAACGCCGGGCGCAATTACCCGATGCGGCTGCTGCGCCTGGCTTCGGTGGTCGAACGCGGAGCACGCACCCAGGTCGCACGACTGGCATTCGTCGATGAGCCGGCACCGGCGGGCAGTGCGGGCACGCTGGTCTGGCAGGCACCCGGGCAGCGCCTCCCGCCCGACCTCATGGTCAGCCGCGGCGGCAGCAACGGGTTTTTCGTCGTCGAACAAGGCCGTGCACGCTTTCGGCCCGCGGCCGATGCCCGCACCGGGCGCGCATTCGATGTCGACATCGATCCGGACACGCTGCTGGTGGTCGACGGCCAGCAGGCACTGACCGACGGCGACTTGGTGCAACTGGGCAGTGAATCCCAAGGCGCTAGCCCCGATGGTAATCCCGGGACCGCAAGCCCCGCTGGTGAAGCCGAGGCCGCGAGCCGCGCTCGGCCCGACGAGCCACGGACCACGGGCAGCGAAGAGGCCGGCAATTGATGCGTTTCGCACGCTCGCTGATCAGCAACCACCCGCTGGCGAACATTCTGTTCGCCACCGTGATCGTGCTGGGCCTGCTCGCATATCTGGGGATGCCGCGCGAACAGGATCCGGAAATCGGTTTCAACTGGATCAGCATCAGCGCGGTGTTGCCGGGGGCCAGCGCGCAGGACGTCGAGGCCAAGGTCACCAACCCGCTGGAGGATGCGCTGCGCAACGTGCAGGACGTGCGCTGGGTGATCAGCACCTCGCGGGCGGGCGTGTCCAGCATCATCGTGCGCTTCCGTGACATGCCCGAACGCGAGTTCGACAAGCGCATCAACGACGTGCGCCGCGAAGTGCAGAACCAGGCCAACAGGGAACTGCCTGCGGAGGCGGTGGATCCGGAGATCGTCGAACTCACCACCTCCAGCGCCTTTCCCACCGCGGTGGTGGTGCTGACCGGGCAGGCGGACGACGAGACGCTCCGCTACGCCGCCCGGCAGGTGCGCGAAGATCTCGCGCGGATCGATGGCGTCGACCGCGTGCAGGCGCTTGGTTTCCAGGAGCCGGAGATCCAGGTGAATTTCGACCCGGCCGCGTTGGCTGCGCGCGGCATTGCGGCCACCCACGTGTCCGACGCGCTGCGCGGATGGTTCCGTGATGTGTTCGCCGGCTCGGTGGATACGCGCGATGGCGAGTGGCTGGTGCGCGTGAGCGGCACCTCGCCGGATCCGGAAAGGGTCGCGCGCTTCCGGGTGGTGCCCGCAGTTGGCGGAGCGCAAGCCGGTGCCGGGGTGCCGATCGACGCCATCGCCGAGGTCCGCCGTGGCCGCGAGGAGCCGCGCCAACTCGCCGCCACTGACGGCCAGCCCGCCGTTTACCTCCCGGTGTTGAAGGTGGGATTCACCAATACGCTCGATCTGGTCGATGCGATCGGCGACTACGTCGAGAAGGAGAACGTTGCGCTGGCGGGTCGTGGACTGCGACTGCGCCTGGCCGACGACCAGACCGTCGCCACCCGCAACGCCCTCGGCGTGATGCAGTCCAACGGGCTGATCGGGTTGCTGCTGGTGATGCTGGTGTGCTGGCTGTTCCTGGGCGCCCGGATCGCGGCGATGGTGGCGCTGGGTGTCGTGTTCTCGATCGCCGGCACGTTCGCCATCCTGCAGGCGACCGGTTCGTCGCTGAACGTCTCGGTCCTGCTCGGCGTGGTGATCGTGCTGGGCATGCTGGTCGACGACGCCGTGGTGGTCGTCGAGGCGATGTACTACCGCGTCCAGCGCGGCATGGCCGCACTCGATGCCGCGATCGAATCGCTGTCGGAAGTCGGGCGCCCGGTCATCGCCGCGGTTTCGACCACGGTGGCCGCATTCCTGCCGCTGATGCTGCTTCCGGGTATCGTCGGCAAGTTCATGTTCATCATTCCGTTCGTGGTGACTGTGGGCCTGCTGGTAAGCCTGGTGGAGGCGTTCTGGATGCTGCCCGCGCATGTCCACGCAATGGGTCCGCGCGCGATCAGCCGCTCCCGCAACCAGGAACGTCGGGTGCGCTATACGCGCAAGGTCCGCCTCACCTACGCGCGCTGGCTGATCAGGGTGATGCGACGGCCGCTGCCGTGGCTGGCGGGCGTCGGCGGGTTGCTTCTGGCGGCGATCCTCGCGATTGCCGCAGGCGCTGTGCGGGTCGAATTCTTCGCCTTCGATCCGCTGCGACTCTATTACGTCAACGTCGACATGCCGCCCAGCGCCAGCCTGCAAGACACGATGGCGCAGACCCAGCGCGTGGAAGAACGCGTGCGGCGCAACCTGCTGCCCGCAGAGGCGCGTTCGGTGGTGTCGCTGGCCGGAATCAAGTTCACCGAGACCGATTTGCTGTACGGCGACCGCTACGGCCAGATCACCGTATCGCTGAATCCCGCCGAACAAGACCTTCGCAGCCTCGACGAAATCATCGATGGCATGCGCGAGGACGTCGCCGCCACGCCGGGAGCGGCGGAGGTCTCGTTCCTGCGCCTGTCGGGCGGGCCGCCCGGCAGCCGCGGGCTCAGCGTCAAGGTGCGCGCGGACGACCTCGAACAGTTGCGCGCCGCCGCCGACGCGGTGCGCGCGCTGGTGGCGCGGATCCCCGGCACCTTCGACATAACCGACGATGACATCCCCGGCCAGGACGAACTCGACCTGACGGTGGATGTCGACGCGGCGCTGCGCGCCGGGCTCAACCCGGGCGATGTCGCACGCCTGGTGCGCCTGCACCTGGACGGCGAAGTGGTGGCCGACCTGCGCGATCGCGGGGAGAAGGTCGACCTCCGGGTGAGGGCGCAGCCCCGCGAGGCGCTGGTCGTCAGCGACATTTTGGCCGACCCGGTGGCCCTGCCTGGTGGCGGCACCACGACGCTCGGTGCACTGGTGCATGCCGAAAGCCGCAGCAGTCCCGGAACGATCCGCCACTGGAATCTGCGCCGCGCGATCACCGTGGAGGCCTCGCTGGATCCCGAAATGATCAACACCGTGGAGGCCACCCGGCAGCTGCGCGAAGCCTGGGATCGCGTGCGCGTCGATCATCCCGGCGTCGACCTGGATTTCTCCGGCGAGCTGGACGACATCAACGAGTCGCTCGGCGCCATGGGGCCGCTGGCGCTGCTGGGGATCGGGCTAATCTATCTGATCCTTGCGGCGCAGTTCCGCAGCTATTTCCAGCCGCTGCTGATCCTGGTGACGGTGCCGCTGGCTTTCATCGGCGTGACCCTGGGGCTGCTGATCTCGGGCAACCCGCTGTCGCTCTACACCTTGTACGGCGTGATCGCGCTGATCGGCATCGCGGTGAATTCGGCGATCGTGCTGATCAGCGCCGCCAACGACCGCCGTGCCGCCGGCATGCGCACGCTGCACGCGACCATCTTCGCCGCACGTCGGCGGGTGATCGCGGTACTGATGACCACCGCCACCACCATCGCTGGCCTGTTTTCGCTGGCGTTCGGCATCGGCGGCAAGTCGCTGCTGTGGGGGCCGGTGGCGTCGAGCATCGTCTGGGGCCTGGCGTTCTCCGCCGTGCTGACCCTGTTCGTGGTGCCTGTGCTGTATCGCTACTTCATGCGCCAGCGCCAGCCGGCTTGAGGCCGCAGCCCCGGTGCTGCCGTCGCGGGGGTGTTGCGGTCGCCTCGGGCGGTGACCTTGACGCCGTTCCAGAACACAAGCGGTCCGCGGACCTCCGCCGCCGCGTCCCTGGGCTCGGAGTAATACCAGGTGGCGTTTTCGTTGATCGCGTCGCCGACCACAAGATCACAGTAGTGCGCGATGCCCTTCCAGCCGCAGATCGTGGTGTGCTGCGAGAGCCGCAGGTATTCGCGCTGCACGGCTTCCTCGGGAAAGCAGGCGTTGCCCTCGACCTCCAGTATGTCGTCGCTGCTGGCGATCTCCGTATCGTTCCAGATGGCTCGGGTCCTGTCGTCGTCACTCCGGTTTGTCGGGTCTGCCAACCATGCCCGTGCGGAGTGAGGCCGATGACGCGGGTGGCGCGCCGGCTTCGACCGGTGCGACCCGAAGCAGAATGCGGTTCCCCGCCTAGTTCCCGGACCGGTCCTGATGCAGACTGCCGGGGATGACGAGATCGATGAACGCCCGGATCGTGCTGCTGACTCTGCTGGCGCTGGCTGGAACCGGCTTGTTCGGGCAGACCGTTGCGCGGGCCGAGACGCTGCAGGGCACGCCCTTGCTGCGTCGATTCCTGCCGGAGGACTACCAGGCCACGCCGCACCACTGGGCGCTCACGACCGATCAGGCCGGGCGCCTGTTCGTCGGCAACGGCGAGGGCGTTCTGCGCTACGACGGCGAACGCTGGGACCTGATCGGCCTTCCTGGCCGCTACCCCGCGCGGGAACTGGCCACCGGCCACGACGGGCACATCTACGTAGGCAGCTATGACTCGTTCGGGTGGCTGCAGGAGAATGCCGCGGGCGAGACGGAGTACCGGGAACTGCTGACCGCCGCCGGACTCAGAGGAAAAGACCGGGCCGTCGGCAACGTCTGGCAGGTCATCGCCACGGCCGACGGTGTGTATTTCCGCAGTGAAAAGTCGCTGCACCTGCTGGACTACCGGCAACGACTGCTGAAGCACTGGCCGCTGCAGGAGAACCAGCGCGCGATCTACAAGGTGGGCAGCCAGCTGTTCGCGCGCATCGACGGTCTGGGCTTCACCCGTTTCGCGGACGGGAAATTCGAACTGGAGCCCGGTGGCGGCGTCTTCGCCGATCAGGGCCTGCTTGGCGTAATCCCGCATCGCGACGGGCTGCTGCTGATCAGCAACAAGGGGTTCTTTCTAGCCGACGCCGAGGGGATCAGCCCGATGGGCAACGGTGCCGGTACCCAGCTGCGGGATAGTCAGGCGCACACCGTACTGCCGCTGGAAGACGGCAGCTTCGTGGTCGGCACGCTCCAGGGCGAGGTGTTCCGTTACGGGCGCGATGGCCGGCTGCGTGACCGCATGAGTCTTGGAAGCTTCGGAATCAGCGCGCTGGGCACCGACCACGAAGGCGGACTCTGGGCGGCGACCGAGGGCGACCTGGTCCGCATGTCGATGCCGTCGCCGTGGTCCTACATCGGCGCCACCGACGGGCTGCAGGGATCGGTGTTCGATTTCGAGTGGTACCAGGGCGCGCTGTGGCTTGCGACGACCCGCGGCATGGCGCGCATGCAGACAGGACCCCAGGGAAACATTCAGACCCGGCAGTTGCCTTGGGTCGACTTCGAGGCTTTCGCGCTTGCCGGCACCGCAGGCGGGCTGCTGGTTGCTCATCGCGACGGGCTGCTGGTGCTGGAACCCGGCGCCACCGAGCCGCGCAAGCTGCTGAGCCAGCCCGAGAGCGTCCTGGAACTGGTCGAATCGCGCTTCGATCCCGACGTCGTGTATGGCCTGAGCGACCAGCGGCTGATCGTCATCGATCGCAGGAACGGCAGATGGCAGGCGGGCGCGGGGATGTCGCTGGAAGGCGCCAGCGCGGTGACACTGCTGGAGACCGCTCCGGGCGAGTTGTGGTTCGGCGATACCCGCGGCGGCGCGCAGCGATGGACCCTGGGCCCCGACCGCCGTGCGCTGGTGCGCAGACAGGTATTCGGGCCAGAGCAGGGGCTGGTGCTGGACACTGATTTCGGCAGTAGTGTCTACCTGCTGGACGGGCAGGTGCATGCGGTCAGCGGTGACCGCGCTTTCCGCTTCCAGGGACCGGGTTTCGTCCCCGACACGACAGCGCTGCCGACCCTGGTCGACCGGCCGGACGAACTGCTCGTGGAGCAGACGCCGCTGGGCGCCTATGCCTTCACGCTTCGCCAGATGTGGTTCCGGCACAAAGCCGGAGACGAATGGCAGCCACTGCACCTGGGCTCGCGACTGGCCGGAGGCTACGCCCGGCTGCGCTATCACGACGACGGCGTGGTCCGGGTGGCGACCTGGAACGGGATCCTGCAGTTCGATCCGCGTGAGCCGATGCCGGAGCCGGCGCCACTGGCCCTGGGCTTCGACCGGATCGTCGTGCGGCCTTCCGGAAACGGCGCGGCGAGGCGGTTGGCGCTGCAGGAGCCGGGGCTGGCGGAGATTCCTCCCGGAGCACGCCTGCAACTGCGCTACGGCGCCATCAGCATGGGCAGCACGCCCGAATACCGATATCGCCTGGAAGGCGGAGACGCTGGCGAGGAATGGAGCCGATGGGGCGGGGGTGACCTGGTGCTGCCCGCATCGGCCGCGGGCGACTACATGCTCACGGTGGAAGCGCGCACTGCCAGTGGCCGGACGGCCGAGCCGATCAGTTTCGGCTACCGCGTGCTGCCGCGCTGGCACGAACAGTGGTGGCTGCGGCTGCTGGGCATGTTGACCGCGGTTGCGCTCGGCGCGGTGGCAGTGCGCGAACTGGTCCGCCGGCGCACGCAGCGCCTGGCCGAGGCCAACCGCGAACTGGAGGCGCGCATCGGAGCGCGTACCCATGAACTGGAAGAACTCAACCGCAAGCTCGGCGAGTTGGCCACCGAAGACGCACTGACCGGCGTCGCCAACCGCCGGGCCATGCAGAACGGACTGCAGCGGGAATGGGTGCGGTGCCTGGACCAGCAACGGCCGCTGTCGGTGCTGATGATCGACGTGGATTTCTTCAAGCGCTACAACGACGAGCACGGGCATCTGGAAGGCGATGTCCTGCTGCGCAGCATCGCCCAGAACCTGCACGCGCTGCACGATCCAACGCGCGAAATGCTGGCGAGGTTCGGCGGCGAGGAGTTCGCGCTGCTGCTGCCAAACGTCACCCAGGAAGACGCAGTCCTGCGCGCCGAACAGGTGCGCGCCGCGATGCAGGAGCGACTGCATCCGGTCACCGTCAGCATCGGAGTGGCCGGCTACGTGCCCGGCGCGACCGGCGACTCGGTCGACCTGCTGCGGTGCGCCGACGCGGCGCTGTACCGGGCCAAGCGGGCCGGTCGCAACCAGGTGGAGTCCGCGCCCAAAGCCGCCGAGCCGGTGCCGGGCTGACAAGCAGCTTTTTCAGGTGCGCCCGCCTCGGCGGGTCCGCCCAGGCCGCTACGCCAGGCGATGCTGCAGGAAGAAGCGCAGCATCTCCCGGCTGGCATCCGGGCCGCGGGGATCGGTGTAGGAACCGGCCGCGCTGCCGCCCGACCACGCGTGGCCGCCGCCGTGCAACAGCCAGTGCTCCAGCAGTGCCTGCCCTTCGTCATCGAGCTGCACGGTGCGCGTGTACGCGACACCGCCGGCCGATCGCCCCTGGCTGACCTGGACCTGCAGGCGACTGGACGCCTTCGACTGCTCAATCACCTGCTCGCCATTGATCGGGCTGACGGTGCTGTCGCTGTCGCCGTGGAACACGATGGTTGCCACCGGCCGTGCCGCACGCTTGCCCGAACCTGCTGCCGCGCCCTGGCGCATGGCCGCGAACGCAGACGGCATGTCGCTCGCGGCGCCGCATGCCAGGCCGGAATGCACGCCAATGGCCGCATACAGGTCCGGATAGGCCGAGCCCATGATGGCGGCGGCCGCGCCACCGGCGGAAAGACCCGCGACATAGACGCGCCGCGGATCGACCGACTGCTCACGCATGACCTGGCGGGTGATGCCGGCGATCAGCGAAGGCTCGCCGCGGTCGCGTTGCTGGTCGTTGTCGCTGAACCAGTTCCAGCAGCGCTGCGGATTGGCCGATGCGTCCTGCGCGGGGTAGACGACGAGGAACTTCAGCTCGTCGGCCAAGGCGTTCATGCCCGTGCCCGCGGCAAAATCATCGGGTGCCTGGGTGCAGCCGTGAAGCATCACCACCATCGGTAGCGGCTCGGCATGGCTGCCCGCGGGAATGTAGAGCTTGTACGTGCGGCTGCCGGCGATGTTGCTGAAACGATGCTGCTGGAAACTCCCCTGGCCAGGCACGAGCGACGGTCGCCCGCCTTCGGGGTTCCGGCTCCGGATCTCGCGTGCGAGCGGCGCTTTCACGACCCGGTCCACCAGGCCTGCAAGCGCCCCGCGTACTGCTCCCGGTGCCCCGCGACCTGCATTCACCGCCCGGCGCACGGTTGCCGGCCCGGCCTGTAGCGCGCTGGCGTCCTCCGTGGGGCCGTTGGCCGGCGCAACGTTCCTTGCCGCTCCCAGCAGCAATGCGGTTGCCTCCTCCAGCTTCCCCTCGCGGGTGAGGCGCGTCGCCTCGGCCATGGCCTTGTTGTCGGCTGCGTTCATCGTGACTGCTCCAGTTTTCCGCGCCGGTGGGCGCGCCTGAGTGTGTTGGCCGGGTCTTTGAGGCACCGGCAAAAAGCGTTCAGCCGATCCGGTCGGCCAACGCTGCCTTGACCGCAGGGCTGGCCTGCAGGGCTCCGAGTACATGGATGGATGCGATCGCCTCGCGCGCGAGTTCGGCGGAAACGTCGTCTGCAATCACCACCAGTCCGAGCACATGGATGTGCAGGGTCTCGCCCGAAGCCGCCACGGCTTCCAGCTCCGCACGGTCGATCTGGCGCAATCCCAGCTGCAACTGCTGGCGCATGACCGATTGCCGTACCGCATCGGCGTGGCGGTCGAGCTGGTTGCGAATGGCCGTACGGATGAAATCGGTCCGGTTCGCATAGAAGCCGTCATGCACCAGCAGGTCGACCTGGCCGAGATCGACATGACCCAGGTTGATCGTGATTTTTTCGCTGTCCGCCGGCCGGCGCCGCAATTCAGGGATCTGGGGCATGATCCATCCTCTTGCCATCCAAGTGGATGATCTTGCGCCATTCGAAGGAGTTCCGCAAGGAGATCCGGGCCGCCGCTGCCGCAGCGACCGGATCTACAGCAGCCTGTTTCTACTTCAACCTGTTTCTACTTCAACCTGTTTTTACAGCCCGGCCTGTTTCCGAAGGGCCGGACTTGCCGTTCCGCCCATCGCCTGCCCCCTACGGCGCGCGCCTTCCCGACCGCGCCCGGCCCCGGCAGCTAAAACCGCGAAGCGACCAGTTCGACGTCTGCGTGCTGCCAGGCCTGCCTGCGCTGCCGCTCGGTTTCGGCCGCCTCCTCCGAGCGGCCCTGGTCCTCCAGACTCTGCGCCAGCCCACGCAACGACCACCCGTTGAAGGGGTTGCGTGCGAGTTCCTCGCGGTACACGGCTTCGGCCTCGTCGGCGCGACCGGCCTCGAGCAACAGCGCTCCCAGCGAATGGCGTACCGGCGCGTGCCAACCGGGCGGCTCGTCGTACGGAATTTTGTCCTCGATCGCAGCCGCCTGACGCAAGGCGGCGACCGCCGCCTCGCGGTCGCCTGCCGCCCGGGCGATCTCCGCCGTCAGGCTGCGCTCGGCGATGGTGGCCGCCAGCGTGAGCGGGTAACGGTCCCACATGGTCATGGTCTCGAGCACCGGGTCGGCGGCCCGCGTCCGCAGCTCGCGCAGGTGGCGCCGGGCGTCCGCCTCGCGCTGCTGGTTCGCAGCGGCGAACCCCTGCGCGTAGTGCCAGATCGCGGTCACGTACAGCAGGTCCCCGGCAGGATTCGGCGTTGCAGCGATTTCGTCCCAGCGTCCGAAGCGGACCCGGTCGAACCAGGGCGACATCCAGTAATGCTGCAATCCTCCGAAGCCGGGTTTGCGCATGAGTTCGGGCAGGTCGGTACGTCGGGCGGTCTCCAGCGCGGCGCTCCGGGCGGTTTCGCTGTTGCCTTCCATGCTGGCGGCGAACCACAGGAAATGGTGGTTGTGCGGCACGTAGCCCAGCGGGTAGATGCCCCCGGTGTTGCCGCGGCAAACCGCCAGGTAGGCGTCGTCGGCCTCGATCGCGCGTTCGTTGGCGATCACCGCATCGTGCCAGCGGCCCACGCGCGCGTAGATGTGCGCCGGCATGTGCACCAGGTGACCGGAGCCCGGAATCAGCTCACGCAGCCGGTCGGCGGCGTCCACACCACGCTGTGGATCGTCGGAGGCTTCCACCGCATGCACGTACAGGTGCAGCGCGCCTGCGTGATCGGGATCCCGTGCCATGACCGACTCCAGCACGGAGACGATTTCATCCGTGTTCCCGACCGGCCGGCGCTGCTCGTCGTAATAGGCCCACGGCTGCAGGTCCATCAGGGCCTCCGCATGGAATACCGCCGCGTCGAGATCGTCGGGACGCTGCTGGACCATCTGGCGGGTGGCGACCGCGTAGGCCTCGTCGAGCGGACGGCGGTCCTCCGGCGGGTTCTCGCCATAGCGCGCGGAGAGCGACTCGATGAAGGCCTGTTCGCGCGGCGAGGCAGTGCCGGCCAGTGCGCGCGCCTTCTGCAGGCGCGACCACGCGCGCGCATTGTTTTCCGGATCCATGCCGGCGTTGACGTGCGGACCCAGCACCAGTGATGCGCCCCACCAGCACATCGCGCAGTCGGGATCGAACTGCGCCGCGCGCAGGAAGGAGCGTTCGGCGGCGTCGTGATTGAAGCCCATGGTGAGCATCAGGCCCTGGTCGAACCAGCGCTGCGCTTCGGGACTTCGGGTGGTGATCGGAAAATGGTGGTCGCCCAGGCCCTTCAGCAGGTTGGCGCCGAACACGGCTTCGGGGGCGGAGGCGAGCGGGGCCGCGACGGTGGCCTCGCGGCGGGATTGCGTGCATCCGGTGGCCACCACGAGGGCGGCGGAGAGCAGGGTGTAGCGGCAGATCGTGTTCATGGGATTCAGCTCCGAACCGTGAGCCCCCTGCCTGGCCACCGTGCTCCCGGGGGCATTCGTGCGGCAACCGACCTTCCGGGAAATCGCGATGACGGCTGCAGTGCACGGTGGTTCCGGTCGCAACGCGTTGCAGCCCCGTCGCAGGACATCTGGTGGCGGAATATCCGCAGCGGGCCTATTCGTCGCGGCGCCTGCCGTACCAGAGGCCCAGTTCGTCGCGCGAACGCAGCACCCGTCGTCCGCGGAAGGCAAAAATCAGCGCCAGGCGCAGGTGTTCCCAGGCGCCGAAGGTGCGCAGCTTGCGCGCCGAAGTGCGCACCGCTTCGCGCAGGATCACGAAGCGTCCCTGCCTGGCGAGTGCACGACTGATCGCGACATCCTCGCCGGCGTAGTAGGTCATGTCGAAGCCATTGGCTGCGTCGAATCCCGCACGCGTGCAGAAAATGAAGCAACCCGGTGCGATCCGCACGGCTCGGAATACCCACACCAGCAGCGACTCCAGCATCCGTTCCGCCCAGGACGACCTGCCCTGCAGGCGGACGGCGGCACCGCCACCGATCGCACCGGATTCGACGGCGGCCAACGCAGCGCGCAGCACCGCGGCATCGATCAGGGTGTCGGCGTCGACAAACACCAGCACGGTACCGCAGGCCGCGTCCGCGCCGGCATTGCGCGCCGCCGCGATGTGCCGGTGTTCCACGCGCACCACGCGCGCACCGCCCTGCTCAGCCACCTTGGCGGTACCATCGCTGGAAGCGTCGTCGACGACGATGACCTCGTAGTCCGCCTGCAGCTCACGCGCGGCGGCGTGGATCGCATTCAATGTCGACCGCAGCAGCCGGGCTTCGTTGTGCGCGGGCAGGATGAAGGACAGGCTGGCCATGTGCCGATGATGCCCCACCGGACCATCGTGGATCGCCCCGGAGGCGGCGTTCGGGCCTCACTGAGGATACGATCACCGGAAGTACCCATTCATGCCGCAGACCTGCGCGGCCGCCAACACAGGGATGTCGTGTGCAGCCCATCGTCTCGATCCGCAATCTGACCAAGACCTACTCCGGCGGCCATGCCGCACTGAAGCACATCGACCTGGACATCCATCGCGGCGAGATATTCGCGCTGCTGGGGCCCAACGGCGCCGGGAAGACCACGCTCATCAGCATCATCTGCGGCATCGTCAACGCGAGCAGCGGCACGGTGCTCGCCGACGGGCACGACACGGTGCGCGATTTCCGCGCCGCTCGCTCGCTGATCGGGCTGGTCCCGCAGGAGTTGTCGACAGACTCGTTCGAGACCGTGCTGGCGACGGTGTCCTTCAGCCGCGGCCTTTACGGCAAGCCGCGCAACCGCGCGCACATCGAGAAGGTGCTGCGCGACCTGTCGCTGTGGGACAAGCGCGACAGCCAGATCATGACGCTGTCGGGCGGGATGAAGCGCCGGGTCCTGATCGCCAAGGCACTGGCCCACGAACCGAAAATCCTGTTCCTGGACGAGCCTTCGGCCGGCGTCGATGTCGAGTTGCGGCGCGACATGTGGCGCATGGTGCGCGAACTGCGCGACAGCGGCGTCACAATCATCCTGACCACCCACTACATCGAGGAGGCGCAGGAGATGGCCGACCGCATCGGCGTGATCAGCAACGGCGAGCTCATCGTGGTGGAAGACAAGCGGGTGCTGATGCGCAAACTCGGAAGGAAGCAACTGACGCTGCACCTGCAGGAGCCGCTGACGGGGATTCCGGACCCGCTGTCGGACCTGCCGCTGGAATTGGCCGAGGATGGCGAGGCGCTGGTGTACACCTTCGATACCCAGGGTGAGCGCACCGGCATTACCGCGCTGCTGCGGCGGCTCAACGAGCAGGGCATCCATTTCAAGGACCTGCACTCCAGCGAGAGCTCGCTGGAGGAAATCTTCGTCAACCTGGTGCGCTCCAGCGCCCGCGACGGCGCGTCGGCAGGAGTGCGCGCATGAGCCTGGCACTCAATACCCACGCGATCGCCGCCATCTACCGCTTCGAGATGGCCCGCACCGCACGCACGCTGGCCGAGAGCATCATCGCGCCGGTGCTGACGACCTCGCTGTACTTCATCGTCTTCGGCGCGGCCATCGGCTCGCGCATGGGCGACGTGGAAGGGGTCAGCTACGGGGCCTTCATCATCCCCGGACTGGTGATGCTGCTGCTGCTCAACGAGAGCATCTCCAATGCATCGTTCGGGATCTACCTGCCCAAGTGGTCGGGCACCATCTACGAACTGCTTTCGGCGCCGGTATCACCGGTGGAAGTCGTGCTCGGCTACGTGGGGGCGGCTGCGACGAAATCGCTGGTGCTGGGCGCACTGATCCTGATCACGGCACGCGTGTTCGTACCGTATGAGATCGCGCACCCGCTGTGGATGCTGGGTTTCCTGGTGCTGACCGCGGTCACCTTCAGCCTGTTCGGCTTCATCATCGGGCTGTGGGCCGACAGCTTCCAGAAGCTGCAGGTCATCCCATTGATGGTGGTCACGCCCCTGACCTTCCTGGGCGGCGCGTTCTACTCCATCTCCATGCTGCCGCCGGCCTGGCAGACGGTGACCCTGTTCAATCCCGTGGTGTACCTGATCAGCGGCATGCGCTGGAGCTTCTACGGCATTGCCGATGTCAACGTCGGCCTGAGCCTGGCGGCGGTCGTGGGCTTCCTGCTGCTGTGCCTGGCCGTGGTCTGGTGGATTTTCCGCACGGGTTACCGGCTCAAGGCCTGACGCTTTTCGCAGGTCGCACGAGCGCGTTTCACGCGGACTGATCGCCCCGCTTGCTACACCGCAGGCAGACCACCGGGAGCGATCCGCATGAGCAAGTTGCACCAACCCCATGGCCGCGCCGATGCCGACACCGACAAGGGCGAACTTCGCAAGCCGGACGACTACAGCAACCAGCCGGGCCAGGGCGGCGCGTACACCGCTGGCGAAACCGGCGAACACGAGGAAGGGTCGTCCCCGGCGCGCAAACCCGACGGGATGCCTCCTGAAGTGGGTGAGTCCGCCCGCGAATACGGCCATGCATCCGGCGACCGCAACACGAGGAAGGACGAGAAAGACTGGCACGGCTTCGAAGGTGGCAAGCAACGCGACGCGACACCCGGCGCGCCTGGCGGTGCGAAGGCGCAGGGTGATACCCGGGATGCGCCTCCGGGCGGAAGCCAGGCCTCCTGACCCGGGCACTGCGGTTTTTCACCGACGGTTTTTCACCGACCTTTTCGCCCTCGTGCCTGACAGTCGCTGCAACCGTCGTGCGCGGAACTCCAAACCCATGCGCCACCGCAGCGATCAACAGTGCCGGCCCGCCGCGCCTTGGGCGTGGAAGCCGCTGCGTGGTGGCGGATGCTGCTGAGTGCAGGCGACCTGTCGCCGGTGCAGGCGGCGCTCATCGGAGGTTCGATCGCCGCGGGTGCCACGGCCGCCGGCACGCTGCCGGCGCTGTTCGCCACGCAGATCGGAGCCCGGACGCAGGATGCGCTGCTGGGGTTCGGCGCTGGCGTAATGCTGGCCGCCAGCGCTTTCTCGCTGGTCTTGCCGGGCATCGAGGCCGCGCAACAGCAGGGCGCGGGCCCCTGGGCCGCGGGCATGACCGTGGGTATTGCCCTGTTGGTCGGCGCGGCGATGATCAAGGCGCTGGACCTGGGCATTCCGCACGAGCACTTCATCAAAGGCCCCGAAGGCCTGTCGCAACATGGCCTCAAGCGGACCTGGCTGTTCGTGTTCGCGATCTGCCTGCACAACCTGCCGGAAGGGTTGGCGATCGGCGTCGGCTTCGCCACCAGCCACTCGCAAGGCGTCGCTCTGGCAACCGGAATTGCCATTCAGGACCTGCCCGAGGGCTTCGTTGTCGCGGTCGCATTGATACTTGCCGGCTACAGCCGGATGCGCGCCATGACGGTGGGGATGGTCTCCGGGCTGATCGAACCGGTGGGGGCGGTGATCGGTGCCAGTGTCGTGGTGGCGGTTCCGATGCTGCTGCCGACCGGCCTTGGATTCGCGGCGGGCGCGATGCTGTTCGTGGTCAGCCACGAGATCATTCCCGAATCCCACCGGCAGGGCCACGAGAACTTCGCCACCGGGGGGCTGATGATCGGTTTCGTTTTGATGATGCTGCTCGACACCGCCCTCGGCTGAGGGCGATGTCGGGCAGGCAAGCGCACGTGCGGACGGTCAGCGCTTGGCCTGGAAGTCCCGCGTGGAGGCCCCAGACGTACGGGTCCCGGCCTGGGTGGAACCCTCCAGGCGCATCATGAACTCCTGCGTGATGTCCATCATGTGCTGCTCCAGCCAGGCGGCCATGCCCTCCTCTTCCTTGAGGATGCCTTCGCAGATCCTCTGGATCTCCGGCTCGCCGACGGTCTTGGCCATCGATATCAGCATGCGGTACGAAGCGATCTCCATGTGCTCGAACGCGTAACTGGCGATCACGCCCTTGAGCACCTCGTCGTCGGCGACCATGCCGGCGAGCGACTGGCCCATGGCCATGAACTTTCCGCCGGTGTCCTTGATCGAAGACGATGATTCGCCAAGGCGCTCGAGGCATTCGCCCACGAGGCGACGCTGGTTCTGTGTCTCCTCGACGTGGCGCTCGATGCGTGCCCTGAGCGCCGGGTAGTTTTCGAGCCGCTTCGCCTGGCCGGCGAGCATGGTTTCGGCCTGGGACTCCATGGCGTGCGCGTCTCGCAGCGAAGCGAGCAGCTCGTCTCTTTGTGTCGTCATGTTCTTCTCCTGGTGGTGGTGTCGTGTGTTGCCGCGGGGGCGGTCGCGCGTCGCGCTCAGTGCTGCGTGGCTTGGCCCGTAATGCCGAGCTCGGCGCCCGTCTGCGGGTCGAGCGAGGGATTGGAACGCGTGCGCGCCGCCATCTGTTCGACCGCATCCCGGTGCGTGGACTTGAGCTTCACGCTCGGCAGACCGTCGCCGCCGTCCATCGCGAGGAACTGCTCGCGGTCGGAAACAAAATTGAAGTTCTCGTCGCTGTTCCACGAGCCGCGCGTATCGCCATCGCCCTGCGACGTGTTGACGTAGAGATCGGCAAATTCCGGAATGCCGGGGCGCTTGCCCGGCGGAAAGTTCGGCTGGATCGCGTACAGCGCCTTCTCGAACGACTTCTGGTGCGAGATCTCGCGCGTCATCAGGAACCCGAGCGCGTCGCGCACGCCCGAATCGGCCGTGAGGTTGATCAGGCGTTCGTAGATGATCTTCGCGCGCGCTTCTGCGGCGATGTTGGATCGCAGGTCGGCGGTGGGTTCGCCGATGCTGTCGATGTAGCCGGCGGTCCACAGCTGCCCGCCGGAGTTGGTCAGCGCGGGGCCTCCGCCGTACAGGACCTGGGTTACGTGGGAATCATTGCCGGCGCCCTGCAGGGTGCGGAACAGTTCGGCCTCCTCTTCCACGCCTTCGGCCAGTGCGCCCTTGGCGCCCTTGTTGAGCATCGCAACGATCGTGCCGATCACTTCGAGATGGCTGAGCTCCTCGGTGGCGATGTCCAGCAGCAGGTCCTTTCGACCCGGGTCGTCCTCGGCGAGGGCCTGGGTGAAATAACGCATGGCCGCGGCGAGTTCGCCCTGCGGGCCGCCGAATTGTTCGAGCATGAGATTGGCCAACGCGGGGTTGGGCTCGGACACGTGCACCGAGTACTGCAGTCGCTTGTTGTGGGCAAACATGGGTGTTTTCTCCGGCTGTCGGAAACAGCACGCGGCCGGACGCCGTTCAGACAGTCTTCTCTCCGCATGCTCCGATGCGCAGGCTGCGCTCGTCACTGCACTATCCGCGCGGCCGGTTAAGAGGTGGCGAAAAAATCAGCAGCTGCCGGTGTGCGCCAACGGGCATCCCGCGGCAGGTTTCGTGACGATGTCGGGTCTTGTTCTTGCGCGTCGGATCGGTGAGCGAAGCGCGAGGAAGCCTCGATTCTCGCGCACCGTCAAATGCGGCACTGCGCGTGCCGCACTGCTTGCCTCTCCGTCCGGAAGAGGAATTCCGGTGAACGTCTGGTGTAGTCGAGCGGCATCCCGTACCGCTCGCCGGGTGCGCGGACCGAATCTCTTACCAGTCCGTCGGACGATAGTCCTTGAGGAACTGTCCCCAGACGTGTTCACCGCTGTTCAGTCCGGCGATGATCGGATCGACGATGCGAGCCGCGCCATCGACGATGTCCAGCGGCGGATGGAAACGTTCCTCCACCACCTTTCGGGCTGCGAGTTCCGCGGGATCCTCGTCGGTGACCCAGCCGGTGTCGACGCTGTTCATGTGGATGCCGTCGCCGTGGTAATCGGCTGCCGCGGTGCGCGTCATCATGTTGAGCGCGGCCTTGGCCATGTTGGTGTGCGGATGCCGCGTGGTCTTGAAGTTGCGGTAGAACTGCCCCTCCACCGCCGACACGTTGACGATGTGCTTGTCGCGGGAGGGCTCGGTACCGGCCGGGGTGCGCAGCATCAGCGGCTTGAGCCGCGCATTGATGATGAAGGGCGCCACGGCGTTCACCAGTTGCACTTCGAGCAGTTCGACGGACGGCACTTCGTCCATCAGCAGGCGCCAGGAGTTGCGACCGCGCAGGTCGATCTGCTGCAGGTCCTGGTCGAGCCGACCTTCGGGAAACAGGTGCCGCTGCGCGACCAGTTCGTCGGGCAGCAGCGCGATCTGCGACAACTCCGCGGCACGCGTCATGCCGGGCGCATGAACCTCGCCGGACACATCGATGCGCGCCAGCGCCGCGTCGCCTTCGCTGGACCCACCGGTGCCGCGAAGCACCTCGTAATGACCCACCAGTTGCCGCACGACGTCCGGGGTGTCGGCCAGCGCCGCGGTCTCGCCCTCCATCATGTGCGCGTAGAACTCCGGCGGACGACGCACCGTCTGGCAGGCATTGTTGATGATGAAATCGAGGCGCTCGCGCGTCGCCAGCAGTCGGCTGCAGAACGCTTCGACGCTCGGGGTGTGGCGCAGGTCGAGACCGAACACCTGCAGGCGATGGCCCCACACGTCGAAGTCAGGCTCCTGCGCGTAACGCGCGGCCGAATCGCGCGGGAACCGCGTCGTCACGATCAGTTCGGCACCCGCGCGCAGCAGCTTGAGCCCGGCCTGGTAGCCGATCTTGACCCGGCCGCCGGTCAGCAGCGCGACCCGGCCGCTGAGATCGGCAAGCTCGGTACGCTTGGCGTAGTTGAAGGTTGCGCACTGCGGGCACAACTGATCGTAGAAGTGATGGATCTTCGAGTACTTCTGCTTGCAGACGTAGCAATGCTGCGGCTCGACGGTTTCGCCGCGGAACGGTTCGTCCGCATCGCGATCGGCCGGCTGGAAGTCCTGTGGCGGAAAATAGTTCGGGGTGGTGAATACCGGCTTGCGCCGCAGTTCACGGATGCCGGTGGACTCCAGCAGCTCGTCCTCGCGCCGTGTGTGCGCGGCATTGCGCTCGCGCTCGGCCGCCTTCAGACGCTGCCGCCGCGCAACCGGGTCGGGGTGGTACACCCGCGCAACCGCGCGCTGGAAACGGTCGCGATCGGCCTTGGGCAGCGTCGCCAGCAACGAGTGATCGTCACCGATGCGTTCAAGCAGTTCAGTCGCTTCGCGCACGCGCTGGAGCAGCGAGATTTCGATCTCGTCGGACGGGCCGGCCGGGGTGCTCATGATGGTCAAAACGGTGTTCCGGGTGTCTCGGGAGGCGATACGGTAGTTGTTTCGGGCGTGTGGCGCATGAAGCGGGCAGTTCAGCCTTTTTGCGCGGGTGGTTTTCTGGTACCCGTCGTGGACCCGCTCTCCTGATGTCGCGTGCTCCGGTGAGGCTCAGGGTTCCCGTTCCCCCCGCGTCTGGGCCGGCGAGACTGTTGAGCCGAACAACCTACTGATCGGGTGGCGTGATCAGACCACCTTCGCCAAGACCCCACGGGCTCTGACCTTCCCGGCGCCTCAGCCGCCGATCCCCGCCAGCGCCTGTCGGACCCACTGGAAGCCGACGCGCTCCTGCTCCAGGCGCAGGTGATCGCCGATGCGATTGTCGCGCAGCGCGTCGTACAGGGTGCGCTCTTCGGCGGAAAGCCGCGGCAGGTCATGCCGACATTGCTCCGGCTCACGGCCCCAGTGCAGCGAGTGGGCGTCGAGGGTAGCGCGATCCATCAGCAGCGACGACACGTTCCCGAACCGGGCGCGCAGCTGATCGAGGATGGCGAAGCCGTGGGTGTCGATGTCGCCCCAGTAGTGGACTGCGCAGCGGTGAAGCCAAGCGGCCTGTGCCAGCGCGTCCCAGCCGTAGCCGCCGCCGAATATCACGATCGCGTCGGCGACGGAAGGAAACGCGAGAAAGTTGGTTTCATTCTCGGTGACGAAGACCCGTCGCAGCGGCAACCGCAGCGCGGCGAAACTGTCGGCGTCGAGGGTCAGGTCGGGGCAGGTGGTACCGGGCAGGCTCTGAACCTGCGGATCGAGTACGCGAAATCGGATCCGGACCGGCTTGTCACGGAACCCGTGGCGGGCGGCGAACCGGCCGACGCCGCTTTGTAGCGGATCGATCACCGCTGCTGGCATGGTCAGCTCCAGCATTTCTCCCAGCACACTGCGGTGTGCCTCGATGAACTTGCTATGCACGCCGGCCACATCGACCTGGCGCAGATAGATCCCCGGGCGCGGATGCGCCTGCATCCACTCGACCACCGCCAGCAGTTGCGGCCACTGCTGCGCCAGCTCGATTGCCTGCAGAGGGCGCCGCGCCAGCCACGGCAACAAGGTCGGACATCCCTGACGCGTCTGTCGAACCACACCAGCGAGGCGCTCGGCTTCGCGGCGCTTGCCCAGCCAGGCGAGCGCGCCGTCGAGCGAGTCGATCCATGCCCGGGCAGGCAGGCGCTGCGCACCCTGCACGCGGTGGCGGACCTCCCGCCATTCGATGCGCACCTGCGGCTGTGCCGCCAGCGCGTCGGACCAGGCGCGCACGGCGGAAAACTGCTGGCCGATCTCTTCCGCGCTCGGGCCCTTCAGCCCCAGTCGCAGTGGAAACAGCGACGTGTCGCCATCGACCACGGACCGCAGCAACGCCCCGCTGTCGAAACGACGCATGAGCTGTGCCTTCAGGTCGGCGGGCGTGGTCCAGGCCATCCTCAACCCGCCGAGGGGGCATCGAGCGCCGCGACCGCTGGCGACTCGGTCGTCGTTGCTGCGCGCCCGGCCTTCTGCGAGCGGTATTCCTCGATCGTCAGGTTGCGCAGTTTCGATGCGCGACCCTGTTCGTTGTGGACGAAGCCGACACTGGCCACGAACGGCTCGATGATATGGATCTTCTGCAGCGGAGTGACGATCAACAGTTGCAGATTCAGTTGCTGGAACAAGGACAGCCCGTATTGTGCCGATTCGTCCGATCCGCGACCGAAGGCCTCGTCGATAACCACGAAGCGGAATGAGCGCGAACGCACCGCGCCCCATTCGAGGCCAAATTGGTAGGCCAGGCTGGCCGCCAGGATCGTGTAGGCGAGCTTCTCCTTCTGCCCGCCCGACTTGCCGCCGGAGTCGGAGTAGTGCTCGTGTTCGGCGTTGTCTTCGCGCCAGCGCTCGCTGGCGGCGAACAGGAACCAGTTGCGCACATCGCCGACCTTGGTGGTCCAGCGGCGATCCTGTTCCGACAGTCCCTCGCGACCGCGGAAACGATCGATGATCGCCTTGACCTGCAGGAACTTCGCTTCCGAATACTGGGCATCGTCGGAGCCGCTCACCGCGCTTTCGGTACAGGCGCGCAACTCGGCCTGGAAATCGCGGATCTCGGCATCCGGGCTCGCCTGCGACTCGAGCACGATGTAGCGCCCGGGGTTGTAATCGATCTGGGTCAGCGACTCGTTGATTCTGGCGATGCGTTCGCGGATGGTCTCTCGCTCGCGGGCGAGCTGCGCGTTGAAATTGGCGATCTCGTTGATCGTGTTGACGTTGAGCAGTTCCTTGAAGCGCTCCCGGAAACGCGGCAGGTCGTCGCGCTGCAACTGGGCGAGCAGGCCGGCGTACTCGGGCATCGCGGCGAGGCTGGCGTCGATTTCGGCGGTTTCGAGCTTGAACGCATCCTTGAATGCCGACATCGCCTTGATGATCTTCTCGGCCAGGCGCTCCAGCTTCCGCTGCTCGGCATCGATGCGCGACTGCAACCAGCCGCGCAGATCCTGCTCGCGGTTGTCGCAGGATTCGACCGTGAGCTGGTGCTCGCCGAGTGCCTCGGCGCGCAGTGCTTCGATGTGTGGGGCGAGCGTTACGCCCACCGATGCCTCGTCGCGCACCGTGAGTGTCAGCTGCTGCAGGGCCTCGGCGTCGCTCCTGCGTTGCTCGACCCTGGAACGCTTGTCGCGCGCGGCGTCCAGTGCAAGCACGGCCTCGCCAAGCTCATGCTCGGCCCGCTGCTGCCGCTCGCCGAGCTGGCGCAGGATGTCGGAGCCCGCGGCCAGCCGATCGCGCTCGTCGCTGAGCGCAGCGATGACGCTGGCGACACTGCCCCAGTCGAGCACGTCGAACCCGGTGAACTCTTCGAGCTTGGCCAGCGCCGTCAGCCGCTCGCCCAGCGTCTGTCGATCGCCCTGCACGCTGGCAATGCGGCCGGCGATCGCAGCGAGCCGTGTTTCCAGCTGTACCCGTCGCGTTTCCAGCGCGGCGATCTTGGCCGTATTGCTCCAGCCGAGCACGTAGCGGCTGCGGTCGTCGATCGAGTGGCGATCGTCCTTTTCGTGGCGGCCGCTGGGCTCCTTGATCTGGCCGGCGCGGGTGATCGCGCGCAGTTCGCGGCGGAACTGGTCCTGGGTGGCACAGCAGGCGACATCGAAGCGACGCGCGAGCTCGCGCTCCATCCAGTCGTAGAGTGGCGAATCGGGTTTCAGCGAAAGCTTTCGCACCAGCGAATCGCGGTGCAGTTCGGGCAGATCGCGCGAGCGTCGCTCGCGGACATGGAAATACACCAGCCGCCCGCGCAGCTGGCTGCGTTCGACCCAGTCGACCACCGCCCTGTAATGCGCATCAGACACCAGCAGCGACAGACCGAACCCGTGCAGCAGGCGTTCGGCGGCGCCCTCCCACTCGCGATCCTCCTCGCGCACCTGGATCAGCTCGCCGGCAAATGGCATCGCCTCGGCTTCCACACCGATTGCCGCGCACAGCGCCTCGCGGATGCGAATCTGGCGATCGTCGATGTTGCTGCGGCGACGCTTCAGGCTGTCGATTTCGGCCTGCAGCGCGTCGTGATCGCCGCGGCCCTGACGCAGTTCCACCTCGAACTCGGTCAGCTTGTTCTGCTGTTCCGCATCCTGCTCGCGCAGGGTCTCGCCGAGCGTGCCGAAAGCCTGTCGCTGGGTGTCGAAGGCAGCCGCGTCGGTGGCCGCCGCCTGCCCCAGCACGGAGGTGAGTTCGGCGTAGCGGCGCGCCCTGGCCTGGCGCTCGTCGCGCAGCTTCTCGCGCGTCCTGATCTCGACCGCCAGCCGCTCCAGGCGGTCGCCTCCGTTTTCGCGGATCGCCTGCCTGAGTTCGTCGACCTGACCCTGGTGTTCACCGCGCTGCGCGTCGATCCGCTGCACCTGCGCATCCAGACGCTGCCACTCCTCGTTCAGCAGCGTCTGACGGCGGGCAATCAGGTCAAGTTTGAGCTCGGCGAAATGGCCACGCAGCGCATCGCGACACTGGCGCAGGGCCTCGACGTCGCCGAGCAGGCCGGCATGCCGCGCGCCATCGGCGACCAATGGGGTCAACAGTTCGAGCTGGCGCTGCGCTTTCAGCACCGCCTGGTGGGCGCGGTTGAGGTCGTCGAAGTGACTGATAAGAGCCTGGATGCGCGGCGCGGTGTCGAAGGGCTCGAGCATGTGGCCGCGCACGAAATCGGTCAGATTACCGACCGACTTCATCGACACGGTCTGGTGGAAGAGTTCCAGCGCCTGGTCGTTGTCGATGCCGAAGCGGCGGCGGAACCAGGCGCCATATTTCGGGAAGCTGTCCTCGATTTCGGCGCCGGAGGCGCGCAGGCGCTTGCGCAGGCGGGTGATGTCGGCACCGAAGTCGGCGAAGTCGCCGGCGATCGACAGATCGCGTTCGGCACCGAGATAGAAACGCTGCGGCTGGCCGTGCGCATCCTTGAACCAGAACACCTGGGCGAGCGTCACCGTCTGGTCGTAACCTGCGTTGTGGAACACGCCGAGGATCACCGAGTAGCTGCCGGCATCGCGCAGGCTGACCGGGCGCGCTGCGCCGGTGACCTCGTTGCGCTCGGACTTGTAGTGGCCAAGAACGTAGGAACGCAGGCTGCGTTCGCGGCTGTCGGCGCCGGCCGCCTTGTTGTAGGCGACCCGCTGCGCCGGCACGAGCAGGGTCGTCACGGCATCGACCAGGGTCGACTTGCCGGAACCAATGTCGCCGGTCAACAGGCCATTGCGGCCGTCGAGCTGCAGGGTCCAGACGCGGCCATCGAAGGTGCCCCAGTTCAGTACTTCGAGCCGGCGCAGGCGAAAGCCCGAGAGGCTGTCGTCGGCCAGGAAATCGAGTCCGGGGTCGATCGACTCACGCATCGGCGGCGTCCATGTCTGGCGGGTCGCCGGCGAGCTCGGCCTGGTAGGCGGCCAGCCGCGCATCGAACATGGCGAGCCACTGCGCATCGACGAATGCCTTCAGGATGCGCCGCACCTCGAAGCTGGCGGCAGCGCCGCTGGAAGGTTTGAGGCGGCGCAGAAAACCCAGGTCGACCGCCTTGTTGATATGGCTGTCGATCTGATCGACGAGCTTCGCCTCATTGCTGCTGTCGGGCAGGAACACCCGCAGCAACTCGACGATCTCCTCGCGGCTGAGCACGAGCCGGGTATCGGCGCCACCGGCGTCGAATTCGGCGAGCTTGCGCCGCAACAGGGCCAGCAACAGGCTGACCGGAAACGACAGCGGGCGCCGCGCGACCAGCCGCGGCAGGCGCGGGCCCGGGTCGTCGTCGGACGGGTCGGGGCGGCCCTTCAGGAAGGCGTGGCCTTCGGCTTCGTCGAGCACCAGCTCCAGGCCCAGCACGGCCACGTAATCGCGCACGCGGAACTGCAGGGTCAGCAGGCTGGCCCACAGTCGTTCGTCGCCTTCGCGGTACATCACGCCTTTCAGCAAATGGATCGCCAGTGCGGAAAGGTCGGGCTCGACGACGGCATTCGCCGCAGCGGGGTCGGGGATGGGATCGAGGTCGGACATCGGACTATCTTACGAAGATCACACGCGGCAGCCGCGCACGTCGACGCGACACGCTCCCGTCGGCGGCGATCGTCTCCCATTCGATCAGGTCGCTGCTGGCCTCGTCGACACTGGTGGTGAACGCCTCGCTACCGAGCTGCAGATAGGCGACGAGTTCGGCCAGGCCATGTTGCAGCGGCTGTCCGGCGACCAGCTCGCGCAGGGTCACCTGGGAGCGGGCCTGCAGCGCATGGCGGATATGCCGCGACAGCCGCGCGGTGTCGACCACGACCTGCTCGAACAGGGCCGACGCATCGCCGGCATCGTCGCCGGCCTGCACCACGATGTCAGCGATCCTCGGCCGTCGCGTCGGCACATGCAGCGGACGCTCCATCGGCAGTTCCACCGTAGGCGCCGGCTCGTCGACGCCCATCACCTCGCCGGCCGGCGGACAGTCGCGCAGCCCGAGCGCACGCGCCTCGATGCTGCGCAGGATGTCCATGATGCGGCGGTTCTCAAGCCACGCCTGGTCATCGAGGAAGCGCCGCAGTTGCTGCGACAGCTGGGCCACGGTGCGCTGGGTGTGCTCGCCGGCCTCGAGCCAGTCGTAGTGCACACGGCGGGTGCGCGGGTCGGGCTTGAGCTCGATCACCGGAGACAGCGCCAGCACGCGCTCGAGCAGGGCGGTCAACTCTTCCTGCCGCCGGCTCGACATCAGGAAATCCCAGAACGCGCGGAAACTGCGACCCTGGTCGGAATCGCCGATCGCATCGCGCTCGCCCATGATCTCCTCGAGCAGCGCGCCCTTGCTGCCCTCCCACAACGCGATGCGCTCGCGCACGCGGCGATCGAGGCGGCGAAAGTTGTGTTCCACCTCGCGAAAGTCGGCCAGCAGCTCGCGGGCGAGTTGGGTGAACTGCTGAAAGCGGTCGCGCAGCCCGGTGTCGTCGAGCAGTGGCACGTCGCCGGCCTCGACCCGCGCGATCTCGGCGTCGATCTCCGCGCGCCGGCGCTGCAGCTCTGCCAAGCGTTTCTGCGGGTCCGCCTCGCTGCCCTCGCTCATCTGCCGCAGCAGCTCGAACAGGGTCAGCAGGCGCGACTCGGTGCCCACGAAGCTGCGTTCGGCGAGTTGGCCGAGCCACGCGATCGCCTTCTCCGCGGCCGGCGTGAGGTCGAACTGCGGCTCGTCGGTGCCGGCGCGATAGAACTTGCGCAGCCAGCCCTTGTCCGCTGCGGCCCAGTCGTCGAGGTAGGTCTGCGCCGGCTTGGGGAAGGCATTCTCACCCAGCATCTGGCGCAGTGCGTAGAGCTCGTCGTCCAGGGACTCGGCGAGATCCGCTGCCGCCATCACCCGCACGTTGGGCACCACGAATACCCGGTGCAGGAAGCTGGCCACGAGCGGAGCGTGGTCCGAGCGCAGCAGGCGCCATGCCGGGTGGTGCCGACGTAGCGAATCGAGCGTGGAGTAGTCGAGGCTGATTGCCGTCCCCTAGCCTATTTCGCGGGCCTGTGCGCCAGCGACTCCTGGATGTCCTCCAGGCGCTGCCCCCGGGTCTCGATGCCGCTGCGCAGCAGCATCACCGCCGAGATCGTCATCGGGACGGCGATCATCAGCGCGGAAATCGCGAAGTTGCCGAAGAAACCCATCACGCCCAGGCCCGCGCCGAGGATGCCGCCGAACTTGGACGCCGCTGCGACCACGCCCGAGCCGGTACCTCGAAGATGCACCGGATAGATTTCAGCCGCATACGGGATCAGCATCGCAATCACACCGCTGACGCTGACCAGCAGCGCCGCGGTGGCGGTGATCGTCGCCGCCTCCGAACGCAGGCCCATGATTCCCATTGCGAAGAATGCAAGCAGCGCCAGCGTCGTCAACGCAATGAAAAGCACCAGCGAGCGGATGCTGCTCCAGCGGTGATATAGCCAGATCACCACGCCGATGCCCGGAAGCGCGAGCACCGCCGAGCGCGCCAGCAGCGCACTTGCGCCGCCGGGGTCGACACCCAGTTCGACCAGGTTGAGCGGCAACCAAAGCAGGAAACCGAAGTTCACCAGCCCCCAGGACACGCCCGCCATCACCAGGCCCCAGGTCAGCGCTGCATGGCGGCCACGCAGCAACTGGCGCATTCCACCGATGGGATGGCTTTCGTCGATCACCGGCGGGCCGGGATGACGACTGTCGTCGCGCTCTATCAGGGCGTCCAGCGGTTTCGCCGGGGAACCGTCGGGACCCCGCCGGCCCGCACCGGAGAACCTGGCGAGTACCGCGCGCGCCTGGTCTTCGAGGCCTGCGTTGGACAGGAATCGTGGCGACTCGGGAATGAAGCGGTTGAGGAAGATGATCAAGGCGCCGGTCGGCAGGCCCAGCAGCCACAGCGAGCGCCAGCTGAAGGTCGGCTCCAGCAGGGTCGCGGCGCCGGCCGCGACCAGATACCCGGCCGACGTGCCGATGCCACCCAGCGCCACGAGCAGCCAGCCGCGGTTCGCGGCCGGCACGGTCTCGGCCATCAGGGTGAAGGTGATCGGCAGCAGGCCGCCGGCCGACAGGCCCATCAGGAAGCACATCGCCAGGTTCCATTCGAACGACGGCATCGCGCCGCAGATGGCGGTGCCCATGAACATCAGCGCCGACAGCAGGATCGCCGCGCGGCGGCCGAACACGTCGGCCAGCCGTCCCCATACGACTGATCCTATGGTGGTGCCGGTGAGTGCGGTCAGCGCAAGCCAGCCCGCGGTGGCCTTGTCGATCGCATATTCGACGGTCACGCCGGGCAGCACGAAACCGAGCGTGGCGGGCTTCATCACGTCGATGGTGAGCGCCACGATCAGCACGGCCACCAGCATCCAGTGCTCGCGGTTGAGTGGCACCCCGTCGGCGATGTGGAAGTGCGCCTGGTCGCGGTCGCCCTGCAGGATCTGGCGCATCTGGTCCAGGCGCGGCATCAGCCCGTACCCGGCCAGCAGCAGTCCGGCCGGGATGATCGCCATGCCGGCCAGCATCGCGGCGTCCATCGGCATGCCCACCATGCGGTAGTGGTTGTGCGCGCCCATCGCGAACATCGGCATGTGCGCGAGCACGCCGGCGACGATTGCGGCGCAGCCGAGCCAGAAGGCGACGGGATGGTGGAATGAAAGGCCGTTGGGCTTCATGCGACAGGTGGTCGGCGATGCCGCTGGAAGTCGCAGCGCAGTGCGTGCGGCGGCTCAGGCCGCGCCTGCGCCTGCGTCGCCCGATTCTTCGGCTCCGTCCTGAAGGAAAGGCTCGACCACGCCCTGCATCTTCAGCGTCATCGGGTTGCCGCGACGATCCAGCGCGCGGCCGGCGATGACCTTGATCCAGCCTTCGCTGACGCAGTACTCGTGGACGTTGGTGCGCTCTTCGCCGTTGAAGCGGATGCCGACCCCGCGATCGAGCAGATCCGCGTCGTGGTGCGGGCTGCGGGGGTCCATCGAGAGGCGGTCGGGAAGCGTGTCGGTCATCGGAGTTGCCTTGAACGCACGTGGCGCGCGGCCACACAGGGCCGCAAAGGATACGGTTTTGCGGGCGCGTCCGGTGGCCCGGCTGATCCCGGCTCCTGAACGCGGTGACGAAATCACCCCTTTTTCGTCGCGCGTGCCCCTGCCCAGGCGACGATATTCCGACGAATGGAGGTAGCTGCTGCTTTCCACGCGCGCGCCAAAGTCGCACCATCCCCCATCACCTCGCCAGGAAGCCGGACGCATGCACCACTCCGACGATCATTTCGACCCGGACGACAACTTCGCACGGAGCTTCAACACCGGCATGGATGTCGACGAGGACGACAGCATCGAGGCGCTGGTCTGGCAGTTGCTGCTGCTGATCAATCCCGGCGATGAGGACGCTGCGCTGCAGCAGTTCGGCATCTATCAGGACGCGTTGATCGAGGGCGACGAGGACGCCGAACCGGTCTGGCTGATTCGCGACGCCATCGACTGGCGCGCAGGATTCCACGTCCGCGACGACGAGCACGGGGCGCTGGTCGACAGCCTGAACGAGCTGGCCTTGCGATGGAACCTCGATATCGACTGGGGCGTGGAGGACCCGACGGACGCGCAGTTCCTGGCCAACACCGACGCCTCCGCGCTGATCGCCACCGCCTACGACCGGTTGCGCGAACACGACTACACGCTGTGGACATGGAACACCGCCAGGCCGGGAAGCGACGACGACGCGCACGCGGGCTGGATCACCCGGAGCCGCGACGACGAAGCCGTACAGTTGGTCGCCGCGGCGCTTGGCATCGAGCTGCGCCGCGGACACGACGCGTTCTGACGCACGTCTCCGGCGGGCCAGTCAGACGCCGAACGGGTAGGTCTCCATCGCGTCGTCGTGGCGAACCCGCGTCGGCAGCGGCGTCACCGCGGTCGTCTCGTCGAACCACACCCAGCCGTCGAACTGCCGCGGCAGCGTGGATTGCATGTAGTGGCTCCAGCGCTCCGTACGCGGGCGGTAGATCACGCCGATGAAGCGCTCGAGCCGGTCTTCCAGCAGCTGATCACGCAGGGCCTCGTGCCGACCCTCGCGGGTATCCAGCAGGAAGCGCTCGATGCCCGCTTCGTGCGACAGCTGTTCGTAGCTGCCCGCCAGCGATGGGTTGACCCGCATCACCTGCATCGGTTCGTCCCAGTTGTCGGCGGCCGCCACGGTGCCGGTGTGGGTGCCGAATCCGATGAGCGAGGCCTGCGTGCCGAAGCGTTCGCGGCACAGCTGGCCAAGGTTGAGCTCGTCGCGGGTGCGACCCATCTCGGTGTGGCGCGCATCGCCGATGTGCGAGTTGTGCGCCCACACCACCGCCCGGGAGTCGGGTCCGCGGGATTCCAGCAACTGCTCCAGGGTCTCGAACATGTGGGTGTCGCGCAGATTCCACGATTCGGCCGCGCCGTAGTACATCGCGCGGTAGTACTGCTCCGCATTGCGGACCAGCCGCGCGTTCTGTGCGGCGTCGAAGAAGTCGGTGCCGTCCCGCGATCCGTATTCGACCTCCCGCTCCAGCAGTTCGCCGAGCATCTCGACGACCGCGCGCTCGCATTGCTCGTAACCGGATGTCAGCGCCATGCGCCCATAGCCGGCGGGATTGCGCGCCCACGGCGTCATGCAGGCGTATCGCTCGCGGGCCACGGCGGCGGCTTCGGGGTCGACGCGGTCGAGGTACTCGGTCACCGCGGTGATCGAATGGCCCAGGCTGTAGAGGTCCAGACCATGGAAGCCCACGCGCTTGCCCGGGCCCTGCCCTGCGTTGTATTCGCGCAGCCAGCCGATGAACGCATCGACGTCGGTGTTGCGCCACATCCAGGTCGGAAAGCGGCTGAACGGCGCCGGGGCATCACGACGCGGCTGCAGCTGCCGCACATCGCGGTCGATCATCGCCGCGTCCGGCCAGTCGGCTTCCACGGCCACGAGGTCGAAGCCATGCTCCTCGATCAGGCGACGGGTGATCGCGGCGCGCGCGCGGTAGAACTCCGAGGTGCCGTGGCTGGCTTCGCCCAGCAGGACCACGCGCGACGTCGCGTAGCGGTCGAAGGCGGCGCCGAACGCGGGGTCATCGATATCAGGCAACGGTTCGGCCGCTTTGGCGATCATCTCCGGCAGCGTGCCGGGCGTGCTCACCGGCGCACGCCGGGCCTGGGAGGCTCCCTGGCTGCGTGCCTCGGTGTCTTCCTCCGCAGCCCAGCCGTGCTGGCCGACCAGCGGCACGAAGCGCACATCGCCGAACTCGCGCGTCTGGAAGCTGTCCTCGCCGGTCCGCGTGATCTGCACCAGGCGCTGGCGCGTCGGCGACTCGCCCACGGGCATGACGAGGCGGCCACCGATTGTCAGCTGGCGTCGGAGCACGTCGGGCACCGACGGCGCGCTGGCGGCTGCGAGGATCGCATCGTAGGGCGCGTGTTCCGGCCATCCACCGCTACCATCGCCACCGCGCAGTTCGATGTTGGAGCAGCCAAGAGTCGCGAAACGCTTGCGTGCCTGCTCCACCATCGGCTCATGCCGCTCGATGGCGTACACCTGCCCGGCGATGCGCGCCATCACCGCCGATGCATAGCCCGAGCCGGCGCCGATCTCCAGCACCTTGTCGCCCGGTTCCAGCGCCGCCGCCTCGATCATCAGGGCGACGATGAAGGGCTGCGAGATCGTCTGCCCGTGCTCGATCGGCAGCGGTGAGTCCTCGTAGGCGAACTCACGGAATTCAGGAGACACGAACTGCTCGCGGGGGATCGCCCCCATGGCTTCCAGCACCAGCGGGTTGCGGATGCCGCGGCGTGCGATCTGCCGCTGCACCATCTGCGCGCGTTGGGCTTCAGTGTTCTGCATGGCCGACGCTCCGTGCGCAGGCGGAAGCGGCGCACTGGTGAGCCTTGGTAGCAGCAGGCAGGTTATTGGCGCGAGAGCGGTGCGCGAGGGCCTGGTAAACGCGCGCCGGCCTGCTGGCGCTGGATTGCCGCGCCTGGTCTACTGGGAATCCTGCTCGCTCTTGGCCTGCTGCAGCTTCGCCAGTTCCAGTTCCTCCAGCTCGCGGCGACGCACTTCCTGCTTCGCCAGCTCGGCCGCACGCTCCTCCTCGACCGACTTCATCTCGTGCATCGTCAGGGTCGCGGCTTCCGCCATGGCAGGTTCTCCGCGCTGGCTCTTGAGCTTTATGTTGAGGCGCAGTTCGTTGGCGGAGTCGGCGTTGCGGATCGCCTCCTCGTAGGAAATCCGCCTCTCGTTGTAGAGCTCGAACAAGGCCCAGTCGAAGGTGCGCATGCCCAGCTCGCGCGACTTGGTCATGATCCCCTTGAGCTCGTTGAACTCGCCCTTGAAGATCTTCTCGGCGATCGTCGGCGTGTTCAGCAGGATTTCGATCGCCGCCACCCGGCCCTTGCCGTCCTCTGTGCGGATCAGGCGTTGGGAAATGATCGCGCGCAGGTTCGCCGACAGGTCCATCAGCAGCTGCGTGCGGCGCTCCTCGGGGAAGAAGTTGATGATGCGCTCCATGGTCTGGCTGGCGCTGTTGGCGTGCAACGTGCTCAGGCACAGGTGCCCGGTCTCGGCAAAGGAAATCGCGTGTTCCATCGTTTCCGCATCGCGGATCTCGCCGACCAGGATCACGTCGGGAGCCTGCCGCAGCGTGTTCTTGAGCGCCTGGTGCCACGAGTGCGTGTCGACGCCGACCTCGCGGTGGGTGATCAGCGACTGCTTGGACTGGTGCGCGTATTCGACCGGGTCCTCGATGGTGATGATGTGCCCGGGGGACGTCGCGTTGCGGTGATCGACCATCGCCGCCAGCGAGGTCGACTTGCCCGAGCCGGTGCCGCCTACCAGCAGCACCAGCCCGCGCTTGTTCATCACCACTTCCTTGAGCACCTCCGGCAGGCGCAGCTGCTCGAAGTTGGGGATTTCGGCCGCGATCGTGCGCAGCACCATGCCCACGTGCTGCTGCTGCACGAACACGTTGACGCGAAAACGCGAGAGCCCCGGGATCGCAATCGCGAAATTGCACTCCATTTCCTTTGCGAACTCTTCGCGCTGCCGCTCGTTCATCATCGCCGCGGCGAGGCTTGCGGTGATCTCGCCTGTGAGCTTCTGCTGGGACAGCGGCGTCATGTTGCCGTTGGCCTTCATGCTGGGCGGGAAGTCGTGGGCGATGAACAGGTCCGAGCCGCCCGCCTTGCTCATGGCGGCCAGCAGTTTGTGCATGAAACCGCGTGCCTGTTCTTCCGTGGGTGCCGTCATGTCGTTCCTGGGCGCAGCTAGCCCCGGATGGGCCGGCCGCTTCTGGGGATACCGACGTTAACCAAACCCGCCGACAGAGTCCGAGAACGCGGTCGGAGTCCTCGTCGGCAGCGGGACAGGCGGGAACAACTCTGCGCAGCAGCGATGCTGCAACACATCATTCTGGCGAACCGGCAATGCCCGGACAGGCGTTGCTGAACGGCCTGATGCGGCGGTTGCGAAATTGGCGTGTGACGGGTATTGCATTTCGCCAGCGGCCGGGGTACGGTGCGCTCGCTGTGTTCCAAGGGTCACCGTGCCTTGTGACCCGATGCTGTAGATCCCAAGATCCGCTCCATCGTTCCGACTCGCTTTCTCCTTGCAACCAGCACAACGTCGCACATGCGGC
>JALYOF010000020.1 GCA_030857025.1 Pseudomonadota bacterium | reverse complement strand
TGGCCGAAAGCCTGCGCGCGGCCGCTGCGGACCTGCGCCAGCTCGATGGCATCGATCAAACCCTGATCGAATCGCTGCCCGGCGAGGCCCGCACCTTGCATCGCCTGCTCGGGTCGATCCCCGACAGCCCGCAATTCCGGCACGGTCTGGAACAGCCGCTGCCTTTCGACGTGGTGGTGGTCGACGAAGCGTCGATGGTCGACCTGCCGCTGATGTGCAAGCTGGCAGAAGCGGTCGCAGACGGCGCGCGGCTGATCCTGCTGGGCGATCGCGACCAGCTCCCATCGGTGGAAGCCGGCGACGTGCTCGCTGCCATTGACGATGCCGCGGGCATGGACCACGCGATGCCTTCCGGGCTCGCCAATAGCCTCGCTCCGTTGCTGGGCCCGACCCATGGCGCCGCGTCGGACGAACGTTCGTGCGCGGGAACGTCGCCGCTGGCGGGTCACCGCGTGCGCCTGCAGCGCGGTTACCGCCAGTCCGGTGAGCTGGATCTGGCGCCGCTCTCGGCTGCGATCCGCGCGGGCGATGCCGATCTCGCGCTCTCGCTGCTGCGCGCAGGCGAGTTGGCAGGCGTGCATTTCCACGAAGACGTGCGGGATCCGCTGTCTTCGCCACACCCGGCGATGTCGGCGGCCGGCCAGGACCCGTCGGACCCGCAACCATCCGCTGCCAACGGCAACTCGCTGCTGGCTACATGGAGCGGGCTGGCCGATGCGCCCGATCCGGAAGCGGCGCTCGCGCTCGCGGCCCGGGTGCGGCTCCTCACCGCGCTGCGCGAAGGCGCGCAGGGTTCGCGCGCGCTGAACGCGCGCATCGAGGCGGCGTTGGCGGGCACGCATCATTCCGGGTACTTCCCCGGACGACTGCTGCTGGTCACAGAAAACAGCTATCGGCACGGCCTGTTCAATGGCGACATCGGTGTCTGCATGCACGAACGCGGCGCCGAAGCTGCCGGGCGCATCGTCGCGTGGTTCCCCGGTGGGGACGGCGTTCGCGGTTTCCATCCGTCGGCATTGCCAGCCCATGAGAGCGCGTTCGCGATGACGGTGCACAAGTCGCAGGGATCGGAATTCGACCGAGTCTGGCTGCAGCTGCCAAGGAACGATGGACGGGGCGTTTCCCGCGAACTGCTTTACACGGCGGTGACGCGGGCGCGCCGCGAGGTCCACGTGTGCGCGAGCGAAGCCGTGCTGCGCGGGGCCATTGCGCGACATGTCGAACGGGTGTCCGGACTGGCATGGCGACTGCGCGGGGATCCGGGCTGACGCCCAACGCGCTTGCCCTGCGCCAGTGATGGTCGGTCGTTGCCCGCGCTGTCGGGCTGCGCTTTGGCTGGCGAAAACACTTGGCGTGCACATCGCTGAGCGGCGGCGCTGTTTCTGCTGAACGAATCGAAATTTCTTCACCTGGGAAGGACGGCGAACTGCCTAGGTTTCATCCACCGATGCCACCGGCACCGGGTTCCCCCACGCAAGACGCAAGACCAGGAGCAACTCATGAACGAGATCAAAAAAGACCACAGTGTTGGCGCAGGTACCGGCGCCGTCGCCGGTGCAATGGCCGGTGCCGCGCTCGGATCCGCCGCTGGCCCCGTGGGCAGCGTGGTCGGTGCCGTGGCTGGCGGTGTCGCGGGTGCGAAGGCAGGCGATTCGGTGGCCGAAGCGGTTAATCCTACCGAGTACCGCGAGCACTTCAAGACCGAGTACAAGAACGCGCCGTACTACAGCGCCGGCCGCGAGTGGAACGACTACGAGCCCGCGTACAAGTACGGCTACGACACCTACGGCCAGTACCGCGGCCAGAAGTTCGACGACGTCGAGTCGGACCTGGAGCGCAACTGGGACAAGACCCGCGCCGAGTCCTCATTGGCCTGGTCCGATGCCAAGTACGCGGTCAAGGACGGCTGGCACCACATCGAGCGCAGGATTCCCGGCGATTTCGACCGCGACGGTCGCTGAGCACCCGGAACGCAGCGTGGGTGCATGACTGCCCGCCCTGAATCGAATTCGGGGCCGCAATGCGGCCCCTTTTTTGCCCGCACGGAAACCAGCGAACGGGATTTTCCACGGCGCTGGAACGATCGTGCAGCACGCAGGCCGGCGCTGGCGATTTCGTCCGGGATGTACGCCGTACTGCCCTGGGGTCGACTCGACAGACGTAGGCCACCGGCATCCACCGACGGGCAGCACCTGGAGCAGAGCCATGAATCACATGAATCAAAAGAGAACGGACGAACATGCCGGCGCCGCGCGCGGCGCCGCTGCCTTTGCATTCGCTGGCGCCGCCGTCGGTCCGCCCGAAGGACTCGTGGGTAGTGCAATCGTCGCGATGGCCGGTGGCGCGATTGGCGCCATGGCCGGCGACGCCATGGTCGACTCGGACGAGTATCGCGAACTCTTTCATCCGCGTTACCGGACCGTGCCTTGCTACAGCAGCGGCAGCGGCCGCGGCTGGGGCGACTACGAGCCCGCCTGGCCGTACGGCTACGACACCCACGGGAAATACCAGGGCCGGACTTCAAGGAGGTCCAGCTGGAACGCGGGCGCGACCGGCACCGTGCCCGCGACGACTCTTCGCTGGACTGGTCCCACGCCCGTCATGCGGTCTGGGACAAGGACGGCTGGCACCACCCACGCTATCGGGAGACGCCAACCGGGACGGCCGTCAGCTCCGCTCCGCATCCCCCGGCAGGGTCGTTGCTGCAGGCCAGCATTCATGGCTACCTTCGACGCTGCGGTAGCATGGGCGTCTTCTCGCCGCTTTCACGACGACCTCATGGCACACGAAAAACCCACCCGCGAAGAGGCCGAAGCCGCCGTGCGCACCCTGCTGAGCTGGGCCGGGGACGACCCCGCCCGCGAAGGACTGCTGGACACGCCCAAACGCGTGGTCAAGGCCTACTCCGACTGGTTCAGCGGTTACGCCGACGACCCGCGCGAGTACCTGGAACGCACCTTCGAGGAAGTCGCCGGCTACGACGAGCTGATCGTGCTGCGCGACATCGAGTTCGAGAGCCACTGCGAGCATCACATGGCACCGATCATCGGCAAGGCGCACATCGGCTACCTCCCCGACGGAAAGGTGGTCGGGATCAGCAAGCTGGCGCGTGTGGTCGAGGCCTATGCGCGGAGATTCCAGGTGCAGGAAAAGCTGACCGCACAGATCTCCGACACGATCAACGAAGTCCTGCAGCCGCGCGGCGTGGGCGTGGTGATCGAGGGCGCGCACGAGTGCATGACCACGCGCGGCGTCCACAAGCGCGGCGTCAGCATGATCACCTCCAAGATGCTCGGCACCTTCCGCGAGGATGCGCGCACACGGGCGGAGTTCCTGCAGTTCATCGACGTCGGCCTCGGACGCTAGCTGGGGATTTCCAGCGCGGTCGCCGGCGGCAATGACACGCCGATGACGCGGCTGCCGGGATGATCCGGCGATGCAGGACGACTATCTCGATTGCCTCATCGTCGGGGCAGGGCCGGCCGGTCTCACCGCCGCGACCTACCTGATCCGTTTCCACCGCCGCATCGCGGTGGTGGACGCGGGCCAGAGCCGCGCGCGATGGATACCCACCAGCCACAACTGCCCGGGCTTCCCGACCGGCATTGCAGGGCAGTCGCTGCTCGAAAGACTGCGCGAGCAGGCCGAGAGCTACGGCGCCACGATCACGCCCGGACGGATCACCGGGCTGCGTCGCGACGCGGAAATGTTCGTCGCCACCGCCCAGGACGGTCGCCAATGGCGCGCCCGGCACGTGCTGCTGGCGACCGGCATCGTCGACCGCATGCCGAAGATGGACGGCCTGGAAGATGCGATCGCACGCGGCGTCGTGCGCCTGTGTGCGGTGTGCGACGGCTACGAAGCCACGGACGAGCGGATTGCCGTGTTCGCCCCCGCCGACGAGGCGATCCGCCACGGCGCATTCCTGCGCACCTTTTCGCGCAACGTCACCGCGCTGCGCTCCGAGCCCGGCGATCCGGATGAGACCCAGGTTCAACTCGCCGACGCAGCCGGCATCACCTTGCTGCGCGTCCCACAACGGCTCGAAAGCGGCGACGGTCGCTGCGACGTGGTGTTCGACGACGGCAGCCGCGAGTCGTTCGACACGCTTTATCCGGTGCTCGGCGGAAACGCGCAGGCGCAGTTGGCAACCCAGCTGGGGGCGCGCGTGGACGAGCAGGGCGAGCTGCAGGTGGACGAACACATGCAGACCTCCATCGATCGCTTGTACGCCACCGGCGACGTGGTCAGTGCACTCAACCAGATCAGCGTCGCGGTCGGCCATGCCGCGATCGCCTCCAGCGACATCCATCGCCGGCTGCCGCCCAACTACCGCGAGGACAGGGCCAGCCAGCCCTGGACCGCCACGCGAGTGCGGAAACCGCACGCGAGGCCGGAGCCGTGATGGCAGCAGTACTGCCCGCGCGGACCGTTCGCCGCGCCCGGCTGGTCCGGCACCGAAAATCTCTGCCACGTAACCAGCCCGTAACCCCGCCTTTCACCCTGCCCGGTATCATTTTCGCGTGATGGCTCCTCAAGGCTCCCATTCCGCAGCGTCAGCTCCCGCCATTTCCACGATGCCGGGCGAGCGCGACGGGCCTGCTCCGCGTGCGCAGGCAAGCGATCCTGCGGCACTGGCCGCGCGCTTTGCCCGCGTGCGCACACGCAGCCTCGAACTCGCCGCACCGCTGTCCCCCGAGGACGCGATGGTGCAGAGCATGGCCGACACCAGCCCGACCAAATGGCACCTGGCCCACACCACCTGGTTCTTCGAGCGTTTCGTGCTTGCCGAACGCGAGGGCTACCAGCCGGTCAACGACGCCTGGGACGTGCTGTTCAACAGCTACTACCAGAGCGTCGGGCCGATGCACGCCCGTCCGCAGCGTGGGCTGCTGTCGCGTCCGATGCTCTCGGAGGTGCTCGATTACCGAGCGCGAATCGACGCGCGCATCGCGAGCCGCTTCCAGGCCGGTGACCTGGACGACGAGGCGCTGCGCCGCATCATGCTCGGCACGCATCACGAGCAACAGCACCAGGAGCTTCTGCTCACCGACATCAAGCACGCGCTGTGGTGCAACCCGCTGCGTCCGGCGTATCGCGATGACCTGCCCGACCCGCGCGGCGCACACAGCGCGATGGGCTGGGTGGAGTTCGACGAGCGGACGGAGTCCATCGGAGCGCCGCCATGGACAGGGTCGGCAGCCTTCGCGTTCGACAGCGAGTCGCCGCGCCACCGCGTGCTGGTGCCGGCGCACTCGCTCGCGGATTGTCCCGTGAGCAACGCCGAGTACCGCGAGTTCATCGCCGATGGTGCCTACCGGAATCCCGCGTTGTGGATGAGCGAAGGCTGGGCGCACATCAATGCCGAACAGTGGCAGCGCCCGCTGTACTGGGATGAAGACAACGAGCGGGCATTCACCTTGGGCGGCATGCGCGAGCTCGATCCGCATGCGCCGGTGTGCCACCTGAGCTACTTCGAGGCCGACGCGTTCGCGCGCTGGGCCGGTGCGCGCCTGCCGACCGAAGCCGAATGGGAGCAGGCCGCGGCGACGCGCCCCGTGGAGGGTCACTTTGCCGATGGCGGCGTGCTGCAGCCGCAGTCGGCAGGACCGGGCGACGGCCTGCGGCAGATGTTCGGCGATGTATGGGAGTGGACCTCCACCGCCTACAGCGCTTACCCGGGCTTCCGCTCGCTGCCCGGCTCGCTGGGTGAGTACAACGGCAAGTTCATGTGCGGCCAGTGGATCCTGCGCGGCGGCAGCTGCGCGACGCCTGCCGACCACATCCGCGCCACCTACCGCAACTTCTTCCATCCGCCTGATCGTTGGCAGTTTTCCGGCCTGCGGCTTGCAAGGGACCCCGCATGAACGCGCGCCTGTCGACCCCGGAAGCACCCGTGACCACACCTGCCATGGCCGAACTGACCGACCTGCGCCCCACGCGCGACGACATCGCCGCCGACGTGCTGGCCGGGCTTTCGAGCGAGCCCAGGAGCCTGCCGTCGAAGTACTTCTACGATGCGCGTGGCTCGCAACTGTTCGAGGACATCACCCGCCAGCCGGAGTACTACCTGACGCGCGTGGAGATCGCCCTGCTGGAGTCGCGCATGGACGAGATCGCCTATGCGATCGGTCCGCAGGCGCACGTGGTCGAGTACGGCAGCGGCAGCGGGCGCAAGACCGAGCAGTTGCTGGAAGGCCTGCACGATCCGGTGGCCTATACGCCGATCGAGATATCACCCAGCACCGTGCTCCAGAGCACGCGACGGCTGTCGGAGATGTTCGGCGGCATCGAGATGCTGCCGGTGTGCGCCGATTTCACCCAGCCGGTGGAGCTGCCGCATCCCACCCGTGAGCCGCGGCACACCGCGGTGTTCTTTCCCGGTTCCACGCTGGGCAATTTCGCCAGGGAGGAAGCGGTCGCGCTGCTGCGTTCGATGCGCGCCACGATGGGGCCGCGCGGCGAGGCGCTGATCGGCATCGACCTGGACAAGGACAGCGCCGTGCTGGAGGCGGCGTACAACGATGCCGCGGGCGTCACTGCCGCGTTCACCCTGAACCTGCTGGTGCGGCTCAACCGCGATCTCGGCAGCGATTTCGACCTCGACGGCTTCGAGCACCGCGCGGTCTACTCGCGCGAGCGTGGTCGCATCGAGACCTCCCTGGTGAGCCGCCGCGCGCAGACGGTCAGCGTGCGTGGCGAAACCTTCTCGTTCGCGGCCGGCGAGGCGATGAACGTCGAGTACAGCCACAAGTACACCGATGCGGGCTTTGCCGAGCTCGCGCGGCAGGCGGGGTTGAAGGTCGTCGATGGCTGGAACGATCCACGCGACTGGTTTGGACTGCGGGTGCTGGTGCCCGCGTAAGCCCGGCATCCTGCTGCATTTCTTCGCGAACTGAATCACCGGAGCCCGGCTGGTTCAGCAAGTTCACCGGCGTTTGCACGGCATTTACAACCGCGCCGCGATTCTCACCCGATGGTCGTAGCTCCCGAACTCGCCGTCACCGCCGTACACGACCAGAACAACGAGGCGCTGCACGCGGCGGCCGAGGCGGGATTGCGGTACGTCTGCGACACGCAGCCCGGGATCCGCCGGGTGCGGGTGGAATCGGGCTTCGAATATCAGGACGCGCGCGGCAATCACATCGAGGACGAGGAGACGCTCGCGCGCATCCGTGCGCTGGCGATCCCGCCGGCCTACGACGATGTGTGGATATGCCCGCGCCGCAACGGTCACCTCCAGGCCACCGGCCGCGACGCGCGTGGGCGCAAGCAGTACCGATATCACCAGCGCTGGCAGGAGGTGCGCGGCGCCGGCAAGTTCGATCGGGTGATCGCGTTCGGCGAGGCCCTGCCGCGCCTGCGCAGGCGCCTCTCCCGCGACCTCGGCCTGCCGGGGTTCCCCCGCGCCAAGGTGCAGGCGATCGTCATCGCGCTGCTCGCCGCGACGCTGGTGCGCATCGGCAACGACGAGTACGCGCGCAGCAACAAGTCCTTCGGCCTGACCACGCTGCGCAACCGCCACGTGGCGTTCGTGCGCGGTGGCCGGGTGCGACTGCAGTTCCGTGGCAAGGGCGGGCTCGACCACGACATCGCGCTGGACGACAAGCGACTGGTGCGGCTGATCCGGTCCTGCCAGCAGTTGCCGGGGCAGGCGCTGTTCCAGTACCGCGACGACGACGGGGCGGTGCAGCCGGTCGATTCGGGCGAGATCAACGAATACCTGCGCGACGCCATGGGCGAGGGCTTCACCGCGAAGGACTTCCGCACCTGGGGCGGCACGCTGGCTGCCTTCCAGCGGCTGGCCAACACGCCGCTGCCCGGTGCTGGCGACGGCACGGACGAAGGCGGTCCGCCGAGCGAGCGCGCGCTGGCGGCTGCCGAGAAGGAAGTGCTTGCGGAGGTCTCGCGGATGCTCGGCAACACGCCTGCGGTGTGCCGCAAGGCCTATGTCGATCCGGCCGTTTTCGCCGGATGGCGCGAAGGCAGCCTGCAGCGCGCCGCCGACGGCGCACGCGGTGCACGGCAATGGGAGCTTGCCGCGCTGAAGTTCCTGAAGCAGGCAAGGCGCGCGCAGGAGCGCGCCGCACGCAGACGTCCGTCAGGGCAATCGCCCACCGTGCACTGAGCCGGCCCAGGATCGAGCCGCCACACTGCCGGCCCTTCACCATCGCCCACGGCGCGGCACGCGAAACTGGCGTGCATCTTTCACAGGAGCGCGCCCATGGCCACTTGCGACGTCTGCGGCAATCAGTACGACAAGAGCTTCACCGTCACCCTGCACGACGACAGGCGCGGCACCTTCGACTCGTTCGAATGCGCGATCCACGCGCTCGCCCCGACCTGCTCGCACTGCCAGTGCCGGATCATCGGCCACGGCGCCGAGCACGACGGCAAGTACTACTGCTGTGCGCACTGCGCAAAGAAAAGCGGCGTGCTCGGCATCGACGACCGGATCTGACCACGACGAGAGACCTCGACGAATTCCGCACACCGCAGGAGCACGATCCGCAGCCTCAGGGCGTGATCGCGACCTTCAGCACGCCATCGCGCTGGTGACTGAACAGGTCGTAGGCCGCTTCGATGTCGTCGAGCTTGAAACGGTGCGTCACCAGCGCCTCCAGGTCGATGCGTCCGCCTTGGATCACGGCCATCAGTCGGCGCATGCGTTCCTTGCCGCCCGGGCAGAGCGTGGTGATGATCCGGTGGTCGCCCAGGCCTGCGGCGAATGCACCCAGCGGAATTTTCAGGTCGGTCGAGTACACGCCCAGACTCGAGAGGGTGCCGCCGGGGCGCAGCACGCGCAGACACGCTTCGAACGTCTGCTGCGTTCCCAGCGCCTCGATCGCGACGTCGACACCGCGGCCGCCGGTGAGTTGCATGATCTGCTCCACCGGGTCGCCGTTGTTGGCGTTGACGACGTGGTCGGCGCCCATCCGCTGCGCCATCGCAAGCCGCTCCGGCAGCCGGTCGACGCCGATCACCATGCTGGCGCCGCTGAGCCGGGCGCCCGCGGTCGCGCACAGGCCGATCGGTCCCTGCGCGAACACCGCCACGACATCGCCGATGCGGATGCCCGCATTCTCCGCACCGCCGAATCCGGTCGACATGATGTCCGGGCACATCAGCACCTGCTCGTCGGTGAGGCCGTCGGGTACCGGTGCCAGGTTCGCCATGGCATCGGGAACCAGCACGTACTCGGCCTGGCATCCGTCGATGGTGTTGCCGAATTTCCAGCCGCCGATCGGCTTCCATCCGTGCGCGGTGCCGGCGCCATCCTGCGAGTGCTGGCCGCAGAGGCAGGCGTTGCTCCAGCCGCTGGGGGTGATCGCGCCGGCAATCACGCGCTGGCCTTCGCAGTAGCCGCGCACGGCCGAACCGAGCTTCTCGATCACGCCGACCGGCTCGTGCCCGATCGTCAGGCCGCGTTCGACCGGGTACTCGCCCTTGAGGATGTGGACGTCGGTGCCGCAGATGGTCGTCGTGGTGACCCGCACCAGTGCGTCGAGCGGGCCGACATCGGGAATTGGCTTGTCGTCCAGCACGATACGTCCGGGCTCGACAAAGATCGTGGCTTTCATCGTCATCCTGGTCATGGCGGGTCCTCCTCCTGTGGGTAAGGGACATCCTGGAACCGCGCGCCACACCGTCGCTTGCGTTGGATCAATTCCGCCGCGTCGCCCGGTTTCGCACGGGCGACGTGGCGGAGAACGGATCGGGTCAGCCGCAGCGCAGGTTGACGATCACGTTCGAGTCGTCCACATCGATGTTCAAACGGCCTTCCATGTACTCCATGGTCACCATCTGTCCCGGCTTGATGACCCGCACCACGCGCGCGCCGGCCGCGGTGCGTGCGCGTTGGATCACCTCGGGCGTGGCGGTCTGGCCGACGACTTCCGGCTTGGCGGCCTCGGCATCGCAGCTTGTCTGCAGGTTCTGGTCGGTGTCGGTCATCGTCGGCCTCGCGGTGGTGGTGCAGGCGGCAAGAAGGATGGCAGCCAGCATGGTCAGGCCGGCGGCGGGCAGGGTAGGTCGCATGAAATCTCCAGGAAAGGATGACCGGGACGCCCGGTCGGAGTGGATCTGATGGTCCTGCAAAGTCGTGGCCACGATTGCAGCACGAACGTGGTGCTGTGGTGATTGTGTCGCAAGACGCCTGTCTCAGCCGCAGGCCAGCCCGGTGATCGCGCCGCCTGCGTCGGTGCTGATGTTGAGCCGCTGCGGCCGGAAGTCCCCCGCCACCCGTTCGCCCGGTGCGATAACCCGGACCTCGGGGCTGCCGCTTTCCAGGCGTGCACGCTCGACCACCTCGGCCGTTGGCCTGTCGCCGGCCACCCACCCCGCGGCGGTGGCATCGCAGGACACGTCGGCCACGTCGGCGATAGGCGGCGGTGGAAGCGCGGCACACGAGGCGATCGACAGCAACAGGACCACCACAGGCATGGCGACTTGGTTCATGGCCGTCTCCGGCGCTGACGTTCGCCGAGAGTGCGACCGGTCCTGTGTGCGTTTCGTCAAGGCGGCGCAGGCAGGCTGGCGTCGTCGGCGGCGACCGCCACCAGCCGCGTCATCAGCCGCGCCAGGGTGACCACGTCCTGGTGGTTGTGCGCGGCCACGCGGCGCAGATTGCGCGCCGAGCCGCCGCGCAGATAACCCAGCCATGCCGCGGGCGCTTCCGAGCCGGGCAGGTCGTCCTCGCGCACGATCTTGAGCAGTTCGCGTTCGATGGTCGCAAGGCGGCAGTTTTCCCAGGTGCCGCGGTAGCGCCGCCGGGTCGGGAACAGCAGGTCGACATGGTCCAGCGGCGTGATCGGGTCGGCCATGCGCGCGAGCCGGTATCGGGTTTTCAGCAGCGGCGAGTCGTAGCAGCGGCCGTTGTAACTGGAGAGCACCGTGTCCAGCGTCAGCCATTGGGCGAAGGCCTCCAGCATCGATGACTCGGCCGCCAGGGTGGTGATCATCAGCTGGCGGATGCGCAAGCCGTCGCCACGAACCGGATCGCGGTGCCAGTCGGCGGCGCCGATCATGAATGCGCGCGTGCCGGTGCCGCCGGCCAGGCCGGTGGTCTCGGTGTCGAAGAACAGCAGCGCGCGCGGCTCGACGGTGTCGTCGCGCTTTGCGAATGCCAGCGGAAGTGGTGCTTCCGGAACCGCGAACGGCACGTGGGTCTGGATCAGGCGCAGGCCGGGGGCGATCTCTTCGCCTGGCAGGCTGCGGTCGACCGGTCCGCGCGGTGCGGACGGGATCGGGAGAGGTGCGCGCAGACGCTGGATCCGTTGCAGTGCGGCGCGGATGTCGCGGTGAGGAGGGGAGAAGTTGTTCACTTTCGTCGCGCAGGTGGAGCCCCCCTCACCCCAGCCCTCTCCCCCGCAAGCGGGGGAGAGGGGGCCAGAAGCCCGACGCACGCCTGCAGCATGAGCTTCCGCCCCGTGCCCGGGCCACCCATTCACTGCGTCACCTGCACCGCTCGCCCATGCGGGAACTCCACCGGCCCGACTTGTCTGTCCGGGAACTCCACCGGCCCGACTTGTCTGTCCGGGAAGTCCACCGGCCCGACTTGTCCGTCCGGGAAGTCCACCGGCCCGGCTTGTCCGTCCGGGAAGTCCACCGGCCCGGCTCGTCCGTTCGGGTCCACCGGCCCCGCTCGTCCGCGCAGCAAGCGCACCCGCTGCTTCAGGAAGGCCTGGCGACATGTCGCCGGCCCGGCTCGTCCGCGCAGAAATCAGCACCTGCCCGCAATCAAGCTCCCTCTCCCCCGCTTGCGGGGGAGAGGGTTGGGGTGAGGG
>JALYOF010000007.1 GCA_030857025.1 Pseudomonadota bacterium | reverse complement strand
ATGTGCGCCAACCTGGCCTGCGGGTACTGCGGGTCCAGCGGCACGTAGGCGCCGCCGGCCTTCAGGATCGCCAGCAGCGACACGATCAACTCCGGCGAGCGCGGCAGGCACACGCCCACCGTCACTTCCGGACCGACGCCTTCGCCGCGCAGCACGTGCGCGAGCCGGTTCGCGCGGGCGTTGAGTTCGCCGTAGCTCAGCTCATCGCCGTCGCAGACCACCGCCACCGCATCCGGCGCTGCCTCGGCCTGCGCCTCGAACAGCGTGTGCAGGCAGGCCTGCGGGTAGTCCGCCGCGGTCCGGTTCCAGGCCGCCAGCTGCTCGTGCTCGTCCTCGCCCAGCAGCTCCAGGCTGCCCAGCACCCGGTCCTGCGCGCCCAGCACCTGCCGCAGCAGGGTCACGTAATGCCGCCACAGACGCTCGATGCCCGCGGCATCGAACAGGTCGATGTTGTATTCCAGCGTCCCGTCCAGCCGCCCCGCACGGTCCTGCAGCGTCAGCGTCAGGTCGAACTTGGCCACGTGGGCACCCGACTCCAGCACCCGCGCCTCCATCCCGGGCAGGGCGATCGTCTCCGCGCCACCGTGTTGCAGGTTGAACATCACCTGGAACAGCGGGCTGTGGCTCAGGCTGCGCGCCGGCTGCAGCGCTTCCACCAGTTGCTCGAACGGCACATCCTGGTGTTCGTATGCCGCCAGCGTCGTCTCGCGCACCTCGCGCAGCAGCGTGCGGAACGTCTGCGTCGAACGTACCTGGCTGCGCAGTACCAGCGTGTTGGCGAAGAACCCGATCAGGCCCTCCAGTTCGTCGCGGGGCCGGTTGGCCACCGGGCTGCCGACCGCGATGTCTTCCTGACCGCTGTACCGGGCCAGCAGCATCTGGAACACCGCCAGCAGCGTCATGAACACGCTGGCGTGTTCGGCCTGGCCCACCTGCCGGATCACCGGCACCAGTTCGACCGGCACCGACACCGCCACACTTGCGCCGGCATGGCGCTGCACGGCCGGGCGCGGCCGGACGGTGGGCAGATCCAGCAGCGGCGTCAGTCCGCGCAGGCGCTCGCGCCAGTAACCCAACTGCGCGGCCTGGCGCGGGGCCGCCAGCCATTCGCGCTGCCAGTGGCCGTAGTCGATGTACTGCACTGCCGGCGCCGCCGGTGCCGGCTGGCCCGACAATGCCGCCCGGTAGCCTTGCTCCAGCTCGCGCCACAGCACTTCCACCGACCAGCCATCGCCGGCGATGTGGTGCAGGCACAGCAGCAACACATGCTCCTGCTCGTCCAGCCGCAGCAGCGACACCCGCAGCGGCAGCTCGCGTTCCAGATCGAACGCGCGCGTGCATTCCTCCTGCACCCGTGCCGAAAGCGACTCCTCGCGGGACGCCGGGTCGTGACCGCTCCAGTCCTCGTATCCGGTCGCGAACGCATCGGCCGCGCGCACCTGTTGCCGCGGCTGCCCGTCCCGGTAGCCGTACACCGTGCGCAGCACCTCGTGCCGAGCCACCACGCCGGTCACGCTCTCGCGCAACGCCGCCACGTCCAGCGCGCCGAACAGGCGCACCGCGTGCGGCATGTTGTAGGTCGCGTTCACCCCTTCCAACTGGCTCAGAAACCACAGCCGCTGCTGCGCAAACGACAGCGGCTCGTCCTGCCCACGTGCCACCGGCAGCAACGCCTGTTCGGTGTCGGCCCACCGCTGCGCACGCTGCGCCTGCGCGGCCACCGTCGGCGCCTCGAACACGTCGCGCACCCGCAACACCAGGCCGGCGCCGCGCAGCTTCGCCACCAGCCTGGCCGCCAGTAGCGAATGGCCGCCCAGCTCGAAGAAGCTCTCGCCGATGCCGACCGCGTCCAGTCCCAGCACGTCGCACCAGGCCGCCGCCACCGCACGCTCACGCATGGTTTGCGGCGCACGCCGGGCCTGCTCGCCACGCTCGATCTCGATCGCAGGCAAGCCCTGCCGGTCCACCTTGCCGTTCGGCGTCAGCGGCAGCGCGTCGAGCACCTTCAGCGCCGACGGCACCATGTAGCCCGGCAGCCGGCTCTCCAGTCCCGCCTTCAGCACCGCGGCCTCCAGTCCCTCGCCGGTCACGTACCCCAGCAATACCTTGGCCGCGCCTTCCCCACGTACCACCACCACCGCCTCATGCACGCCGGGAAGCTGGGTCAGGGCCGCCTCCACTTCGCCAAGCTCGATCCGGAAGCCGCGCAGCTTCACCTGGTGATCCGTGCGCCCCAGGTACTCGATCGCCCCGTCGGCACGGAACCGCGCGATGTCGCCGCTGCGGTACAGGCGTTCGCCCGGCTGCTCGCTCCACGGATCGGGCACGAACCGCTCCGCCGTGAGGTCCGCACGCCCAAGGTAGCCACGCGCCAGGCCGATGCCGCCGATGTACAACTCGCCCGACACCCCCACCGGCACCGGCTGGCACTCGCCATCCAGCACGTACAGCCGCGTGTTCGCGATCGGGTGGCCGATCGGGATCGATGTGGAGCCGCTGGCGACCAGGCTGCGCGGAATCGCGAAACATGCCGCAAACGTCGTACTTTCGGTCGGCCCGTAGCCGTTGATCATGCGGACCTCGGGCATCGCCTCGTACACGCGCCGCACGTGCTCGGCGCTGACGACGTCGCCGCCGACCAGCAGTTGCCGCAAGCCCTCCAGGCACTGCAGGTCGTCGTCCACCAGTTGGTTGAACAATGCCGAAGTGAGCCACGCGGTATCGACGCGGTGACGCCGGATGAGCCCCCCCAGTTCGGTGCCATTCGGCACATGGTCCGGATGGAGCACGCAAGCGCCACCGTGCAGCAACGCGCCCCAGATTTCGAAAGTGGATGCATCGAACGACAGCGGTGCGGCCTGCAGGATGCGCCGGCTGGCATCCAGTTGCACATAGCCCGCGCCGATGACCAGGCGCACGACCGCGCGATGCGTGGTCAATATGCCCTTGGGCAACCCGGTCGAACCCGACGTGAACATCACGTACGCCAACTGGTCCGGGAAGCCCACCGCGGGCAGGTTGCCCTCGTTGCCCGGGCTCTCGGCCAGCGGCGACACCCACAGCAGGCCCAGTCCCGCCGGCATGCCTTCGCCGCTGCCGATCGCCACGCGCAGCGACGCCTGCGCGACAATGTGCGCCAACCTGGCCTGCGGGTACTGCGGGTCCAGCGGCACGTAGGCGCCGCCGGCCTTCAGGATCGCCAGCAGCGACACGATCAACTCCGGCGAGCGCGGCAGGCACACGCCCACCGTCACTT
>JALYOF010000098.1 GCA_030857025.1 Pseudomonadota bacterium | reverse complement strand
GCGGCCCGCTTCGGCGGGCCGTCGCACGTGAGGTCGGGCTTCGGTCTGGCGCAACGTGGGGAAGGTCTTAGTCACGACGAACGCTCCAGTTCGTTGACGGCGGGGATCTCGTAGCGTCGAAATCATTCAGGCCGCCGCCGCCCATCTGCGACAATGCACGGTCCCACCCCAGCGCTTGAACCCGTGGCCCGATCCCGAACCCGTCATCGTTTAGACCAGACTCCCTTCGAAGCCGCCATCACCGGCCTGACCCACGACGGCCGCGGTGTTGCCCGACGCGCCGACGGCAAGGCGGTGTTCGTCGCCGGCGCGTTGCCGGGAGAACGAGTGATCGCGAGTGCGACCGCGCACCACCGCAGCTTCGACGAAGCCAGGGCGGTCGAAATTCTCGATGCCGCGCCCGAGCGGGTTACCCCGCGTTGCGCGCACTTCGGAGTGTGCAGCGGCTGCGCGTTCCAGCATTACGCCGAAGACCAGCAGATCCTGGCGAAACAGGGCGTGCTGCTGGAAAACCTCGAGCGCATTGGACACGTCACCGCCGAACGCATCCTGCCTCCGCTGAGCGACGCGTCGTGGGGCTATCGCCGCAAGGGCCGGTTCTCGGTGCGGCGCGTCGAGAAAAAGGACAAGACGCTGGTTGGTTTCCGTGAAATGGACCCGCGCTTCGTCGCCGACATCAGCCGCTGCGAAACCGTGATCCCGCAAATCGGGGACAACATCGCGGCGCTCGCGCTGCTGGTGGAGAGCCTGCAGGAGCGCAGGGAAATTCCGCAGATCGAATTCATCGCGGGTGATCCGGTTGGCGACTTCAGCGGTGTCGCGCTGACGATCCGCCACATGGTGCCGCTGCCGGAATCCGACCAGGCGGCGCTGGTCGCGTTCGCCTGCGAGCGTGGTTTCGCCATCTTCCTGCAGCCCGGTGGCGTCGACAGCGTGCATCCGCTGTGGCCGGCCGATCCGCAGCTGCAGTTCGCGCTTCCGAAGTGGAATCTCGTCTTCAAATTCCGGCCGCTGGATTTCATCCAGGTCAACGCAGGCCTCAACGGCAGGATGATCCAGTCCGCGATCGACCTGCTGGACCCCCAAGCCGACGATCGCGTGCTCGATCTTTTCGCCGGCCTCGGCAACTTCACCTTGCCGCTGGCGCGCCATGTCCGCGAAGTGGTGGGCGTGGAGGGCGAGGCGGGTCTGGTGCAGCGCGCCCGCGAGAACGCCGTGCACAACGGCATCGGCAACGCGCAGTTTCATGCCGCGGACCTGGGCAAGGACCTCAGTGGGCAGCCCTGGATGCGCGAGGGTTTCGACAAGCTGCTGCTGGACCCGCCGCGTTCGGGTGCTGATTTCGTGCTCACGCAGCTGCCACTCGAACAGTTCAAACGCATCGTCTACGTGAGCTGCCACCCGGCCTCCCTGGCGCGCGATGCGGGCTATCTGGTCAACGAACGTGGATGGAAACTGCGCGCGGCAGGAGTCATGGACATGTTCCCGCATACCGCGCACGTGGAGTCCATAGCCATGTTCGAAAAGGGCTGATCGATGGGCATCGAGATCGAGCGCAAGTTCCTGGTGACCGGCGACGGCTGGCGCAACGCGGCGCGGGACGTGGTGCCGATGGCGCAGGGCTATCTCAACGATCTCGCAGCGATGGACACCGGCGCGATGAAGGCGTCGGTGCGCGTGCGCATTGCGGGCGCCGAGGCGTTTCTCAACCTCAAGTCACGCGAACTGGGCCACACGCGCCAGGAATTCGACTATCCGATCCCTCTCGACGATGCCCGCGCGCTGCTTTCGCTGAGTGTCGGCGGACTCGTCGACAAGCGCCGTCATCATGTCGAGCACCAAGGGCATCTGTGGGAAGTCGACGAGTTCCTCGGCGACAACGCGGGGCTGGTCGTCGCCGAAATCGAACTGGAGTCGGCCGACGAAACCTTCAGTCGGCCCGACTGGATCGGCGCTGAGGTCACCGACAGCGCCCGCTACTACAACCTGGCGCTGGCGTCGCGGCCATTTTCGCTCTGGAGCGATGCCGAACGCTCCAACGCCCATGAATAGACACCCGCGCAACGTCCGCTGCGCCACCCTTTTTCGCCGCCTCAAGGAATCATCCGAATGCTCGTAATCGGCGTCGCCGGTACCGAACTCACCTCGCAGGAGCGCGACTGGCTGCAGCACGATGGCTGCGCCGGCGTGATTCTTTTCACCCGCAATTTCGCATCCAGGGCCCAGATCGCCGAGTTGTCGCAGGCGATCCGCGCAGCCGCACCGCGCCCGCAGCTGATCTGCGTCGACCAGGAAGGCGGCCGCGTGCAGCGTTTCCGCGAAGGCTACAGCGAACTGCCGCCGCTGGAAGAATTCGGCACGATGTATGCGCAGGACCCTTCACGCGCACTCGAGCTTGCAGAGCGTCACGCCCGGTTGATGGCCAGCGAGATCAAGGCCAGTGGCGTGGATCTCAGTTTCGCGCCGGTGGTCGATCTCGGTCGCGGCAACCGCGCCATCGGCAATCGCGCGTTCTCCGACGATCCGCTGGTCGTGGCCGAACTCACCCGCGCCTATGTGCGCGGCATGCATTCGGCATCCATGGCGGCAACCCTGAAGCACTTCCCGGGCCACGGCTCGGTGCTGGAAGACACGCATTTCGACGATGCGGTCGACCCGCGGCCGCTGGAGGCACTTCGCGCGGTCGACCTCGTTCCGTTCGTGGCCGGGATCGAAGCCAAGGCGGATGCCGTGATGATGGCGCACGTGGTGTATCCACTGGTGGCGCCGGAGCCTGCGGGATACTCGCGGCGCTGGATCGAGGAGATCCTGCGCGAGGAAATGGGGTTCCGCGGCGTTGTCTTCAGCGACGACATCGGCATGGCGGCGGCGTTCTCCGCGGGCGGCATCAAGGAGCGCGTGGACCTGCATCTGGACGCCGGCTGCGACGTGGTGCTGGTGTGCCATCCGGAGCTTGTCGACGAATCGCTGAAGGCTGTGGAAGGGCGCAAGCTCAATACCATGGCGCTGGCCGGGCTCATTGGCCGTGGCGCCATGGGCTGGGACGGGCTGATCGCCGATGCGCGCCACGGCGCCAGCCGCGGCGAGCTGGAGGACCTGTCGTGATTGCCGGCAGCAACCGCCCCGAACTGTCGGAAGCAATGGCCACCGCGGACCTGATCCATGACCGCACCACGCTCGAGCGCGCGATCGCCCGCATGGCGGTGCGCATACGCAACGATTACGCCGGCAGCGTGCCGCTGTTCCTCACGGTGATGCACGGCGGCATGCCGTTCGCGTCGCAGCTCGCGCTGGAGTTGGGGACACGTGGCCTGGACCTGAGCTTCGATTACCTGCATGCGACCCGCTACCGCGGCGCCACCTCCGGCGGCGAACTGGTGTGGAAGCATCGTCCGGCCACGCCGATGCGTGGTCGCCGCGTGCTGCTGGTTGACGACATTCTCGACGAAGGCCACACGATGGTGGCGATCGGCGCCTGGTGCCGGAGCCAGGGTGCAACCGATGTCCGCATCGCCGCGCTCGCGGTCAAGCGTCACGATCGCTGCGTGCCGGGCCTGAGCGCGGATTACGCGGGCGTCGATGTGCCGGATCGCTATGTGTTCGGCTATGGCATGGACTACTACGAGCAGGGCCGTAATCTGCCTGGCATCTATGCGCTGGGCGAAGCGTCGTGAGTGCAGTCGCAGGCGTGTCGATCGACCTGGCGGTGATCGGTGGCACCGGGCTGTACGCGCTGGCGGACCTGCAGGACGTGGAAGCCCATCAGCCGGTGACGCGTTATGGCGCGCTGTCGGGCCCGGTGCGGGTCGGAACGCTGGGAGGGTGCCGTGTGGCCTTCCTTGCACGTCACGGTGAAGGCCACACGGTCCCGCCGCACCAGATCAACTACCGCGCCAATCTGGCGGCGCTGCAGTCCCTGGGGGCGACGCGCGTGCTCGCGCTGAACACCGTCGGCGGCATCACCGAACGCTTCGGGCCGCGCGTGCTGGCGTGCCCCGACCAGTTGATCGACTACACCTGGGGGCGCGTATCGACCCTGTGCGAGGAGCCGGGCAGCGAGGTGCTGCACGTCGATTTCGGCGAGCCCTACACGCGCTCGCTCAGGGCGGCCGTCATCGCGGCTGCGCAACGCAGCGACGTGGCCCTTGTCGATGGTGGCTGCTACGGCGCGACCCAGGGTCCGCGCCTGGAAACGCGCGCCGAGATCGCGCGCATCAAGCGCGATGGTTGCGATCTGGTGGGAATGACCGGCATGCCGGAGGCGGGTCTCGCCCGCGAGCTTGGCCTGGACTACGCCTGCCTGGCGATCGTCGCCAACTGGGCTGCGGGTGCTGGCCCCGACCCGGACGAGGTCATCACACTGCAGGATGTGCTCGATCATGTGGCGGCCGCATCCTCTTCCCTGCCAAGGCTGCTGGTGGGTCTGCTGGAAGGCGCATGAGGCACTCCGCCCGGACTTCAGGATTGTCATCACGCCGTTCAGTTTGCATACTCGACCTGCGTCGGCCAACCAGGCGTGGCGCACCACAACTCCAAGGATGAGGTCACAGCACATGCAGTACGGCACGGTGAAATGGTTCAACGACGCAAAGGGCTTCGGATTCATCTCGCCCGAAGACGGCACCGCTGATGTGTTCGCGCATTTTTCCGCGATCAGTGCGAAAGGATTTCGCAGCCTGCAGGAAGGCCAGCGTGTCAGCTACGAGCTGACCCAGGGACCAAAGGGCGCGCAGGCGTCCGACATCACGGCCGTCGAGTAACAGTCGACGGTTGGATTTGAAGCCCCGGTGTCGTGTCGGGGCTTTTTTTTCGCGAGCGCGCGACATCACAGCCTGCTGCGCCGCTGACAAATCGAGGCAGGGTTCAAATCGGAGCAGACGATGCGTATTCCGCCGGCCGAAGAACAGCAGGATCACAATCAGCCCCCCGAGTTCGCGCCTCGCGACCTGTGGGCCGACGATGCACTGCTACGCGAGGCCGTTGCGCGCGAGGGCGGCAGTGCCTTTGCCGGGCGAATCGCACGTTATGGCGCGCTGGCCGGGAACGAACTGCTCGCGCTGAGTTTCGACGCACACCGGGACCGGCCGCGCCTGCGCACCCATGACCGGTTCGGCGAGCGCATCGATCGGGTCGAATTCCATCCGAACCATCACGCGATCATGGATGCGGCGATACGGCACGGAGTCGCAGGGCTGTCGTGGGCCGATCCGCAGCCCGGTGCGCATGTCGCGCGCGCGGCGCTGAGCTATCTGCACTATCAGGTGGAACCCGGCAGCAGTTGTCCGCTGACGATGACCCACGCAGCGGTCCCGGTGCTGCGGCGCGAGTCCGTACTGGCCGACTGGGCCTTGAAGGCCGCGAGTGCGAACTACGACGCCAGCGAAGTGCCGATCGCGGACAAGTCCGGCGTCACCATCGGCATGGGGATGACCGAGCGCCAGGGTGGCAGCGACGTGCGCGCCAACAGGACCGCGGCGGCGCCACTGTCCACCGAGGGCGAATACTCGCTGACCGGTCACAAGTGGTTTTTCTCCGCGCCGATGAGCGACGGCTTCCTGGTGCTGGCGCAGGCGCCTGCCGGCTTGAGCTGCTTCCTGATGCCGCGCGTGCTGCCGGACGGAAGGCGCAATGCATTCCGCCTGATGCGGCTGAAGGACAAGTTGGGCGACTGGAGCAATGCGTCCTCGGAAGTCGAGTTCGACGGGGCTTGGGCGCAGCGCGTGGGCGACGAAGGTCGGGGCGTCGCGACGATTCTGGAAATGGTGATGCTGACGCGGCTCGACTGCATGCTCGGTTCGGCCGGACTGATGCGGATGGCGCTTGCGCAGGCGGTCCACCACTGCCGCAACCGGCGTGCGTTCGGCCGAAACCTGATCGACCAACCGCTGATGCGCAACGTGCTGGCCGACATGGCCATCGAAGCGGAGGCTGCATTGGCGCTGTCGATGCGTGTGGCGCGCGCGGTCGATGCGGCGCCGCACGATCCGCAGGAAGCCGCGTTCGCGCGGATCGCGACAGCGATCGGCAAATACTGGATATGCAAGCGGGCGCCAGCGTTCGTCAACGAAGCGCAGGAGTGCATCGGCGGCAGCGGGTACATCGAGGAATCGATCATGCCGCGGCTGTATCGGCAGGCACCGTTGAATTCGATCTGGGAAGGCAGCGGCAACATCCAGTGCCTGGACGTGCTGCGCGCGCTGACGCGGGAACCGGCTTCGTCGACGGCGCTCATGGAGGAACTGCGGCCGGGAGGCCACGGCTGCGGCGATTACGACGCGGCGGTAGCCGCCCTGTCCGCGGCGCTGGACGATCCCGGCAGCATCGGCGAGGCCGGAGCCCGGCACCTCGTCGAGCGACTGGCGCTCACGCTGCAGGCCTCGGTGCTGCTGCGCAGTGGTAGCGCGGCTGCCGAACCCTTCGTCCGCAGCCGTCTTGGTGGGGCGCATGGGATGGCATTGGGAACGCTCCCGATCGATATGCCGCTGCACGCGCTGGTCGAGCGTGTACTTCCGGCAGCTTGATCAGGGTGGATGCGAGTTGCTTGTGGGTCTACGTGGTGATGACCACAGCGAGACCGTCGTCCGATGCAGTGCGTGTGACTACGCATGGATCATGGCGCGCACGCACTTGATTCCCGCAGGAGTACGAGGCGCACCTGCAACGGCTTCGTTCGCTGGGCTATAACCTGACCGGCCTCCGTCTCGTTCCGCAACGCGCGGCGGCGGGTGCGAGTCCATAGGCTCAAAAGGGCTGCAAAGTCTTCGCTGGCGTCCAGGTGGCTTGCGACACTCAGTCCAGAAATTGCAGCCGCGCCAGTTCCGCATACAGCCCGCCCTGCGCCAGTAGCTCCTGGTGGGTGCCCTCGGCGACAATCCGGCCGGCGTCCATCACCACGATGCGGTCGGCCATCAGGATCGTCGCCAGCCGGTGTGCGATCACCAGCGTCGTGCGGCCCTGCATGAGTGTTTCCAGCGCCTGCTGCACCGCACGTTCGCTTTGTGCGTCCAGCGCGCTGGTGGCCTCGTCGAGCAGCAGGATCGGTGCGTCCTTGAGCAGGGCCCGGGCGATCGCGATGCGCTGCTGCTGCCCGCCGGAAAGCCGCGCGCCGCGTTCGCCAAGCTGGGTGTCCAGCCCTTCGGGCAACGCAGCCAGAAAATCCGACGCGTGCGCGGCCTGGACGGCGGCCTCGACGTCTGCATCGCTGGCCTCCAGGCGTCCGTAACGGATGTTGTCGCGCGCGCTCGTGGCGAAGATCGCCGGTTGCTGCGGCACCAGCGCAATTGCTTCGCGCAGGGCGGCCGGGTCGAGCTGCCTTACCTCCATTCCGTCGACCGCCAGGCTGCCGGTCTGCGGATCGTGGAAACGCAGCAGTATCTTGAAAACGGTGCTCTTGCCAGCGCCGGAGGGCCCGACCAGTGCAACGGTTTCGCCGGGCCGGACCTGCAGGGTGAACCCATCCAGTGCCGGCAGGTCCGGACGCATCGGGTAATGGAACGTGACGTCGTCGAAAGCCAACTCGCCTCGCAGCGGCTGTGGCAATGGAGTGGGGTGGGTCGGCGCGCGGATCGCCGACTCCTCTTCCAGCAGTTCGCTGATGCGGCCCATCCCGCCGGCGGCGCGTTGCAGCTCGTTCCACACATCGGCCAGCGCACCAACCGATCCGCCACCGATCAGTGCGTACAGCACAAACTGCCCCAGCGTCCCGGCGCTCATGCGTCCTGCAATGACGTCGTGCGCGCCGGACCACAGCACCAGTGTGATCGCGCCGAATATCAGCGTGATCGCAACGGCCGTCACCGCCGCCTGCGCACTGATGCGCTTGCGTGCCGTGGCCACGCTGATTTTCACGGCCTCGCCGAAGCGCCCGAGTTCATAGGGCTCGCGGGCATGCGCCTGGACCGTTTGTACCGCGCCAAGCGTTTCGTTGGCCAGGGCGTTGGCGTCGGCCACGCGATCCTGGGTGGTGCGCGATATCCTCTGCAGTCGGCTGCCACCGAGCACGATCGGCAGCACCGCGAGCGGGATGCCGACGAGCGCGTAGGCGGCCAATTGCGGACTGGTCACGAACAGCATCACGATGCTGCCTATGAAGGTCACCGTACTGCGCAGTGCGACTGACATGCTGGTGGCGATCACGCCACGCAGCAGTTCGGCATCCGCGGTCAGGCGCGAGATCAACTCGCCGCTGCGATTGCGGTCGTGGAAGCCTGCGTCCAGTGCGATCAGGTGCGCGTACAGGCGCTCGCGGAGGTCGGCGACCACGCGCTCGCCGAGCAGGGACACGAAGAAGAAGCGCGCCGCGGTAGCCAGTGCCAGCACCATCGCAACCACGAACAACAGCAGGAACACGCGATCGATGTCGCCGCCGCCTTGGGTAAAGCCCTGGTCGATCATCCGTCGGAACGCGATCGGCAGGCTCAGGGTGGCGGTGGACGAGGCGGCCAGCGCAAGCAGCCACGCCGAGAACAGCCCGGTGTGCTTGCGAACGAAGGGCCACAGGGTGCCCAGGCTGCCGATGGGCGCCTTGGCGGAAAGGACGGGCTCGGGGCTGGCAGTGGTGTTGCGCGGTGCATTCATCCGCCCATTGTCCTCTATACCCGGATACGACGCCTGCGGGACGTGCGGCTCACGGCTGCAGAAAGTCGTCCAGTCGCATGCTCACGCGATCGCGCGTGGCATCGCGAAGCTGCGACCTGAGCCCGTCCAGGCGGTCCTCCGGGACCCGCAGCAGCAGGCGGGTACCCTCGGCATCGAAGTGCTCCTCCAGCCGGGTGGCGGCGTGGGCGTCCAGTGCGGTATGCACGGCACCGGTGTCTGCGAACCCGAAGGCGATCGTGCAGTGGATGTAGTCGACCAGCACCGAGCGCTCCGCGCAGCGCAGGCACTCCGCGGCGGTGCCGCCATAGGCACGCACCAGGCCGCCAGCGCCCAGCTTGACGCCGCCGTACCAGCGGGTGACGACGGCGACGACCTGATCCAGGCCTTGGCCCTCGATGGCGGCAAGAATCGGCCGCCCCGCCGTCCCCGAGGGCTCGCCGTCGTCGCTGGAACGGTACTGATCGCCGATCCGGTACGCCCAGCAGTTGTGCGTCGCGTCGGCATCGGCGATCTCCGCCAGGAAGGACATCGCGGTTTCGGGCGTGTCGGCCGGCGCCACCCGCGCAAGGAACCGGCTGTGCCTGATGATGGCTGAATGTTCGGCGCGGCCGGCGAGGGTTGTGCCGCTCACGGTCGGCTGCCGATCATGGCCGATCCTGGCGCTGCGGACGTCCGACACGCAGCGCGCGCGCCGGTTCGCGCTGCCGCTCGCTGCGGGCAGGGCTGTCTGCCCCGGCGGTCGGACGTGAAGCCTGCCGGGAGCGGGCGCGACGGCCGTCCCTGCTGTGTGAAAACAGCAGTGGGAATCCAGCGGCTCCGCGCCGGGCCCCGCCGTCGTTCATGAACTCGCCCATGAATTCGCCATAGGGTTCTGGCGGCTGGCGCGGCAGCTGTGCGGGGTCTACACCGGGGATCATCGGCAGCAGGGTACGGGCTGATGTCTCCATCGGGAAGCCGCAGCGGGCTTCGGGGAGGCTCTGCCGGGGCCCAAAGGGATTTGCGCTGAACCATGCTGCGGTGGCGGGGATTGGCGTGCGCTCGCCTGGGACACGCTATCCTGCGGCAGCAAAGGGGAGATCGCATATGCCGTCGGCCGTTTCGCCCAGCCTTGCGCCAGCCAGGGGGACCCGCGTCGACGGGTCGCTCGCGGCGACATTGCAGAAAGCGCTGCCGACCGGGTCGATGGTGTCGGTGTGCTGGCAGGAGGATGACGGGGCTCTTGACCGCTCCGATGTCGGCGGTGTGCCCGACGCGCTCGCGGCGCAGGCGGAGATTTCACTGCACGCCCACAGCCGTGATGCCGGCGACGAGCGCACGGTGGATGTTTCCTGGGACACCCCGGATGGTGGGCGTGCCGCGATCGCCGCCTCGCTGCCGGTTCCGCTGTCCGAGCCTTCGCGTGCGGCGTGGCTGCTGCTCGCCCGGCATGTCGTCGAGGCGCACATCGCGGCCATTCGCGCGCAGGCCCGGGCCGAGTCGCTGGAAAAATCGAGGCGCCTGCAGCACGCGCTTTATGAAATCGCGGATTTGGCCGGCTCCGACATGGAAATGAGCGACCTGCTGCGCCGCATCCACGGCGTGGTGGGCGGTCTGATGTACGCGGCGAATTTCTACATCGTGCTGTACGACGACACCAGAGAGAGTTTCCGCTTCCTTTATTTCGCGGACCAGGCCGATCCCTACGTCGCCGATCCCGGGCTTGAGCTCGGTGCCCACGACATGCCCGACAGCCTGACGCTGGCGCTGCTGCGACACGGCGCCGCCGTCCAGGGATCGCTGGGCGAGGTGCGCGAGCAACTCGGATTGACGAGCGACGGTGGGCAAGGTCCAGAGAGCGCCGACTGGCTCGGCGTGACGATGAGCCGGGAAGAACGCGTCTGCGGCGCCGTCGTGGTGCAGAGCTACGATCGCCCGGACTGTTACGGTGCCGAGGAACGCGCGCTGCTCGGATTCGTCGCCCAGCACATCCTCACCGCGCTGGATCGCCACCAGGCGCGCGAGGAGCTGGAACGTCGAGTGGAAGAGCGCACCCAGGCGCTGCAGCGCAGCAACGAGGACCTGCACGCACAGATACTGGAGCGGCAGCGTGGCGAGCGGCTCCAGCGCGCGCTGTTCCGCATCGCGGAACTGTCGATCACCTCCCCGACGCTGGAGAGCTTCTATGCGCAGGTGCACGAGGTCGTCGGGGAGTTGCTGTACGCGCGCAATTTCTACATTGCCCTGCTGTCGGACGACGGAGAGCGGCTTGAGTTTCCGTATTCCATCGATGAACGCGATGAGGTCCGCGCCACTCGGCGGCTCGGCACTGGGCTGACGGAATACGTGATCGAGCGGGGGCACGCCGTGCTCGTGGCGCGCGATGGGATCAGCCGGCTCGAACTGGCAGGGAACGTTCACACCCACGGCACGCTCTCCCATTGCTGGCTGGGCGTCCCCCTGTTCCGAGACAGCGCCGTCGTCGGCGTGATTGCGGTGCAGAGCTATTCCGCATCGATCGTGTTCACCGCGCGCGACCAGGACCTGCTGACGTTCGTGGCGCACCACATCGGCATCGGCCTGGCACGCAAGCAGGGGCAGGACCGACTGGTTGTCGCAAACTCGGAGCTCGAACAGCGCGTGGCCGCACGTACGCGCGAACTGGCACTGGCCAACGCCGAGCTGCTGGAGCAGGTCGGGGAGCGGCTTCGGGCCGAACAGAAGCTGACACACCAGGCTCGGCATGACAGCCTCACCGGGCTTCCCAACCGTTATCAACTGCTCGAGCGGCTCGAGGAGTCGATCAATCGCTACAGCAGTGGCAGCCCGCGCAGCTTCGCCGTGCTGTTCCTCGACCTGGACCGCTTCAAACTGGTGAACGACAGCGTCGGGCACGCGGCCGGAGACGATCTGCTGGTCGAGGCTGGTCGTCGGCTCGTGGGGGCCATGCGGCCGGGGGATACCGTCTCGCGGCTTGGCGGGGACGAGTTTGCAATCCTGGTTGACGACATCGAGGGCGTGCATGAGGCCGAGGAACTAGCCCAGCGCGCGCTGGTCGCGCTGGGGCAGGGGTGCTGGATCGCCGGGCGCGAGGTGTTTCCGTCCGCCAGTCTGGGCATCTCGCTGTCGCACCCGCGATACCGATCCGGGGTAGAGCTGCTGCGCGATGCCGATGCTGCGATGTACCGCGCCAAGGCCACTGGCCGGGACCGGTATGCCGTCTTCGATGATGCAATGCGCGTCGAGGCGGTGCAGATACTCGACCTGGAGTCAGACCTGCGCCGCGCGATCAACAGCAATGGATTCGTCGCCTTCTATCAGCCGATCGTGCGCCTCAGCGATCAGGTGCTGATCGGCCACGAAGCGCTGCTGCGCTGGCCGCACGAGCACCGCGGCATGCTGAGCCCCGGTGATTTCATCGGGCTGGGAGAGGGCAACGGGCTGATCGAGGAGGTGGACTGGCTGATGTACGCGCAGGTCGCGCGGCAGCTGGCACTGGGTGGAGAAGGCTATGTCTCCATCAACGTCTCGCCGCGGCATTTTCGTGCCGACGACTTCGCCGAGAGGCTGCTGCGACTGCTGCAGGGCGCAGGCGCCGATCCTCACCGGCTGCGCATCGAGATCACCGAAGTGGCGCTGCTGGATGATGTCCCGCGTGCACTGAACACCCTGCGCACGCTTCGCGGCCACGGCGTACTGGCGCAACTGGATGACTTTGGTACGGGCTATTCCGCGCTGTCGTACCTGCACCGCTTCCCGATCGAATGCCTGAAAATCGATCAGAGCTTCGTCACCGGGCTGGTCGGCGACAGCAGGACCGAGAGCGTCGCCGTGGTACGGGCGATCCAGGCGCTCGCGGGAACGCTGGGCATCTACACGATCGGCGAGGGTATCGAGTCGGAGGTGCAGCGCAGCAGCCTGCGCGACCTGGGCTGCGCCTACGGCCAGGGATACCTGCTCGGGCGCCCGCATGCGCAGATGGCGGTTCCGGGACCGGCGCCTTCGCACCTTTGAGCCACTGATGCGGAGCCGGCGCGGTCTGCGAGTTCAGGAACGGATCACCAGCAGGCGCGGCTCGGTCATGTCCGCAATCGCATGGCGCACGCCTTCACGGCCCAGTCCGGACTGTTTCACGCCCCCGTAGGGCATGTTGTCGACGCGAAAGCTGGGAATGTCACCGACGATGATGCCGCCGACCTCCAGGCGGTCCCAGGCCATCATTGCGTGATCCAGCCGCGCGGTGAACACGCCGGCCTGCAGCCCGAACGCACTGTCGTTGACGCGGTCCAGCGCCTGTTCGAAGTCGTCGAACGGCTCCAGGATCATCACCGGCCCGAATGCCTCCCTTCGATACAGGTCGGTTTCACAAGGCACGTTCTCCAGCAGGGAGGCGGGCAGCATGTTGCCGTCGCGCCTGCCGCCGGCGAGCTGTTTCGCGCCGGCCTTGCGCGCGGCGTCGATCCAGTCCTGCACGCGCTGCGCGGCGTCTGCATCGATCATCGGTCCGATGAAGGTCTGCTCGTCCGAGGGATCGCCCATGCGCAGCTTGCCCACCGCGGTCTTGAGCTTGCGGCGCACGGCGTCGTAAAGATCGGCATGAACGAGAACGCGCTGCACGCTGATGCAACTCTGGCCGCTCTGGTAGTAGCCGCCGAGGACCAGCCGCTCAACCACGTGGTCCAGGTCTGCGCCCGGATCGGCGTCGACGATGCACGCGGCGTTGCCGCCGAGTTCGAGGACGACCTTCTTGCGGCCAGCGCGGGCTTTGAGGTCCCAGCCGACAAGGCCGCCGGTGAAGCTCAGCAGCGCGATCCGTTCGTCCTCGACCAGAGGCGCCGCGTCCTCGTTGGAGCAGGGCATCACCGAGAATGCGCCAGGCGGCAGGTCGGTCTCGGCAAGGATGCCGGCAATGATCAGCGCGCCGACGGGAGTCTTGGCCGCCGGCTTCAGCACGAACGGACATCCGGCCGCGATCGCAGGTGCGACCTTGTGCGCCACCAGGTTCAATGGAAAGTTGAACGGTGTGATGAAGCTGCAGACTCCGACCGGCACGCGCTTGACCATGCCGCGATACCCGCGCGTCCGCTCGGAGATCTGCAGTTCGACCACCTCGCCGTCGATGCGGGTGGCTTCGGCGGCGGCGATGCGGAAGGTGTCGATCAGTCGTTCCACCTCGCCACGCGCATCCCTGATCGGCTTGCCCGCCTCGATGCACAGGCTGCTGGCCAGTTCGTCGCGCCGCTCGCCGAAGCGCCTGACGCAGTGTTCCAGCACGTCGCGGCGGGCATCGGGCGGGAACGCCGCCATCGCGGCCCTTGCATCGTGCGCCGCGCCGATGGCCGCCTGCACTGCCGTCGCATCGGCCATCGCCACGCGAGTGGCGCGCTTGCCGCTGTACTTGTCGACAACCTCCAGGTCGGTGTTGGCTGCGATCGGACGATTGGCAAGGTAGTAGGGATAGGTTTTTTTCAAAGTGGGCACGACGGCCTCCTTACGGCCAATCCTCGCTGGGATTGTCCGCAGACCATGCGAAGGCAGCGAAAAAAGACCAGCGGGTCCGCGAAGGCCGCGAAAAGCGCGAATACAGAGCGGAAGGCTGGCGGACTGGCTCGATCCGACATGTGAGAGCAAAAAAGCAGGGCCGTCGCAGCAACAGCACCGTGCCGTTCTTTCATGCCTTTCTTTCGCTCCACTTTCGCGCCTTTCGCGGACGAGCTCAGGAATCGTCCCCAACATCGACCACCCGCAGGGGCAGGCGGCCGTCGGTGAGGATCGCCTCGACGCGGTCGCCAGGCACCGCGTCCAGCACGCTGCGCACGATGCGACCGTCCGGGTGTTGCACGATCGCGTAGCCGCGAGCGACGGTCGCCAGCGGGCTGACGGCTTCCAGCGAACGCGCCAGCCCGCGTAATTGCACGGCCTGTTGGCCAAGCCGGCGGGCGATGGCCGATTGCGGTCGGGTCGAGAGCGCGGCCATGCGTTCGCGCAGCCGCGCGATGCGCCGCTGCGGATGGGCGGCGCGCAAAACGGCATCGGAATGACGCAGCCGCGCATGCTCCCTGTCCATTCGTTGCCGCCATGCCGCTGAAAGCCGCCGTAGTGCTTCTGCCTGGCGGCGACACAAGGCCTCCACGCGCGCCTTGGGTTGCAGAGAATTGAGCCGGAGCGCGGCCCTGTCGGCGCGCTGCATCGCCTGGCGAAGGCGCTGCACCTGCAGATTGCGCAGGCGGGCTTCCAGTGCATGCACTCGTCGCGCCAGATCGTCGCCGTGCGGCACCAGCAGCTCGGCGGCCACCGAAGGCGTCGGTGCCCGCACGTCGGCAGCCAGGTCGGCGAGGCTGAAGTCGGTTTCGTGGCCGACGGCCGAGACCACCGGGACCGGCGAAGCCACGATCGCCCTTACGAGCCGTTCGTCATTGAAGGACCACAGGTCTTCGAGCGAGCCGCCGCCGCGCGCGATCACGATGGCGTCGTAGCGGCCCGAGCTTGCCGCCCGCTGCAGCATCGAGGTGATCTGGGCCGCCGCGGTGTCGCCCTGCACCGGGACCGGCAGGACCTCGGCGAGCACCAGCGGAAAGCGTCGCGCAAGCACGCTGAGGACGTCGCGCACCGCCGCACCGCTGGGCGAAGTGATTACCGCGATCCGGCGCGCGAATTTCGGCAGCGGGCGCTTGCGGGCGCTGTCGAACAGGCCCTCGCCGGCCAGCCGCGCCTTGAGTTCGTCGAATGCGCGCCGCAGGGCGCCTTCGCCGGCTTCCTCCATGTGGTCCAGCACCAGCTGGTATTCGCCACGCGCCTCGTACAGCGTCAGGCGTCCTCGCGCGAGCACCCGCAGGCCCTCGCGCGGAACGAATTTCAGCCAGCTGCTCTTGGGTTTGAACATCGCGCAACGCACCTGGGCGCGCGCGTCCTTCATCGTGAAGTAGAGGTGCCCGGAGCCTGGTCGCGACAGGTTTCCCAGCTCGCCTTCCACCCAGATCAATGGAAAGGCGCCCTCGAGAAGATCGCGCGCAAGCGTGTTGAGCTGGCTTGGGGTGAGGACGTGGCTGGAGTCGTCGCGGTTCATGCCGGTGGCCCGGTTTCGGCCAGCCACGGTAGCGCACGCTCCGGATCACGTCACCCCGTTCAGCCATCGCGGATGGAGCGGCGACCTCGATGCGCCCTGAATGGCGTGAGTCTCGGATCCATGCCGCCGGCGCTAGACTATGTCGATGAATTCAGAAGCATTCCAAGGCAACGCGGCGACCAATTTCGGGTCTTCGCAACGCCGCCTCACCAGGCCGGTCGTGATCGGCGGCGTGCAGGTCGGTGGCGGGGCGCCCGTCGTCGTGCAGTCCATGACCAACACCGACACGGCCGACATCGCGGGCACGACGAGGCAGGTCGCCGATCTCTGGCGCGCAGGCTCGGAGCTGGTCCGGGTCACGGTGAACACGGCCGAGGCCGCCGCCGCGGTGCCGCGCATTGTCGAGAAGCTGCGGATGATGGGCGTGGAGGTGCCGATCATCGGCGACTTCCACTACAACGGCCACCAGTTGCTCACTGCCGAACCCGCCTGCGCCGCGGCACTGGCGAAATACCGGATCAACCCGGGCAACGTTGGTTTCGGCAAGAAGCGCGACACGCAGTTCGCGACCCTGATCGAAATGGCGATCCGTCACGAGAAGCCGGTGCGCATCGGCGTCAACTGGGGTTCGCTGGACCAGTCGCTCGCCGCGCGGCTGATGGACGAGAACCACGCCCGCGCCGAGCCGTGGGATGCCGGGCGGGTGCTGCGCGAGGCGCTGATCCGTTCGGCGCTGGACTCGGCAGCGCGCGCGGTGGAAATTGGTCTGCCGTCGGAGCGGATCGTGCTCAGCGCCAAGGTCAGCGGGGTCCAGGAGTTGATTGCGGTGTACCGCGAACTGGCGAACCGCGGCGATTACGCGCTGCATCTGGGGCTGACCGAAGCCGGTATCGGCAGCAAGGGCATCGTGGCGTCGTCGGCGGCGCTGGCGGTGCTGTTGCACGAAGGCATCGGCGATACGATCCGGATATCGCTGACCCCCGATCCGGGTCAGTCGCGCACCACCGAGGTGATCGTCGCCCAGGAACTGCTGCAGACGATGGGCCTGCGCGCTTTCACGCCGATGGTCACCGCCTGTCCGGGTTGCGGGCGCACCACCAGCGAGTTCTTCCAGGAACTGGCCAAGAGGGTGCAGGAACACGTGCGTGAGCAGATGCCGCTGTGGAAGGTGACCCATCCAGGCGCCGAAAATCTGACCCTGGCGGTCATGGGCTGCGTGGTGAACGGGCCAGGCGAGTCGCGCCACGCCAACATCGGCATCTCGCTGCCCGGCACCGGCGAGGCACCCGCCGCACCGGTGTTCGAGGACGGCCAGAAGACCGTCACCCTGCGCGGCGACAACATTGCCGACGAATTCGTGGCGCTCATCGATGGCTATGTGGATCGGACTTATGGCGCAAGAGCCGACTGAGCACGAATCTGGCGAGACTGTGGATGCGCTCAAGGAGGAGGCGCGGTTCGGAGCGCGCGTGCTGCGTCGGCACGGCTGGCGCCTGCTGCTGGTGTTCGTGGCGGTGCTGTTGCCACTGTGGGGTTTTGCCGAGCTTGCGGACGACATTCACGAGAGCGGCGAACTGGAATTCGACGAGTGGCTGTTGCTTGATGCGCAGGCGATGGCCACCCCGTGGCTGGACCGCTTTTTCCTGGTTATCACAGCGATCGGCTACAGCTGGGGCGTGTTTCCGGCCGACGCGTTGCTGGTGATCGTACTGGCGGTGAAGCGGCGCATGCGCGAAGCGATTTTTGCGCTGCTGGCGATCGGCGGTTCGCTGCTGTTGAATCTCGCCGCCAAGAATTCGTTCGCACGTGACCGGCCGTCATTGTGGGAGTCGATTTCTCCGCATTCCTCCTACAGTTTCCCCAGTGGCCATGCGATGGCGTCGGCGACGTTCGTGGGCGTGGTGATACTGCTGACCTGGCACACGCGCTGGCGCTGGCCGGTGCTGCTGCTGGCGCTGCCTTTCGCTGCACTGGTGGGCTATTCCCGCGTCTATCTTGGCGTGCACTATCCGTCCGACATCCTCGCCGGATGGGCCGCGAGCAGCGTCTGGGTCGCCGCAGCCTACCTCTCCGTATATCGCATGTCCCTGCGCCCCTGGTACCGCGCCTGAGGCCAGCCCGCGTTACTCCGCCGGCTTGGCCGCGGCGCTGGCCGCAGCAGTGGCGGCGCGGCCAGCCAGCACCGCCTCGCGATGCGCGATGTAGGCGTTGGACCCCAGGATGATCGCCGCCCCGACGAAGGTCCAGCGGTCGAGCGTTTCGCCGAACAGGATCCAGCCGAGCAGGACCACCACCGGCAACTGCGCGAAGCTGATCGGGGTCAGCGCCGACACGTCGCCCAGCTTCAGTGCGCGCGTCCACAGCATGTGCCCGCCGGTGCCGAGCACGCCGGCGGCCACGACCCACAGCCAGGTGATGCCCTGGGGCCATTCCCAGACGAACACCGCCGGCAGCAGCGACATCGGCACCCACAGCAGCGTGGTGAAGATCACGATGGCATCGGCCGGTTCGGTGCGGGACAGCTGCTTGATCTGGATCGCGACGATCGCCGACAGCACCGCGGCGAACACCGCCGCCAGGCTGCCCATCTGGAAGGTCGCCGCGCCCGGGCGGACGATGATCAGCACTCCGATGAAGCCCAGCACGACCGCGGCCCAGCGTCGCGCGCGCACCGCTTCGCCCAGCAGCAGCACCGCGGCGATGGTGACGAAGATCGGGGTCGAGTAGGCGAGCGACACCGCTTCGGCCAACGGCAGTTGGGTGATCGCCCAGAAGCTCGCCATCATCGACACGATGCCGATCGAGCAGCGAACAAGGTACTTCGGCAACTGCCGCGTGCGCAGCAGTCCCGGGCCGTGGTGCAGCAGCAAAGGCAGGGCGGCGATCAGCCCGAAGAAATTGCGGAAGAACGCAATCTCGAACGCATGCAGTTGCTCCGAAGCCAGTCGGATCGACACCGCCATCAGTCCGAACAGGAGGCTGCTGCCGAGCATCAATCCCGCCGCTTTCAGCGGATGCGCCGGCTTTGCGATCACCACGTCGCGCCGACCAGGCGTGGCTCCGGCTCCAGCACGACCCCGTGGCGTTCGCGCACGGATGCGGCGATGCGGCGGGCAAGTTCAAGCAGTTGGGTTCCGCTCGCGTCGCCGTGATTGACCAGCACCAGCGCATGCGTCGCCGACACACCCGCGTCTCCGAAGCGCACGCCCTTCCACCGGCAGTTGTCGATCAGCCAGGCCGCCGAGAGCTTGCGGGCCTGTGCGTCGTCGCCTGCGCGGAACACCGGCAGCGATGGATGCCGTGCCGCAAGCTCATCGGCGACAGCGGCAGGGACGATGGGATTCTTGAAGAAGCTTCCGGCATTGCCGATCACGGCGGGGTCGGGAAGCTTCCGGCTGCGGATTGCGATGACCGCGTCGGCAACGTTGCGCGGCGTCGGTGCGGATATGCCCGAGGCCGCGAGTTCTTCCGCGATGCCGGCATATTCCAGCACCAGTGCCGGCACCCGCGGCAGCGCGAACTCCACGGCCGTGACCACGAACCGGTCGGGCTCGCGCTTGAACACGCTGTCGCGGTAGCCGAACGCGCAGGCGGCGCGATCGAGCCGGTGCAGCGTGCCGGTGGCGCATTCGAGCGCTTCCACTGCATGGATGAACTCGCACACCTCCACGCCATAGGCACCGATGTTCTGGATCGGAGCCGCGCCAACCGTTCCGGGGATCAGCGCCAGGTTTTCCAGGCCGGCCAGGCCGAGCTCGAGACTGCGCATGACCAGTTCGTGCCAGGAAACGCCTGCATCGGCGCGAAGGACGGCGATGTCGCTTCCATCGGAGCGACTGGACACCGCGGTCACGTCGCGGCGGGTCAGCACGATCAGCGGCCGGTCGGGGTCCTGGACGAACAGCAGGTTGCTGCCGCCACCGAGCACCAAAGCGCCATCGCGAAACCGCGCATCCGCCAGGAGGTCCGGCAACGCGGAGGCGTCATCGACCTCGGCCAGCAGCGGCGCGCTCGCAGCGACGCCAAACGTGTTTCGATCCCGCAACGCCACGTTGCGCATGATGCGCACGGATGAATTCATAGTGCGAGCTGAGAGGCCCCGCGGCTTGGGGCTTCCTTGCGCCGACGGATCGCGTCCACGCATTCGCGCACGAGTTCCGGACCCCGGTAGACCAGGCCGCTGTAGCACTGCACCAGGCTCGCGCCGGCCGCCGTCTTGGTCGCGGCGTCCACTCCAGAGAGTATGCCGCCCACCCCGATCAAGGGGATCGAGTCCGGAAGCCGTGTCCGCATCATCCGCAGCACGGTCGTGGACTGTCCCATCAGCGGTCGGCCCGACAATCCACCCACCTCGCTGGCCAGCGGTGTGCCTTCGATTCCCGCTCGGACCACGGTGCTGTTCGTTGCGAGCGTATTGGTGGCGATCACACCGTCGACCATGAGCTCGCCCAGTACCCGGGCGGCAGCCTCGATGTCGTGTTCCGAAAGATCCGGTGCGATCTTCACCAGCATGGGCACGCGCTTGCCATGTTGCGCGCCCAGCCGCTCCTGCGCTTCGCGCAGTGTTCCGATCACGCGCCGCAGCGACTGCTCTTCCTGGAGTTCGCGCAATCCGGCGGTGTTCGGAGAGGAAATGTTTATCGTGATGTAGTCCGCGAGCGGATAGACCCGCTCCAGACAGAAGAGGTAGTCGCTTTCTGCCGACTCGTTCGGCGTGTCCTTGTTCTTGCCGATGTTGATGCCCAGCAACCCGCCCTTGCGGTTTGCCCGTTCGAGGTTGCGCACCAGCGCGTCCACGCCCTCGTTGTTGAACCCCTGGCGGTTGATCACCGCCTGGTGTTCGGGCAAGCGGAACATGCGCGGTCTCGGATTCCCCACCTGTGGCCTGGGCGTGACCGTGCCGACTTCGACGAAACCAAAACCGAGCGACAGCAGCGCATCCACATGCGCCCCGTTCTTGTCGTATCCAGCGGCCAGGCCGACCGGATTGGGAAACATCAGACCCATCGCCTTGGTCGGCAGCGGTGCGACGGGTCGGGCGATCATCGGTGAAAGCCCAAGCCGGTAGGCGCGTTCCAGCGCCTGCAGGCTTAGCCCATGGGCTCGCTCAGGGTCGAGCCTGAACAGCAGCGGCCGCGCGAGCGAGTACAAGTTCAGTTCCAGTAGCCGGCCAGGGCCGCCAATGCCGCAAGCCCGCCCAGCATCACCACGGCGATCAGCGCCAGCAGCGCGATGCCGAACGTCGCGTAGCCCAGGATCAGGCCGGCGACGGCCAGGCCGTCGCCCTGCAGTGCCTCCGGATTGCGGCGGATCTCGGAGCGGGCGATGTGGCCGGTGATGATCGCCACCACGCTGCCCACGAAGGGCAGCAGGCTCCAGCCGAGCAGCCCCGTGATCAGGCTGACGACCGCAGTGGTACTCGTGGGCCGGTGTGCCGGATCGTTCATGGGCTGCTCCGCTGGGGTGGGACGGTCAGAGGTCGAATTTTATGCCCTGGGCGAGCGGCAGGAAGTCGGAATAGTTGATGGTATTCGTCTGCCGGCGCATGTACGCACGCCACGCATCCGAACCCGACTCCCGACCGCCGCCGGTTTCCTTCTCGCCACCGAATGCGCCGCCGATCTCCGCACCGGACGTGCCGATGTTGACGTTGGCGATGCCGCAATCGGAACCGCGCGCCGACAGGAAGGCCTCGGCCGACTTGAGGCTCTCGGTGAAGATCGCCGACGACAGTCCCTGGGGAACGGCGTTCTGCATTTCCAGCGCCTCGTCCAGGGTGCTGTACTTCATGACGTAGAGGATCGGCGCGAAAGTCTCCGATTGCACCACCTCGGCATCATTGGACAGCCCGGTGATGATCGTCGGCAGCACGAAGTTGCCCTTGCGATCGGTGAGTGCCTTGCCACCGGTGGCCACGGTGCCGCCAGCGGCCTTGGCCTTGTCGATCGCTTCGCAATAGGCGCGCACGGCTTCGGGGCTGTTGAGCGGGCCCATCATGTTGGCCGTGTCGGTCGGATCGCCGGTCTTGCTCTCGACCTGCTTGTAGGCGGTGACCAGTCGGGCCAGCACGTCGTCGTAGATATCCTCGTGGATGAAGGCGCGGCGCGTTGTCGTGCAGCGCTGGCCGGCCGTTCCGACCGCACCGAACACGATCGCCGGAATCGCCAGCTTCATGTCGGCGCTGGCGTCCACGATCATCGCGTTGTTGCCGCCCAGTTCGAGCAGCGAACGGCCCATGCGACGGGCAACGCGCTCACCGACGTGGCGGCCGACCCTGGTCGATCCGGTGAAGCTGATCAGCGCGATGCGCTTGTCGTCGACGAAGTCGGAAGCAAGCTCGGTGCCTGCGTCGTTGAACAGGAAGAAGATGTCGGGGAAACCGCCGGCCTTCAATGCCTCGTTGCAGACCTTCATCGAAGCGATCGCCGACAGCGGCGTGCGCGGCGAGGGCTTCCAGATCGTGATGTCGCCGCAGATCGCGGCAACGAAGGCGTTCCACGCCCAGACCGCGACCGGGAAGTTGAACGCCGAAATCACGCCCACGATGCCCAGCGGGTGCCACTGCTCGTACATGCGGTGGCCGGGACGCTCCGAATGCATGGTCAGGCCGTAGAGCTGGCGCGACAGACCGACGGCGAACTCGCCGATATCGATCATCTCCTGCACTTCGCCATCGCCCTCGGTCTTGGACTTGCCCATCTCCAGCGCGACCAGCGAACCCAGCGCGTCCTTGTGCGTGCGAAGCGCGTCCGCACACAGCCGGATCGCTTCGCCGCGGCGCGGGGCGGGCGTGGTGCGCCACACCTGGAACGCCGCCTGCGCGCGCTCGACGATCGCCTCGTAGTCCTGCTTCGATGAGGCCTGGACGCGGGCGATCACCTCGCCGTCTGTCGGGTTGGTCGACTCCAGCTGGCCGGCATCGCTCGTGGTGGACCACTTGCCACTGCCGAGATAGGTGCCGGATTCGGTGTCGGTCAAGCCGAGGGCGGTGAGGACGGGATGGGTCATGAAGCACTCCTGAAACAAAAAAAGGGAAACGGCCGTCGAAGCGGCCGGCACTGCGAAGCCGCATGAACATTCCCGGGTCGGTCGGACAGCCCTGATGGGCTTTCCTGATCCGGAACTTGCAGCTTGTCCGCGCATGGGTGCGCGGCATGCTTGGTGACCCCGGCGCGATTCGAACGCACGACCTGTCCCTTAGGAGGGGTCGGCGTGTTAGAGTCAAGCCGCTGAAAACAAAGGGTTTCAAGCGATCATCAGATGAAGTCGGGACAATTCTGGGACAAATCCGCTTATGGTGGCCCCGAGCAGATTCGAACTGCTGACCTTTCGCTTAGGAGGCAAACGCTCTATCCAGCTGAGCTACGGGGCCAATTTAGAAGCAGATTTGACTTGTTAAGGATACCGCGAGCGTGAGCAAACCTAAACCCAAGAGCGGGACAGCAGGGGTCTACTACCGCGATGACGGGGCCCCCCGGTGGGAGGTCAAAATTCGGTGGACCGACCGGAAGGGTAAGAAGCAGCATTTGCCAACGCAGCGCTACCCGGTCAACCCACACGCAGCCCCCGGCGATGCGGACCACATTACGAGGGCCAGGAAAGACGCCGAGGCACTGGCCGCGCGCGAATGGCAGGCGATCGCCACGCACGGAAAGCCCCACTCAATGCGAATGGATGCCTGGACGCTCCGCGCCCTGCTTGAACGCTACCTGGAAGACCTGGAGAAAGGGCGCGTTGACCACAAGGCAACGAAAACGGAAAAGAGCACGATCCGCATGTTGCTGGGGAAGGGGAAGGGACACAACGCTGCCGGTTTTCCTCACATCGTTGATACCTGGGTTAAGGACCTCGAATACAGTGATTTTGTGGGGGACGGTGAGCGTTCCCTTCAATCACTGCTGAAAGATCGGGATGGCATGCAGGCAGGAGCGAGCGCCTTAAAACGCGCGTTAACTGTGGTGCGGGGCGTGTTTGTGCGGGCAAAAGGCGAGTGGCAAATAGAGTTGGAGAACCCGCTACAAACGATCCGAGGATTGTCAGTTAATGACGCGCGGGAGCGCGTAATCACTGAAGACGAGTGGAATAAAATCGTCCGGGAACTGCGCAAGCATGAGCAGGGAACACAAGACGCGATTGTATTCGCACGGTTCACCGCTGCGCGGCGCTCCGAGGTTGTGAAGCTTGATTGGGACGATATTGATTTCAGGCAAAAGACCGCGCGCCTGCGCGAGACAAAAAGCCGGGTGGGGAAGAATGCGGAACGCATTATTCCTCTACCCGCCGCCGCATTAGAAATCGCCGTTGCTCGGGCACAACCCGGGCAAGCTAAGAAACCTTTAACGGCGGAGGAGCTAACGGACAGCCCCCGCAAGGGGCCAGTGTTCACCTCTGGCAAGGGCACGCGCTTACGCCCTGACACTCTGACGCAGGCATGGGGGCGAGCTTGCGCCCGTGCTGGCGTAGACGGCGCTCGCGTCCACGACCTGCGGCACACGAGGATTACGGAGCTCGGGCGGTTTCTAACGGCTGCGGAGACTGCGCGAGTGTCGGGGCATACTGATCTCGCCACATTCTTCCGCTACTTCAATCCCGATCCGGTGGAGACCGGGCGCAAGATTGACGCGATGGAGCAGGGGAAGAAGAGCAGCGGCGCAATCAAGCAGGCAGCGGAAGCCTTGGCAGCGCTTTCACCTGACGATTTCGCCGCAGCCATTGCGGCGGCGATTGAATCTAGGGCGCGAAGCGTGGCCGGTAAATAGAAAAGGTTCCTAGTCGTATCCCTGACAAAAACGAGGAAACGCACCGATGACGCCGGAAGAAGACGCCAAGCGACAACAAGCGACGATGCAATTCATTGAGGAAATGATCGGGGGCAAGGTGTGGATCAACAAAGCCCAGACGCTCGGGAACATTCTTAGCATCGTTAGCGGCTATTTGAGCGACAACCAAGCTATCGGCGCACTGCTTGAAGCCATCGAGACGGTATCAGATGGTCAACCGGCGGCCTATGAGATCCGCATGCAATTCGAGCGTCGGGGCGAAGAGTGGGGCTCACGCAACCCGCCCCGGATCCCGTTCCCGCCTGGCTCTATATCCCGCATGGTTTAGCAGGGTGCTGTTGCAACCGCAGAGGTGGATCAAGAAGCCCCCGGCAACGGGGGCTTTTCTCTTGCGCAGAGCGGAGCCCGCAAAGGTGTAGACACCCTGTAGACGCACTGTAGACACTCAAAATGCGGTTGAAAGCCTTGCACAGCAACGGTTTCAGCACTTTTGTAGACAGTAGACGCCCCCACCCCCCCCCCTTCATGACGGGGAGGGCGCGAAAAAATTCTGGCTCAGCCCCTTGCGGATCTGCGCGTAGGCGTTAGCGTGGAATTGTCTACAACGCAAAGGGGGAACGAATGAGTGGTTTCGTGAAGTATTTGGCACAGCAGGCAGAGGCCCGCGAGACGGTCCGGACATTCCTGTCTATAAAGCCCGATGGGAAGACTTGGCGCGGCTTGCTCGCAACGCCTCCAGGGAGTGCCCTGCAAACGATCCTGTCCAGTTTCCGCACAGAGACGGACATGCCCCTAGAGCTGCCATTTTTCTCGTTTATCCACAGCGTCAGCCAGCTACTCATGTCGAAGGGCGTGGTCGTGAAGGGATCGATCGGAACGCAGCACATGGAGCTGTGGACGATCGTCCTGGCTCCAAGCGGCAGCGGCAAAACCCTGGCGTATGAGATCGTCTCTAAGGCCGCGCCAGTCAATTACCACTTCCCGGAGCCCGCGAGCGGGGCGGCTTTCATCCAGGCGCTTGCAGAAAATCCAACGACGCATTGGGCGCAAGATGAATTTGGGCAGAAGTTGAAGCAAATCGAACAGTCCGGGTCGCCCATGAGCGATTGCAAGGATTATTTGCTTCGCGTCTATAGCAACGCGAAGATCGAACGGAAGACCAAGCACGAGATCATTACCGTTGATGATCCTGTGCTCGGTATTCTCGGCTTCAATGTGGGCGAGACTTTCCTTAATACCCTGTCCGCTGAAAGCTTGGTTGATGGGTTTGGCCAGCGTTTCGGCTATGTGTGGGCTGAACGCGATGAATCCCGACCCTGGCAGAAGTATCCGATTTACAACAAGCAGCGGCTTGGTAAAGCGTGTGATGAAGCCTGGGCGAAGATTGAGGGCAACACGATCCACCCGGTCTATGACCTTTGCCCGACAGCTGAAAGCGCCTTTGCTGAGGCTTTCACGCTTCTGGGCCACCAGGACGCTGCGGCCAACCCCAGCTTTTTCCGGCGGGCGATGTTCCGGGCGTTCAAATATGCCGTTATCTATCATGTCATTCTCGGAAAAGAGAACAACATCATCGACGCCGAAGATATCGGCTGGGCCGCTCGCTTGTGCCATCTCCATATCAACGACATGGGCAAGGTGCTGAGGCAGAAACCTGAAATCAAGAACACCGATACGATGATGGACAAGGCTAAGAAAGTGAAAGAGAAGGCGGACGCCGCGGGCAAGCCGCTCACCGCGCGGATGCTTCAACAGAGCATTCGGGGCTTGAACTCGGCAGAAGAGGCGCAGGTCATCTTGGCGCTTATAACAGACTGAAAGAAAAGCCCCTTGGCTCAGGACTCAACTGAACAATCTCAATAGGAACAATCGTGTCTGCAAACATCATCGATAAGCGCGTCATTGCTGGGATTGTTTCTTGGTCAGCAAGGCAAGACCTCCTAGACCGAATGGGCGTGGCTGGACCCGATGAGCTCGGGCAAATCCTGCACGACGAGAATGTGCGCAGTTTTAACACCCGATACAACGAAACCAACGCGCCTGACACCTTCAAGCATGTAGACGAATGGGGCGATGAGATCGGTCAATTCAACATCTTGGATCAGATTGCGCACTTGGATTATTCCTCGTGCCAAACCAATGACTGGAACACCACGAAGGCCAACGAATGTCTGGCCTTCATCGAATGCGACTACATCGAGCAGCATCCACATTCCAGAAAGATCACTTTGCATAACGCACGCCATCCAATGGTTGTAGTTGCATTGATTGCAAATGGGCGCGACCCAAACGAAGCCGCCCCCATGAGCGACTTAACAGATCAAAACAGACCTTTGCATTCAGCTAGGTCGCCAGAAATTGCCAGTGCGCTGATTGATGCTGGCGCCGATGTGAATGGCAGGAATGCGAACGGTGAGACGCCAATATATACACTTGCGAACTTCCCCAACGCTAACACCCTCAATACCGTGATTGAGCGGGGTGGTGATCCCATGTCGCGCGATAACCAAGGCAACACCCCCCTGCATTCCGTATCGCATTACGGCAGCACCGAGGCGGTCGATGTTCTGGTCGGAGCTGGTGCGGATCCTTCATCTCCCAATAATTCTGGCAAGACGCCAGTTCAACTTTGCCAGAACGATAGGCCGGCGTTTGGGTCCTATATGGAGCAGACTGTTTTTATTAGGGATGCGGAAAAGTCAGCCGAGCAATTGAAAGCCAATACCCCCATGATTGAAGGCGGAGGTAGCGGGCACACGGCTCACCGCCCGCTTGCTTCAGCCGAGCGCAAGCCTGGCGGGCGCTTCTAACGGACTGAAAGAACAAAGCCCCCGCATCGGGGGCTTTTCTTTATGGGCTTTGCTCATCGGGGGGAGTCGCCGCCGTATTTGCGCAGCGACCAGCCGCAGCGAGCTTGAAACTTGGACCATCGGACCGCCTTCGTGTTGTAAGTCCTTGGATTGAAATCAACCAGAGGGCGCACGCTCCTAGGTTGATTGATGGCTTGCCAGCCCTGGCGATCAAAGCCGTAAATCATGATCGGTTCTTTGCGCTGTTGGAGTTTCAACAAGAGCAAGGCGCCCGGCTGCTTCAGACACTACGCGCAAGATTTCCGACTCGGGAAGTTGTGCGCTTTTGAAAGTAGCTGATTGCAATACCGCCTTGGCAAACCTCAGTAGTGCGCGGTCCTCTTTGCTCTTTAGCGATTTCCGTGCTTGTTCCCCTTCTTGCCGTATTTGTTCAATGGTCTTTTTCACTAGTAATCTCCTGGTTAGTTGAAAAGTTCTATTGCATAACCAGGAAAAAGCCATTGGGGCATTTGGTCAAGTCGTCAGTCAGCAACCGCAGAAACGCATAAGCGAAAACGAAGATTGCCAGAGGTTCCAGATTTAGTGCGGAGCGGAGCAGACTTGTCGCACCCTGCGGGTGCAACAAGTCTGACTGGAAAAAGCTCCCGCAAGCATTGATGGGGCTGGCTTTCCGCTGATTTCACCATGAAATCAAAACGGGTTCCGAAACCGCCGGAAAAGCTTGCCCCGGCTAGTGATTTCAATGATTTCACTCGGAGGCTCTTGCGCGTTTCGGGATTCGGGCTATTCCTGGATTAGGAACCTACTAACCAGGAGGAAACAAATGGCAGCACCGCATACCAAGCCCATCACAGTCCGCTTCAATTCCGCGACACGGCAACGATTGCTAAACCGTGCAGAAAAGCAATCACAGACGACGGCGGATGTTATCCGTTCCATCGTTGCCGATCATCTGGCGGGGAACGAAATCGAGCACAGAATTCGCGTTTCGCTGGAAGAAGTCATGACCAGGACGCGGCAGGAAATTAGCGAGACAGTTCAAAGAACCGTTGAAGAAGCGATCTTGTTTGTGCTCGAAAAACACGCCGGCGGCGTCGAGCCAGCGCCCACAAAAGTCAGTGGACCCCCACCACTTTTCAAGCCGCCTGCGCCTCGCGCTTACAACCGCACCTTGCTAGCTCAAGGACGGTATGACAGCGAAATCACGGAGGCCTTGCTTGGCATGGCGCGCTTTCGCATGGAGAAGAACCCCATCCAAAGCTTGGAACATTTCGTTCTAGAACTCCTAAACGAGGGATGGAAGGGTGATGACTTTGATCTTCCGATGAAAGTCCCGAGCTCACGGTGAGCACAATGAAAAAGTCAAAAATCTATATCCATTGGCCGTTGATGGGACAAATTCCGGCCAACCTACCCCCGTCCACGCGCATCGTGCGGGTAGAGGCGGGGATTACCTTCACCATCCTGTTTGGGTTGATCGCGTTGGGCGCGGGCTTATGGCTGGTGTGGCGACCCTTTCCCATCCTGCCTTTACCCCCTGGCACCCTGGCCCAGCACTTGAAAGCCTGGATCACGCTGGCGGCTGGGTCGCAATCGCCAGCGGCTGACCAATATCGGGCCTGGGTTCAATCCGTGGGCTGGGTCATGGCCTGGGGCCGTCCGTTGGCGGGCGTCGTTGCCGGGCTGGTCGGTTGCGCCTTGGGGGCGTGGATCGGGTTCCAACCGAGGGCTATGGATCTCCACCTAGACGGGGCCGAGGTGAAGGGGGCGGATGCCAAGACGCTGGCCCGCCTGCAACAGGCCCTGGACAGCCAGGACCCCGAAGGGCGGCGGTGGCTTCCCTTGGTCGCTGGGTTGGCGCTACCAAAGCGGGTTGCCTTTCAACATTTCCTGATTGCGGGAGGCACAGGTGCGGGCAAGACAACCTTCCTTTGGCCGATCTACAACAGTCTTCGCCGCCGGCCCGATACCCGGACCTTCTGCTATGACCCCAAAGGCGACTTCACGAAAGGCACGAGCCGGAGCACCTTGCTGATTTCGCCAACCGATGAGCGGAGCGCCATTTGGGACATAGCCAAGGACTTGAATACCCAGGACCGGGCAAGGGCGTTTGCGGAGGCTGTCATTAATAGTGGCAAAGGCAAAGGAGACAACGCCTATTTCTCCGAAACCTCGATCATGATCCTGACCGGGATCTTGGTCGCCCTCCAGGAAACGCACGGCGAAGAATGGGGCTGGGGAGATCTCTACGACTTGGCAATTCTGCCGGTGGGAGAACTCCGGGAAGTCTTGCGCAACGCTTACCCCGAAGCCCTGGCAGCACTTCCACAAGAAGCAACAGGGGAGAGCAAGCAAGCAGGCTTGAATGTGTCTTCTTTCATGGCCTCCTTCCAAGTCCTGATGCCGCTTTGCAAAGCTTGGAAGCATCCGGCAAATACAGCGGTCGTGTTCTCTATCCGCCAATGGCTTAAAGCTGACTATCAGGGCAAGCGCAACATCGTATTGCAGCCTTGCGAAGGCGAGCGCGGCGGCTACTACATCGGCGCCATGCTCGCGCTTTGCGCTCGCGTCATCGTCAACCCGAGCTTTACGAAGCTGGAAGGCGGCGTTGTCTTCCTCCTGGACGAATTGCCGAGCCTGGGGAAGGTTGAAGCATTGACCAGGGGCGGATTGATCGACAAGGGCAGAAGCGTCAATTGTGGGATGTTTCTCGGCTTTCAGAGCGTGAACCAGTTGCGCGATATCTACGGGCGCGAACAAGCGGAAGCCATGTTGTCGATGGTCCCCAATGTATTCCTGGGCCGGACGAGCGGCGGAGAAGAAGCCGCGTATTGGGTGAAAGCCATCGGGCGCCAGCGCGTCCAGAAAACCACGCTCTCACACAACAGCCGAGGCACCGATATCAACGCAGCCTGGGGAACCGAAGAGCGGGACGCAATCATGGCAAAGGACCTTGCCGAGCTGGGCGCGCACGAAACGGATGAAAAGCCGGGTTGGGGCGTTGATGCTCTGGTCCAGGTATCGGGCCAGTGGCTGCATATGACCATTCCCGGCTATGAGCCGCGCAAGAAGCGGCGGCCGCATGTAGCGGCTGATTGGACCTTGGCCGCAAGCGAGCGAGCGCCCCAGGAGCGGGCTGCATGATCAAGATCACTACGAAGAAATGGGGCGCTGCGGAAACGCAGCGCGCCATTGACTACTACACGCGCGACTTGGATCAGCGGCAAGACGGCTTGGCCGGCTACTACTACGGGAGCGACCAGGCGGAGAACTGGAAGAACGAATGGCAACCGGGATCCGAAAAAGTCTTTGAGCTTTGCCAGGGGCCAATGACCAGAGACGCGTTTGCTATGGCAATGCGCGGGCATGACGCGCGCACCAATACGCCCCTGGTCGAAGGCGGCGGCAACAATCACAGCGCCAGTATTGATTTCTGCTATTCGGTTCCCAAGTCCGTTTCACTGGCCTACGCCGCAGCGCAGAGCGGCGAGGAACGCGCCGCGATCATGTCAGCCATCGAAGCAGGCAATAACCACTTCCTCGGCGAGATGAAAGAGGATTTGCACACGCGCCACGGACACGCCGGGAAGGAAGACATTGGCGGGGTTGAACACTTGTGCATTGCATCGAAAACCGAGCCCAGCAGCCGCAACGGCGAGATGCAAATTCACATTCACAACAATGTGATGAATATGTGCGTCGCTGCTGATGGAAGCCGGCGTTGCCTGGACTATGAAAAGGCGCTGTTGAATCGCGAGCGCTATGAAGCCGAGGCCGGCGCCGTTGTCTTCAGCCACTTGAAAGAAATGGGCTATGAGATCCGCACGGAAGAAATCACAAACGCCCAGGGCCACAAGCGCGGCGGCGTGAAGCACGAATTGAACCGAGTTAGTCAATTCGCGATTGATGACAACAGCAGCCGCAAGGAAGAAATCAACGCGATGATGGCCCAACGCGGCGTTGGCAAGGAATACGCGAATAAGGCCACGAAAAAAGGCAAGGAGGAAACGAGCGTTGGGGAAACGCTGGCACAGGCAGAGACAAAGATCGCCAATAACGCCCTGGTCTATGGATTTGGCAACGCCCAGGACCTGAAAGGCCACAACCACAAAACGGTGTTCAAGACTGACAGCGAGCTATTGGAGCACTTGCACCAGGGCAACGCCGCCTGGACAGAACGCGATTTGAAGAAGGTTGTGGCGCAGTTCCGGGGCGTCGATCTCGGCATTCAAGGAGCAAGAGCAGACGGGGCCAGGATGTTGCAAGACCTGGACCTTGTGCCCTTGCAGAAGAACAAGCACGGAGAAGCCCAATACGCATCAAGGGCCTATTTCAACATGGAGCAAAAGCTGCTGGCCGATGCCGAAAAAATGACGCATGACCGTAGTCATTGCCTGCCGCGAGAAGTGGCAACCCGAGCGATTGAGCAGCACGAGAAAACGCAGGGTTTCCAGTTGAGCGAACAACAGCGGGACGCCGCCTATGGCATAGCCTGCGAAGCGGGAGGGATCGCGATTTTGGTCGGGCGTGCAGGTTGCGGAAAAACGACAGGGATCGGGGCGGTTGTGCGAGCCGTGGAAGCCAACGGCGGCAAGGTCTACGGCGCAAGCACCGCAGACACGGCGGCGGCAAAGCTTGGGGCGGAAACGGGCATTGAATGCACGAACACGAAAAAGCTCCTGGCGGATTTGAAGATGGGCCGGATTGCGCTCGACGCCAAGGACAAGCTGTTGATTGATGAAGCCGGGATGGTAGGAAGTCAGACCATTGCCGAATTTCAACACTACTGCCAGAAATCCGGCGCTTCGCTTCTCCTGGTCGGCGATCCAGCCCAGATCAAGCCCATTGAAGCCGGGGATCCGCTGCGGGCGCTGATGGAAGATGGCAAGACCCCGGTCTATGAACTGACCGAGATCCGGCGCCAACGAAATGAACAAGAACTGGCCTTTGTGCGGGAGTTCTATGGCACGAGCAACGGCAGCGAGCTACGCAAGACGCTTGAAGAAACTGCGGCCATGACGAAGGCCGACACGCGCGAAGAAGCCATTGGCAAGGCCGCAGAGCACTACGCAAACAGCCAGGGCAACGCCGGCCCGATCATGGCAACCACTAACGAAGATGTGATGGCAGTAAACGCCGCTGTTCGCGAGCAGTTGAAGGCAAGGGGAGCATTGCCGGCACAAGGGCGGGAAGTGATGGGCGTGAGCCTGGGCGAGAACTCCGCGGCGGTGCGGCTGGAAGCCTGCGCCGGGGAACGCATCGCGTTCAATGGCAAGTTCAAAGACACCAAGGGCCAGCAGGTGTTCAACAACGATGCGGGCAAGGTCTTGGGATTCACAGACAAGGATGGGAAGGAGCAAGCGGACGGGCGCTATATGCGTGTGGAGCTAGAGGCGGAGCACGGCAAGAAGGGGAAGATCTTGGCCGTGGACACGCAAGACCCCGAACAGAAGTTTTTCAACTACAACTATGCGATGACAGCGAACAAGGCCCAGGGGCAGACTTTCGAGACTTCGGGCGTGTTGTTGACCAAGGATTGTTCAGAAGCCGACAGGGGCAAGATGCTGGTCTTGTGCTCGCGCCAGAAGGGCCAAGAAGGCGGGTTGAATGTCTTCGCCACTGATGAAGGGCTCAAAGGATTTGAGCGCGCGGCGGAGGACTTCGCGACGAAATACAACGCCAAGGATCTGGTGGTAAAAACATTCGTAGCGAAGGGCCCCGCGCCCTCTTGGAAACAGATGATGGAAACGACCTATCAGCAGGTTCGCGAAGATGCAAGTGGATTGCCGCTTGGCCGCCACGTTCCCAATCCCCCTGAGGAAATGGAGCGGGAGGGAACGCAGCTGCCACAGCAAGAGCAATGGAGCCAGGGCATAGACCTATAGCGCTGAAGTAGGTGAGACCACACTGAAACCATCAAGCAGCTGCTAACAGCGCCATATAAGCCTTATCGAGATCCTGATTGATTACCTTCATCGCTGCTGCATCTGCGTGGCTCTCATGCGCGGTTTTCGACAAGCTGACCAATTTTCGGTGGAGGGGGTTTCGGGGCTGAAAGATCGGCACATTAACTGGGGGCTGGATTTTGTAAGATCGCGCATCGCTAGACTTAACTATGAAGTCCGCGACAACTGGAGAGTTGAAGATCGCGCAGATGTAGTGCGCTTCGTCCTCAGTGATGAACGAACCATTCTGTCGCTGAGAGATCGTGCAAGCATGACTTTGAAAGATAGGCCTCTTCTCGTGCTTTTTGTCCCAAGGCACGGATAGCGTTGACACCACTGCTGCTTGCCATTTCGTGTTGTGGCGAAACGCGACGAAGAAAGGTGCATAGGTGTAATCGCCCACGCGAGGGAGAGCATAAAATTCCTGCCCGTGCTTTACACCGATGATCCTAGCGTTGTAATCGCTCTGCGCCTTAAAATGAACCTTATTCTTATTCAAATAGCTCATCAGTGCTGGCGCTCTGTCGGAAAGATCGTCCGACGAGACTGGAGCGCGCGAACCGGCGTCATAGGGAAAAGGCACTACGTATCCCGACGGCTCCACGTTGAAGCGGCCGATATCCAAGCCTCTCACCAGGGGGTAAAGGAATTCCGTTTCAAGCATCGTCATGTCTTTACCAACACGATGCTTTGCCCTCTCATTCTGAAAGTTTCGCACCATGACCAGCCCTTTCTTGGGATTTGGCTCCACTACTTCTAATAAGAACAGTTCCTGCGGGTAAACGCTGATGCCGTCTCTCCCTGCGTAGGCGCAGGATCCCGACACCTTTGAAAATCGCTTCCCTTGTGCTTTTGAGGTGGCATAAGTGAAGGCTGTTGTGGAGTTGTTAGCTGTAATCGCCAATAAGTCGCGGCGCTCGAAAATATGCTCCACATCCGAAAAACGAGTGGAGTGCACATAGGTTTTTAGAGGCCTTATATTCCTATCGGCGCTATTAGGGAGCTTCACGAATTGGGATACAGGAACGCCGCTAGCGTAATCCACAGGCGCTCGACCGATGAAGAATCCTAAAAAGCGATGCTGCACCGGGGCAAAGGGATGGCCCGCTTTCGTCCAGTCAACGAAGCGCTGGAAATACAAGCGCTTTCCACTATCCAAGTGCAGGTTGCGAAAGCCTTCATAAGATTGCTGAAAAATTAAATTTTCTGGCATAAGGAAGCCCAGCGTTCCACCGGGTTTCAGCCAGTTTTGAGAAGCGACGTTTGCGATCAACGCGCAAACGTTCAGATTGATCCCGCCGGTTAGGCGGTCGCCTGAAAACAATTGCCGCGACACGCAGAGACCCTTAATCCGCTCGCGGTAGCCTTCTGGCAAGTTCTTCCAGTCAATCCAGGGCGGATTGCCAACAATAATGTCAAACTTTCCGAGATTAGCCGTCGTCAAGAAGTTGCAGATGATGCGCGCCCAAATACCGTTCCACTTGTTTTTTTGCAACTCCACTAGGCGGCTCGATAAAGCTTCTATCTCAGCGAGCACGCCTTGTGTTAGATCTGGGCTGGGAATAATACTTAGCAGCTGCTTTCGAACGCCGTCCTCACTTTCGTTTTCGATATATGTTTCAAGGGATGTCATCGTCCGAGAAAATTTCTCCACGTCCGCTAAAGCGCTCTTGGGCAAGCGAATTTTTAGCGGGCCTTTCTCGGTGTTGATTTGATAGCTAAGACAGGCGACACCATCAACCGTTTCTGGAGCCGGCACGTATGACGCATCTCCTAAATACACTGGGACATCGAATTTGTCGTCTTCACCGATCAAATGCGAAAGATTGATGAAGTAGTTGATGCGTGTGGTGAGCGCAGCTAGCGGATTTAAGTCAACACCTTTTACCCGGGAAAGAACCTGTTGCAATTGCACTTGCTTCGGGAGCGATGGAACGCTCTCCAACACCCGGCGGATAAGAGCTGTGATGAATGTGCCACTACCGCAGCATGGGTCCAATGCTGCCCAACGCACAGTCGCGCCCACATCACCTAATGCTTCTTGAATTGTTTGGTCTGCAAGCCATGCCGGGGTATAAAATTCGCCAAGGCTATGCCGAACCTTGTCCGGAATGATCGCCATATACAGGTCTTTGAATAAATCTTGGACCTGACCGCCATCGAACATGTGGTGATTTTCATATTCGGAAAGAATGCTAAAAATTGTCTTCACGCCGGCGCCGATTTGTGGATCCCACTGCTCATCGGTGCAATACCAAGCGAAGAAATCACCCTCTAACAGGTTGCCAAATCCCTGGCTGCGGAAAATTGCCCCACATTCAAGTCGGTCCAAGTGGGTTCTGAGAACCTGATCGCTGCCATCAGCGAGTTCCCGAAAGCTGACTTCGGAGTGAGCAAATCGAATGCTAGATAACACCTTGTAAGCGATGGCCTTGATGATGATTGCATAGCAAGTTTGGATGGCATACAGCGCTTTGTATTCGGTTTCGTTATCACCCACTGTAATAGTGATATCCAGCGCCGCCGCCAGAGCCTTGCGCCGATCGTCGATAGCCGATTGCTTTGACTTATCGTCATGGGCGAGCTTGAAGATGGCCTGCCATTCTCGGAATAGCATCTTCGAGCGGCCGGTTGGATGCGTGTCCAACGCGTTGTATAGGGCCAACGCGAGCTTCTTAGCGGGGCTCGGATCCCCGTCCAAACAAAAGCCTGCGATTAGGTTGCCTGGCGTTAGCGCCTTTTTTTCTAGCGAAAGCGCACCACGCACTAGGCGCAGCAAGTGATGACCGGCGAGGTCTTCAAACGCAGTTTCTACAAATGAACCGTCCTCTTGGATAGCAATAAATTTGATGCGCCAACCATCAGTAAGAACTCCAACGGCTCCGTGCCTGAAATCTTGAGGCAAACTCTCCAGGTAGTTTTTTAGCTGAGCGACCGCCTTGGCCTGATCCTTAGGGAGTTCTAACTTGTTCTTCTGCTTGTATTCGATTACAAGAGCCCCAATTCGCGAGTCCATTCGGCCCTTGGCAATATGCCTCGCCGTATCGATCGCCTCTTCCTTGATCGGCTCGAACTCCACACGGAGCCTATGCTTCATCTGGCCGTAAAGCTTTAGCTCAAAGTTTGTCGCAACTGTCGCTTCGTTGGGCGCACGCTTCGCAATTGCACGTATCGCTGTGGCAACATCGCCTAATTCATGTGCAAATTGGGGGTGCGCAAGAACGTGCTCAATTGTGCTTTCTTCAAGAGACCGTCCCGTAGCCTTGGCCTTTGAGTTCTTCTTTGCGACAGCCACAGGCATTTCTCACGTCTCCCCAGTTGTTAGCCCACTGTTTTCCACTGAACTGCTTGTTGCGTCAAGACCGTTTGCGATGTGAGGCCGCGATTGGCGAAAACGCCAGCCTTGGACAAGTCGACCGCTAGGCGTCAGTCCAATCCATCCGCTTTTATATCAAGCCAATCTCACCGAGTGCGTCGCTCCACGCCGCACTAGAAAAGAGCGTGGACGATGGACCATGGCGAGTAGTCGGCTTTAGAACACCGGACCTCGCCTTACAGGCTGCGCGCTTGCGGTTCCCGCCTGCATAGCAGCAGATAGTGCCTTCGCGCGCTCGATATCCCGCGCCAATCTGCCTTCAGCCCGGCTTCTATTAGCCCAGTCTTCAATCTCGTGGGCCTCTTCCCGGTATCCAAGGGTTCCAAACACCTGCGCCCAGAACTGGAAGGAGCGAACGAACGCCAGCCGGGGCCCAATGGCGGATTTCCGCCGGGACGTAGGCGCCTGCGTGGCGCTGATGCTGGCGGACGGAATGATCGGAGTGGCGACGGGCGTCGGATCTAGGATCTCCGCTAGATCTTCTAGCGAGAGTTGCCATCTCCCGTCAATTTTCCTAGCCGGATAACGCCCGCTTTTCATCCCCTCCCGCACCCGCTGGACCGCTCCGCGCGTGGTTCCACGCCCGAGCACATGAGCGACTTCTTCCGCCCGCAAGCCATATCTGCGGGGGTAGTCGTTTCGGAGGGCTTCTAGCGCCTGGACACTCATAGGCTGGGACAAATCTGGGACATTTAGGCGGTGTATTGGGGTGGTTTAGGGTGTTATGGGACAGGCTACTAAAGCGAAAAAAACGTCTAAGTCATTGATATATTAGTGCAGGAGCACGTTTCTTAAGCAGAACACTACCCTTAGGAGGGGACCGCTCTATCCAGCTGAGCTACGGGGCCAAGGGGGCATTTTCGCACGATCAGCCTGCCGACTGAACAATCAGGAGCGCCGCAGGCGAGGATTGCGTGTCAGCGCCGCAGTGTCGAGGCCGGCAGCTTCAGGTCCCGGCGGAGTTCCTGCTGCGATTGCGTCCTCCGGTCGGCAGGTGCGCGCAGAATCGCGGCCGGATGCAAGGTCGCGATGCCACGAACCCTGCCAGCCAGTTCGATCCAGCGTCCGCGCTCGCGAGTGACCCGGTATGCGGGGCCGAACACCGTCTGCGCCGCCATGGCGCCCAGGCAGACCAGCAGCCTGGGCTGGAGCTGCATCATTTCGGCGGCGAGCCACATCCTGCACGCGCCCTGCTCGGAGGCGTTCGCGCGCTGGTGCATGCGCACCTTGCCGCGCTGTTCGAACTTGAAGTGCTTGACGGTGTTGGTCAGGTAGACCTCGTCGCGGCGCACGCCGGCTTTTTCAAAGCGCGCGCGGATTTCGGCCTGGTTGCATCAATTTTCCAGTTGCACGTTTTCGTCGCGCCGATTCATGGTGGCTGGCGGTTGCCTGCCGGAAAAAACGCCCGTTGAACTCAACAGCCATGGAGCGTGTTGCTGCAGGCTCGCAGCTGTCAACCCGCACCTGACAACTCCGCGTCGACCGCTTCAAACGGGCCGCTATCCGTAAACGCATCGGCGAAGGGCGCACCGTGCGGGATCGCCAGTCGCAGCGACGTGAGGCAGAAAGGCAGGGCCCAGAGCCGCAGCCTCTCCGACTTGGGGAACTCGAACACCGGCAGTGGCTGGTCGAAAGCGGCTGTCTTCGGGTAGATCAGAACGACATCGCCCTGGCCGTCCAGGTAGCTCTGGCCGTAGGCCAGAACGAGCCTTCCTTCTTGTACCAGCGCGAGTTATCGGCCGACCGCCGCGCTTCGGCCGCGCTCTTGCCTCCTTCCATTTCGAGGCGGATGACGTCCTCGCGACGCTGATCGAACACGTTGGAACAGCGCTTCAGGAACAGCATCCCGAAAATGTATTCCTTGAACTCGGAGGCGTCCATCTTGCCGCGCAGGATATCGGCGGCTTTGAAGAGGTGGCGCTCCAGCTGGGGCAGGGTCAATGGCATCGGTGGTCTTCCAGCTTCGTCATGGCTCGCCTTCCCGGCTCAGCAGTTCGAGGTAGGCGGTGTATTCGTAGATGCGGTTGCGCCTCATGCCGGTCACTTCGCGCACCAGGCCCCGCTCGATCATTGCGTCGAGCATCTTGCCCACGGTGTGCGGACTCTGGCCGGTGACGGCGCCGATGGCGGGAATGGTGCTCACCGGGCGGGCGAACAGCGCCTCGTGCACCTGCAGGGCCGAAGGGGCGACACGTCCCAGACTGCGGATGCGCTCGCGGTCGGCGTCACCCAGTGCGTTGAGCGCCTTGGCGGTGTCCACGGCCTGCGCGGCCGAGTAGCGCACAGCGGTGGCGAAGAACCACAGCCATTCTTCCCAGTCGCCGTGCTGGCGCACCCGCTGCAGCATCTCGTAGTAGTTGCTGCGGTAAGTCTTGAAGTACAGCGACAGGTACAGCAGCGGCTCGCGCAGCACGCCCTCGTGCACCAGGATCAGCGGGATCAACAGCCGGCCCAAGCGCCCGTTGCCGTCCAGGAAAGGGTGGATGGTCTCGAACTGGACGTGCGACAGCGCCGCCTTGATCAGTGCCGAGTGGCGGAACGGTTGGTCGTTGAGGAACTTTTCCAGGTCGGACAGGCAGTCGCCCAAACGCTGCGGCGGCGGCGGCACGAAGGCGGCGCGCGACGGCGAGGCGCCCCCGATCCAGTTCTGCGTCCGGCGCACTTCGCCCGGAGCCTTGCCAGCGCCCCGGCCGTGCGTCATCAGTTTGGCGTGCATCTCGTTCATCAGCCGGGTGCACAGGGGCAGGCCGCCCTTGAGCAAGGCCAAGCCGTGTTCGAGCGCCGCAACGTAGCAGGACACCTCGCGCACATCGTCCAGCGGCACGCCGGGGGCGCCTTCGGCCTCGTAGAGCATCAGATCCGACAGAGACGACTGCGTACCCTCGATCTGCGAGGACATCACCGCCTCTTTGCGGACGTAGCTGTACAGGAATACCGAGGTCTCGGGCAGCAGCAAGGTGATGCTGTCCAACCGGCCCAGCGCCAAATGGGCCTCGTCCAGCCGCTCCTGCAGGCTGGCCCCGACAGCCAATGCCGGGTCGGGCGGCAGCGGTGCAGGCACGAACGCGCGACAGGATTCGCCTGCCGCGACGGAGATTTCGTACTGGCCGGTGGTGGCGCCGCGCTCCATGAGTGGCTCTGTGCAATAAGAGGTGGTGCTTATTGCACAAAACGCCATTTTGAGCAATATGCGGGGACCGAATTGCAGTCAGTGCGCTTTGCTCTGAGGAGTGACCCACCTCCACCTCACGCGCGGGACGGCGTTCGAAGTGTCGCGGGCAGGTAGCCAAACCGGAGAAGGTAGTCCGCGACAAAAAAAGGCCGAAGCCCCTTCGGGTTTCAGCCTTTTCCCTGATCGTAATCTGATCGTACCGGGTTTCATGGTGGAGCGGATGGGGATCGAACCCACGACCTCCACGATGCGAACGTGGCGCTCTCCCAGCTGAGCTACCGCCCCATGAAACGCGCCCCAGTCTAGCCGCGGCGCCAGGCCTGCGCTAGTCCTGTGCGAGCAGCGGCGATATCGAAGGCTCCAGTTCGGCACGACGCCAGCCCGCCAGCGCGTCGGGCCATTGGCCGTGGTCCAGCAGCGATTCCAGCCAGCGCTTGGAAGCCAGCACGCCGTCCGGGAGGCCAAGTTCGGCGCTGCGGGCAGCGACCGCGTCCTGCAATTGCCGGAGCCGCGCCTTGTCTCGGCGCTCGGCGACACCGGCGTCGGGCATGTGCTCCTCGTCGACCAGCGGCGTGGTCAGTGCCAGCCAGATCGCCGCACCGAGCTTGCGCGGGGCCTTCGGGTGCGCGTCCAGTTGCGCCTGCAGGGCAGCGGGATCGGCTGGCGCATTGCGTGCAATGGCAACCGCCAGTTCGTTGTCCAGGATCCATGTGCGTGGTCGATCGTTGTCGCGTGCGTAGGCGTCGCGCCAGCGCAGCAGTCGCAGCAGCCGTTGCTGCGCGGGGCGGTCCAGGAAGTGGGCGCTGCGCATCGAAAGGTGCGGCCAGCGCTCGCCGGCCTCGATGCGGGCGTTTCGGACGATGCGGGTGGCATCCTCCGCCAGCCACTCACGCCGATCGAGCGCGCCCAGTTGCCCTTCCAGAGCGTCGTGCATCTGGAAAAGGTGCCGCACGTCGTCCGCGGCGTACTCCAACTGCGATGCCGACAGGGGCCTGCGCAGCCAGTCCGAGCGGGTCTCGCCCTTGGCCAGCGCAACGCCCGTCACCTGCTCGACCAGCTTCTGATAGCCCAGCCCGCTGCCGACGCCCGCCAGGGCAGCGGCGAGCTGCGTGTCGAACAGCGGTTCGGGAACGACGCCGCAGGTGTGCATGAACGCCACCAGGTCCTCGCTGGGGCTGTGCATCACCTTGAGGATCGAGGAATCAGCCAGCATCGGGGCGAGCGCGGCAGGCATGCCGGGGACCAGCGGGTCGACCAGAAGGATCTGCTCGGTACCGTTGCGTTCGAGCACGATCTGCACCAGCGCGAGCTGCGGCCAGAACGTGCGCTCCCGGATGAATTCCGTGTCCAGCCCGATCCGGCCGGGAGGCTCGGCGAGCAGGCCGGTGAGGACTGCGGGGTCGCAGACCCAGACGGGGGCGGATACGGAGTCGGGCGGGGAACTGGACAAGGTTGGGGAGGTCTAAACGCCAAAGCTGGCGGGGCGGGCGACAATAGCCTACTTTCGGGGACCCTTCATCGGGTGATCGGCCCGCCCCATGGGCCTCGGCCACGAAGCAAGGAGGTCGTTTGCGCGCAACTGCAGCTGCACTTTTGACCGGTATCGCCCTGGCGACGCTGGGCGCGTGCTCGCGTGCACCCGACTCGCCACAGGCGCAGGTCCCGCCGGAGGCCGGCCAACGCGAGCGCCAGCCGATCGTCACCATCAGCAGCGACCAGGCGGTCCCCCAGGTGCCGAAATGGGAGGCGCCTGCGGTGGAAATCGGTGCCGACGAACTGGCGCGGTACAAGACCGCCGCAGCCCAGGCGCTGGAGTCGGGCGAGCTGTACGGCGAAGAGGACGACGCCGTTCCGCTGTACATGGCCCTCCAGGCCCGCGCGCCTGCAGACGAGGAAATCCAGCAAGGCGTCGCCGAAACGGTGAACGCCCTTCTGGAGCGTGGCGACCAGGCACTGGCTCGCGTCGACGAGGACCGCTCGGCGCTGCGCGACGCGCATGAAGTCGCGGCGGTCGCGCGGAGCATTGCCGGGGAGGACGAGCGCGTCGCGGCTTACCTGGCGCAGGTCGAGCGCACCGACCGGGCGCAGCGGGCGAACCTCCGCGGCGAGCGCGCGCTCAACGCGCGCGAACTGGGCGAAGAAGGCAAAGATGGTGCGATCGCATTTTTTCGGCAGGCGCTTGAGATCCGTCCCAATGATGCCCGTGCGATGCAGGGCCTGGCTGCAGCGGAGAGCGCACTGATTCACCGTGCGGAGCGGGCCGCCGACAAGGACGACTACTCTGCTGCGGAGCGCTGGCTCGAGCTTGCAGCCAAAGTACGCCCGGACATGTCGACCGCAGCCGATGCGAGCCAACGCATCGCGCGCCAGCGCGGCGCCCGCATAGGCACGCTGCGCGACAAGGGCATGGCCGCCCTTGCGCGCGAGGACGGCGTTGACGAAGCGCGCGGCCATCTGGCGGACCTGCTGCGGGTCGCACCCGAGGGTGACTCGGCGGCAGTGGAACTGCGTGAGCGGATCGTGCTGGCGACGCATTACGGGCTGTTCCGTCCCAGGCAGGTGTTCACCGAGGGCCTGCGCACTGGTGGGCGCGGACCGGAAATGGTGGTGATCCCCCACGGCGCCTTCCGCATGGGAGCCCCGGAGGGCGAGGCAGGCTCGACCGATGCCGAGCGCCCCACGCGAACGATCCGCTTCCCGCGTGGCCTGGCGGTAGCGCGCGAGGAGATCAGCGTCGGCGAGTTCCGCCGCTTCGTGGATGCCACCGGCTACCAGCCGCAGGCGAGCAGGCGCGGTCATTCCACCACCTACGACGAGCGCAGCGGCAACCTGGTGCATCGCAGCCGCGTGGACTGGCGGTCGGACTACGCAGGGCAGCCGGCCTCGGCAGACATGCCGGTGGTGCATGTCAGCGCAGAAGATGCGGCGGCGTACGCGGCGTGGCTCGCCGCGCAGACCGGTCAGCCCTACCGCTTGCCGAGCGAGGCGGAATTCGAATATGCGCTTCGCGCGGGCAGCCAGTTGCGATTTCCGTGGGGCGAGGGATCTCCGCCGTCGGACACCGGCAACTTCACCGGTGCGCGCGACCGGTCGCCCAGCGGCAGGCGCTGGCGCAATGCGTTCGAGGGCTACGGCGACGGGGCATGGGGGCCGGCGGCGACAGGCAGCTATTCGGCGAATGAATTCGGCCTTCACGACGTCGTTGGCAATGTCAGCGAGTGGGTAGCCGATTGTTGGCACGACAGTTACCGGCGCGCACCGCCGGACGGGAAAGCCTGGATCAATCCGGGCTGCCGGAGCGGCGTGGTGCGCGGTGGCTCCTGGGCAAGCTCGCCTGCGCAGACGCGCTCGGCGTGGCGAGTGGGCAGCGATCTCTCCACCACGACTGGACGCGTCGGCTTCCGGGTCGTGCGCGACATCTGATCCGAGCGGGCGCGCAGGCTCGGACGCACAACCCATGGCAGGCTGCCCAACAATGTGGAGCGTCGAATGAGAATTGATCCCATGGCCGGAAGGCAGACCCAGCGGCGACGTCGCGGTGCCGGCGGCATTCGCTGGTGGATACTGCTGCTGTTTGCCGGCTATGCCGCGTGGCAGTGGTTCGGTAGTGCCGAAACCGATCCCTACACCGGCGAAAAAGCGCACTACGGGGCAACCGCCGAGGAGGAGATGCAACTCGGTGCCCAGGCGTATCAGCAGGTTCTCGGCGATGCACGCGCCCAGAGTGCGCTGCTTCCGCCCGACGCGCAGGTCAGCCGACAGGTCCGCCACATTGCCGACCGGCTCATCGCGAAAGTGCCCGAGGTGACCGCCGACCTCGCAGAAATGAACCAGCAGCAGGCGCCCACCGAGTACCGCGGCTTCGAGTGGGACGTGAGCGTGATCCAGTCGGACGACGCCAATGCGTTCGTGCTGCCCGGCGGCAAGATCGCGGTGTACACCGGATTGCTGCCGATCGCGGGCAATCAGGACGCGATGGCGGTGGTCATGGGGCACGAGATCGCCCACGCCCTGCTGCGGCACGGCTCGCAACGCATTGCCCAGCAGAAGCTGGTGCAGATGGGACAGATGGCCGCTGGCATCGCGGTGGGCGCGATGGACCCCGGTCAGCAACAGGCGCTCATGGCGGCGCTGGGTGCCGGTGCGCAGTACGGACTGATCCTTCCCTACGGGCGCAACCACGAAACCCAGGCCGACGAGGTCGGACTGATGCTTGCCGCGGCAGCGTGCTTCGATCCACGCGAGGCGGTGCCCCTGTGGGAGCGCATGTCGCAGTTGGGTGGAGGTGAGCGCCCGCCTGAATTCGCATCGACTCACCCGGATCCGGCGAACCGCATCCAGACACTGCAGTCGCTGATGCCGCGAGCGCACTCGTTCTACAAGCAGCACTGCAGGGACCGGCCGCCATTGAGTTGAGCCGAGAGCGACCGCCAGACGATGGTTTTCTGGCGTTGCGGGAACTCAGTCCTTGGGTCCGGTGCCCGCCTTGGTTTTTGGCTTTGGCTTCGGCCTCGCGGGCCCGGCGGTCTGGCCGACGCTGCCGGACAGGTTCTGCTGGAACTCCTTCCAGACCGAGAGGTTGCGCTCGGTGAGCTGGTTCATCATCGTCCAGGGCGTCTGCCCCAGGACGCCGCCGATCTGACTGCGAAACTGTTGCTGCTGGTCGAGAAATGCCTGCATCGATTTTTCGAGATAGCTGCCCATGAAGCCCTGCAGCGAATCGCCGTAGAACCGGATGATCTGGCTCAGCAGTTGCGTCGACAGCATCGGTTCGCCGTCCTGCTCGTGCTCGGAGATGATCTGCAGCAACACCTGGCGGGTCAGGTCGTCGCCGGATCGAGCGTCGCGTACCTGGAAGTCCTCGCCGTCGATGATCAACTGGCGCACATCCTCGATCGTGATGTAGCTGGATATCTCGGTGTCGTAGAGGCGACGGTTTGGATACTTCTTGATTACGCGGATTTCGGCCATGCAGCATTGGCTCTATTTTGTGATCCCCGGAGCATGGCTCACGGGCTTTAGGCATGCAACCGTGCACCCGCATGCTCCACGGCTCGAAAATGAGACGTGGACCACACAAGCGGGCGGCGCTTAACCTCGCCGCCCCTGGGCTGCCTCACCAGCCCATGTATTGGCCGCCATTCGCGCTGAGATTGGCGCCGGTAATCCAGGCTGCGTCTTCCGGCACGAAGAAACACACGGCGTAGGCGACCTCGTCAGGCGTTCCAAGCCGCCCGGTGGGGATCTGCGCGACGATTTTCCCGCGCACTTCCTCCGGCACGGCCATCACCATGTCGGTGCCGATATAACCCGGCGAGACGGTGTTGACGGTGATTCCGAGCTTCGCGTTCTCCTGTGCCAGCGAAATCGTGAAACCGTGCATGCCGGCTTTGGCCGCGGCGTAGTTCGCCTGCCCGTACTGGCCCTTCTGGCCATTGATCGAACTTATCTGCACGATCCGGCCCCACTTGCGGCTGCGCATGCCGTCGATCACCGGGCGCGTGACATTGAAGCAGGAGTTGAGGTTGGTGCAGATGACATCGTTCCACTGCTGCGGCGACATCTTGTGGAAGGTGGAGTCGCGGGTGATTCCGGCGTTGTTGACCAGGATGTCGATGGGTCCGACCTGGCGCTCGACCTCCCGCACCATTGCCTCCGCCTGCTCCGGCGAGGACACGTCGCCAGCAGCCAGAGCCACATCGAACCCGGCTTCCTTCATCTGCGCCTGCCACTCGCGGGCACGGTCCTCGTTGCGGTAATTGGTGGCGACCTTGTGGCCCATCTGCGACAGGCGCTTGACGATCGAGGTGCCGATGCCACCGGTACCGCCGGTGACCAGTGCGACGCGTGATTGCATGACCTTCTCCGTGGCCGCCGTTGTACGGCCCTTGAGGGGAATTCTATTCAGCCTGCGTGAAGAATCTATTGTGCATCGCGGCACGCCCCGGATTCGACAGAGGGGCCGCGCGGAATATCGCTGGCGGCGAATGCCTCCTGCGCGCGTTGCAGGAGCTCGGGAACACTCCTGGCCTGCTGCAGGGTGCGGGGATTCTGTCCCAGTCCGGCCCAAGCCCGGCGCAGCGCGGGCAGCGGGTTCGCGGGATCGACCGGCTGCGCCCGATCGGACTTGGAAAGCTTGTGCCCGCGGGGATCCAGCACCAGCGGCAGGTGCGCGTAGCGTGGCGTGGAAAGGCCCAGTGCCCGTTGCAGCAGAATCTGCCGGGGCGTCGATGCGAGCAGGTCCGCCCCTCGGACAATGTCCGTGATGTGCTGTGCGCCGTCGTCGACGACCACGGCGAGCTGGTAGGCCCACAGGCCGTCGGCGCGCCGAAGGACGAAATCGCCGACGTTCGTGGCAAGGTCCTGCCATTGCGGCCCCTGTACGGCGTCGATGAAGCCGCAGCGCGTCCCCTCCGGAACCCGCAGGCGAACGGAAGCTTCCCGGCGGCGGGCGCCTTCCGCGCAACGGCGGTGGATGCCGCCTGCAGCGGCGACATCGGCTCGACTGCAATGGCAGACGAAGGCCTTGTCCTCGTCGAGCAGCCGCTCCAGCGCCCGCTGGTACAAAGCTCCTCGCCGGCTCTGCCACTCCACCGGCGCATCGGGATGCAGGCCCATCGCATCCAGTGCGTCCAACTGGCGACGGGCAGCGCCGGAAACCTCCCGGGGCGGATCCAGGTCTTCGATGCGGACCCACCACTGGCCCCCTGCAACGCGGGCCAGCAGCCAGCTTCCGAACGCCGCCAGCAGCGATCCTGCGTGCAGGTTGCCGGTAGGCGAGGGCGCGAACCGGCCGCGGTGGAAGCCCGGGTCGACGCTGGAAACGGGAGGCTCGCTGGGGTTCACGAAGGCACGCGGAATGCTGACAAAAACACCTTGAATTCGCGCCGAGCCTGCCACATTTCGCTACCAGCCGCGCATGGTGCGCGGACAGGAAATCCGGACATGTTCAAACGCCTATCGCTCTTCCTCGGCACCAATCTGGCCGTGCTGGCGTTGATCAGCATCGTGCTTGCGGTGCTTCGCAACGTCTTCGGCATTGACCTGGGCGACAACGCGACCCTGCTGGTGTTCGCGACCATGTTCGGGTTCGGCGGATCGCTCATCTCGCTGATGATCTCCAAGTGGGTCGCCAAGCGCACCACCGGTGCGCACGTGATCGAACAGCCGCGCAACGAATCGGAGCGGTGGCTGGTCGACACCGTCCGCCGGCAGGCCGAAGCGGCGGGCATCAAGATGCCCGAGGTGGCCGTGTACGACGCGCCCGAGATCAACGCATTCGCCACGGGGCCGAGCCGCAACAACTCGCTGGTGGCGGTATCCACCGGGCTGCTGCGTTCGATGAGCCGCGACGAGGCCGAGGCCGTGCTCGCCCATGAGGTGAGTCACGTTGCCAATGGCGACATGGTGACGATGGCACTCATCCAGGGCGTGCTCAACACCTTCGTGATCGTGCTGGCGCGCGTGGTCGGCCGTGTGATCGACGGCTACATCAGCGGCAACCGCGAAGGTGGCGGCATCGCCTACTACGCGATCGTGTTCGTACTGGACATGATCTTCGGCCTGTTCGCGAGCATGATCGCGATGTGGTTCTCGCGACATCGCGAGTTCCGCGCCGATGCCGGTGGCGCCAGTCTCGCCGGTCGCGACAAGATGGTCGGCGCGCTGGAGCGGCTGTCGCAGACCTACGGCGCCAGCACGCTTCCGAAGCAGATCGCCGCCTTCGGCATCAGCGGCGGCGTCGCGCACGGGTTCAAGCGGTTGCTCATGACCCATCCGCCGCTTGCCGAGCGGATTGAGGCCCTGCGCAACGCGCCTGCGGAGCGTCCGGGCACACTGGTCACCTGAGTAGACCCTGCTGGTGCGGCGCCGGCGCTGGTGCGCGCCGCGCTGGCTGTTGGCGCGGCGCGCCTACTGGAAGTCGTAGTCCATCTGCGCACTCGCCGCGGCCAGGAAGTTGCCTTCCGCATAGTCGATGCCGGCGCCGAAGAGGATGGACAGGCTTGCTGCGTCCTGTACGTGGTCGATGATCACCTGCTTGCCCAGTTCGTGGGCCTTGGATGCGAGTTCCTGAATGCGTTTCTGGTGATCGGTGTTGGTGGACAGGTCCTGCATGAAGGTGCGATCCAGCTTCAGCAGGTCGGCGTCGAAGTGGGTCAGCAGCTGGAACGAGTTGAGACCGCTGCCGAACTGCTCCAGCCCGACACGCACGCCGGTTGGCGCCAGTGATTCCTGGAACGCCTGGGCCGAACGCAGATGCGTGAAGACTTTTGCTTCCGAGAGCTGCAGCACCAGCAACTTGCCATCTGCACCGTGCCGGGCAAGAAGGTCCTGGATGTGCCTGAAGAGGCTGTCGTCCTGCAGCGAAACCTCGGTGATGCGTACCATCAGTGTGGTCCGCGCGCCGGCGCGCAGGCGCTCTCCGATCACCGCGATCGCGCGACCCACGACCCAGCGGTCGATCTCCCACAGCAGGCCCTGCTCTTCGGCGATCTGCAGGAACGCCAGCGGCGGCACCAGTTCGCCTCGCTCGTCCTTCATCCGCAAGTAGACGTCGTACATCTCGCCGGGCTCGCCATGAAGGCTTACCAGCGGCTGGTAATGGGTGACGAAGCGGTCGCTGTCGAGGGCATCGCGGATCCGATTGATCCAGGCCTCGACCCGCGCCTCCTCGGCGCGATCGACCGCGCCGGGATCGAACAGCTCCACTCGGTTGCCGCCGACGCCGATCGTCGACTGCAGGCCCTGGTTGGCCTTTCCGAGCACCGAGGCGACGCTGGCGATCTTCTCGCCGATCTGCACGCCGCCGATGCTGACGGTGGCGTTGAGCGAGTGATCGTCAATGTCGAGCACATTGCCGGCGAACGCTTCGCGAACCGTCTCGGCAAGCGCGGCGGTAGCGGCATGGTCGCAGTTGAGTCGCAGCAGTGCGAACTGGTGCTCGCCAAACCGCGCGGCGACATCCTCCGGTCCGAGCACGCTGCGCAGGCGATCGGCACAAGCGGTGATCAGATTGTCGGCCGCGTCCAGCCCGATGTCCTCGACCAGGCGCAGGTACTGGTCGGGTTCCAGCAGCAGGAATCCGTGGTGGCCTGCGTGCTTGGCGGCATCGGCGACCGCGTCCTCGAGCCGGCGCAGGAAGGTCGGACGGTTGAGCAGGCCGGTGGTCTGGTCTCGCTGGCGCAGTTCCTCCAGTTCCCGTGACATTTCGGGGTCGAGTTCCTGCCGGCGGAGGATCAGCTGCTGGCAGTGTTCGCCCTCGTAGCTGGCGGCCATGAACTCCATGACCGCAGGGAACTGGTTGCCATCCAGGGTTCGTGCCTCGGTGTCGAAGCGCGGCGGCGGTGCCTCGCCCTTCGACAGCTGCTTGAGAAGTTGCTTGAAGCCGTCGACATGCTGCGGCGCGATCATGTCCAGCAGCGACATGCCTTCAAGCTCCTCGAAGGAGTCGTAGCCGAACATCTCCAGGTAAGCCGGGTTGGCGCGGATGTGCATCCCCTCGTGCACGTAGGCGATCGGGTCGCGAGACGATTCGATCAGCGCGTCGCAGCGCCGCTCGGTCTCGCGGACCTGCGACTCCAGCCGCCGCAGGGCGCGACGGGCGAGCAGGTCGGTCCACTCGGCGCGCACGGTGTGTTCGATCTGCGCATTGCGGTTGCGCAGCAGAACGCCGCGCAGCCCCATCGTGGTGACCTCCAGCAGGCGCTCGTCGTCGATCGAATCCACCAGCACCAGAACCGGGAGGTCCTTGCCGCTGGAATCGACCAGATGCATGACCCGCTCCAGCGGCACGCTCCTGGCCTCCCGCGCGGCGATCAGCAGGTCGGGGGAATGCGAGGACAGCATGGTGGCCAACTCCTCCTCGCCATCGGGCCGGATCGGCCTGACGGCGATTCCGCTGTTGCGCAGGCTGCTGATGATTGCCTCGGCGGCTTCGACGCTGTCGTCGACGACCAGCAACCGCAATGTTTCCTCAGTACCAAATTGCATGTTTCGCTCCCTGTCTTTTATGACAGAAGCGCCTGCAAGCGTTCGTGACGCCTCGCAGGCGGATACGCGACGGGGGTCGCTATTGAAGTGGTGCCTTTCCGCTGCCGCCCGCGATCTCCCGGACCAGTCTCGGCACCAGGTAACCGGACAGTCTTGCGGCCAGTGCAGCGTGCATCCGGCGCGCCCGATCATCGTCCACTTCGAAATGCGCCGCGCCCTGGACGCGGTCCAACTGGTGCAGATAGTAGGGCAGCACACCGGCGGCAAAGCTGCGCTCACTGAGTTCGACCAGCGCATCGACGGAATCGTTGACCCCCGCCAGCAGCACCGCCTGGTTGAGCACGGTGGCACCGGTGCCGCGCATGCCCGAGACCGCAGCATCGACCGATGCGTCGAATTCATTGGCGTGATTGGCGTGCAGCACAACGGCGACCGGCCACGGCAGCGCAGCCATCCAGGCCAGCAGCGGCCCATCGACGCGTTCGGGAAGCACAACGGGCAGGCGGGTATGGATGCGCAGGCGCCGCAGATGCGGGATGTTGGCGAGGGCACTGGTCAGCTCGGCCAGCTTGGAGGTCCCCAGCGACAGCGGGTCGCCGCCGGACAGGATCACCTCATTGATGCCCGGGTCGCCGCGGATCAGTTCGACAGCCTGCTTCCAGCCACCCGCCGCCGCCGTCTGCTCGGCATACGGAAAGTGGCGGCGGAAGCAATAGCGGCAGTTGATCGCGCAGCTGCCGGTGGCTACCAGCAATGCGCGCCCCTCGTACTTGCGGATCACCCCGGTGCCGGCCTGTGCGGCGGTATCGCCGACCGCATCAAGGCTGAAGCCCGGCATCGGCCGCATCTCCGCGTCCAGCGGCAGGACCTGGCGCAGCAGCGGATCGGAGGGGTCGCCGTGGCGCATGCGCGCGACGAAGCCCCGCGGCACCCGGAGCGGGAACTGCGCAATGGCGTCGCTGGAGATCCCCGGGCGGGCATGCTCCAGTCCGAGTACTTCCAGCAACTGCTGCGGGTCGCGTATGCACTGGCGCCACAACTGCTGCCATACCGGCGGCTGCAGGGGAGCGGGGGCTGCAGGTATCATGCGGATCCTTTTGCCACGCGCGGCTCGGGGGAAACCGCGCTGCGGCGTATTCTAGCCGCCTGCCGGCGCGCCGGCCGCATCCATTTCCTACCTACGTCCCATTTGCAGGAGTTACGCATGGCCACTTACGGCATGAATGATGTAAAGAACGGCCTCAAGATACTGGTCAACAAAGAGCCCTGCGTCATCACCGAGACCGAATACGTCAAGCCGGGCAAGGGACAGGCCTTCACCCGTATCAAATACCGGTTCATCAAGTCCGGTCGCGTGGTCGAACTGACGATGAAGGCGACAGACGACCTGGAAGCGGCGGACGTGATGGATACCGACATGCAGTTCCTATACTCCGATGGCGAGTATTGGCACTTCATGCAGCCGGAAACCTTCGAGCAGGTCCAAGCCGACAAGGCCGGGGTCGGTGACTCGTACAAGTGGCTCAAGGGCGAGGAGCAGTGCGTGGTGACGCTGTGGAATGGCGTGCCGATCGCGGTCCAGCCGCCCAATTTCGTGGACCTCAAGATCGTGGAGACCGATCCGGGTGTCCGCGGCGACACCTCGGGCGGGGGCGGCAAGCCCGCGACGCTGGAGACCGGTGCGGTGGTGCGTGTTCCGTTGTTCGTGGGACAGGACGAGATCGTCAAGGTCAATACCCGTACCGGTGAGTACGAGAGCCGGGTGAAGTGAACCCGCAGGAAGTTGCCGCCAGCCGAGGAAACCTGATGACGACCCAACGCGAGCCACGCAGCTGCGACCTGCTGATCGAGGCGGGCTGGGTGGTGCCGGTGCAGCCGCAGGGCGTGGTGCTCGAAAGGCATTCGGTGGCGATCCGCGACGGAGCCATCGTCGCGGTGCTGCCGACCGACGAGGCGCGGCTGGAGTTCTCCGCGGCCGAGACCGTCTCGCGGCCCGGGTCGGTGTTGATACCGGGCATGATCAATGCCCACACCCACAATCCGATGACGCTGATGCGCGGCGTGGCCGACGACCTGCCGCTGATGGAGTGGCTCACCGGGCACATCTGGCCCGTCGAGGCCGCGGTGATGGGGCCGGAGTTCGTGGCCGACGGTGTCGCGTTGTCGATCGCCGAGATGCTGCGCGGCGGTACCACTTGTGCCAACGAAAACTACTTTTTCCCCGACGTGCAGGCGGCGGTCTACAAGCGCCACGGCTTCCGCGCGCGGGTGGGCCTACCCGTCATCGACTTTCCCACGGCGTGGGCCAGCTCCGACGACGAGTACTTTGCCCGCGCCGGCGAGGTCCACGACCAGTGGCGCGACGACCCCCTCGTCGCCACCGCGTTCGCCCCGCACGCGCCCTACACGGTCTCCGACAAGAGCCTGGAGCGGATCCGGGTGCTCGCGGACCAGCTGGATATTCCCGTGCACCTGCATACGCACGAGACCGCGCACGAAGTCGTCGAGTCCCAGCGCCTGCACGGCCAGCGGCCGCTCGCGCGGCTCGACCGACTCGGACTGGTCAACGACCGCCTGATCGCGGTGCACATGACCCAGTTGATCGATTCGGAAATCGAACTGTGCGCCCGGCGCGGCGTCAGCGTGGTGCATTGCCCCGAGTCCAACCTCAAGCTGGCGTCCGGCTTCTGCCACGTCGAAAAGCTCCGCCGTGCCGGCGTGAACATCGCCATCGGCACCGACGGCTGCGCCAGCAACAACGACCTGGACATGTTCGGCGAGATCCGCACCGCCGCGTTGCTGGCCAAGGCCGTCGCGGAGGACGCCTCGGCCTTCAGCGCCGCCAGTGCGCTGCACGCCGCCACCCTGGGCGGCGCCCGTGCAATGGGCTTCGAGGACGCGGTGGGCTCCATCGAGGTTGGCAAGCAGGCCGACCTGGCGCTGGTGGACCTGCAGCAGATCGAGACCCAGCCGCTGCACCATGTGATCTCTCAGCTGGTGTACGCCGTGGGCCGGCATCAGGTCACCGACGTATGGATCGCCGGCCAGCGCAAGCTGCGCGGGCGCGAACTGGTCGGCATCGATATCAATGCGCTGATGGCCAATGCGGGCCAGTGGCGCGCGCGCATCGGTTCGGCGCGGAGTCCTGCATGAGCACGCACCATGACAGCCGGAATTTCAGCCAGGCCGAACTCGACAAGTTCGACGCGCTCGCAGCGCGATGGTGGGATCCCGGCGGTCCGCAGAAGGCGTTGCATGCACTGAATCCGCCGCGCCTGGCGTATGTCGCGACCCGCGTGCCGCTGCGGGGTGCGCAGGTGCTCGATGTCGGCTGCGGCGCCGGGCTGCTCAGCGAGGCGATGGCGCGCGATGGCGCGGAAGTGGTCGCGCTGGACCTGGCGCCGGAACTGTTGAAAGTCGCCCGGTTGCATGGGCTGGAGTCCGGCGTACGCGTGGACTACCGCCAGCAGTCGGTCGAGTCGCTGGCGGCCGAAACCCCCGGGCATTTCGATGCCATCACCTGCATGGAAATGCTCGAGCACGTGCCGGATCCCGGCGCGATCATCGCCGCCTGCGCCAGCCTGCTGAAACCGGGCGGGCAACTGTTCGTTTCGACCCTCAACCGCACGCCGGCTGCATTTGCGCTGGCGATCGTCGGCGCCGAATACGTGGCGCGGCTGTTACCGAAGGGTACCCACCAGTACCGCGACTTCATTCGCCCCTCCGAACTGGCCGCTTGGCTGCGCGAGTCGGGGCTCAAGCTGCAGGACGTCAGCGGACTGATGTACGAGCCCTGGCGCAACTCGGCGCGGTTGATCGCTCGCACGGATGTGAACTACGTGGCATGTGCGTCAAAGCAGTAGGCAACGCAACTGGAGAGTGAACCAGTCTGTGCCTCCGGTAGTCCGCGGTCCCTGCTTCTGGAAGTGATGCAGAACCGGGCTTTCGGCGCGACATGCATCCGCGGTTCCGCCACGGCTCCCCATTCCCGTACCTGATCTGCAGACACATGCCTTTCCCAAAAGCCGTAATGTTCGACCTCGATGGCACGCTGCTCGACAGCGCGCCCGACATGCTTGCCGCGCTCAACGTCATGCGCGCCGAGGCAGGCGTCGCGGCCATGGTGCTGGCCGAGCTTCGCCCGCACGTTTCCAGGGGCGCGCGGGCGATGCTCGCCGCGGCGTTCCCGCACCTGCCTGAGCTGGAGCGCGAAGCGCAGGTGCGGCCGTTCCTGGATTGCTACGAGCGCGAGCTTGGCCGTCACGGCGCGGCGTTCGAGGGTGTCGAGACCATGCTCGCCCAGCTCGAGGCGGCCGGTTGCGTCTGGGGCATCGTCACCAACAAGCCCGAATACCTTGCGCGGCAACTGCTGCCGTTACTGGGATGGCAGGAGCGCTGCGCGGTGCTGGTCGGGGGCGACACGCTGCCGGTTCGCAAGCCCGATCCGCTGCCGCTGATCCACGCCGCGGAGAGGATCGGCGTGGCGCCCGGCGACTGCATCTACGTCGGTGACGACGAGCGCGACATCATCGCCGCGCGCGCGGCGGGCATGCCATCGGTGGTGGCGCTCTGGGGCTATCGCCTGTCGGCGGACGATCCGGTGTCATGGAACGGCGATGTGCTGATCGAACGGCCCGATGCGCTCTGCCAGGCAGCGGCGTGGCCGGCCGCGAAGTGAGCGATTCCGGTGCCCATCCGCCCCGAAGCGAGGCACTGGAAAGCTTCATCCGCAAGTGGCTCCTGCGCTGGCCGGAATGGTCGGTTGCGGAGGTGTTCGTACCCGAAGCGCAGCGTGAGACCGCGCTGGCGTGGGCCGCCCTGCTGCAGGAATTGACCGACGCCGCATGGAGCGGAACGGACCCGCGACCGGGCGAGGTGAAGCTCGCCTGGTGGCAGGAGGAACTGCACGGGTGGGCCGCCGGCCGCCGTCGCCATCCACTGGGCGCGGTGCTGCAGCGCCAGCAGGCACCGTGGCAGCCGCTGGCCCGCTCGCTCGTGGCATTGCCCGCCAGCCGCGAGCGCGCTCGCGATCCAGAAGAAGCATTCGCCACGCTCGCCGAATTTTCCGCGGCAGTGGCCGCCGTGGAGTCATCGTTGTTCGGCGAAGGAGATGGTGCTACCGCTTCGTCGGATGTTGACGTCGTCGCTGCCAGCCTCCTGTCCGCACGCGCTGCCCAGCCAGGCGACGCGCATGTGCCCCTGAGTTTTCTTGCAGATGCTCAGGGGCCTGCCGCCCAGGCGTGGCGCAACCATCTGCTCGACAACTGGCCTTCGAGCGCTGCATTGACGCGCGCCCGGCGGCTGTGGGCGGCACTTGCCCGGACGCGGCTGCGCCAGGACGACGCGGCGCGGCCGCTGCCCTCGTGGCGCGCGTTGCTGGTCGCCTGGCGCAGCGCACGGGACGGCCGAAACTGAGCGTTCCAGTGCATCGCCGGCCTTTTTCATGGCGCACGGTAGAATGGCCGACGGTGCGCAGCCTGCACCGCCAACGATGAGTGCCGTGACCCGTCCCCTCGCTCCCCGCCACCTGCCCGACGTCGCCTTCGATGCGGCCGCTGCCGCGCGAGCGCTGGACTGGGTGGGGATGTCGAACATCGCGCTGCCCCTGCGCGTTGCCTCCGCGAAGGGCGAGACCATACAAGTCGCGGCGTCAGTGGATATCGCCGTCGACCTGGCCGACGCGGAGGCGCGCGGCATCCACATGTCGCGGCTCTATCTGCAGATGCAGCACGCATTCGCCAGCGAAGTGGTGACGCAGGCCGGGCTGCGCCGCGTGCTGCAGACCCTCATCGATACCCAGGCGGGCCTGTCCACGCGCGCGCGGCTGGTATTGCGCTACGAGCAACTGCTGCTGCGCCCGGCACTGGCCAGCGGCCATTCGGGCTGGAAGAGCTATCCGGTCGAGATCGAAGCGACACTGATCGAAGGCCACCTGCGCCTGGCGCTGCGTTTCGCAGTCGATTATTCGAGCACGTGTCCGGCCTCGGCGGCGCTGTCAAGGCAGCTCAACGCCGACAGGTTCAGCGCCGACTTCGCCGATACGCGTCCGCTGTCCTCGGCCGTGCACGACTGGCTGGCATCCGAGCGCGGCATGGCCGCCACGCCGCACGCGCAACGCAGCCGCGCCGATGTGCGCGTCGATCTGCGTCCGGCGTTCGACGAACTCCCCCTGGTGTCGCTGGTCGATATGATCGAGCAGGCACTGGGCACTCCGGTGCAGACAGCGGTCAAGCGCGAGGACGAGCAGGCATTTGCGCGGCTCAATGCCGAAAACCTCATGTTCTGCGAGGACTCCGCGCGACGAGTCGCCGCGGTGCTGTCCGCCGATGTCCGCATTGAACGCTTCGATGCGCAGGTCGCGCATTTCGAAAGCCTGCACGCACACGATGCGGTTGCCCGCGTGACCGGCGTCGGCGCGGAGTCCTGATCTCCACGGGAAGCGGTCGAGATCCGTTGACCGCTCACAACCTGGGTGCAATCTCTCCGCGCGTATGTACCGCGGTGACCCCGGATCGGGTGCGACCCGCGCGTGAACCCTAGCGCGCGCTGTCCGTTCGCGCGTGCTCGGCACGATCGAGCACCAGCAGCGGATCGATGCGCACGTCGAACCAGCTCATGCCCCAGTGCAGGTGTGGCCCGGTGGCGCGGCCGGTGGCTCCGACCGCGCCTACCACCTCGCCTTGCGACACCGCGTCCCCCACCTGCACGTCCAGGCGCGACAGGTGCAGGAAGTTGGAGCTGATGCCGTGGCCGTGGTCGAGCAGGATCGTGCCACCGGTGAGATAGAGGTCGGGATCGGCGAATGTCACCACGCCGGCGGCGGGCGCGAGCACCGGGGTCCCGGTCGCCGCCGCGATGTCCATGCCCGAATGGGAGGAGCCTTTCGAGCCGCTGCCGTCAGGCAGCAGGTACACGCGATGGCTGCCGAATCTCCCGCTGATGCGCCCGCGAACGGGCCACTCGAACAGCTCGGCGAAGCCGGTGCGCGCATCGTCGCGAACCCGCGCGGCGCTCACCAGCGCCTGTTCCCGCTGAATCCTCGACGCCACTGCAGGAGACGGCTTCACCGTCTGCCTCGGCGCGCCGCGGATCGTTTCGGCGGGCCAGTCGCGCGGCGTCACGTCCACCGCAACCGGCTGCTCGCGGCCGCCGGGCAGGGTCACCAGCACACGGGCAGGGCCGGCCTCGTCGCGGGCTACACCGAAGACCACCGAACCGTAAGGCGTAACGCGCAGGCTGCGTCCGCCGTGTCGCACGGTACTTCCGGACGGTACCTTGCCGATCACCATCGTGCCCTGCTGCACCGAAGCGGGGAATACCACGGTCAAGTCGGCGACGGCTCCTGCGGTGGGCTCGGACGCAGGCGCTGTGCTGGCAAGTGATGAGGGTGCGGGTGACTCGGCAGCCGGAGCCCGGGTGTTGGTGCAGGCGAGGAGCAGCACGACCGCCGGGATCGTCACGGTCGCGGTAAAGGCCAGCCGGCGCGACCTCATCGGGCGAACGCCAGGCGCCGCCCCTGCGGCGTGCCGACCAGTTGCCTGCCGTTCCATGCAAGCACACCGTTGACCCATGTCGAAGCGATGCTCGTGTGGAAGGTGGTTCCCTCGAACGGCGACCAGCCGCAGCGCGACAGCACGTCCTCGCGGCGCACGGTCATGGGCGTGTCGTCGATCAGCACCAGGTCGGCTGCGTAGCCTTCGCGCAGGTAGCCGCGGCCGACCACGTCGAACAGCTGCGCCGGTGCGTGGGCGAACTTCCGCACCACCTGCGCGGTGGTGAGATGGCCCTCGTGCACCAGTTCCAGCGCGGCATTGAGCGCGTACTGCACCAGCGGCAGGCCGCTGGGTGCCGACGTATAGGGTCGTTGTTTTTCTTCCAGCAGGTGCGGGGCGTGGTCGGTGGCGAGCACGTCGATGACGTCCTCGGCCAGTGCACGGACCAGCGCCTGGCGATCGGACGCGTCCTTGATGGCCGGGTTGCACTTGATCAGGTGTCCAAGACGTTCGTAGTCGCTGCGGTCGAAGTGCAGGAAATGGACGCAGGTTTCGGCGGTGATCTGTTTGCGGCTGCCGTCGGCCCGCATCAGCGGTCCGGCTTCGAACAGTGCCAGTTCCTCGGCAGTCGATATGTGCAGCACGTGCAGGCGCGTGCCGTTGCTTCTCGCCAGCGAAAGCGCGAGCTGCGTGGACTTCATGCAGGCCTCCCGCGAGCGGATATCCGGGTGGAACTCGGCGGGGATTTCATCGCCATACTTTTCCCGATACCGGGCGAGTTCGGCGTCGATCATCGGGGTGTCTTCGCAGTGGGTGATGACCGGCGTGGGCGCGTCGCGGAACACCGCGTCGAGCACCACCGGATCGTCTACCAGCATGTTGCCGGTGGAGGCACCCATGAACACCTTGATGCCCGGTGCGCTGCGCGGATCCAGGCGTTGGATCGCCTCCAGATTGCTGGTGCTGGTGCCCATGTAGAAGCCGTAGTTGCCCCACGCGCGGCCAGCGGCGCGGCGGTACTTGTCCTCCAGCGCGTCAGCGTCGAGCGTGGGTGGACTGGTGTTGGGCATGTCCATGAAGGTGGTGAGGCCGCCGGCGACGGCCGCAGCCGACTCGGTCGCCATGTCGGCCTTGTGTTCCATTCCGGGCTCGCGGAAATGCACCTGGTCGTCGACCATGCCCGGAAGCAGTCGCCGACCCCGTGCGTCGATCACGGTTTCATCGCCCCTGGCCGACAGTCCGCTGCCGATCTGGGTGATCGTTCCGTGGGCGAAGCGCAGGTCGCCGTCGAACTCGCGACCTTCGTTGACGAGCCTGGCGTTGACGATGAGCGTCGCGGGGGTCACGGATGAGGTCATCGAGGGTGTCCTTGGTCGGCGGAGTTGTCGCAGGGTGGCGGCACTGGATCGTGCCCTCCGGGATGCAGCGGGTGGCAACGCAGGACGCGGCGCAGCGCCAGCCAGCTTCCACGAAGCGCACCGAATCGAGCAATGGCCTGCATTGCGTACACCGAGCAGGTGGGGTGGAAGCGACAGCGTGGTCCCAGCATTGGGCTGATCCAGCGCTTGTAGAACTTCAGCAGAGCGATTAGCAGCCGTTCGATCACGGTGTCCTGGTCATGGGTTTATCCGATCCCCGGATGTTGAAGCCCCGCAACCGGCGGTGCATGCGAGATGCTTCGGTCGTGCGCAGGCACGATCATCGCCGACCTGCCTGGATGGGGAAGTGACGGCACGTCGCGGTGTTCGGGCGCGGACGGCCTGCATCCTGGGCACGACACGTTGTCACAATGATCGCGGTTGCCGCAGGTGCGCTGGCAGGGTATAACAGCGCGCTTTCCCGTCACAAGGGAACTAAAGGATAAGCCGCTCGTGGCAGCCAAGAAACCCGCGAAAAAAAGTTCCAAGTCTTCGCCCAGGCCCGCAGCCAAGCCGGTGGTGGAGAAAGCCGCCGCCGTGGTCAAGAAGGCCGCCGCTGCCGTGACCGAGGCTTTGAAGAAGGCTGCGGCGAAGAAACCTGCGGCCGGCAAGAAGGCTCCGGTCGGGAAATCAACGCCTGCCAAGGCCGCCAGGCCCGCCGTGGGCAAGTCTGCGAAGAAGGCCCCTGCAACGGGTGCCACTGCGAAGAAGACCGTCGCAGGAGGAAAGGCCGCAAAGACCGCGGCCAAGCCGCATGCCGCCAAGTCGGCGGCCTTGAAGTCTTCCAGCAAGAACGCTTCCGGCAAGAACGCTTCCGGCAGTCCCGCTTCAGGCAAGACCGCTACCAAAAAGTCCGCTGCGGGCAAGTCGGCGGCAAAGCCTGTCCAGAAGCAGGCGGGCGGGAAGTCCGCTCCTGCCAAGGCAGCAGCGGGAAGCAGGACACCGGCGGCCAAGCCCGAGTCCCGCAAGTCTCCGCCCGCGCCCGCCACGGCAAAGAAGTCGGCCGGCGGATCGCAGGCAGGCAATGGCTCCAGGATCACATCGGCCGCGGTAGTCGCGGCCGCCAACGCAAAACCCGAAGCCACCCGATCCTCGAGCGCGAAATCCTCGAAGCGATCGATGGCGCAAACCCCACCCCCAGCAGTGAAAGCCGCAGCCCTCCCGATCAGGCGACCGATCGGCAAGGTCGCCGTGGCAGTTGCCGCAAAACCGCAGGCGCCTGCGCCGAAAGGCAAGGTGAAAGTCGTGCAGTACAAGACAGAACAAGGCAGTGGCCGTCCCATCGTTCCAGCTGGTTACAAGCCCGCTCCGGATGAGGAATACATGAGTCCGCTGCAACTGGAATACTTCCGCCAGCGCCTGCTGAAATGGCGCGCGGACCTGGTCGAGGAATCCAAGCAGACGATCGAGAACCTCAAGGACGAAGTCCGCGATGTCGGCGACGAGGCCGAACGGGCGACCCGCGAGACCGAGAACTCGCTCGAACTGCGCACCCGTGACCGCTATCGCAAGCTGATCAGCAAGATCGACAGCACCCTGAAGCGGGTGGACAGTGGCGACTATGGTTTCTGCGCCGACACCGGCGAGGAAATCGGACTGGATCGCCTCGAGGCGCGCCTCACCGCCGAGCGCACCATCGACGCCCAGGAGCGTTGGGAGCACCTGCGCAAGCAGATGGGCGACTAGTCCGGCTCATCGGCGGGCGCGGGTACGCGCGAGCCGATTGCACGTCCAATGCGCAACGGCCCCGCCCAGGCGGGGCCGTTGGCGTTTTTGCGTCTGGCAAATCGCTGCAGCCTTATTGCAGGTCGCGCAGATCGAGTCGCCTCAGCTTCGGCGCCAGTTTCGCTGTTGCTGCGACGACGACCAGCGTCATCGATCCGCCGAAGATCACCGACGGCACCAGCCCCAGCAGGCGCGCGGCGACTCCCGATTCGAACGCACCCAGCTCGTTGGACGAGCCGATGAAGATGCCGTTGATCGACGCCACCCGGCCGCGCATGTGGTCCGGCGTGGCCAACTGCAGGATGGTCGTGCGAACCACCACCGACACGCTGTCGAACGCGCCCGACATCATCAGTAGCGCGGCCGACAGCCAGAAGTGCTCAGACATGGCGAAGCCGATGATGCAGATTCCAAATCCTGCAACGGCCGACAGCAGCAGCTTTCCGGCATGCTTCTGCAGCGGATGCCGCGCCAGCCACAACCCCATCAACACCGCACCGACGGCGGGAGAGGCGCGCAGGATCCCCAGCGCTTCCGGTCCGGCGTCCAGGACTTCGCTGATGAAAGCCGGCAAGAGCGCGATCGCCCCACCAAACAGCACCGAGAACATGTCGAGCGCCTGCGCGCCCAGCACGATCTGGTGGTTGTAGACGAAGCGCAGTCCCTCGCCGATGCTCCGGAACACCGGCGCACGGGTGGTCGGCAGCGGCGGTTCGGTGACCCGCAACGAAATCACTGCCACCGCGGCGGCTGCCGCGAAGGCCGCCGCGACGAGGTAGGCGGTGGTCATGCCGCTGAGGGCGATCAGGAGCCCGCCGAGCGCGGGGCCGAGCACCAGTCCGCTCTGCATCACCACGCTGCCGACGCCGGCACCGCGCGCGTAATGTTCGCGATCCAGCACGCGCGCGAACAGCGACATGTAGACCGGCGACAGGAACGCGCGGACAACGCCATTGAAAGCGATGGCGAGGTAGATCGTGAGGGTCTGCAGCCCCCAGAAGCCCGCAGGCAGCACGCCAGCGGCGACACCCGCGAGCACCAGCGTGGTGAGGCAAAGGCCGATGCACGCCGCCATCCCGAGGCGGCGACGGGGCAGGTGATCCACCGCGTAGCCTGCAAACAGCGCGCAGGAGATGTAAGGCACGACTTCCGCCAGACCGATCAGCCCCAGCGCAAGCGCATCGCGGGTGATCTCGTAGACATGCCATCCGACCGTGACCGCAACGATCTGGTACGACAGCATCGCCAGCAGGCGATAGGCGAGCAGCCCGGCGAAGCCGCGATTGCGCAGCAGCGACCACGCCCCGGGCGCGACCGCTCCCGCCGTGCTCATGCAGCCAAGCGTTTCCGGGCGTGTTCGCGGATGAAGGCCAGCATCGCATCCAGGCCGCTGCTGCGCGTGGGCGACAGGTGCCGGGCGAGGCCGATGTCGGCGATGTAGTCCGCTTCGGTAGAGGCGATCTCGGCGGCACTTCGCCCCGAATACACGCGAAGCGCAAGGTAGATCAGCCCCGATACGATCGCCGAGTCACTGATCGCACGAAACTGCAGCCGTGATGCATCGCCTTCCGGCACGATCCACACCATGGACTGGCAGCCCTGCAGGCGGTGCTCCTCGGTCTTCCATTCCTCGGGAAACGCGGGCAGCTTGCGGCCGAGATCGATCAGGTACTGGTAGCGCTCGGACCAGTCGCTGAAGAACGCGAACTCATCGCGGATGGCGGCCTGCGCATCGGCGGCGGTGGGTTCCAGCGGAAGGTCCGGGCTCATGCTCATGGGAGCGTCGTCCTGCTCATGCCCTGCGCCAGCGCACGCCTGCGGCGGTATCTTCCAGGAGGATGCCGTCCTCGGCGAGTTCCCCGCGGATCGCGTCGGCGCGGGCGAAGTCGCGTGTCTGCTTGGCAAGATTGCGTTCTTCCACGAGCGACTGGATGCGTTCGTCATCACTTGAATCGGCGCCGCGGGCGAACCAGTCCGAAGGCGGCAGCTGCAGCAGCCCCAACGCGAGTCCGGCACCGAGCAGTTCCGACTTCAGCGTCGCGAGATCCGTAGCTGCGTCGGTGCCCGCAGCATGGGCCAGCCTGTTGCGCGCGGTTTTCGCCAGCTCGCTGATCACCGCCAGCGCCTGGGGCGTATTCAAATCGTCGTCCAGTGCCGACTCGATCGCCTGGGGAATGGTCGGCTCGACATCGTGGTGGGCCAGGTCGCGAAGCGTGCCGTACAGCCGGTCCAGGGTCCGCACGCACTGCTCGATCAGCGTGTCCGACCATTCCAGCGGCTGCCGGTAGTGCGCTGAAAGCAATGCGTAGCGCAGCGCCTCGGGCGGGTGCCGGCGCAGCAGGTCGTGCACCTTTTCGATGTTGCCGATCGACTTGGACATCTTCGATCCGCCGAAGTTGAGCATGCCGTTGTGCAGCCAGAAACGCGCGAATATCTTCCCGCCATGTGCGCACTCGCTCTGTGCGATCTCGTTCTCGTGGTGCGGGAATTGCAGGTCGATGCCGCCGGCGTGGATGTCGATCGACTCGCCCAGGTGCGCGGCCGCCATCGCGGAGCACTCGATGTGCCAACCCGGGCGGCCACGACCCCACGGCGATTCCCAGCCGGGCAGGTCGTCGGTGGACGGCTTCCAGAGCACGAAATCGCAGGGGTCGCGCTTGTACGGGGCAACGTCGACTCGGGCGCCGGCGATCATTTCGTCCACGTCACGTCGCGACAGCTTGCCGTAATCGGGATAGCTGGCGACGGAAAACAGGACGTGCTGCTCGGCCTCGTAGGCGTGGCCGCTGGCGATCAGGCGTTCGACCATCTCGACGATCTGCGGGATGTGCCGCGTGGCTTCCGGCTCCAGCCCAGGCAGCTTGACGCCCAGTGCCCCCATGTCCTCGCGGTAGATCGCCGCGAAACGGTCGGTGATCGATGAGATCGGCACGCCCGACTCCCGGGCAGCGGCATTGATCTTGTCGTCCACATCGGTGATGTTGCGCGCGTAGGCAAGGTTCCCGAAGCGTCGGCGAAGCACATCGGCCAGCACATCGAACACCACCGGTCCGCGCGCGTTGCCGATATGAGCGAAGTTGTAGACAGTGGGGCCGCACAGGTACATCGTGGTGCGGGCAGGATCGTCAGGCACGAAGCGCTCGAGCTGGCGGGTGAGGCTGTTGTAGAGATTCAGGGTCATGGAGGCTTGTACGAAAGGTTTTGTCCATTCTAGCCGGCAAGTGGCAGGGGGGGCCGGTTCGGGCCCGGCCGGGCAACGGCAGCTCGACGGCAGCCCATGTTCAGCGGCCCTGCATCGGCCGCGCCTACACTTCGCCCGGTGTTCCCCGGTCCGTTCCTCGATGACATATCGCCTGCTGCCACTGCCGTGCCTGCTGTTCGCCCTTGTCTCCGGTGTTGCGTCGGCGCAGGACACGACCGTGATCCAGCGCGAGAACGTGCGCTATGCCTACGCTCAGGTACTGCGCGTCTCGCCGGTATACCAGACCCTCACTGCGACCCGGATGGAAGAGCGTTGCGACCAGTCGCCGGCCCCTGCCGACGAGGATTCGCGCCTGGCGCGCATGGTGGGAGCGGTCAGGGGAGTTGTGTCGAGGGAGCAGGCGAGCGAGCCGGAGGCGGTCAACTGCCGTTCGGTACCTGTCGCACGCCAGTTCCACCGGCCGATCGCCTATGACGTCGATTACGTCTACCAGGGTGCCAAATATCGCTCGCGCCTCCCGGACGACCCGGGCAACCGCCTGCGCATCCGGATCGGGGTGACGCCGATGGTTGCTTCGCCCCGCAGTCGTTGAGGGAAGACGGGATGAGGTCCGTGGACTTCACTTGCGCCTGGCGGAGCACGCATGCGAGCATGCCCGTCTGGATGAATGCCCTCCGCGCCAATGCCGACGTACTGACCTCCGCCTACATGGCGGCCGGCATGACCTCGCGCGCGCGCCGACGCCAGCCGGGATCCGCTGGGTAGGGCGCTCGCGTCCGTTCTTGTTCACCGACAAGCCCAGCACCGCTGGGCTTTTTGCGTTTCTGGTACTCAAAAATTCGCCGTCAGTTCCATCCGATCCGCCGACCGATTTCACAGCAGACGAGACCGACATCATGCACTTCCTCAACACCCAGGACTGGTCGCGCGCCGATCTGGACGCCGTGCTCGCACAGGCGGCAGCATTCAAGCGTGGGGCTGGCGGCAGGCCGCTGGAGGGAAAGTCGATCGCGCTGGTGTTCTTCAACCCGTCCATGCGTACCCGCACCAGCTTCGAAATCGGCGCATTCCAGCTTGGCGGCCAGGCGGTCGTGCTGCAGCCCGGCAAGGATGCGTGGCCGATCGAGTTCGACCTCGGGACGGTGATGGACGGCGACACCGAGGAGCACATCGCCGAGGTCGCGCGCGTGCTCGGCCGCTACGTCGACCTGATCGGCGTGCGCGCGTTTCCGAAGTTCGTGGACTGGTCGGTCGACCGGCAGGACCAGGTGCTCCGCGGCTTTGCGCGGTATTCGCCGGTGCCGGTGATCAACATGGAGACGATCACCCATCCCTGCCAGGAGCTCGCGCATGCCATGGCCCTGCAGCAGCATTTCGGCACTCCCGACCTGCGCGGTCGCAAGTTCGTGTTGACCTGGACCTACCATCCCAAGGCGCTCAACACCGCGGTAGCGAACTCCGCGCTGACGATCGCTACACGCATGGGCATGGACGTGACCCTGCTGTGCCCGACCCCGGAGTACGTGCTCGACGAGCGCTACATGGACTGGGCTGCCGATAATGTCGCCGTGTCCGGTGGATCGCTCGCCATCAGCCACGACATAGACAGTGCCTATGCCGGTGCCGATGTGGTCTACGCCAAAAGCTGGGGTGCGCTGCCGTACTTCGGCCGCTGGGAGGACGAAAAGCCCATCCGCGACCGTTATCGACACTTCATCGTCGACGAAGCCAAGATGGCGCTGACCAACGACGCGGTCTTCAGCCATTGCCTGCCCCTGCGCCGCAACGTCAAGGCCACGGACGCGGTGATGGACTCACCGCGCTGCATCGCCGTGGACGAGGCCGAGAACCGCCTGCATGTGCAGAAAGCGGTAATGATGAAACTCATAGCCGATGGCAGCGAGCCGGCGGACACCGATCGGGAACCCAGGAGCGGGGACCGGCAGGCGAACGCATCGCGGATGGCGCAACAACAGTAACCCACGCAGCTTTTCCTGATGATCCATGGATTTCTCCCGGAGTATCCGATGTCACCGCAAACCCCCGCCGCCGACGCTCGCCCCATTGTCCTTGCCTTCTCTGGCGGGTTGGACACCAGCTTCTGCGTGCCTTACCTGCAGGAGCGCGGATGGGAGGTGCACACCGTGTTCGCCGATACCGGTGGCGTAGACGAAGAGGAACGCGCCTTTATCGAGCAGCGTGCTGCCGAACTGGGCGTGGCCTCGCACGTCACGGTCGACGGCGGGCCGGCGATCTGGTCGGGCTTCGTCAAGCCGTTCGTATGGGCGGGCGAGGGTTACCAGGGCCAGTACCCGCTGCTGGTGTCGGACCGCTATCTGATCGTCGAAGCCGCGCTGCGGCGCTGCCAGGAGTTGGGTACGCGAGCGATCGCGCATGGCTGCACCGGCATGGGCAACGACCAGGTGCGTTTCGACCTGACGATCAAGGCGCTTGGCGATTACGACATCATTGCGCCGATCCGCGAGATACAGAAGGAGTACACGCAGGTGCGCGCCTACGAGCAGCAGTACCTGGAGTCCCGCGGTTTCAGCGTGCGTGCAAAGCAGATGGCCTACACGATCAACGAGAACCTGCTCGGTCTGACCATGTCCGGTGGTGAGATCGACCGCTGGCGCGCACCGGGAGAAGGCGCCAGCGGCTGGTGCAGGCCGCGCGCGCAATGGCCATCGGAGCCGCTGCGGGTCGCGATCGGCTTCGAGGGCGGCGAGGCGGTCACGCTGGACGGCGAGCGGATGGCAGGGCACACCATGCTCGCCCGTCTTAACGGCCTGTTCGCGCAGTACGGGGTAGGTCGCGGCATTTATACCGGCGACACGACGATCGGGCTGAAGGGTCGCATCATCTTCGAGGCGCCGGGCTTGGCCGCATTGCTGGCCGCGCATCGCGCACTGGAAGAGGCGGTGCTGAGCAAGCAGCAGAACCGCTTCAAGCCCGAAGTGGCGCGAAAGTGGGTCGAACTCGTCTACGAGGGTTTCTTCCACGATCCGCTCAAGACGGACCTGGAAGCATTCCTTGCTTCCAGCCAGTCGACCGTCATCGGCGAAGTGGTGCTGGAAACGTTCGGTGGCGTGGTCAGCGCGATTTCAGTGGACTCCCCGCACATCCTCAACGCCCGGGGCGCCACTTACGCGCAGGCCGCGGACTGGGGCGTGGTGGAGGCCGAGGGTTTCATCAAGCTGTTCGGCATGAGCAGCACGATGTGGGCCGAGGTCAATCGCAAGTGATTCCAGTCGCCGCCCCGCGTGACTGATCCGCAGCCGCAACATCTGGAAACGACATGCTTGATGCAGTACTCCAACACCTCGAAGCACTGGTCGCCTTCGACACGCGAAATCCCCCGCGTGCGATCGGGACCGATGGCATCTTCGATTACCTGCGTGCACAGCTGCCCGGCTTCCGCATCGAGGTGATCGATCACGGCGATGGCGCGGTGTCGATGCTCGCGATCCGCGGCAATCCACGCCGGCTGTTCAACGTGCACCTGGACACCGTCCCCGACTCCGATGCATGGAGCGCCGATCCGCACGTCCTGCGGGTGACCGACGGTCGTGCGATCGGTCTGGGCGCCTGCGACATCAAGGGCGCGGCCGCTTGCCTGCTTGCGGCTGCGGCGGCGACGAAGGGCGACGCGGCATTCCTGTTCGGCACCGACGAGGAGGCCAATGATGCACGCTGCATTGCCGCTTTCCTCGCCGCTGGACACCCTTTCACCGAAGTACTGGTCGCCGAACCGACGCAGTGCGAGGCGGTGCTGGCACATCGCGGCATCAACTCGGTGCAACTGCATTTCCGCGGTCAGGCAGGGCACGCCTCGGGCGCCAATGCGATGCAGGCCAGCGCGCTTCACCAGGTGATGCGTTGGGGCCATGGCGCGCTCGAACTCGTCGAGTCCGAAGCGCATCAGCGCTTTGGCGGGCTCACCGGCCTGCGCTTCAACATCGGCAAGGTGCATGGCGGCATCAAGGCCAACATGATCGCGCCAAGCGCCGAGGTGCGCTTCGGTTTCCGGCCGCTTCCGTCGATGTCGATCGACGCCTTGCACGAACGCTTCGGCACCTTGCTGGAAGCTGGCGCGATCGACCGGTACGAGGAAACCTTCCGTGGCCCGCCGCTGCCGGCAGGCGATTTTTCCGAGGCCGAGGAGCGCCGGCTGGAAGCACGCGACCTGGCCGATGCCTTGGGCCTGCCGATCGGCAATGCGGTGGATTTCTGGACCGAGGCATCGCTGTTTTCCGCGGCCGGCATGACGGCGATCGTCTACGGTCCGGGCGATATCGCCCAGGCACACAGCGCCGACGAGTGGGTCGCGCTGGATCAGTTGCAGCGCTACGCCGACGGCGCGGTGCGGATCATTGGAATGCCGCAATGACCAGTGCGGAACTCCAGACCCGGCAGACCATCGTGCGGCTGTTGTCGAGCATGGCCAGCGCGAAAGAGATATCGCAGTACCTCAAGCGGTTTTCGCAACTGGATGCCAAGCGCTTCGCCCTGGTGAAGGTCGGCGGTGCGGTGCTGCGGGACGACCTCGATGCGCTGACCTCGTCGCTGGCCTTCCTGCAGGACGTGGGACTGACCCCCATCGTGATCCACGGCGCGGGCCCGCAGCTGGACGAGGCGCTGGCAGCCGCGGGCATCGACAAGCGGACCGTCGACGGACTGCGCGTGACTTCGCCCGAAGCGCTGGCGATCGTGCGCCGCGTGATCCAGACGCAGAACCTGAGGCTGGTGGAAGCGCTGCAGCAGGGCGGTGCACGCGCGACCTCGATCATCTCCGGCGTGTTCGAGGCCGAGTATCTCGACCGCGATACGTACGGGCTGGTGGGGCAGGTCAGGCGCGTGTCGCTGGCCCCGATCGAAGCCAGCCTGCAGGCCGGCTCGATCCCGGTGATCGCCAGCCTCGGTGAAACCGCGGGTGGACAGATCCTCAACATCAATGCCGATTTCGCCGCCAACGAGCTCGTGCAGGTGCTGCAGCCGTACAAGATCGTGTTCCTCACTGGCACCGGTGGACTGCTGGATGGCGACGGTCGCGTCATCGACTCGATCAACTTGTCTACGGAGTACGAGCACCTGATCGCGCAGCCGTGGATCAACGGCGGCATGCGCGTGAAGATAGCGCAGATCAGGGACCTGCTCGACAGGTTGCCGCTGACCTCGTCGGTCTCGATCACCCAGCCGGCGGAACTGGCGAAGGAACTGTTCACCCACAAGGGCTCCGGCACGCTGGTGCGGCGTGGTGAACGTGTACTGAGGGCCGACTCATGGGAGCAACTCGATCTGCCACGGCTGCGCGGTCTGATCGAGTCGGCGTTCGGGCGGCGGCTGGTCGACGACTACTTCGAGACGACCACACTGCATCGCGCATACGTCAGTGAGAACTACCGCGCGGGGGTGATCGTGCTGGACGCGGGCGATATTGCCGCGGCGGGCTGCGCCTACCTCGACAAGTTCGCGGTTCTCGACGACGCTCAGGGAGAAGGGCTCGGACGCGCGGTATGGCAGGTAATGCGGGACGAAAATCCGCGTCTGTTCTGGCGCTCGCGCCACGGCAACCCGGTCAACCCGTTCTATTACGCCGAATCCGACGGCTGCTACAAGCAGGAGCAGTGGAAGGTGTTCTGGTACGGGCTTGCAGGCTTCGATGACATCGCCCGCGCCGTCACCGATTGCGACGCGCGCGTTCCCACGCTGATCGACTCAGGATCGCCAGCATGACCGACTGGAATACGCCTCCCGACCTCGCCGGCATGCGGGTCCGGCTGGAGCCACTGCAGCCGCGGCATGCCGACGCGCTCGGGAAGGCCGCGGCCGATGGCGAGCTGTGGCGTCTGGGCTATACCTCCGTGCCGGCACCGGGGACCGAGGCGGCCTACATGGACAAGGCACTGGCCCAGCAGTCTTCCGGCAAGGCGCTGCCGTTCGCGGTGATCGACAGCGACGACGTCCTGGTGGGCAGCACGCGCTTTTACGCGCTGGACCCCGCAGTGCCTCGCCTGCAGATCGGCTACACCTGGTTCGCACGACGCGTCCAGCGGACCGGGCTGAATACCGAGGTCAAGCTGTTGATGCTGGAGCATGCATTCGAACGCCTGCACTGTGCCTGTGTCGGGTTCGAGACCAGCGCATTGAACCACGCATCGCGAACGGCGATAGCCGGCATCGGAGCGAAACTCGACGGCGTGCTGCGCAGTCACATGCTGCATCCCGACGGCAGCGTGCGCGACACCGTCGCATTCTCGATCATCCAGGCCGAGTGGCCCTCGGTGCAGCGGCTACTGCGCGCAAAGCTGGAGCGGCACGCGCATGCACTCTGATCCCGGGCGATCGATTTCCATCGGCATTGTCGGCGCACGCGGACACGTTGGTGCCGAAGTGATCCGGCTGATCGCCGTGCATCCGGTCTTTGAGCTGGCCTACGTCTCCTCGCGCGAACTCGATGGCGAGCGCCTGGCCGACCACAGCCCCGACTACCGCGGCGACGTTCGCTTCAGCTCGCCATCGCCCGATCAACTGCCTGCGCTGGGCGCCGACGCGGTCGTGCTGGCGCTGCCCAACGGCAAGGCATCGTTGTACGTAAACGCATTCGATGCGGCAGGCGCTGGGCCGGACGGGCGCTGCCCGGTGCTTCTCGACCTCTCCGCCGACTACCGCTTCGACGAGCGCTGGTATTACGGCCTGCCCGAGATCACGCGCGACCAGTACTCAGGCCAGCGCATGATCAGCAATCCCGGCTGCTACGCGACCGCGATGCAACTGGCGATCGCCCCGATGATCGATGTCCTCGACGGCCCGGTGCAGTGCTTCGGCGTCTCCGGATACTCGGGCGCCGGCACCACCCCGTCGGAGAAGAACGATCCAGTCCGCTTGCGCGACAACCTGATGCCTTACGCATTGACCGGTCACGTGCACGAGCGCGAGGTCGCGCACCGGACGGGTCACGCGATCGAGTTCATGCCGCATGTCGCACCGCATTTCCGCGGACTGACGATCACGGCCAACCTGCATCTTGACCGTGGTTTCGATCTCGACGAAATCCTGGCGATGTACCGCAGCCGCTATCGCGATGAGCCGCTGGTCGAAGTTCAGCCTGATGCGCCCTGGGTCAGTGAAATCGCCGGTCGGCATCACGCCGTGGTGGGCGGCTTCACCCTGAGCGCCGAAGGCCAGCGCCTGGTCGTCGTCGCCACATTGGACAACCTGCTCAAGGGCGCGGCGACACAGGCGCTGCAGAACCTCAATCTTGCGTTCGGACTGCCGGAGCACACAGGGATTCCCCTGGCGTCGGACTCCAACAAACGTTTGCAGGCATCCACCGCGGCCGAACGCGACAACAGGAACTCCCATGTCTGACCTGCTCTGGCAAAAACCCGGCGTCGCGCTCGACGCCGACATCCAGGCGTTCCTCGCCGGCGACGACGTGCTGCTCGATCGTGAGTTCTTCCTGCACGACATCGAGGCGAGCCGCGCCCATGCACAGGGCCTGCAGCGAATCGGCATCATCGATGGCGATGAGCTCGCGGGCCTGGAGCGGGAGCTGGAGCAACTCGCACACGACTTCGGCAGCGGCGAGTTCGTGCTTGATGCGCAATTCGAGGACGGTCATTCGGCGATCGAGGCGCGACTCACCGAACGTCTGGGCGACACCGGCCGCAGGATTCACACCGGCCGCAGTCGCAACGACCAGGTGCTGGTCGCAACGCGGCTCTGGTTGAAGGACAAGCTGCAACGCCTGCAATCCATCTGCACGGAGCTGTCGCAGATCGCACTTGTGCGCGCCGAAACCGAGGCGCAACTGCCGATGCCCGGCTATACCCATCTGCAACGCGCCGTCGTGTCCTCGGCGGGCATGTGGTGGTCGGGATGGGCCGAGGCTTTCATCGACAATGCGCAGCGCGCGGCGCAGACCCGCCGATGGATCGATGCCAATCCACTTGGCAGCGCCGCCGGCTACGGCGTGAACCTGCCGCTGGACCGCGACCACACCACGCAGGCGCTGGGTTTTGCACGGCTGCAGGTATCGCCGACCTATGCGCAGTTGTCGCGTGGCAAGTTCGAACTGGCCGCACTGGAAGCGCTGGGCAGCGCGATGCTCGACCTGCGCCGCCTGGCCTGGGACCTGAGCCTGTTCGCAAGCGCCGAGTTCGGCTTCATCGCGCTGCCGGCGCAGTACACCACCGGCAGTTCGATCATGCCCAACAAGCGCAACCCGGACGTGATCGAGCTGATGCGCGGCAGCTACGCCAGCGTTGCCGCGGCGAAGGCGGAGATCGAGCACCTGCTGTCGCTACCTTCGGGCTATCACCGCGATCTGCAGGTGGGGAAGGGCGCGCTGGTGCACGGTTTCGGACGCGGCCTGGCAGCGTTGTCGCTGCTGCCCGACCTCATTCGCCACCTGGAGTGGCGCGCCGACAACCTCAGCGCCGCACTGGAGCCATCAATGTACGCCACCGACCTGGCGATGGACCTCGCGCGCGACGGCGTACCCTTCCGGGATGCCTACAGACAGGCCGCCGACCCGGCGCGATGGGCTGCCGGCGATCCTGGGCAGAGCCTCGCCGCGCGGTCTTCGCCGGGCGCCGCTGCGGATCTGCGGCTCCAGGAGTTGCGGGATCGCCTGGCGGCTCTTGAAAGCCACTGAACGAATTGTTCAACCTCGTCCGTCCTGCGGCGACCGCGTCCCGTAATGGTCGCCTCAGGAGCCGCTGAACATCGCCACGAATCGCTGCGCGATCAGCGGGTCTATGCCATGCGCAGCCGGATCGACCGCCACGCGCTGGGCGATGGCGGCCACGGCCTCGTATTCCTGCGGCGATTGAGCGCAGTGCTGCAGCAGTACCTCGGTCTGCTGCTCGAGCTGGTTGCTCACCGCCGCCCACCGCGGATCGAATCGCGGCAGCGTTGAGAACACCCCTTGCGTCTCCGCGCCGCTGCGCCATTTGAAGTTCAGCCCACTGCCGTCGTGCGCAGCAAGCAGCGGTACGGCTGCTCCGGCCTCGGCACGCAGTTCGGGCAGCCACTGCAGGCCCTGCTTCCAATGCAGCGCGTCAAGGTGACCGGGCGCGTTGCTCAGCCAGGTCGTGTCGTCGAGGCGAAGGTCGAACCAGAACAGCACCGCGCCGACGGTGCCGTCGCCGGTCAGCTTGACATCGATCTCGCGCTGTTCGGCAGCCGGTCCGGAGGTGGCGAAGTCGAACTCGAACAAATCGAACGGCTCGCTCAGAGGACGATGGTCGAGGCGGGCTGCGTCGATGTTGATGGACCCCGGCGAGAACCGGTACGGGTTCAGCAGGTTGGCGTCGACATCGAGTACGCGATCGAGGCGGCACTCGACCACCATCGCGCGCAGCCGGGCGCCGGCGGGCAGATAACGCGCATCGGGGCGCAGCAGGTGTTCCCGGGCGTGGGCGAGCAGGTGCAGTACTCCTTCGCCGATCAGGCTGCAGTCGAACAGCTCGAACAGCGCAAGGTCCGCTGCAGGCCCCATGTCTGCGCCCTGCATTTGACGAACGTCGCGATGCAGCAGCGTGATGCGATCGTCCATGCCGTTGCGCTCGATGATGCCGCGGCCGACATCGCAGACGGCCCGGTGCGATTCGCAGCCCACGACGCGGGTCGCGCCAGCGGCGACTGCCATCATGGACAGCAGACCGCAGCCAGCACCGATATCGAGAATGTTGGCGGCCGGTTTCGCTGCCAGGGCAGTGCCGATAGCCGACGCATAGGCTTCGTTTCGCCGCACATCGCCAAGCATCGGAACGTACCAGCTGGGCAGCCGGTGTGAGCGAGGGAGGCTGGTTGGCGGCTGCGTCCTGAAATTCAGTCGGGTTTCCCCGACGTGTACTGTCAGCGGAAGCGATTCGCCGACGCGCACCGCGATCGGATCGGTGTATTGCACTGCCGGCTGCAGCCCTCCGGGGAACTGGTCTGGGCCGTTGCTGATCACCGTACCACCAAGGTCGAGGTCGAACCAGAACAACCAAGCGTCGATCCGGCCGTCGCCGAGCACCGGCATTTCCAGTTGCCAGTCCGTTTCCTCGAAGCGGGCGAAATCGACCGAGCCAACGCGCACCGTCGCGGTCAGGGCGGTCCAGAACGTTGCATCCAGATCGAGCGGTTGCGGATACGGGCTCCAACGCAAGCGCTCCATCAGTTCGAGATCGAATGCGGAGCCGGGATAGTTCCACGCGATGCCGACCGCGTGGATCTCCGCACTGGCGGGCACCACTCGCCCAGCCACGCCCGCCGCCTCTAGGTATCTGCGTACCGCCCCCACCAGGCCAGTGCCGAGGAGTGTGTGATCGATCCGCGGAAACATGAAGACGTCCACATCGACGGCAGCCGCAGACGGTTTGTCGTTGTCGCAGAGGGCGACCTCGATCGCGCTCGTGTAGTCGTCGAAGGATGCTCGGCGCTGCGCCTCGGACCAGTCCTTGATCGCTGCACCGTGCAGTTCATGCCATGGCCCGAGGAAGTGCTTCTGCAACATGCCAAGCGTGATCCGGGCGTCGAGCGGGGTCGGCTCGAGGCAATGCACGTGTGCGGCGCCATGGGAGAGCGCGCGCAGGGCGAATACGCCGAGTTCGCTGCCATGCATCAGGATGCGCTCGCCGCTGCAGCGCGACAACGCACTGTCCCATGCAGCCAGCCACTGCGGTTTCTCGAGTCGGTTGAGCGCAGCGCGAGGGGAGTACTGGTCGCTGTAGCGCCCCAGGTGGGCGAGCACCCCCTTGACCCGCGTCGGATCGAAGGACGGCGGGAAGGATGCATCATCCAGCAGGCGCGGATCGAAATGGATCTGCGGCGGTCCGGGTTCGACCGGCTCGGCTGGCGCCGCGCCATCCGGATCGGGCGCGCTCTCGTCTTTTTCGTGCGCCTGCAGATCGGATTGAATCGAGCGGATGCGCTCGGCAAGTTCCTCGTTTCCGGGCGCCAGTTCTGCAGCGCGGCGATACGCGGTGAGCGCCAACTCCGGTTCCCCCGCCTGCTCGTGAACCGCACCCCGCAGCGCGTGGCCGTCAGGTGACTCAGGCGCAAGCTCGACTACGCGTGCTGCAGCGACAAGCGCATCTGCATGCTGCCCAAGCGCCATGCATGCCTTTGTGCGCGCGGCATGCGCGGCGGTGTGCCCGGGTTCGGCACGGACCAGTTGATCCAGACAGATCAGCGCGTCTTCGAACCGGCGCTCCTGCTCGAACTGGCTCGCCAATAGCTGGAGCTGAGGTACCACGAGACGAAGGAAATCGAGCGGCACCTGCGCCAGCATTGCCTTCATGTACACGGCGTCGCCCGACGCGAGCGCGGCGCCGAGCTGTTCGCTCCAATCCTTCATCGACTATGGACTCCTGCGGGTGTGGTTTGCGAAATCGGCCCGAGCGCTGCACCAGCCGCCTGCAGCGCAGCGCATGCGGGACGGGCCGACTGTACGCGCTGGCGCCGCAACGGTCACTGCAAAGCCGTCGACCGCGCGTCATGCGCCTGCGTGTGCCCGCCTCGATCGATTTCAGATGGAATCAATTGCGCGAACATCATGGCGCGAGGCGCCGGAAGGTGCTTCCTCCATTGCGGAACCCTGTGCAACACGCGCTCTTCAACTCCATGAGCTTGCGCGAGCACCGGAAGTGATGTTGAATCGGAGCGGACTGGACCGCGGAAGGGGGAATCGATCCAGTAGCAGTTTCATGACCCGTTTACCGCTGTCCACCGGGCCGTCGCCTACGCGGTTCGCGACCTCGAACGCGGCCAGACCGGCTGCAAGATAGTGGACGGCACCTGACATGCACGATGACACCATCGAATCCGCGCGTTACAGCGAAGCGTCAGCATCGAGGCCCGGTGATGGCTTGCGGCGGGTGACGCCCGAGGTACTGGTCATTGAAGTGGGCCGACCCGGCTTCACCAACTTCAACTACATTGTGTTCGACCCCAGCAGCCGCCACGCGGTAATCGTCGATCCCGCCTGGGAAATGGACACACTGGTCGCCGCGCTGGACCAGCATGGCCTGAACCTTCTTGCGGTGCTCGTCACGCACTCGCACCGGGACCATCTCAACCTGGCCGAGCCGTTTGCGGAGCGCTACGGCTGTCCCATCTGGATGTCGTCCCAGGAGGTTGCGTACGCAGGATTCCGCTCCGATCGCCTGCGCCTCATCGAGGCTTCGACCTGGCGCATCGGCACGCTTGAGGTCCAGGCGCTGCTGACCCCGGGACACACACCCGGATGTGTCTGCTTCAAGATTGGTGAGAACCTATTCACCGGCGACGTACTGTTCGCGGAGGGCTGCGGCCTTTGCATGACCAATGCCGGAGCGTGCGAAATGTTCTTGAGCCTGGAATACCTCAAGCGCAGTCTCCCAGGCGGTACCGCGATTTTTCCCGGGCACAGCTACGGCAAAGTGCCGGGCCAACGGTTCGCCTCGCTGCTGCGCGACAACATGTACCTGCAGTTCAAGGACGTGGACAGTTTCGTGGCATTCCGCATGCGGCGGGGCCAGGTCTGGATGAAGGCTTTCGAGGCCGCGGGCCGTAGCTGAGCGCGCTGTATTGAAACGTCACCTCGTGGTCGACCTTGCACCGCTCGAGCGGCCCGGGCGCAGGACGATCCGGCAGCAGGCCGCATGCTGCGGTCGCAGCCAACGCCGCCAGGCAGAGTCGATCACCAGAAGGCAAATGCACGAGAGCTGCTTTGTGGTGTCCGAGTTTCACTGGGTCGCGTTGCGCACTCGCCGATACACCGCGGCTGTTGCCGGGCGCAGAGCGAAGTGCGCCAGTACCGAGACCATCGCCGCCAGGGTTGCCGCGATGGTCGGCAGGACAGGACCGAACACCCAGGTCATTCCAGTCACGAATCCAAACAGGTACTCGGCTCGGTAGGTCGGTGCGACAAGGCCGGCGAAGATCGCGGTGAGGAACAGGCCGGCGGACAAGTCATCAAGGCCTAGCCTGAAGCTCGCCGAGAGCGTGCAGCCCAGCATCAGCGCACAGGAAAACGCGATTACCGCATTGCGAACGGCGCGCGGGGAGCGTTTCGACCGTCGCCTGACGAAGTGAGCGACCAGCCAGCCAAGCGCGGGAAGTACGACCAGGCCCCAGACGTTCGATACGGACGGTAGATCGGCGCGGGCGAGGAGGTGGTGGCTCTGGATGCCCCCGTGGGTCGACTCCCATGCGAGCTGCACGATAGCCAATGCGAGGCCGAGCAATGGTGCGGCAAGCGGCAGGCTCGCGCGGCGTATCTCGCCCCCGGCGCCCAGCGCCATCACGCCGCCGCTCCCGCAACCGCGGGTTTCATTGACCGGGCCAGATGCCCGCGGACGCCGAGAATCAGCAGGCACACGGTAAAGGCCACCTCTCCAAGCTGCGCCGGCAGGACCAGCAGCGAGACGATTGAGTTCAACTGCGGCGCGGCGAATGCGACAAGGCTCATCGCAAGGTAGGCAAGCCCGTTGACGAGCAGCCACACACCGACGAAGCGCGGCAGGAAGCGCGATCGCATGACCACTACGGCCAGCGGGAACAGCCATGCGCCCCAGAAGATCTGCAGCGCGTTGATTCCTGCGTCGTGCAGTCGCAGCGCCAGTCCGACCAGCGACACCACCTGCGCCTCGGTGAAGCCCGCCAGTGGCGTTGCACCGTGGAGGAGATGCGATACCGCGACATCGGTGAGCACGTTGACGAAGTACAGCGGCACCGGCATGAGGCCCAGCACCACCATGATGATGGCCTGCCGGCGATCCACGTCCTTGAACAACCGGAACAGCGCCAGCGCCAGGAATACCTCGAGCGTTCCGCAGAACAGGTCCGCCAGCATGCCCAGTTGGAAGAGGGTCGCATTTGCTGTGATGTTCGCCACGGTCGCCGCCATATCGCCACCGACGAACAGCGTGTTGGGAATGTAGACCAGCCGCAGTGGAGCCACCAGCACCAGGAGCAGGTAAAGCACTCCCGCAGTGCGCGCATTGCTCTTTATCGTGTCCATGCCGAATCTCTGTGTGTCGGGGAAGCATGTCGGTTCAACGGTTCGCACTCATGTGCCAGTTGGCAGGAGGTCGACGGGGATGTTGGCAGCCTGGCTTGCTGCGATGCCGACCCAGCGCTTGCACCAGGTTCGAATCGCTGCACCAAGCGGCATTCGCGTGGCTGATCTGTCAGCGCGTCACGCCAATGTGCTTGACCATGCGCGTGGCGCCCATCAATGCCTCATCCGAAAGTGGATGCGTCACGGGGCCGACGACCTCGTATCCGCAGCCAAGGTAGAAAGCTTCTGCGTTGTAGGACGCGTTGAGCCACAGCGATGCGACCCCAAGAGCCCTGCATGCTGTCTGCGCCTGCTCGAGCAGACCCCGGCCGATGCCATTGCCAGCGAAGTCCGGATGGACGTAGATGGCCCTGAGCAGCGACTCCCCAGGCGAGGCGATGCAGAACCCGACGATGCTTCCATCCGGTCTCGTCGCTACTGTGCACAGCACGGCATCCTGGGCAACGACGCCTGCCAGCCAGGTATGACGGGCATCGTCGGGCTCGGGCGACCATGCAGCGAGCACCTCGGCCGGATAGTGGGTGGATGCGATCGCCCGGACTGCGGCGTAGTGGACCGCGACCATCTCGGGGCAGTCCGTCTCGACGGCTTTTCGGTAGAGGATCTGCTGGTGGCGCATCAGTTCGCCTGAAGTTCAATTCAGCCGGTCCACGCGTGCAGACCGGAAGTGGAGAGCGAGCTGACCAACCAACTCAGGCACTGAGGCCAACAGCGCCAGACACCCGCTTGCAGAATTTCGCCACCGCCAGCCCGTAGGCCTCGTCGAGCAGAGGTCTGGTCAGATCAAAGGTGGCTGGGGTGGGGTTGAGAACACTCACCCATGCCATCAAACCGTACACCGGATGCGGAAGCAGCGTGTCCAGGGCAGAAAAATCGTGGCCGGTGGCTACGACGCTGCCTGCGGAGGGACGCGCGGGCAGCGGTCCAACCAACTGCCGGTAGGTGGCCTTGCTGATGCCGATGTTGAGACGGAACACAGCAGGTCGATCCAGATCGGAGGCGCGATCGTTGTCGCCGTCCTTGTTCTTCAGGGTGGCGAAGTAGACGCCGCGCGGCAGCGCCCGCCTTGGGTTGTAGAAGAACGATGCCTCGCCCCACGCCGTCACGGGCACGATCCCGGCGAAGCTGTCGCAGATGTAGCGGGCGATGGCGCTTTCTTCCACGAGGCGGAACATCTTTTAATTGTCGATCCTCGTTAGCCTAGCCTCCAACAAGCCTACGCGGTCGTTTCACCGGGCCACGCCGGCGGGAACGAAGAGAGCCGCACGGGTCCTCGACTACCTGGCGAACCCGTGTACGGCTTCGGTCGGGGAGTTTCTCAATAAGGTGCGTCACCTCTCCGGTCAGCAGTACATCGCCCGTCTGCTCAAGCTTCACCAGCAGGCCGTGGTGAAGTCACGCCCCTCGCTGCGATCGCGACTGTAGTAGCGACGCTCGCGGCATCGCGCCACGCTGCGGATGAAGACCGTCTGGCGCAGGGCATTGGGCGCGGAAAAGCGCCCGCATGTTGCGGGCGCTTGTCTTACATCCATCCCGTTGCGCTGTTACTTCTTGCGCTGGTCGTGCGGCACCACCACGTCGAAACCATGGTTGCCACCGTCGGCTGTCTCGATGTCGATTGCATACAGGCGGCCATCGAGATCCGTGCCCTTGCGTGAAGCCTCCACCTGAAACTGGAACGAGAATGCGCCGCTGGCAAGCGCGACGGCCACGGGAGCGGTCGACAATTCGTTGTACTCGTCGATGACGGTGTAGACGATCCCGTCGGGCATGGCGCAGTTCTGCTGCGGGGTAACGTTGCCCGTGACGTTCACGGTCACGAATTTGCCGTTGGGCGGCCAGAGAACCGTGGGTGTTGCGGTGGCGGACACCAGGGCCGGGCCTGCGCACGGCGGTGCGTGGCTGATCACGGCGGTCACCGGCGCCGACACAAGGCTGAGGTTATTGGTGTCGGCACCACCGCCTCCAGGCACGGCCGGGACGTTGCAGCGAGCCTGGATCACGTAATCGTAGGTAGCCTCGCCCAGATCCGTATCGTCGTAGGACGTCGCCGTCCCGTCAGCGGCGAATATCTGCTGGAACGGGCCACTATCGTCGGAACGGAAGATGCGGATCTGGGTTGCGCGGTCGCAACCCGTGGGGAAGCCGACATAGCGCGGCCACCTGAGAGCAACGTCATCGTTGTTGCCATCGTTGGCAGCGTCGTGGACCTGCGCGGAGAGCCCGTATGGTGCTGCGTAACCCGACAGATGCCCCGCACTGAGCGGGAGTGACACAAGTGCTGCAGTGGCAGTGATGGCGAACGCGAGGACAGCCGGACGCGAAGGCGCTGGGTTTGCGATGTTCATGAATATCCCCTGGTGGCCAACCGGGTTCCCGCAGTGAGTCACTGCCGGGGCGGGTCGCCGGGTTGGCTTCAGTCATCCGCAGAATTGGATACGGAGCGTGACCAGCGTGGCGGCCAAGCGTTACGCCTGTTACAGCGGCCGGGATTTCGACGAACCCGCAGCCGGCTCCGATTCCATCAGTCACTGCGGCTTGGACGCATCGGGAAGGTATGAGGTGCAGTTCCCGGCATCAGCCGATCGTGAGCCGCCAACCCGCGGCGATCGCGCCTGTGCTCCTGCATCGCCGATGGCTTGCTTGGGCGATGCGCAAGCGTGGCGCTCCGCCGTCCGCTGCGACTATCGTGGTCACTGACGAACCATCGAGTCCGCCCATGAACCGCACACGCCTGACCATCACCCGCCCCGACGACTGGCATCTGCACCTGCGCGACGGAGACATGCTGCGCGCGGTGCTTCCGGACACGGCGCGCCGCTTCGCCCGCGCCATGGTCATGCCCAACCTGGACCCTCCGGTACGAACCGTGGACGAGGCGAGCGAGTACCGCGACCGCATCCTTGCGGCGCTACCGCCGGGCATGTCCTTCGACCCGCACATGACGCTGTATCTGACCGATCACACCACGCCCGAGGAGATCGTCCGCGCGCGCCGCAGCGGCTTCGTGCACGGCGTCGGCGAGGCCTTCCTCGCCGGTGCGACGACCAACGCGCAGTGGGGCGTCACCGACTTCGACCGCTGCGATGCAGTGTTCGCCGCCATGGAGGAAGTCGGCCTGCCGCTGCTGCTGCATGGCGAGGTGACCGACCCCGAGGTCGACATCTTCGACCGCGAGGCGGTGTTCATCGAGCGGCACCTGGCTCCCATCGTCGCGCGCTTCCCGCGGCTCAAGGTCGTGCTGGAGCACATCACCACCAGACAAGGCGCCGAATTCGTTGCGGATGCGGGGCCCAACGTGGGCGGAACCATCACCGCGCACCATCTGCTGCTCAACCGCAACGCCCTGTTCGCAGGCGGCCTGCGCCCGCACGCCTACTGCCTGCCGGTAATAAAACGCGAGGAACACCGCCTCGCGCTCGTTGCCGCCGCCACCGGTGGCAGCCCGAAGTTCTTCCTCGGCACTGACAGCGCCCCGCACCTGCGCCACGCCAAGGAGTCCGCCTGCGGCTGCGCCGGGCTCTACACCGCAGGCGCCGCGCTGGAGCTCTATGCCGAAGTGTTCGAGCAGGCCGGTGCGCTCGACAGGCTGGAGGCATTCGCCAGCTTCCATGGCCCTGATTTTTACGGACTGCCGCGCAACCGCGACAGCGTGACTCTGGTCAGGGAGTCGTGGACGGTGCCTGCAGAGATCGCGCTCGGTGGGGAAGGGGGTCTTGTGCCGTTTCGTGCGGGGGAAACGGTTGCGTGGAGGCTTGTGGATGAGGGCTGATGCAAGGCGGCTCTTCAAGCAGCGCGCGGCGAGGTTCGCTCAGTAGCTTTGTCGTCGGCAAGCGTGTAAGGCGATTAAGTAGATTTCATCCCGTCCACCTACGTCCCCTTTGGCCCTTTGGCCGTCCCCCTGCGTGGATTGGACACGCTGGAAGCGGGATTTCTCGAACTGCGGACCAAGCGGCGCTCACTCGCGAGCATCGATCCCCACGGGGTACCATCGGTTGAACCATACACGGCAGGTTCCTGCATGCCCGATTCAAACAGAAACGTTTCCGCACCCTCGCGTGCCTTGCCAGTGCTGGCTCCGCGCGGCAGTCGCATATTGCAGCGACCCATAAGTTTTGTGACGGTCCATTTCAGCGGCGACATCCAGCATAACCTGCTCGCCTCGGAGTGCGTCGCAACTCCGATCAATGAACTCATTGTCGTGGACAATCGCGAAAATCTGTTTTTTTCGACCCTGGGCGCCGCGCTGCTGCATGGCGTCGAGCAGGCGCAACACGCGCTGGTCGCGCTGGTGCACGAGGATGTGCTGCTGCTGCCGGATTGGCAGCATGCCTTCGAAAGTGCGCTTGCGGCACTTGAGCAGCACGATCCCGACTGGGCGTTACTTGGCGCGGCTGGATGGAAGTCCGACGGCACGATGGTCGGCCATTGGAGCGACCCCCGAGGATATTGCCAATTGATGAGCGGTGAGCCGTTCGCCGCTGTCGACCGCATCGATGAGCATCTGATGATCTTGCGGAAATCCGGACCGCTCGACATTGATCCGAACCTGCCAAGCATCCACAACATCGGGCGCGATCTGCCGAAATCGGCGGCGCTTCTTGGCCTGGGCACGTATGTCATTGATGCACCCACGGTTCACAAGTTCGCCGATGCGGGCGGTCGTCTGATAAATGGCGTCGAGGATAGTCAGAAGATCCTTTCGCGCACCAGTCTCACCTATCTGGCCGATGTCGCCTGCAGCAACGCGTATCTACGGGTGAAGCGATCGCCGAATCGAGCCGTCCGGTCATGCGATCGCGTTTCAGGCGATGACGATGCCCCGATTATTCTGCTTGCTCGCGGCGGCGGAGGCTCGCGATTGCTCTCGCTGCTGGCGAGCGACTGCGGTGTACATCTCGGCAACGAGGTCAGCGGCTCCGGCGATACAATGGAATTGGTACAGCAGATCTACCAGGCCGTGCTCGAAGAAATACGTTATCGCGACCCGAGACTACGCGACACCTTCGAGGTGGCTTGGCGCGACTCGATCCGCGCAATGCGCACGCGCTCCGGCGGCGCCTCGCCGTGGGGATTCAAGCTCCCGGAATTGCTCTTGCTGGCGGAGCGCCTTCCACGCCTGTTCCCGGCGGCCCGCTTCGTGCACATGGTGCGTGATCCGCTTGCCACTTGTCTGCGGCGTACCCATATGACCGCTCGCACGGACAACCACATTGGCCAGGCGAGCTTGATCGCTGCCTACCGTGCCGCGGGTCTCGGGCCCGAACGTATTCTTGCGGACTCGCCGGCAATGCACATGGGCCTGACCACCCGCCACCAGATTGGCCTGGTGCTCGATACACTTGCGACCTTGCCATCCGAGCGCTATCTGGAGTTGCGTATGGAGGATGTGCTGTATTCGCCCGGCACAGCGAAGACAACGTTCCTGTCATGGTTGAGGAACGGCTCGGCCGCCAGCCATGCCGATGCGCCGCTTACCGTCGGTACCAGCCTCGACCAAGCGATCGATTTGAATCGCATTGCGCATCCGGTGGTCCGATATGCGCCTTGGATCGCGGCCGAGGTCGCGGGGGAACTGGCGTCGTTGCGCCGTCGGCTCGGATATCTGGCCTGATCCGATCCGGTTTGGCGCCAATGGCAAAGCGACGACGGAGAGATCGATACATGATGTTTCAAATTCGAGTCCCGTGGAGGGCGAGCCACTTGATAGTCCGTCCATGACAAACCAGCCACCAATTACATCATTCATTTAAGGGGAAACGCATGATCAGATCCTGCTCTGAACACCTTGGTAGCGTTCTGGTGCTGCTGATTCTGGCCGGCGCCAGTTTCAATGCGTCCGCGCAGGCGACTCGCACCTGGGTCTCGGGGGTCGGCGACGACGCCAATCCGTGCAGCCGGACCGCGCCGTGCAAGACGTTCGCCGGTGCGATCTCGAAAACGGCTGCCAACGGCGAGATCAGCGTTCTGGATCCAGGTGGGTTTGGCGCCGTGACCATTACCAAATCGATCACCATCAACGGTACGGGCACGCTTGGCAGCATATTGTCGGCCGGCGCGGGCACCAGCGGCATCGTTGTCAATGCCGGTCCCGCCGATGTGGTGATCGTGCGCGGTATTTCGATCAACGGTGCAGGAACTTCGTCCTATGGCATCCGCTTCATCGCTGGTCGTGCGCTGCATGTCGAAGGCGTGTCGATCTATGGATTCGGCACCAGCGGTATCAGCTTCAAACCATCGGGAAGCAGCGATCTGTATGTAAGCGACACGACGATCCAGCGAAACGTCGGCATCGGGTCGGGTGGAATCCATGTTGCACCCGTTTCTCCCGGAACAGCGTTTGTGACGCTCGACAATGTCCGCCTGCAGCAGAATCACTACGGCATCCGGATCGAAAGAGGCAGTAATGTCGCCGCAAGCAATTGCGTGATCACTGGCAACACGAATAACGGCGCGCTCGTCTACGCCCCTTTCGGGGCATCGCAGTTGTTGCTCGACGGGTGCACGGTGTCCTCCAATGGATCTGACACGACGCACGCGGGTATAAAGGCCGAAGGTGCGGGGGCCAACGTGCGCATCTCCAACAATGTGGTGACGGACAATACAGTCGGGCTATTGGCTGCTGGAGGCCAGATCGTCTCGTTCGGTAGCAACATCGTCGGGGGTAATGCCACAGATGGCGCGCCAACGGCGACCGTCACCACACGCTGAGTCGATGTGCTTTTCCAGGCTGGACGTCACCTCCAGTTTGCGAGCGCAGAGCTGGATTTCAGCCGGTGGCTAGACCGCTCAATGGAACTTAAAAAGGGGAAAATCATGGAAACATCTTCAATGCGTCTCACTGCGCTGGCTTCGGCGTTGGCGCTGTTCTCGGTTTCGACGGTGGCGGAAGCCGCCGACCTGGTCGCGGGCAGCAAGGCCATCGTGTTTCACCCTGAGCAAAAGGCGGCCGCCTACCAGCTGCGCGTGGTCGGCCCGAATGGCTCGGCGTTCGAGGATCTGTACATGAGCGATGAGCCGATGACGGTGCCCTACAAGCGGATGCCCAGCGGCTGGAGCGAAGGCATCTACCATTACGAAATCGTGCCGATACGCGGCATGCGGCTCCGGTCGGAAGCCCAGGCCGGCGGTTCGGCCGTAGCATCGACGACCGCCGCCGGCGAATCGGGCACCTTCCGCGTGGAGGACGGGACCCTCCACATTGCCTCCGGCCAGGAGGAAGGCGGCGTCACGAGGCTCAAGGCACTGAGCAACGACCTCACGACCATGGGCCAGGTGATCGCGGACGATCTCATCGTCCAGGGCAGCGCTTGCGTCGGCTTCGACTGCGTCAACGGCGAGGTCTTCGGCTTCGACACGTTGCGGCTCAAGGAAAATAACCTGCGCATCAAGTTCGAGGACACGTCGGCCGGCGCTTTTCCCAGTAACGACTGGCAGTTGACGGCCAATGACTCGGCCAGCGGCGGCGCCAATCGCTTTTCCATCGATGACGTCACCAACGCCACGACCCCCTTCACCGTCATCGCCAATGCGCCCAGCAACAGCCTCTACATCAGTTCCACCGGCCGCGTCGGCTTCGGCACCAGCACCCCGGCACTGCACCTGCATGTGATGGCGAGCGACACGCCGGCCCTCCGGATTGAGCAGACCGGCGCCGGTGGCTTCACGCCTCAGGCATGGGACGTGGCCGGCAACGAGGCGAACTTCTTCGTGCGCGACCTGACCGGCGGCAGTCGCCTGCCGTTCCGCATCCGCCCGGGTGCGCCGACCAGCAGCATCGACATCAATGCAACGGGCGATGTGGGCATCGGCACCGCCGCCCCGACCGCCAACCTGGATGTTTCCCGCGCGGGCGACGTCACTGTGCGACTGAGCAATACCTCGGGCAGCGGCGTCACCACCGACTGGGAGCTCCGCAACAACGTGGCGACCGGTCGCTTCACGCTTTCGGACGATCCTGACCGCGTCCGGGTCCCCCTCAAGCTCGCGCCAAATGCCACCGACAACCTGCTGCGCATTGGCGTCCTGGCTTCCAACACCGTCGATATCAATGGCAACCTCGTGGTCACCGGGACCATCACCCCCGACTACGTGTTCGACGACGGCTTCGACCTGCCATCCATTCGCGAACATGCGCAGTTCATGTGGAAGAACCGCCACCTGCCGAAGCTGGCGCCGGCGCAGGTCAACGAGAACGGCCAGGGCGTGATCGACGTCGGCTCCCGTAGCCAAGGCGTCCTGGAGGAGCTGGAGTACGCGCACATCTATATCGACCAGCTCCATACCAGCGTCGAAGCCCTGAAGGATGGATTGGCGAAAAAGGGCACTGAGTTGGCGGAATTGCGCGCCGAACTTGCCGCGATCAGGGCCGAACTCGGCCAATAACGGAGTGATGCCGATGGCGATCCAGGAGCGCTGCCCGGCTCCCGGATCGCTTTTTTCATCCACCGCTCGATCGCCGGACGTAAAGCGGACGGAGGTGAGGTTTCCCCATCTTTTCACCCGTAAAGGGCCATGTTCTGACGGGCCTCGGGCGAGAGTGATTCAGGCGTGTCCAACATGGCTTGGACGGGCCGTGTCAGCCATCTTCGTGCCAGCGCTTCCCAGCCGAGTCGAACCAACGAATACAACCTGCGCTTGGCGGCGAGCGGATTGAGCCGCCGCTGGTGGCCATCCGCTGCAGCGGCCATAACGCCCAGCCATGCGGCAAAGACCGCCAAGGCGTGCAGAGAAGCGCGCTCTCATAGACAGTGCTGCAGATGTTGTGGGCAAGAATCGAACAGAGTTCATCCTTGACGCTGCCTGCGAGAAGGCCCACGAGGTACTGGCTGATCCGACGCACTTCCAACTCAGTAGCGACCAGATAGCTGCCTTCAACCGGCTGGTTGATGCGCCAGTAAGCGATGCCGTTCTCAAGCTGCTGAACAAGCGTGCGCCCTGGGATCGCTGATCGTTGGCTATTACCGCCCCCAAGCGCCTTGCAGAGGATCATCGACTTGATGGTTTCCGATGTAGTCGTCCGTCACTGACCAACTGGCTCATCGAGAAGGCCCGCCACAATCAGAAGGAGGGGGCGACCAGCTGTTGGTGGTCGGCTATTACGCTCTGGCAGCCGGCGCTGAATCGAGCGGCGGTCGGCGAAGCGCCCCGGCGGTTGTTTTCCGTACTTGCGGCGACGCTTGCGATGCCGCAGATGGTGGCGCAGGTCCAGCTTTCGGGCGTAACGATAGACAGTGGTGTGGCTGACTTGACCGATTCCCAGCAAAGCCAACCGGCCGCGGATCTGGTCGGGGTTGTGTTTTTCCTTCGAACCGGCGATGAGTTCCCGTTGAACCGCCTCTGGCAGATGCGCGCGGGAACTGGCGACATGACGCCTCCGCTTGGCGTGGCCGTGCGCACCGGCACCGTCGTAGCGGCCACAGGAGGCATTGCGGCGCAACTCGCGGGTGATCGAGCTGGGATGACATCCCACTTCCTGAGCGATGTGCTTGTTGAAACAGCCCTCCCGGCGAAGCGCCGCAATCTGGTAGCGTGGTTCCAGGGTCAGGGGCTGATAGCTCATGTGCAACTCCACTTGCCGGTGAAGGAGCGCAGGCTACGGCACCTGGCCCGCTTCAGTTCAAGGAAATTGCACTTCGCGGTTTGATCCACCGGCATACAGGGCAGGGCAGGGCAGGGCACTGCAGCACGCAGCGGCGCAGTTGGCGCCGGAACATTTCAGTGCGTGAGCGCCGTGAGTGGAATATCGAGAAAACCCATCTCGCGGTGCGTGATCGCCTGACTAAAGAAATCAACTATCTGTCGGGCCGCGCGATCGAGTTGGATTTAGAAGTCAAGACGGGCAAGCAGCCGCGCATGCAGTTGCGCGCACAGGCGGTGCCGCAACACCGCCCTTAACGTGCGTCTGGATCAAGCACCACTCAGGGAAGAAAACAATGTTCACTCAAGCACAGGCAACAGCCATTCTCCGTCAGGCGCTGGCCAACCCCGCAGCGGAGTTCCGCAATGATCAATGGGAGGCCATCGATGCGCTGGTCAACCACCGTCAGCGTCTGCTGGTCGTCCAGCGCACAGGCTGGGGCAAGAGCGCGGTGTACTTCATCGCGACCCGGTTGCTGAGGGACCAGGGTGCCGGACCCACGCTGATCATCTCGCCGTTACTTGCATTGATGCGGAATCAGGTGGAGGCGGCCCGGCGCCTCGGCGTCAATGCACTCACGCTCAACTCCACCAACCGCGACGATTGGCCCAGCCTGCAGCAGCAGGTGCTGAACGGTCAGGCGGACGTGCTTCTCGTGTCGCCCGAGCACCTCGCCAACGAGGAGTTCATGACCACTGTGCTGCTGCCCATGGCCCAGCGCCTGGGGCTGCTTGTGGTGGACGAGGCCCACTGCATTTCGGATTGGGGCCACGACTTCCGCCCGGATTACCGCCGCATAGTGAACATCCTCCAGCGCCTGCCTCCCAACCTTCCGGTGCTTGGCACCACGGCTACAGCCAATGACCGCGTGATCGACGACGTGGTGGGGCAGCTCGGGAACCTGCGGGTGCTGCGTGGCCGTCTGATGCGTGAAAGCCTCCAACTGCAAACGCTGGTCCTGCCAGATCAGACCGCACGGCTGGCTTGGCTGGCAGACACTCTCCGGGGCCTTGAGGGCACTGGGATCGTGTATGCCCTGACCAAGCGCGATGCCGAGCAAGTCGCGGCTTGGTTGCGTGAGCAAGGGCTTGCGAGTCGCGCCTACTACAGCGGTGCCACTGATCCAGGTTTCGAAACCACGGATGCTTACCGGCAGCACCTGGAGGACGAGCTGCAGCACAACCGCCTCAAGATACTGGTAGCCACCTCCGCGCTCGGCATGGGCTATGACAAGCCTGACGTGGCGTTCGTCATCCATTACCAGACGCCCGGCTCAGTCATCGACTACTACCAGCAGGTGGGCCGCGCCGGTCGCAGTATCGGGCAGGCCTACGGAATCTTGTTGTCTGGTACCGAGGACGAGGCGATTCAGGACTACTTCCGTCGCAGCGCCTTTCCCGCAGAGCGCCACGTCCAGGCGATCCTTGAGGCGCTGAATGACAGCGACGACGGGATGTCCATCCCCGCGATCGAGGCAGCCATCAACCTTCGGCGTGGGCGCATCGAGCACGCGCTCAAGCTGCTTTCGGTTGAGAACCCCTCTCCAGTGATCAAAGACGGCAGCCGCTGGCGCCGCACGCCGGTGCCCTACCTACTCGACCACGAACGCATTGCCCGACTCACCGGGCGGCGGGAGCGGGAATGGCAGCAGATCCTTGATTACATCGCCACGCCCGGCTGCAAAATGCGCTTTCTTGCCGAAGCGCTGGATGATTCAGAGCCTGCAGACTGCGGTCGGTGCGCAAGTTGCCTGGGCCGGCCTCTGTTGGATCCGCGTCCGCAGCACGCCACCGCGGTGGCGGCCGCCCGCCTCCTGCGTCATTCGGAGTTCCCACTGGAGCTTAAAAAGCAGGTCGCCTTGGGCTCCTTTCCAGGGTATGGCTTCCGCGGCAACCTGCCTTTGAATTTGCGCGCCAAAACGGGTCGCGTGCTCGCGCGCTGGCGCGATGCCGGCTGGGGCGAAAGCGTCGCCGCAGGTAAGCAGGCCGGCCGTTTCGCTGACGAGCTGGTTGAGGCAGTGGCCGAAATGATCCGCGACCGCTGGCAACCGGAGCCCGCCCCTGCCTGGATGACCTGTATTCCATCGCGCGCCCATCCTGATCTGGTGCCGGATTTCGTTCGCCGCCTGGCGGCCCGTCTGGGTCTGCCGTTCCACCCGGTGATCGTCAAACTGCGGGACAATGCGCCGCAGAAACAACAGCAAAACCGCTTCCACCAGTGCCACAACCTCGATGGCGTCTTCGGCATCCAGGGCGAGCCCCCTGCGACCCCGGTCTTGCTGGTCGATGACATGGTCGACTCTGGCTGGACCCTTACTGTCGCCGCAGCACTCCTGCGCCAAGCCGGGGTCGGCCCGGTCTGGCCGCTGGCATTGGCCGACAGCGGCACCGGAGATTAAATGCAGATCAGTGATCAAACCCAGGCTGTGCTGCTGCTGACCGCCTGGCTGGGCAAGCCAGACGATGGCCAGCCGCAGCCGCTGAGCACCGCCGAGTGGGCGCGCTTTGCGACCTGGTTGCACGGACAGGACCGCACTCCGGCTGACGTGCTGGCCAACGGGCACACCCTGCAAGGCTGGGACGACCCGAAGATCTCCAGCGAGCGCATCGGCCGCCTGCTTGAACGGTCCGCGGCGTTGGCTATTTCGGTCGAGCGCTGGCAGCGCGCCGGACTCTGGATTCTCAGCCGCTCGGACCCGGCATACCCGCGCAGGCTCAGGAGGCGTCTGAAACAAAGCGCCCCGCCAATCCTCTACGGTGCGGGCAACATGTCTCTGCTGGAAGCGGGCGGCATCGCCATCGTGGGCGCCCGTGATGCCAGCGATGAAGACCTCGCGTTTACCAAAAGGCTCGGCGCGGAGGTGGCCGCCCAAGCTGGCAACGTGGTGTCCGGCGGTGCACGGGGCGTGGACGAAGCCGCCATGCTCGGCGCGCTTGAGGCTGAAGGAACAGCTATTGGCGTGCTGGCCGAAAATCTGCTGCGCGCCAGTAGTTCCAGCCGCTGGCGCCGTCACCTGATGGAGGACAACTTGGTCCTCGTCTCACCCTTCAACCCGGAAGCCCGCTTCACCCCCGCCAACGCCATGGCGCGCAACAAGTACGTCTACTGCCTGGCCGATGCCGCCGTGGTGGCGGCCAGCGCCGCAGGTAAGGGCGGCACCTGGGCCGGGGCTACCGAGAATCTGCGCAAGGGCTGGGTTCTGCTATGGGTCCGTCCCCATCAGGGCCACGCCGGTAATACCGAGCTGATTCGCAAGGGGGCTGGTTCCCTACCGCCGCTGGAGTCGCTGGACGTGTCCGCTCTGTCGGCGGTAGCACCCGGCAACGCGTCAGAGCCGGCCGGGCTCCTGCTCGATGTATCCGCCGCCGTCCGGGAAGACGAGACCGGCGCGGGCTATGACGTGCCGGAGCCGCCGGCCGTCGAAGACGTCCCGCAGGAACCTCCTGAAGCCGTGCCTGCGGAGGCCATGACCGGCCAACCATCGTCCGCCCCCGCGGATCTGGATTTCTACACCTTCTTCCTCCACCGGCTGCGTATGGAAACCCAAGCCGCGGCGCTGACGGTCCCGGAGCTGAAGGAGCGCCTGCAGCTCACGAGCGCGCAGCTCGCCGACTGGCTAAAGCGCGCCGTGGAGGAGGAGCAGGCCGAGAAGCTGACCCGGCCCGTGCGTTATCGGGCCGCCACCGCAAGCCAATCGACGCTAGGGTTCTGAAACTTGTATGCCTGAGATGCCCGCCTATTTCAAACGCGGCAGCAAGATCGCCCTGCAGGCCGAAGAGCGCCTCCAGCGTCGCCTGGTCCGCATTGGCAATGACGACACCCACTACCTGCGTTGCTTTCGCACTGGCAGCGGCAAGCAGCTAGCGTTGAACCGGGTGAATGCAGGCATCGACGTCTGGTCCGAGCCGGTCTGGGAACGGGCAGCTCCCGCACTCCAGTCGATGCGCAAAAAGCGGTATCCGGCCGCCGCAAATCGCATCTCCACCCTCGAAGCCAACGCGCCGCGCCTTTACAAAGGCAACGCCGCCGATTATTGGCGCTTCCCCACGCTCGGCGATCTCGACGCCTTTGTTGACTGGTACAAGACCCTGTGACCACCCCGATCAAAGCCCTCAAGAAACTCATCGAAGTCGCCCTGCCGCTGGACGACATAACGTCGCTTCCGCGGGCGAGAAGTCGATCCGGCATGACCATCCCAGCACCTTGCACCTGTGGTGGGCTCGGCGGCCGTTGGCGGTGGCGCGGGCGGTGTTGTTTGCGCAGATGGTCAATGACCCGGGTTACGAGACGGGGCAGGGCTTCACCCGTGAGAGCTCGTGCGGGCCGGTGAAGGGGCTGACTTTCCTCCGGTCCGCTTACGGCTCGAGCAACGACTGGATCGGGCGAGTTGCTGTCACCCCGCTGTTATAACGAAAAGGCCACCCGGTGAGGGTGGCCTAAGTCGTTGAATCTGATGGTCGGGGAGACAGGATTCGAACCTGCGACCTCTACGTCCCGAACGTAGCGCTCTACCAGGCTGAGCTACACCCCGACAGTAGAGCGGCGAATTGTAGACACCTGCGACGGGGCAGGCAAGGGACAATTTCTCCAGGCGGTGGTGGGGGCCCCGGCAGCTGCGGCGGCTAAACTGTGCGGATTCCTGCAACACCGCCACCATTGGAGATCCGCTTGATCAAGCCGCGTACGCCGCCTGGGGTCATGGAGCTGCTGCCTCCGGACCAGATCGCCTTCCAGCGCATGCTGGACACGATCCGGCGCAATTTCGAGCGTTTCGGCTTCCTGCCGATCGAGACTCCGGTGATGGAGCTGTCCGATGTGCTGCTGACCAAGTCGGGCGGGGAGACCGAGCGGCAGGTGTACTTCGTGCAGTCCACTGGCGCGCTGGAGAACGGCATCGAGTCGATCTCGCAGGCGGTGCAGGGCGCCAATACGGAGGGCGCGGTGCTGGCCGATGCCGTGCGCAAGGCCGCCCGCGAGCTGTCGGCGCCGGAACTGGCGCTGCGCTTCGACCTCACCGTGCCGCTCGCGCGTTACGTCGCCGAGCACGAGCACGACCTCGCGTTCCCGTTCCGCCGCTACCAGATGCAGCGCGTCTACCGCGGCGAGCGCGCCCAGCGTGGCCGTTTCCGCGAGTTCTACCAGTGCGACATCGACGTGATCGGCAAGGACGCGCTGAGCGTGCGCTTCGATGCGGAGCTGCCGGCGGTCATCCATGCGGTGTTCTCGGAACTGGACATCGGCGCATTCACCATCCAGCTCAACAACCGCAAGCTGATGCGCGGGTTCTTCGAGGCGCAGGGCGTGGCCGATCCTGCGCTGCAGGCGCTGGTGCTGCGCGAGGTCGACAAGCTCGACAAGCGCGGAGAAGACCACGTTCGCGCAAGCTTGTGCGGCGAAGGCTTTAAGCTCGACGCCGGTGCGGTGGCGACCATTCTGGAGTTCGTCAAGGTGCGTTCGACCTCGCATGCCGACGCGCTTGCGCATCTGGACGCGTTGACCGCATCGGGCGCAGGCAACGAGGCCCTGCGCGAAGGCGCGGCGGAACTGCGCGAGGTGCTTGAGCTGGTGCGAGCGCTCGGCGTTCCAGAGTCCGCCTACGCGTTGAACTTCTCCATCGCGCGCGGTCTGGACTACTACACCGGCACCGTCTACGAGACCACGCTCAACGACTGGCCCGAAATCGGATCGATCTGCTCGGGCGGCCGCTACGACAACCTTGCCAGCCACTACAGCAAGTCGACCCTGCCGGGCGTCGGTATCTCGATCGGCCTGACGCGCTTGTTCTGGCAACTGCGCGAGGCGGGGCTGATCAATCGCGCCGAGAGCACCGTGCAGGTGCTGGTTACGCAGATGGACCCCAGCCTGTTGCCGCATTGCCTGGCGGTCGCCAGCGAGTTGCGCCAGGGCGGGTTGAACACCGAGGTGGTGCTGGAGTCGTCGAAGCTCGCCAAGCAGTTCAAGTACGCCGACCGCGCCGGCATCCGCTTCGTCGTGGTGATGGGCGAGGACGAGGTCACGAAGGGCACGGTCACGGTGAAGGACCTGCGCCGCGCCGATCAGTTCGAGATCGAACGGTCCGAACTGGTGCGCACGTTGCGGGTGGAGCTTGCGCAGCCGCAAGTCGTGGTGCCGGCATGAGCGCGCGCAGTCCCGATGCGGCGGTGATCCGCCTGGACGGCCGTTCGCTGACGCGCGCGGAACTGCTCGCTGTGGCGCGTGGTGCGCCGGTGGAACTGGATCCCGCACAGATTCCCGCAGTCGCGCGCGCGGCCGACTTCCTTGCCGAGCAGGTGCGCCGCGAGGAGCCGATCTACGGTGTGTCGACCGGCTTCGGCAGTAATGCCGACCGCCTGCTTGGCGCGCACCGCCTGCGCGAAAAGCTGCCGGGCGTGCAGCCTTCGGAGGAGACACTGCACGAGGAACTGCAGCGCAACCTGATCGTCACCCACGCCGTCTGCGTCGGCGAACCGTTCGCTGCCGACGTGGTTCGGGCGATGCTGTGCATCCGCATCAATACGCTGATGCGCGGGCATTCGGGCATTCGCGTGCAGACGCTGGAAGCGCTGGTGGCGATGCTCAATGCCGGCATCGTACCGGTGGTGCCGCAGTTGGGATCGGTCGGCGCATCCGGCGACCTCGCACCGCTGTCGCATCTGGCAATCGTGCTGCTCGGTGGTGGCGAGGCGTTCCATCGCGGCGAACGCATCAGTGGCGCGGCGGCACTCGCGCGTGCCGGGCTGGAGCCTGTGCGGCTGTCGTACAAGGAAGGTCTGGCGCTCAACAACGGCACTGCGCAGATGCTTGCCTGTGGCGTGCTCGCGCTGGCGATGCTCGAGGACCTTCTGGACACGGCCGATCTTGCCGCGGCAATGACCATCGACGCGTTCGCGGGCCGGCTGGGTGCATTCGCCGAGCAGGTTCACGAACTGCGACCGCACCCGGGGCAGGTGGAGGTGGCCGGCAATCTGCGCAGCCTGCTCGACGGTTCGACGCTGTCCGACATTCCCTATCATCTGGTGCCGCGCTTCCGCGCGTGGCAGCCGCACAGCTGGAGCGTGCTCGCCGACAGCGATCCGGATGCGCAGTCGCTGCGTTTCGATATCGCCTGGGACTGGGTGCCGTTTTCCCAGCGCCACGGCCGCGAAAAGTTCTACACGCGCTTCCGCCCGTTCCGCGGCGGCAAGAAGCATCAGCCGCAGGACAGCTACTCGATCCGCTGCACGCCGCAGGTGCATGGTGCCGTGCGCGATGCGGTCGCGCAGGCGGCACGCGTGTTCGACATCGAACTCAATTCGCTGACCGACAACCCGATCGTGTTCCCGGACGCGCAGGCCGAGCATGTCGAGCAGCAGGTGATCTCCGCCGGGCACTTCCACGGCATGCCGCTGGCGCTGGCGATGAGCTACGTCAAGGCCGCGATCCCGGTGCTGGCGAGCATCTCCGAGCGACGCCTCAACAAGCTGCTCGATCCGGCGACCAACGACGGGCTTCCCGGGTTCCTGATCGGCAACGAGGATGCGACTGAATCGGGTTTCATGATCGTGCAGTACACGGCTGCGGCGATCGTGAACGACCTCGCCAGCCGCGCGCATCCTGCGTCGGTGTATTCGATTCCGACCAGCGCGAATGCCGAGGATCATGTCTCGATGGGCGCCAACGAGGCGCGCCACGTGCTGGCGATGGCCGACGATATGGGCAAGGTGCTCGGGCTGGAGCTGTACACCGCGGCCCAGGCGCTGGACCTGCGCATGGACATGATCAATGCGGCGCGCTCGCTGGCATTCCATGCCGATGCACAGGCGCTGGCTGGCAAAGTGCACGGCTGGCCGATTCCGGGCAGCCAGGACCACCAGGGCTTCATCGACGAAGTCGAAGGGCTTCGCGAGGAATTGGCAACAGCCTCCGAGTTTCGGCCAGGCCGTGCGGTTGCAGCCGCGCACTCGGCGATTCGCGAGCGCATCGCCTTCCTTCCGCACGATCGCGCGCTGGATGCCGACGTCGCATCGGCGGTCAGGATGGTGGCCGACGGGAGTGTGCTGGCGGCAAGCCGGCGTTAGCTGTGGCTCCCTCTCCCGATGGGAGACGGGAGCGATGCGGTGCGAGGTCCTCCGATAGGGCATCGCTGAGAAATCCGCTGCTGCACGGCTCCTTCGCAGTTCGTGGCGCAACTGTTCGGCGACGGCGGTCGCGTCGGCGGCCGCGGCGGCAAGGTCCAGCCGTGGAAGGGCGACTATGAATTCCTCGCCGCCGAACCGCGCCAGTAGCGCGTTGGATGGGCGTGGCGCCTGACCGATAACACCGCGGCTTATGCGATCGGCGTGGAGATGCGGCACGGCAGTTGCGTGGAGGCAATCCCGAGCAGCACGAATAAGCCGAGCAGGGCCTATCCGACCTCGTCTCCAGCGCCAGCGGCGCCGCGACTCCAGGAAATGACGCGAGAACTGCCGCATGCCGGCCTGCGCCAGGCAGATCGACAGCGTACGGACCCAAAAGACGACTCAACAGCATGTTGACCGCGATTGTGATGATGGGCTAACGTAACAGCACGTTACTACAGGTACGGGCATGAAACGTCGCGTCGCAGGCTCAGGGGGTCGCATCAACCAGGAGGCCATCCACGGCCTGGCAGAGGCTTTCGCCAGGCTTGAGGAACCGAACCAGGTCGCCGCGTTTCTCCAGGACCTGTGCACGCCGGCGGAGCTCGAAGCCCTGACCGATCGCTGGCGGGTCGTGCCGCTGCTCCTGCAGGGCGTGCCCTACCGCGAGATCCACGACCGCACCTCGGTCAGCGTGACCACGATCGGCCGCGTTGCCCGGACCCTCGACCAGGGGGCCGGCGGCTACGCGGCCGCACTCGACCCGACCGATCGCACCAACCGTTCCGACTGACCGCTGCTGGATACCATGACCACACCCAACCACTGCGCCGTTCCGCGCGACCGGCTGCGCATCGCGATCCAGAAGTCCGGTCGCCTTGCCGAGGCGGCGCGCAGCCTGCTCGCCTCGTGCGGGCTGAGCTGGCGCGAAAGCCGCGACCGCCTGTTCTGCTATGGCGAAACGCTGCCGATCGACCTGCTGCTGGTGCGCGACGACGACATCCCCGGCCTGATCGCCGACGGCGTCTGCGACCTCGGCATCGTCGGCCGCAACGTGCTGCTGGAGTTCGACCGCAGCCGCGCCGATGCCACCGGTGGGCCGGCGTTCCGCGAGTGGCGCGCGCTGGGGTTTGGTGCCTGCCGGCTCGACATCGCCGTGCCGGACGGCTGGCAGTGGGAAGGTCCGCAGCAACTGGCCGGGAAGCGAATCGCCACCAGCTACCCCGCACTGCTGTCGGAGTGGCTGGCGACCCAGGGCGTCAGCGCCGAAGTGGTGCTGCTGTCGGGCTCTGTGGAGATCGCGCCCCGGCTCGGGCAGGCCGAAGCGATCTGCGACCTGGTCTCCAGCGGCGCCACGCTCACCGCCAACCAGCTCAAGCCGGTCGCGACGCTGCTGGAAAGCGAAGCGGTGCTCGCCGGACCCGTTGCCGGTTTCGATCACGTGCGCGGCGAACTGGCCGATCTCCTGCAGCGCCGCCTCGACGGCGCGCTGCGGATCCGCCACAGCAAGCTGCTGATGTTCCAGTCCTCGCGCGAACTGCTGCCCTCGCTGCTCTCGCTGCTGCCCGATGCCGAGGCGCCGACGGTCATGCGGATCGACGGCGAAGACAGCCTCGCACTGCAGGCGCTGTGCCACGGCGCGCTGACCTGGCAGCGCCTGGAAGACCTCAAGCGGGCCGGTGCGCGCGGCCTGATGGTGCTTCCGGTCGAAGGCATGCTGGCATGACCGGTCCATTGGAACTACCGGACATCGACGGCGGTGAGCCGATTGCGACTGGGCAGCCGATCCCCGTGGAGTGGAGTCGATTGGACGAATCGGGCCGTGCCCGCATCCTCCGGCGTCCGGCGCAGGTGGTGGGCGCTGAAGTTACTGCAGTGGTCGCCGACATCATCGCGCAGGTCCGCACCCGCGGAGATGCGGCGTTGCGCGAGCTGACATCCCGTTTGGACAAGGTCACGCTGCAGGATTTCCGGGTATCGGACGGGGAGGTCGCAGCGGCCCGGGTCGGGGTTCCCGCGGCACTGCGCGCGGCGATCGACGAAGCGGCCGGGCGCATCGAGGCGTTCCACCGCGCGGGCATCACGCCGCCGTACTGCGTGGAAACGGCGCCGGGAGTGTCCTGCGAGCGCATTCTGCGGCCGATCAGGCGGGTGGGACTCTACGTTCCCGCCGGCAGCGCGCCGTTGCCATCGACGGCGCTGATGCTCGGCATTCCCGCACAACTGGCGGGTTGCAGTGACGTCGTGCTGTGCACCGCGCCGCGCGCCGACGGCAGCGCCGATCCCGCCGTGCTTTACGCCGCCGCGCGCTGCGGTGTGCGCGCGATCTACAAAATCGGCGGCGCCCAGGCGATTGCGGCGATGGCCTTTGGCACCGCCAGCGTGCCCGCCTGCGACAAGCTGTTCGGACCCGGCAATGCCTGGGTGACCGAGGCCAAGCGTCAGGTCTCGATGACTGAGGGAGGCGCGGCGATCGACATGCCGGCTGGCCCTTCGGAAGTGATGGTGATCGCCGACGCGGGTGCCAACCCCGCGTTCGTGGCCGCCGACCTGCTGTCCCAGGCCGAGCACGGCCCCGACTCGCAGGTCATCCTTCTCAGCGACGATGCGGCGTTGCTTGCCGGCGTCGCCGTGCAGATCGAACAACAGCTGCCGTTGCTGCCGCGCGCGGCGACCGCACGTCGCGCGCTGGCTTCATCGCATCTCGTCCTGGTCGAATCGATCGAGCAGGCATTCGAGATCAGCAACGAGTACGCACCCGAACACCTCATCCTTGCACTGCGCGACGCCCGTGCGAGGCTGCCGCTGGTACAGGCGACGGGCTCGGTGTTCCTTGGCGACTGGGCACCGGAGGCGCTGGGCGACTACTGCAGCGGCACCAACCATGTCCTGCCGACGGGTGGCGCCGCGCGCTTCTGCGGCGGGCTCAACGTCGCCAGCTTCCAGGTCGCGATCACGGTGCAGGAAGTCGCGCCAAGGGGTCTGCTCGCGATCGGTGCATGCGCGGTCGAACTGGCGTCGGCGGAAGGTCTCGACGCTCACCGGCGCGCGGTCGCGCTACGGCTGGAGGCGTTGGCATGAATCGGATGGCAGAGCCTGCAACCGCACATGCCGCATTCGATGAAGTCGTTGAGCTGGTCCGGGAGGACCTCCGCGACTTCGCCGGCTACAAGTCTGCGCGTAGCGATCGTCTGCAGGGCGACGTGTGGCTCAACGCCAACGAATCGCCGTGGCCCAATCCCGCCGACGCCGCCGGCGAGCTGCGTCGGTATCCCGACCCGCAACCCACCGCTCTGCGCGAATCGCTGGCGTCGCTGTACGGCTGCCAGCCTGCGCAACTGCTGGCAGGACGCGGTAGCGACGAGGGCATCGACCTGCTGGTGCGCGTGATCTGCCGGCCGGCTCGCGATGCGATCGTCATCGCACCGCCGACCTTCGGCATGTACGCCGTCAGCGCACGCCTGCACGGCGTGCGCGTGGTCGAGTCGCCGCTGATGGAGGAAGTCAGCGGGTGGAACTGCGATTTCGAGCGGCTCGCGGCCACCGTCGAATCCGAATCGGCGCGGCTGGTATTCGTGTGCTCGCCCGGCAATCCGTCGGGGACGCTGATGCCGCTGGACAGCATCCTCGCGCTTGCGCGCCGGCTTCAAAGCCGGGCGATGGTGGTGGTCGACGAGGCCTACATCGAGTTCGCCGACGGTGCCTCGGCGGTATCGCTGATCGAGCGGCAGGCCAACATCGTCGTGCTGCGGACACTTTCGAAGGCGCACGCGCTCGCGGCAGCGCGAATCGGCAGCGTGATCGCGCGCGAGCCGTTGATCGCCGTGCTGCAGCGCTGCCAGGCGCCGTATCCGCTGCCGGGGCCCTGTGTGCAGTTGGCGTGCGAAGCGCTGGCGCCGGGTGCCCTGGCCATTACCCGTACGCGCGTGGCTGCCGTGCGCGGCGAACGTGAGCGGCTCGCCGACGCGCTGGCCAACGCACCGGGCGTGCTGTGTGCCTACCCATCGCAGGCGAACTTCGTGCTGGCACGGTTCGCCGACGCACAAGCGGTGTTCGAGCGACTGCTCGCGGCAGGCGTGGTGGTCCGCGACATGCGTGCATCGCCGCGGCTGGGCGACGCGCTGCGGATCACGGTCGGCAGCCCGGAGCAGAACCTGAAGGTGATTTACCTGTTGAAACAAGAGGTGCCAGCGTGAGCGGTCCATTGACACCCGTGCTGTTCGTCGACCGCGACGGCACATTGATCCAAGAGCCCGAGGATTTCCAGATCGACTGCTTCACCAAGCTGCGCTTCGTGCAGGGGGTGATCCCGGCGATGCTGCGGCTTCGCGATGCCGGCTACGAATTCGTGATGGTCACCAACCAGGACGGGCTGGGCACAGAAGCGTATCCACAGGCCACGTTCGACGGCCCGCACGCGCTGATGATGCAGGTGTTCGAAAGCCAGGGCATTGCCTTCCGCGAAGTGCTGATCGACACCAGCCTTCCAGCCGACAACGCTTTGACGCGCAAGCCCAACATCGGGCTTGCACTGGATCTGCTGAAGGATCGCAGCATCGACTGGGCCCGGTCGGCGATGGTCGGTGACCGTGAGAGCGACAACGGCTTCGCGCAGAACATCGGCGTACGTGCCTTCCAGTTGCGCACACGGCAGTTCGGTGGCGACTGGGACTGGCCTGCGATCGCCCACGAACTGGCGGACGCGCCGCGTACCGCAATCGTGCAGCGCAACACCCGCGAAACGCAGGTGCGCGTCAGCATCGACCTGGACCGCAGCGCCGATCCCCAGGTGCGGACCGGTCTGGGATTCTTCGACCACATGCTCGAGCAGATCGGCAAGCACGGTGGATTCGCGCTGGAGCTCACCTGCGAAGGCGACCTGCACATCGACGAGCACCACACCATCGAGGACAGCGCGTTGGCGCTGGGCCAGGCACTGCGCGAGGCGCTCGGCGACAAGCGCGGTATCGGTCGTTACGGGTTCACGCTGCCGATGGACGAAACCCTCGCGAGTGCCGCGCTGGATTTCTCCGCGCGCCCGTACCTGGTGTTCGAAGGCAGTTTCCAGCGCGAGCGCGTCGGCGACATGCCGACAGAGCTGGTGCCGCATTTTTTCCGGTCTCTTTGCGAAACCGCGGGGCTGAACCTCAACCTCAAGGTGCACGGCGACAACGATCACCACAAGGTCGAAGCCTGTTTCAAGGCGGTGGCGCGCGCGCTGCGCCAGGCGCTGCGTCGCGAAGGTCGTGAACTTCCAAGCACAAAGGGTGCGCTGTGATGCGGGGATCGGCATGAAAGTGGTGTTGATCGACGCCGGTGGCGCGAACATCGGCTCGGTTCGATACGCACTGCAGCGGCTTGGCACGGATGCGCAGTTGAGCGCGGACCCGGGGGAGATTGGTTCGGCCGACCGGGTGATCCTGCCGGGCGTCGGTGCGGCCGCGCCCGCGATGGCGCGCCTGCATCAGCTCGGATTGGTGAATCTCATCCGGGAACTCCGCCAGCCGTTGCTCGGTATCTGCCTTGGCATGCAACTGCTGTACGACTCGTCGGAGGAGGGCGATGTCGCCTGCCTCGGGCTCGTGCCGGGACGCGTGAGCCGCATGCGAGCCGCACCCGGCGTGCGCGTCCCGCACATGGGCTGGAACCGCCTGCAGCCAGTGGCCGGGTCGCCGCTGACCAAAGGGCTGGGCACGCAATCGCAGGCCTACTTCGTGCACAGCTTCGCCGCGCCGTTGACTGCCGACACGATCGCCAGCTGCACGCACGGCAACGCCTTCACGGCGGTCGTCGGACGCGGTAACCGCTTCGGTGCGCAGTTCCATCCCGAGCGATCCGCCACTACCGGCGCGCGGCTGCTCGAAAATTTCCTTGCCGGAGCTGTGGCATGAGTGCGTTCACGGTGTACCCGGCGATCGACGTGCGCGAAGGTGGCGTGGTGCGATTGCGCCAGGGCGACTACGCGCAGGAGACGCGCTACCGCGACAAGCCGCTGGCGGTTGCCACGGCGTATGCGAAGGCAGGCGCGGCATGGTTGCACCTGGTCGACCTGGATGCGGCGCGCGCGGGCGGCTACACCCTCGCGCCCTTGCTGCGCGAAATCACCGGCAGCACGCGACTGCACGTCCAAACCGGCGGCGGCGTGCGCAACGAGAGCGACATCGAGGCAATCCTGGAGGCTGGTGCCGCACGCGTGGTGATCGGCTCGCTGGGCGTACGCGACCCCGAGCGGGTCATCGGCTGGATGTCGAAGTTCGGTGCGGAACGCATCACCATCGCGCTCGACGCGAGAATGGCGCAGGACGGCTCGTGGCGGCTGCCCGTCTCCGGATGGACCCAGGACAGCGGGACCGTGCTGGAAGACGTGCTGGTGGCCTATGTTGCGGCAGGATTGAAACACCTGCTGTGCACCGACATCGATCGCGACGGCATGCTGTCGGGCCCGAACCTCGACCTGTATCGACACATCGTCGCACTGGCACCGTGCGTGTCGCTGCAGGCATCGGGCGGCGTGCGCGATGTGGCCGACGTCGCCGCGGCACGCGCATGCGGCTGCGCCGGTGCGGTGCTCGGCAAGGGCCTGCTCGATGGCCGATTCGCGCTGCCCGATGCGCTCGCAGTGGAAGCCTCATGCTGAGCCGACGGATCATTCCCTGCCTGGACGTGCGCGACGGACGCGTGGTCAAGGGCGTCCGTTTTCGCGATCACGTCGACATGGGCGACATCGTCGACCTGGCGATGCGCTATCGCGACGAAGGCGCCGATGAACTGGTGTTTTACGACATCGGCGCCAGTCCGGAAGGCCGGCAGGTCGGCTGCGAATGGGTCGAGCGCGTCGCGCGCGTCATCGACATTCCGTTCTGCGTCGCCGGTGGCATTCGCAGCGTCGATGGCGCGCGGGAAGTGCTGCATGCCGGTGCGGACAAGGTGTCCGTGAACTCGCCGGCTCTCGAGCGCCCGCAGTTGATCGACGGACTGGCGGCCGAATTCGGCGTGCAGTGCGTGGTCGTCGGCATCGACAGCCTGCGCGACGAGGATGGGCAGTGGCACGTGCGTCAGTACAGCGGCGATCCCTCGCGCACGCGCGCGTTGCCGCGGCGCACGCTGGACTGGGTGGCGGAGGCGCAGCAGCGTGGCGCTGGCGAGATCGTGCTGAACTGCATGGGCAGCGACGGCGTGCGCGAAGGCTACGACCTGGAGCAGATGTCTGCCGTGCGCGAGCTTTGCGCGGTGCCGCTGGTGGCCTCGGGAGGCGCGGGTGCGGCGCAGCATTTCGTGGACGTCTTTACGCGCGCCGACGCGGACGCCGCGTTGGCGGCGAGCGTGTTCCACAGCGGCGAGATCCGCATTCCCGAATTGAAGAAGCTCCTGCGTTCGCAGGGCGTCGAGGTGCGTGATGAGACATGATGTTCGCTTGCCGGTGGGCATCGACGAACTGGCCTGGGACAAGCAGGCGGGCCTGCTGCCTGCGGTGATCCAGGATGCTGCGACGCTGCGCATCCTGATGCTCGGCTACATGGATCGCGCCGCGCTGCGGGCTACGCTGGACACCGGCAACGTCACTTTCCATAGCCGCAGCAAGCAGCGGTTGTGGGTGAAAGGAGAAACCTCGGGGCACACGCTGCAACTGGTCTCGATCGATGTGGACTGCGACCGTGACACGCTGCTGGTGCAGGCGCGGCCGAACGGCCCGACCTGCCATCTTGGGCGCTGCAGCTGTTTTGCGAACGCTCCCGGCGACTTCCTCGCCGAACTCGACGCGCTGATCGCCGAGCGCGAGCGGCTGCGGCCCGGCGGCAGCTACACGACGGCGCTGTTCGAAAGCGGCGTACGCCGGATCGCACAGAAAGTGGGCGAGGAGGGCGTGGAGACCGCGCTGGCGGCGGTCGCGCAGGATGATGACGCCCTCATCGGTGAAGCCGCCGACCTGGTCTTCCATTTGCAGGTGCTGCTGCGCTCGCGCGGGCTGGCGCTGGAGGATGCCGTTGCGTTGTTGCGCCGACGGCACGAGAACAAGCCTACCCAGGACTGACGGCGGTGGCCTGAGGGTAGGACCGCCTGGCTTCAGCTCCCTCTCCCTCCGGGAGAGGGTTGGGGTGAGGGTTCGGGGCAGCGCATCAGTGACACGTCACCGAGGCGTTTTCAGTCTCGAAGCCGCACGTCGCTGAAGCTCTCCACGCGGGCGTGACCGTGCGTAGCCTCGCCTCGGCGCGGCTGGGCATAGTCATCGAGCCGATCCACCAGCACCGTGTCCATTCCGGCATCGCGCGCGGCATCGAGTTCCTCCACCACGTCCGAGAGGAACAGGATCTGCCGTGGCGGCAATCCGATCGATTCGGCGATACGTGCGTAGCTGCCCGCCTGGCGCTTGCCGCCGACTTCGGTATCGAACCATCCGGACACAAGCCCGGTAAGGTCGCCAGCATCGCTGTACCCGAAAAACAGTTGCTGCGCCGGCACGCTTCCTGACGAATAGACGTACAGCGGCATCCCTGCAGCGTGCCAGTCGCCGAGCGACTGCGGAGCGTCCGGGTACATGTGGGCAGTGAAGTCGCCCTTGCGGTAACCCTCCGCCCAGATGATCCCCTGCAGCGCCTTGAGTGCGGTGTGCTTGCGGTCCTGGTCGATCCAGCCCTGCAGCACTTCGGCCAGCACGGCGTCGTTGCACACCGCGCCGTTTTCGGCGGCGACGGCATCCAGCCACTTCCGTACCTGCGGATCGTTGCCGTGCGTCTGCACGAAGGTGGGCAGCGCCTTGCGCGCGTACGGAAACAGCACGTCCCTGACGAAGGAGATGCTGCTGGTGGTGCCTTCGATGTCGGTGAGGATCGCCTTCGTGCTCACTCTTCGTCGCCAGGCTGGTAGCGCGGGAAGCGCTGGGCGATGTCGTTCCCGGTGAAATGGCCCACCCAGCCGTCGGCTTCGGTGAAGAAGCGGATGGCGACGAAGCTCGGTTCGGGGCCCATGTCGAACCAGTGCGTGGTGCTGTCGGGCACGGAGATCAGATCGCCGCGTTTGCAGCGGATTTCGTAGACCTTGTCGGCGACATGCAGGGTGAACAGCCCGGACCCGGCGACGAAGAAGCGGACTTCGTCCTCCTTGTGGAAATGCTCGTCGAGAAACTTGCGGCGCATTTCCTCGCGGTTGGGGTTGTCCGGGGCGATGCTCACCACGTCGATCGACTTGAAGCCGCGTTCGCTGACGAGACGGTCGATGTCGCTGCGGTAGGCGTCCATGATCTTTTCGGGCGAATCGCCGGGAGCGATCGGCATCGTCGCCTGCCACTGCTCGAAGCCGACGCCGATCGGCGCCAGTTCGCGCGCCATCTGCGCATGGTCGCTGGTCGAGGAGATCGGGGTGTCGGGGTGGTGTTCGGCAAAGATCCTCAGGCGGCTCATCGTTGCAGCTTCCTCATTTCCAGTTCGCAACCCAGCAGGAACTCGAACGCCTCCAGGTGGCGGCGTGCTTCGGGCATGTCGCGCCCCCAGGCGTACAAGCCATGACCGTCGATCAGGTAACCCCACATCGGCTGGCTGTCGAGCAGCGCGTCCACCTGCGCTGCCAGCGTGCGCATGTCCTGCGTATTGGGCAGTACCGGCAGGTCCAGCGTGGCGTCATGCGTGGTGTTGCCGTGGAACGCTTTCAGCAGTTCGTAGCCTGCCAGGGAAACATGGCCTGCGCCGGCAAACAGCCGCGAGGCGACAGTCTGGTTCCGCGAGTGCGTATGCAGGACGCAGCCGACATCGGCGAGGCGCTTGTAGAGCTGGGTGTGCAGCAGGGTTTCGGCCGAAGACCGGCGCGTCGAACCCACCGGAGCGCCTTCGAGGTCGACGACCATGATGTCGTCCTCTCGGAGGTGGCCCTTGTCGCCGCCGGACACCGTGATCGCCACGTGCCGATCATCCAGCCGGTGCGAAAAATTGCTGCTGGTTGCCGGCGTCCAGCCGGCCGCCGCCAGCTCGGAGACGTTCTCGGCGATTATGCGCGCCAGCTCGCTCAGGCGGCGGGTGTCGTAAGGCGGAATTGTGGATTGTTCGCTCATTGCTCCAGTTTAGCCGACAGGCTTTCGCCGCCGTGATGCCGCGCAAAAAAATGGCGCGACCGGAGTCGCGCCACAGGTCAGGCCGTAGCCTGCAGAAAAAGGAACATCACGACGTCATGGGGTGCCGGCCGGCACCGGCTGTGCCCGGTAGTTGCGGATATCCCCGGACCGGATCCGCGCCATGTAGCTGCCGAGCTCGCGCTTGATCACCGGCGACAGCAGGTACACGCCGATCAGGTTGGGCAGCGCCATCACGAAGATCATGGCGTCGGAGAAGTCCACCACCGCGCCCAGGTTGCTGGCCGCGCCGATGACGATGAACGAGCAGAACACCAGCTTGTAGCCGAGGCTGACCGCGCGGGTTTCGCCGAACAGGTATCCGGCGGATTTCTCGCCGTAATACGACCACGCCAGCATGGTCGAGAACGCGAACATGAACACGGCCACCGCGAGCAGGTACGGGAACCAGGTGATCACCGAGGCGAACGCCATCGAGGTCAGCTGCACGCCGTCGCCGACGCCCTCGACCTGGTACATGCCGGTGATCACGATCACCACCGCGGTCATGGTGCAGATCACCACGGTGTCAATAAACGGTTCCCACAGCGCGACGAGGCCTTCGGAGATCGGCTCCTTGGTGCGCACCGCCGAGTGGGCGATCGCCGCCGAACCGATGCCGGCCTCGTTGGAGAACGCCGCACGACGGAAGCCCTGGATCAGCACGCCGATGACGCCGCCGTAGCCGGCTTCGGGGGTGAATGCGCCCTCGAAGATCGCGCGGAACGCGGGTCCCACGTTCTGGAAGTCGGCAATGATGATGTAGACGCCGCAGAGCAGGTACAGGACCGCCATGATCGGCACCAGCTTGCTGGTGACCTTGGCGATCGACTTGATGCCGCCGATGATGACCGCCGCGACCAGGATCGCCATGCCGAGGCCGAAGAACGCGCCATTGCCCGCCAGCACGCTGGCTTCGCCACCGGTGACGTTGAGCATCATCTGGAACGTCTGGTTGGCCTGGAACATGTTGCCGCCACCGATCGATCCGCCGATGCAGCAGATCGCGAACACCACTGCGAGCACCTTGCCGAAGTTCTTCAGCTTGGGATGGTTCTCGGCGATGCCGCGGCTGAGGTAGTACATCGGGCCGCCCGAGATGCTGCCGTCGGCATTGACGCGGCGGTACTTCACGCCGAGCGTGCACTCGGCGAACTTCGAGCTCATCCCGAGCAGGCCGGCGACGATCATCCAGAACGTGGCGCCCGGGCCGCCGATGCTGATCGCGATAGCAACGCCGGCGATGTTGCCCAGCCCCACGGTTCCCGACAATGCGGTGGCGAGCGCCTGGAAGTGATTGACCTCACCGGCGTCGTTTGGATCGGAGTAGTCGCCGCGGATCAGCCGGAAGCCCTGGCCGAAGCCGCGCACGTTGATGAAGCCGAAGTACACGGTGAAGAACGTCGCCGCGAGTACCAGCCACAGCACCATCGCCGGCACTTCCGCACCGAAGCCGATCGGGATCGGATAGAACACGACGGCGAAGATCGCGCCGGCAATGGGCGCGAACATGGCGTTGATCGCCTCGTCCAGCCCGCCTGCCGCGGTAGCGTGTGCGGGGGCGGAAAACACGGCTGCAAGGAGCAGTCCAAACAGTAGCGTCAACAGTTTCTGGGAAGCTTTCATCGGCAATCCGGTTGTGACGGGAGATGGCGCGCGCCGACAACCTTAGTCGACACAACGCCGCGTGAACAAGTTGATGGCTCCTGCAAAGGCATGCCTCACGCGTCCGCGGGCAGTCGTTCGGAGGTGCTGATGACCTCCGGCCGCTGTGGCGCGATGCGCAGGATCTTGAATCCCAGGTACGCCATGACGCCCGCCAGCAGCGGGTTTACGAGGTTGAACAGCGCATAGGGCGCATAGTCCAGCGTCGCGACACCCAGCGTCGCGGCCATGTAGGCGCCGCAGGTGTTCCAGGGAATCAGCGGTGAGGTCAGCGTTCCGGAATCCTCGAGCGCGCGCGAAAGGTTCACTGGCGCCAGGCCCCGGCGTTCGTATTCCGGACGGAAGATCCGGCCCGGCAGCACGATGGCAATGTACTGGTCGGCGGCCAGCACGTTGGTACCGGCCGAGGTGCCCAGCGTCGCCGCGATCAGCGCACCCGGCGACTTCGCCGCCTGCAGCACGCTGCGGATCAGGCGCTCCAGCAGTCCGGCACGCTCCATGACCGCGCCGAAAGCCATCGCGCAGATGATCAGCCACACCGTGTTGAGCATCGAGGCCATGCCGCCACGCCCGAGCAGTTCGTCGACCGCGGCGTTTCCGGTTGCCGACTTGTAGCCGTCGAACAGTGCGATCCATCCGCCCGACAGCAGTTGCATGGGTCGCGGCAGGTCGGGGTTGGCGGCCAGGCGCAGCACCGCCTCGGGCTGGAACACGATCGCGAACACCACGCCCAGCAGCGCGCCGATGAAGATCGTCGGGAACGCGGGGAAGCGCCTGATCGCCAGCACGAACACCACCAGCAGCGGGATCAGCAGATGCCAGCCGAGATTGAACTGGGCGGCCATCTGCGCGGAGAGATCGCCCAGCCCGGCCCCCGCGGGCGCCGCACCGACGCCGCCCCAGCCGATGATCGCGAAGGCGATCAGTGCGATCGCGATGCTCGGCACCGTGGTCCAGGTCATGTGCCGGATGTGCTCGAACAGTTCGCTTCCTGCCGCGGCGGGCGCCAGGTTGGTGGTGTCCGACAGCGGTGACATCTTGTCGCCGAAGTACGCACCCGAGATCACGGCGCCGGCGGTGATTTCCGGCGAAAGGCCCAGTCCCCCCGCCACGCCCATCAATGCGACGCCAAGGGTGCCCGCGACGGTCCAGGAGCTTCCGATCGCCACCGCGCACAAAGCGCAGATCAGGCATGCGGCCGGATAGAACACCGACGGACTCAACAGCAGCATGCCGTAGTCGATCAGGGTCGGAACGGTGCCGCTGAGTATCCAGGCGCCGATCAGCGAACCCACCGCCAGCAGAATGAAAAGCGCGCCGGTCGCCAGGGCGACGCCAGCGACGATTGCCTCCTGGATGTCCACCCAGCGCAGGCCGTTGCGAATGCCGATCAGGGCCGCGACGCCACCGGCCAGCAGCAGCGCGATCTGGTTCGCGCCATAGGACGAATCGTCCGCGTACAGATAGACCGAGGTCGCGAGCAGCGCGACCAGCGCCAGCAAGGGAATCATTGCCTGCAGCAGGCTGGGGGCACGCATCGGCGGCGCTTCGACGTCTGAAGTCATGCTTTATCCCCGGATCGGAAGCTCCGGAGTGTAACCCCCCTCTCTTGTCTTTCGGGAGAGGGGCATTGCCGCTGCGCCTCGGTGCAAGAGGCTCCCTCACCCCAACTTCTCGCGCGAGGATGAAGCCCTCGAGCGGGAGGAGGTGGGACCGCAGCGGGTGCGGTTTCCCGGGTTCGCTCGGCTGGTGCGTTATCGCCCGGCTTTTTGCTCCCTGTTCCCCGAGGTAAGTCATTGGGCGAGAGGGATCTGGAACAGCAGCGGATGCGGCTTCCCGGGTTCGCTCGGATGGTGCGTTATCGCCCGGCTTTTTGCTCCCTGTTGTCGGAGGTAAGTCATTGGGAGAGAGGGGTCTGGAACAGCAGCGAACGCGGTTTCCCAAATTCGCTCGGCTGGTGCGCTATCGCCCGGCTTTTTGCTCCCTCTCCTCCGCTTGCGGGGGAGAGGGCTGGGGTGAGGGGGGATCTTGACCCTGCCGTTGATTGGCTTCCAAAGCGCCAACTCGTCTCAACGCTCGCGGCGGAGAAGCAGCGCAGGCGACGCGACGCTCCAGCGAACGATGAAGCCGTTCCGGGAAACCAATTAGCCGGAACGTGGACCCCAACGTGCAATGCTGGCCTGCTGCTAGGCTTTGCGCGTCCCTTCGCACGTGATCGCGCCCATGTCCTGTCCCACGCTCGAATCGCACGCAGACCTGATGGAATTGCTGGATCGCTACCGTCAGCGCTGGCCCGGCGAAGCAGCGGTCGTCGCGGAGTTCGAGTCACTGCTGCGGCAGGACGATGCGCCGTTCACCCGCGAACGCAGCGCGGGCCATTTCACCGGATCGGCGTGGCTGGTCGATGCCAGTGGCACCAGGGTGCTGCTGACCCACCACCGAAAGCTCGGCCGCTGGCTGCAACTGGGCGGTCATGCGGATGGCGAGACCGACCTCGCCCAGGTGGCGCGGCGCGAAGCCAGCGAGGAGTCGGGGCTGGAGGGGTTGCAGGTCGAAGCGGAAGTATTCGATCTTGACCGCCACTGGATCCCCGAACGCGGAGAGGAACCTGGCCACTGGCACTACGATGTGCGACACGTGGTACGCACCGGCGCCGACCAGGCCTTCGTGGTGGGCGAGGAGTCCCTGGACCTGGCCTGGCGGGAGATCGCATCGATCGCGGCCGATCAATTTAGAGGCGACGGCGCCGACGAGTCATTGCGCAGGATGGCTCGCAAGTGGTTGCAGCGGACCTCCAGTCCGGCATAGCCGCGTCGGCCTCCACTGACACGACAGCGCGTCAGCTGGCCGCTTCTTTTCCGCCCTCGCGGCGGCGCCATCTGCGCCAGACATCGAGCCGGTTCATCGTGTGCTTGACCGCCAGCCCGTGCAGCATGATCGACAGGATCACCACCAGCGTCACGATCGCCCACAGACGAGGGTGGTCGCTGAAATCGCCGTGGTTGAGGGCGAACGACAGGTAGTAGAACGATCCGATGCCGCGCACGCCGAACACCGCCACCGCCCAGCGCTCGCGGGCGTGCAGGGGCGTACGCGACAGCGCGACGTAGCCGGTCAGGGGCCGGATGATCAGCACGAAAGCAAACGCGAACGCCCAGTCGACCGGTTGCAGGGCGGTCAATACGCCCATGGAAACCGCGCCACCCAGCAGGATCAGCAGGGCGGCCGTCAGCAGCCGCTCCAACTGGTCGGCAAAGAGGCTCAGGGTGCCGTGGTATCGGTGGGAGCGCTCGTGGTGGCGGATCATCAGCGCGGCCACGAACACCGCAAGAAAGCCGTAGGTGTGCAGCAGTTCGGCGATGCCGTAGACGAGCAGCGTGATCGCCAGCGCGGCAAGCCCGTCACTGGACTCGGCAAGGTTGCTTTCGCCGCGCGTGCGGAAGATCAGGTGCATCAACCCGTAGCCGACCGCGCCGCCGATCAGCGCGCCACCGACGACGCGCCAGAGCAGGTCGACCAGCAGCCAGTCCACGAACCAGAAGGGATCGGCGGCGCCGCTCAGCACGAACGAGATCGAAATCGCCAACCACACGAACGGGAACGCAAGTCCGTCGTTGAGCCCGGCCTCGGAGGTCAACGTGAAACGCACCGGGTCTTCGCCGCCTTCGCCGGGGCCGGCGACCTGCACATCGGAGGCAAGGACCGGGTCGGTGGGGGCCAGCACCGCGCCCAGCAGCGCCGCCGACGCCAACCCCATGCCCAGCAGGTGCTGGCCCAGCAACGCGCTGGCCAGGATGCACAGCGGCATCGTCAGCGCGAGCAGCCTCCAGGTCGGTCCCCAGGAGCGCCAACCAAACGGCGTGTCGATCCGCAGCCCCGCGCCGACCAGTGCCAGCAGCACCACCAGCTCGGTCAGGCGCTCGGCCGCGAGTGAATATTCGAAAGGATCGGGGTGCGGAAGCCGCAGCGGCAACAGGTACAGCAGGATGCCCACGCCCACGTAGACCATCGGAAAGGTCAGCGGGTGGCGCTTGAGCAGGTGCGGCAACCAGCTGGCGCCCAGAAGTGCCAGCCCGGCCAGCGCCAGCAGAAGTTTGTAGGGGTCCATGGCGGATTCTGGGCGAGGCAGCGTGCAGTGTCGCGGCCGAGCCGTGAATTCGGCGGCAGCGCCGGCACGCGGCGCGGGCGACGCATCGGCGTCGCGCCCGCCTCAGCCAGCGATCAGTCGGCGCGGCCGGCGAATTCGCCGGTGACGGTGCTGACCAGCACGCGTTCGCCGGTGCCGATGTACTCCGGCACCATGATTTCCATGCCGGTGGACAGCTTCGCAGGCTTCGGTCGCTTGGTCGCGGTGCCACCCTTGAGTTCCGGCGGCGTCTCGATGACTTCCAGCGCCACGCTGGATGGCAACTGCAGGCCCACCGGCAGGTCGTCGATGATCTGCACGTAGCAGCCGCTCAGGTCGTCGACGATGAAGCCGGCCGCATCACCCACCACGTCCGCGTCCAGCGTATAGGGCGTGTAGTCCTCGTCGTCGAGGAACACGAAGGCATTACCATCGCGGTAGGAGTACGTCGCCTGCCGACGGCTGAGTTCGACTTCCCTGAGGTCGTCGTCGCCACCCATGCTGAGATCGAACTTGTTGCCGCCCGGCACCGAGTACATCGTGAAGCGGAACTTGACGTTGCCGCCGCGTCCCTGCGGAGAGCTGCGTTCGATGTCGCGCACCTGGTAGACGGTGTTGTTGTGCTCGACCACGTTGCCTTTCTTGATGTCGTAGGCTTTCACGATTGCTGGGTCCCGTTGAGTGCTGAGTATTTGCGGAAGTTGGTTTCAGAGAAGTACCAGGTCAATGCGCCCCAGGCGAGTCCCGCTGCCGCCCACACCGTGGCGGCGAGTGCGATATTCGAGTCCGTCGGCAAACGCCAGCCGTTGCCCGCCATCGGCAGCAGAAGACCCATGATCACGAACATCAGCCCGCCGTACCAGGCGAGGCCGTTGACCAGGATGAAGCGTGCGGCGCCACGTTCCCTGACCCGCGACCACGCCTCGTGCGTCTTCTGCGGGTACCACCAGGGAAACACCCCGGGCGTGGGGCTCACTTCGGCGCCAGTCGCGTGGCGCCATCCAGGCGAATGGTCTCGCCATTGAGATAGGTGTTGCCCAGCACGTAGGCGACCAGATCGGCGAACTCCGCAGGCTGCCCAAGCCGCGATGGGAATGGAATGGAAGCGCTCAGCGATTTCTGCACGTCCTCTTTCATGCCGTCGACCATCGGCGTCCAGAAAATGCCGGGAGCGATCGTCATCACGCGGATCCCGAATCGCGCCAGTTCGCGTGCCATCGGCAGGGTCATCGCAACCACGCCCCCCTTGGACGCGGAGTAGGCGGCCTGGCCGATCTGGCCCTCGTAGGCGGCGATCGATGCGGTGTTGATGATCACGCCGCGCTCGCCTTCGCTGCCGGCCTCGTTGTGCTGCATCACCGCTGCCGCGGCCTTGGCTACGTTGAAGCTGCCAACGAGGTTGACCATCACCGTGCCCTGGAACTGCGACAGCGGCATCGCGGCCTCGCGTCCGAGCACGCGTCCCGCGCCGAGGATGCCCGCGCAGTTGATCGCGGCGTTGAGCCCGCCCAAAAATTCCTTCGCCGCATCGACATTTGCAACCACCCCGGCTTCGTCGCTGACATCGGTGCGGAAGAAGCGAGCCTTGTCGGTGCCCAGATCGGCCACCGCATCGGCGCCCTTGGCTTCGTTGACGTCGAACAGGGCCACCCTGCCGCCGTTGCGGACCAGGTGTTGCGCGACGGCAAGGCCGAGCCCGGAGACTCCGCCGGTGACGATGGCGCGCGTGTCGGATAGCTGCATGGGAAGCCCCGTTGCTGGAAAGCGGCGATTTTAATCTTTTGGCCGCGAAACTGCTTCGGGCCGCGCATGCAGCGGGGTCGTCGTTGCGGCGACTTGCGAAATCGCACCCGTGCAGTCAGCAGGCCCGATGCCCACCGCAGCGTCCGACGCCCGGAAGTCCCGCGGCTCGCTTACCGCTAACCGCGGCTCAGTTCCATCAGGTAAAACGCATTGCACCCGCCGTGCCCGGTATTGCCCAGCGGGCCATCGATCCTGCGAAATCCGCTTCGCTCGTAAAGTTTCATCGCGTCGTCCATCCCGCCCAGCGTTTCGATGTAGCACCGGCGGAAGCCGAACGAGCGCGACGCGTCCAGGCAGCGCTCCATCATCGCGGCCCCCGCGCCGCGACCGCGCGCTTCCGGCAGGAAGTACATCTTGCGCAATTCGCAGGTGTCCTCGTCGCCGCCTTCCAGCGGCGCGACACCGGCGCCGCCGGCAACCTGTCCATCGAGCTCGAGCACGAAGTAGGCGCTGCGCGGTGCCGAATAGGCGCGATGCATGAAATCGACCTCGGGGTCGTGGATCGCAAAGCCCGCACCGCCCGCGCCGAATTCCGGCATGACGGTGCGGATGATGGCGGCCACGGCCGCATCATCGCTGGCGGTGATGGGGCGAATGACATGGTCGCGCACGTTCTGGTTCATCGTTGCTCCGGAAGGCGGTATCGCTTGTACAACTCGTCGGGGTCGAGCCCCGGCGCGTAAAGATATCCCTGGCCGATGCCGACGCCCAGGCCGAGCAGGAATGCCCGCTGTTCTTCCGATTCGACGCCTTCGGCGACCAGGCCCAGGTTGAGGCTGCGCGCGATACCCGCGACCGCCTGGCAGACCGCGACATCGGAACGGTTGCCCGGCACGCCCTGCACGAACAACTGGCTGAGCTTCAGTCCGTGGATCGGCAGCCTTCGCAGATAGTTCAGTGCGCTGTAGCCCTCGCCGAAGTCGTCGATGGTGAGCATCACGCCCAGTTCGCGCAGCGCGGCAAAGGTGCGCAGGGTGTCGGGATCGTCCTCGATCAGCACCCGCTCGGTGAATTCCAGTTCCAGCGCGCTGCCGGGCAGACCGCTTTCCTTCAATGCAGCCGACACGATGTCGATCAGGTCCTGGCCCATGAACTGCCGGTAGGAGACGTTCACCGCCACGCGTTCAATGGGGACGCCGTCCTGCTGCCAGCGCTTGAGCTGCATGCACGCTTCGCCAAGCACCCAACTGCCGATCTCGACGATGTCGCCGGACGTCTCGGCGTGGCTGATGAAGCGATCCGGAGACATCTGCCCCAAAGCCGGGTTGTGCCAGCGGATCAGCGCCTCGGCGGCGAGCAGGCGGCCACTGGCCAGCTCGATCTGCGGCTGGTACACGAGGTTGAACTCGCTGTTGCTGATCGCGCGGCGCAAATGGGTTTCCAACTGCAGCCGTTCCTGCTCCTGCGCTTCGAGTTGCACGGTGAAGACCTGCCAGTTGTTGCGGCCGCGACGCTTGCTGTCGTACATCGCGACGTCCGCATTCTGGATCAGTTGCTGCGAAATACGCCCGTTTTCCGGCGACTGCGCGACACCGATGCTTGCGGTGATGCTGAATTCCTCACCCTGCAGCCGAAAGCTCTCTGCGAAGGCGGCAAGGATGGCGTCGGCCATCCGCGGCGGCCGGCCGGGGTCGTCGTTCGTGGCGCAGATCACCAGGAACTCGTCGCCGCCGAAGCGGCCGATCAGGCCCTCGCTGCCGACCGCCTCCTGGATGCGCTGCGCGGCCGAGACCAGCAGCCGGTCGCCCGCGGCGTGGCCGAGCACATCGTTGACCAGCTTGAAGCGATCCAGGTCGACGTACAGCACCGCCAGCGCGTGCTGGGTAGGGTCGGCGAGGCGCTGGTCGAGTTCGAACAGCAGCGCGTCGCGATTGAGCAGGCCACTGAGCGGATCGGTCCGCGCCTGCACCTGCAAGGTCGCCTGCTCCTGTTTCTCGGCGGTGATGTCCTGCAGGGTACCGGTGACGCGCGCGTTGCCCGGGTCGCCGACCTCGGCCTGCCCGATGGCGTGCACCCAGAACGTATGGCCGTCCCGGCGGCGTCCCTGCAGTTGCAGGTCGAAGCTGCGGCGGTAGGACATCGCATGGTCGATCGCGCGCTGGAACTGCCGCCGATCGCTTTCCAGCAGGCAATCGAGCATCGCGCCGAGCGTCGCTGGCGCGGGGTCGCGATCGAAGATGCGCTTGGCCTCCTGAGTGAGGTAGAGCCGGTTGCGCCCGGCGTCCCATTCCCAGCCGCCGATGTGCGCCAGCGCCTGGGCGCGGTCGAACAGGTCGCTGTCGCGCTTGAGCGAGGTGACGTCGGAAAACATCGACATTACCTGGTGCGGGCGCTCGCTGCCGGGCTTGATGTGCGGAACCGCGGTGCCCGACAGCCATGTCAGCTGGCGCAGCCTGCGGTTGTAGAGGCCCAGCACCGTGCTGGCGACGGTGCGGCCGGTGCGCAGCGCACGTGCGGTCGGCAGTTCGTCGGCGGCGATTTCCACGCCGTGTTCGTCCACGGCCTGCCAGCGCGAAGGCAGCAGTTCCTGCTGGAGGCTGAGGCCTTCCTCGACATTGAAGATGCGCATGGCCGCCGCGTTGGCGTAGATGATGCGGCCGCCGGCGTCGTGCATCACGATCGCCTTGTCGATCACATCCATGAGTTCGCGGAAATGCAGATGCGTGTCTTCGCGCCTGTCGCCGCCTGCGCCGTTGAACCTGCGGCCACCATTCCCGGCATGCGACGGCAACTCCTCCAGCGCCTGTCGCGCCTGCTCCAACAGTCGGCGGGTCGACTCCGGTACAGCAGGATCCCGCGCGGCATCGTGCAGCGACGCCAGCACCGTCGCCGTATCCATCGGCATCGACGCGGGCGTCGGTCCGTTCATGGCACCGGCAGCGCCTTGCCGACCTTGCTGCCGGTCTCGCGGCCCAGCAGCGCCGCCAGCCAGTGGCCGGTCGAAGCGAGCAGGGGAAGATCGATGCCGGTCTCGATGCCCATTCCGTGCAGCATGTAGACCACGTCCTCGCTGGCAAGGTTGCCGCTGGCACCGCGCGCGTAGGGGCAGCCACCGACCCCGGCGACCGCGGCATCGACCACCCGTACGCCGTCTTCCACGCACGCGAGCACGTTCGCCAGCGCCTGGCCGTAGGTGTCGTGGAAGTGCACGGCCAGCGAATCCATCGGCACCTCGGCCGCCACGGCGCGCAGCATCGCGCGCGCCTGGTGGGGGGTGCCGACGCCGATCGTGTCGCCCAGTGAAACCTCGTAGCAGCCCATCCCGTGCAGTTCCTGTGCCACGCGCACTACATCCTCCAACGGCACGCGCCCCTGATACGGACAGCCCAGCACCGTGGAGACATAGCCCCGCACCCGGATGCCGTCCTCCCGCGCGCGCTGCATGATCGGCACGAAGCGCGCCAGCGACTCGGCGATGCTGGCGTTGATGTTCTTCTGGTTGAAGGCCTCCGAAGCCGCCGAGAACACCGCGATCTCCTCCACCCCGGCGGCGCGTGCGCGCTCGTAGCCTTTCTCGTTCGGCACCAGCACCGGGTAATGCACGCCCTCGCGGCGGGTGATGCCCGCGACCACCTCGGCCGCGTCGCTCAGCTGCGGAATCCACCTGGGGCTCACGAAGCTGGTCACTTCGATGCTGCGAAGTCCGGTTGCCGACAGCCGATCGATCAGCGCGATCTTGTCGGCCGTCGCGACCATGGTTGGCTCGTTCTGCAGACCGTCGCGTGGGCCCACTTCCACGATGCGTACGGAGGTGCTCATGATGCCAGCACCACGAGGATCGCATCGGCCTCGACGAAGTCGCCGGCTGCTGCACGGACTTCGGTAACGATGCCGTCGCGCGGCGCCTTGAGGCTCAGTTCCATCTTCATCGCCTCGATCACCATCAGCTCCTGACCGGAAACGACCTCGTCGCCGACCTGCGTGCGCGTGACCACCACCCGTCCCGGCATCGGCGCGATCAGCTGGTCAGCGCCACCCGCGGCGGCGGCACCTTCGTGGCGATACATTTCGACCGGCTGCAGGCGCAGCCGGCGCTCGCCGTCGTGCACAAGCAGGTGCCCGCTGGCACCGTCGTCGAGCACCCGGAAGCGTCGCGCACGATGTCCAATGCGCAGGCTCAGCACGTCGCCATCGACCCGCGCCCCGGTCACGACGTGGGCTTGGCCCGCGTGCTCGATCCGGTACTCACCCGCGCTGCCCTGTGCATGCACTTCGATGCGCTCGTCTCGATGCACGAACGCCTGGCTGCGCCGGCTGCCATGGCCAAGCCGCCAGCCGTCGGCGATGGCCCACGGCGAGGTCGGGTCGGAAGACCCCGCCGCGTGCTGCCGGGATGCCCGTTCCTGTCCGAGCAAGCGCACGACATTGGCTGCAAGCAGCAGGTCGGTGTCGATGGCGGCTGCAGCGGTCTCGTCATCGGGCCCGGCTTCATCGTCCTGGGGAATGAACTCCTCCAGGTGGCGATCGAGATATCCGGTGTCGATGGTGCCCGCGACCACCGCCGGATGACGCACCAGACGCTCGAGGAATTCGATGTTGGATTTGGGACCGGCAATCTCGCATTGCGCCAGTGCGTCGCGCATGCGGGCGAGGGCGCGCGGCCGGTCGGCATCGTGCACGATGAGCTTGGCGATCATCGGGTCGTAGAAGATCGTCACCGTATCGCCTTGCACGACGCCCGCATCCACGCGCACGTGCGGCGATGGCGTCGGCAGCCGCAGCCGTTCGAGCCGGCCCGAACCGGGCAGGAAGCCGGCTTCGGGATCCTCGGCGTACAGGCGTACCTCGATCGCATGTCCGCACATGTCGACCTGCTCCTGCGCGAGTGGCAGCGCTGCGCCCGCCGCCACCTGCAACTGCCAGGCGACCAGGTCCAGTCCGGTCACCAGTTCGGTCACCGGGTGCTCCACCTGCAGGCGGGTGTTGATCTCCATGAAATAGAAGCGTTCGTCCTGTCCGACGATGAACTCGACGGTGCCGGCGTTGACGTAGTCGATCGCGCGAGCGGCCATCACCGCGGCCTGGCCCATCGAGTCGCGCATCGCTGCGGTCAGCATCGGTGACGGCGATTCCTCCATGACCTTCTGGTAGCGCCGCTGTGCCGAGCACTCGCGTTCGTTGAGGTGGATCACGTTGCCATGGGTGTCGCCGAACACCTGGATTTCGATGTGCCGGGGGCGCTCGACGTAGCGCTCCAGCAGCACGCGGTCGCGGCCGAAGGCATTCTTTGCCTCGCGCTGGCACGATTCCAGGTGCGCGAGGAAACCGTCGCTCCCGCGCACGATGCGCATGCCCTTGCCGCCGCCACCGTGCGCAGCCTTGATCATCAGCGGATAGCCGATGCGATCGGCTTCCGCGTGCAGGTGCGCAGGGTCCTGGTTCTCACCGGTGTAGCCTGGCACCACCGGCACACCCGCGGCCTGCATCAGCTCCTTGGCGCCAGCCTTGCTGCCCATCTTGCGCATCGATGCGGCATTGGGGCCGATGAATGCGATGCCTGCGGCGGCGACCGCGTCGGCGAAGTCGGCGTTTTCCGACAGGAAGCCGTAGCCGGGGTGGATCGCACTGGCGCCACAGGCGAGGGCGACCTCGACGATTTTCTCGCCGCGCAGGTAGGAGTCCTGCGGTCGCGGCCCGCCGATGCAGTAGGCCTCGTCGGCCTGGCGGACGTGCTGGGCGTCGGCGTCGGCCTCCGAATACACCGCGACGGTACGGATGCCCAGTTCGCGGCAGGTGCGGATCACGCGGCAGGCGATCTCGCCGCGGTTGGCGACCAGCACCTTGTCGAAGATCCGCACGCCTGGGTTGCGCTCGTCGGCCATCAGTGGTTCGTCCAGTTGGGCTTGCGCTTATCGAGGAAGGCCGAGAGGCCTTCCTGGCCTTCCGGCGACACGCGCAGGGCAGCGATCAGCGCGGCATTGGCGGCATCGATTGCGGTGCTGTCGTGGAGTCCCGCCACGGCGCGTACGAGCGCCTTGGCGTGCGCCGATGCGATGGGGCCTGCCTTCAGCAGCAGATCGATCTGGCGTTGCACGGCCGCGTCGAGTTCGCCTGCATCGACCGTCTCATGCAGCAGTCCCATGTCGCGCGCCTGCGCGGCATCGAAGGTTTCGGCGGTGGCGAACCAGCGCCGCGCCTGGCGCGGGCCGATCGCGGCGATCACGTAAGGGGAGATCACCGCCGGCAACAGCCCCAGCTTGCTTTCGGTCAGGCCGAAGCGCGCCTCGTGCGAACCGATCGCCACGTCGCAGCAGGCGACCAGGCCCACGCCGCCGCCGTAGGCCGCGCCGTGTACGCGGGCGATCGTCGGCTTGGGCAGTTCGTTCAAGCTGCGCATCAGGCGGGCGAGAGCGAGCGCATCGTCGCGGTTCTCGGTCTCGCTGGCGGAAGCCATGGAGCGCATCCAGTGCAGGTCGGCGCCGGCAGAGAACGAGGCACCTTCGCCTTCGAGCACCATCACGCGCACGGAAGCGTCGCTCGACAGCGCGCCAAGTGCAGCGGTGAGCTCGGCGATCAGCGTTGCATCGAAGGCGTTGTGCAGCGGTGCCCTGTTCAGGCGCAGGCGCACGACGGGCCCTTCGCGCAGGGTCAGCAAAGGAGAAGTCATCGGGCTCAACGGTTGCGGGGATGACTGAATGATAGCCGGGGCGCCCCGCGGGCGCCGTGTGCGGCTTCAAGACGTGGTCCGCCAAGCGCTCGAAACGCTGCGAATGACACGAGAGCAAAAGCCCCCCTCACCCCAACCCTCTCCCCCAACGGTGAATCTGTTGGGGGAGAGGGAGCCGAGGCGGGAAGGCTGCTCTTGCTCCTCCTCCCCAACGGTGAAGCTGTTGGGGGCGTCGGAATTGAGGAGGGAAGGCTGCTCTTGCTCCCTCCTCCCCAACGGTGAAGCTGTTGGGGGCGACGGAGCCGAGGCGGGAAGACTGCTCTTGCTCCCTCCTCCCCAACGGTGAAGCTGTTGGGGGCGACGGAGCCGAGGCGGGAAGGCTGCTCTTGCTCCCTCTTCCCCACGGCGAATCTATGGGGGGAGACGGAATTGAGGAGGGGAGGCTGCTTCTGCTCCCTCTCCCCCGCTTGTGGGGGAGAGGGTTGGGGTGAGGGGGGCTTTTGCCTTGCCGACCCGAAACTCGCCGTCAGCCGCGCGGCTTTCCGGCGATGGCGAATCGCTCAACCGTAAGCGTAAAGCTGCGGCGTTCGTCCGGCCGCATTGCACCGACGCCGACCACCTGGCGGGTGACTATCTCGCCGCGCTCGTTGCGGATCGCCAGCACCACGGAGTACTCCGACGATCCTCCGTCGCGAGGCTGCTGGATCGTTCCCTCCACCTGCAGCGGCACGTCGACCGCCTTGGCCGACTCCGCGGCGAACCGCAGGTGGCCCCGACAGGCCGGGCAGATGCTGGCGCTGTCGAGGATCGTCGCCTTGCAGTGCGGACAGTCGCGCGTTTTCGCGCCCGCTGTACCGTGGCGCGGGGCACTCATGACGCCGAGGCGGGCTCCGAAGCTGCCGTCGAAGACTTGCCGGGCTTGTCTTCCCAGCCGCACTCCATCTGGCCGCGCAGGCGCGAACCGGGCGCGACCGTCAGCGAACCGGCCTTGACGTCACCGACCAGTACGCCGGACTCGAGCAGTTCCACGCGCTGGGCGGCCTCGATGTTGCCTTCCAGTTCGCCTGCGATGACAACCTTGCTGGCGCGCACGCCGCCGGTGACCTTGGCACCGGTCTCGATGGTCAGGTTGCCCTGCACATTGACATCGCCCTTGAAGCGGCCGGCGATCCGGACGTGGCCGGAGCCTTCGATCTTGCCCTCGATGGTGATGTCGGAGGCAATCAGTGACTCCTTGACCTCACGCTCCGGAGCACGCGCCGGCGAAGACGAGCGGGCAGCGGGGTTGATGTCGGCCACCGCCGGCGCGTCGAAACGCGCGGCTTCCGGGGCGGACGGAGCGGGGGTCGGGTTCTGTTCCTTGCGCGCGGGCGCGGGGTCTTTCCACATGGCCATTATCGGGTTCCTGCTGGTCGGGGGAGTCTGAGGCTACCACCGCTTTCACGCCGCCCTGACGCCGTTGGTCAGCTTTTGACCCGCTGCGTTCCTCCATTCGTGAGACCGGTCACAGGCCGTCACGCGGATGAATGCGGCGGTCCCGCACACGGCCTGATTCACATGCGGAATACGCCAAATCTTCCGCGCTCGATCGGCGCGTTCAGGCTCGCGGCCAGACCGAGGCCAAGCACGCGCCGTGTATCGGCCGGATCGATGATGCCGTCGTCCCACAGCCGCGCCGTCGCATACCAGGGGCTTCCCTGGACCTCGTACTGCTCGCGGATAGGCGTCTTGAACGCTTCTTCCTCCTCGCCGCTCCATTGCCCGCCGCGCGCCTCGATGCCGTCGCGTTTGACCGTGGCCAGCACGCTGGCGGCCTGCTCGCCGCCCATCACGCTGATGCGCGCGTTGGGCCACATCCACAGGAAGCGTGCGCCGTAGGAACGGCCGCACATCGCGTAGTTGCCGGCGCCGAAGCTTCCGCCGATCACCACGGTGAACTTCGGCACGTGCGAGCACGCGACGGCGGTCACCATCTTGGCGCCATCCTTTGCGATGCCGGCGTTCTCGTACTTCCGGCCGACCATGAAGCCGGTGATGTTCTGCAGGAACACCAGCGGGATGTTGCGCTGGTTGCACAGCTCGATGAAGTGCGCACCCTTGAGCGCGCTTTCGGCGAAAAGGATGCCGTTGTTGGCGATGATCCCCACCGGATAGCCATGCACGTGCGCGAACCCGGTGATCAGGGTCTTGGCGTAGCGCGCCTTGAACTCGTGGAAGTCGCTGCCGTCGACGATGCGGGCGATGACCTCGCGGATGTCGAACGGACGGCGCGTGTCCTTCGGGACGATCCCATACAACTCCTGCGCGGCATACAGCGGTTCGCGCGTGGGCTGGACCGCGACGGGCAGGGTCTTGCTGCGGTTGAAATGACCGACGATGTCGCGCGCGATCTGCAGCGCGTGGCGGTCGTCCTCGGCGTAATGATCGGCCACCCCGGAAACCGCGGTGTGCACGTCGGCACCGCCCAGCGCTTCGGCATCGACCACTTCGCCGGTCGCGGCCTTCACCAGCGGCGGGCCGCCCAGGAAAATCGTGCCCTGGTCCCGCACGATGATCGACTCGTCGCACATCGCCGGCACGTAGGCGCCGCCTGCGGTGCAACTGCCCATCACCACCGCGACCTGCGGGATGTTCTCCGCCGACATGCGCGCCTGGTTGTAGAAGATGCGTCCGAAGTGTTCCTTGTCGGGGAATACCTCGTCCTGCAGCGGCAGGAAGGCGCCGCCGGAATCGACCAGGTACACGCAGGGCAGGTGGTTCTCGCGGGCGATCTCCTGCGCGCGCAGGTGCTTCTTCACCGTCATCGGGAAATACGTGCCGCCCTTGACGGTCGCGTCGTTGGCGACGATGACCACTTCCTGGTCCATCACCCGGCCGATGCCGCAGACGATCCCGGCGGCCGGTGCGGCATCGTCGTACATGCCTTCGGCGGCGAGCGGTGCGATCTCAAGGAACGGCGAGCCCGGATCGAGCAGGGCGGTGATGCGGTCTCGGGCGAGCAGCTTGCCGCGCTCGGTGTGGCGGTCGCGCGCGCGCTCACCGCCGCCTTCCGCGGCGCGGGCGAGCCGCGCATCGAGTTCATCGACCAGGGCGCGGTGGTAGGCGGCGTTCTCCTGGAATTCGGCAGATCGCGGATCGAGGCTCGAGCTCAGTAAGGGCATGTGGATTCATGTTGGAAACGACGGCACAGGATAACCGCAGCGCCGATTCGGGCGGGGATCACGGGCCTGGCGGACCGGTCGCCATTCCTTTGCCTTGCCAATCCTTTGCCGATCGCGCGGCCGGACGCGAGCAAAGACAAGGCCCGCAGATGCGGGCCTTGTCGGGTGCAACTGGTTGCGAACGATCAGTCGTTCGTTTCCGACGCTGCCTCGGCTTCCGCCTCGGCCTGCTCGTCCTTCATCGAAGCCGAAACGTTGTCCGCAGCGTGGCCGATGGTATGGGCGGCGCCGGCCTTGCCTTCTTCATAGGCCTGCTGGATCGGGTCGGCAGCGGCGTCGACGGCTACGGCAGCATTGCCAGCGACGGCAGCGGTTCCAGCTGCGGCAGCTTCCGCGCCGGACATGGCGGCGTCGCCAGCGGAGCGGGCGGCGTTGGCAGCCTGATCACCCGCGGCATCGGCGTGGGCGGATGCCTCACTGGCCTTCTGGTCGGTGGTCGGCGAATTGCATGCGGACAGCGCGAAAACGCTGGCGGCGAGAATGATGGCAAATTTGTTGTTCATTGGAAACTCCTGGAGGTCGGCAGTCTTCATTGACTGGCCGGTTCTGCCGGCGAGCGGACTATTCATCAACGTGACGGACGGCCACGTGAAGAAACGCGGAAAGCCTGAACAGGGGAGGGCGCTTCGAGCGCTCATCTGCGCGAGCCGCGCCGGCCAATCCCAACGCCCATGAAAAAAGCCGTCGGCGAACCGACGGCTTTTCCAGACCTGGCGAGCCAGGTCGACTGCGGCTACTTACTGGTCGACGGCTTCTTCAGCGGCGTCGGCAGCAGCTTCGGCCGAGTCGGCCAGGTCTGCAGCCGCGTCAGCGGAGTGGTCAGCCTGCTCGCCGGTCGGGTCGGCCATCGCGGCGTCGGCCGAAACGGCAGCCGCATCGGCAGCAGCAGCGGCGGCGTCGGCAGCAGCCTGAGCGGCAACGTCGCCGCTACCGGCAGCGGCAGTGGCGGCTTCGGAAGCGGATTCGGCAGCATCGGCAGCCGATTCATCAGCCTGCTGCTGATTGGAGCAAGCGGCCAGGGCAAAGCCCATAGCCAGGGCGATCAGCGCCTTGTTGAGAGTCATGATTCGTTCCTCGAGGATGGATATTAGGCAGCGCGCAATCGCGCGCCGGTAGCATGATGACAAGCCCGCGACGTGTGTCAAGCGCCCCTTGATGTTTTTTTCATTAAGAGAGCGTTAAGAAGCAGCCCCTGTTCAGTTTTCAAGGCAATTCAATTGCCACCGCGGTCGCTTCGCCCCCGCCGATGCACAGCGACGCGACCCCGCGTTTGCCGCCGCGCTGGCGAAGTGCGTGGATCAGGGTGACCAGCAACCGGGCACCGCTGGCGCCGATCGGGTGGCCCAGCGCGACTGCACCGCCGTGTACGTTGACCTTGTCGGCACTGATGCCGAGGTCCTTGATGGGGGCCATGGCGACGCAGGCGAACGCTTCGTTGATCTCGAACAGGTCGACGTCGTCGACGCTCCAGCCAGCTTTTTCCAGCACCTTGGTGATCGCCGCGACGGGCGCGGTGGTGAACCATTCGGGCGCCTGGGCGTGGCCAGCATGGGCGACGATGCGCGCCAGCGGCTCGAGTCCGCGGCTGGCGGCGTCCTCCGCGCTCATCAGCACCGTCGCGGCGGCGCCATCGGAGAGCTTCGACGATGAGGCTGCGGTCAGCACGCCTTCCTTGCCGAATGCGGCCCGCAGGCCCGCCATCTTGCTGGCGTCGATCTTGCCTGGTTCCTCGTCGGTGTCGACGATGGTCTCGCCCTTGCGGCCCTTGACGGTGACCGGGACGATCTCGTCCTTGAAGCGGCCGTCGGCCTGGGCGGCCTTGGCGCGCTTCACGCTCTCGCCGGAAAACGCATCCAGCGACTCCCGATCGAATTCGTACGTGTTGCAGGTCGCATCGCCGAACACGCCCATGGCCTTGCCGTCGTAGGGGTTGGTCAGGCCGTCATGCGCCATGTGGTCGAGGAATTCCGCCGATCCGTAGCGAACGCCAGTGCGCGAGCCGTTGAGCAGGTGCGGCGCGTTCGTCATCGACTCCATGCCGCCGGCGACGACCACACGCGCCGATCCGGCCTTGATCTGGTCATAGCCGAGCATCACCGCCTTCATGCCCGAACCGCACACCTTGTTGATGGTGGTGCAGGGCGCGGAGTCGGGTACGCCGGCGGCGAGCGCGGACTGGCGGGCCGGGGCCTGGCCGAGGCCGGCGGGCAGCACGCAGCCCATCAGCACCTCGTCGACCTGGTCGGGTGCAAGCCCGGCGTGTTCGAGGGCGCCGATGATCGCTGCGGTTCCCAGCGCGGTGGTGGGCACGCCAGTGAACTGGCCGAGGAAGGAACCTATGGCGGTGCGCTTGGCACCGACGATCACGACATCGCTCATGGAAGTCTCCTGGAAGTGAGGCCGGTCACCGGCCGAACCACCCGATTATGCGGCGGCATGCTGCGCTGCCGCAAACCGCGACGGGGACAGAGACCAGATGCGGCCGATCCAGGGCGGGCGCAACGGCCCGCGATGCCCCGATTTCAGCTGTTGCCGTCGAAAAGCTCGCGCCCGATCAGCATGCGGCGGATTTCGTTGGTGCCGGCGCCGATCGCGTACAGCTTCGCGTCGCGCAGCAGGCGGCCGGTCGGGTACTCGTTGATGTAGCCGTTGCCGCCCAGCGACTGGATCGCCTCCAGCGTCACCTGCACCGCGGCTTCGCTGGCGTGCAACAGGCAGGAGGCGGCATCCACGCGCGATTTGTGTCCGGCGTCGTAGTCGCGGCCGACCTGATAGGCCAAGGCACGGCTGGACTGCAGCGCGGTGTACATGTCGGCGATCTTGCCCTGCATCAGCCCGAAGCAGCCGATCGCCTGGTCGAACTGCCTGCGCTCGCGCACGTAGGGCAGGGTGATGTCCATGGCCGCCTGCATCAGCCCCAACGGTCCGCCGGTCAGCACCAGCCGCTCGGTGTTGAGGCCGCTCATGAGCACCTTGACGCCCTGATTGACTTCGCCCAGCACGTTTTCGGCGGGGATCTCGCAATCCTCGAACACCAGTTCGCAGGTGTTGGAGCCGCGCATGCCCAGCTTGTCGAGCTTCTGCGCGGTGCTGTAGCCCTTCATGCCCTTTTCGACGATGAAAGCCGTCATGCACCGGCTGCCCGCGTCCTTGCCGGCGGTTCGCATGTAGACCACCAGCACGTCGGCCTCGGGGCCGTTGGTGATCCACATCTTGTTGCCATTGGCGACCCAGACATCACCGCGCAGTTCGGCGCGGCAACTCATGGAACCCACGACATCGGAACCCGCACCGGGCTCGCTCATCGCCAGCGCGCCCTTCCACTCGCCCGTGCACAGCTTCGGCAGGTACTTCTGCCGCTGTTCGTCGTTGCCGTTGGCGTATAGATTGTTCACGCACAGGTTGGAGTGAGCGCCGTAGCTCAGGCCCACGGAACCCGAGGCACGCGAGATTTCCTCCATCGCGACCATGTGCGCGAGGTAACCCATCTCGCTGCCGCCGTACTCGCCTGGCACGGTCATGCCGAGCAGTCCGATCTCACCCAGCTTCGGCCACAGGTCCTGCGGAAACGCATTCTCGTGGTCGATCCGTTCTGCGTGCGGGGCGATCTCGGCCTCGGCAAAACGCCGCACCGCATCGCGCAGCGCATCGATTTCTTCACCCAGCGAAAACGGACGCATCGGAACTCCTGACAATGGTTGATGGTGGCTGGAGCTGAAAGCACGACGGGGCTCAAGGGCCCCGTCGCTGTCTTGCTCATACGTGTTTTCAGTGCCCGCGAATGCGACCCTGGAAGCGCGGCGCGGCACGCCCCAGCGGCAGCTTGAGCTTGCCAATGGCGGTGATGCGCTCCTCGGCGAGGCGGTCGGCGGCCCTGTAGGTCGGGATGCCGTCGCGCTCGGCGATTTCGAAAATGCGGCCGACGTTGTGGTAGATCGTGCGCATCATCCGCATCGCGCGCTCGCGGTTGTAGCCGTCGATCTCCAGTGAGACGTTCATGACGCCGCCGGCGTTGACCGCGTAGTCGGGTGCATACAGCAGCCCGCGCTTCTGGACTTCGTCGCCGATGGCGTCATTGGACAGCTGGTTGTTGGCCGCGCCGCAGATGATCTTGGCCTTCAGTCGCGGCAGGGTCTGCTCGTTGACGGTACCGCCGAGCGCGCAAGGCGAGTACACGTCCGCCGGCACGTCGTAGATCTCGTCGAGGCTGACCGCTTCGGCGCCGAACTCGGAGACGGCCCGGTCGACCAGGCCCTTGTTGATGTCGGTGACGTAGATCTTCGCGCCGCGTTCCTTCAGCAGCTTCACGAACTCCATGCCGACATGGCCCAGGCCCTGCACGGCGTAGCTGTACTGCCCGACTTCCTCATTGCCGAAGCGCTTGTTGAGGGAGGCCATCAGGCCCTGCAGCACGCCATAGGCGGTGAACGGAGACGGGTCGCCCGAACCGCCGTGGACCTGGTGCACGCCGGTGACGTACTCGGTCTCGCGGTAGACGAATTCCATGTCGTTGACGTCGACACCGACGTCCTCCGCGGTGATGTAGCGGCCGCCGAGCGACTCGACGAACTGGCCGAACGAGCGGAACAGCGATTCGGACTTGTCGGTCGCGGGGTCGGCGATGATCACCGCCTTGCCGCCGCCGATGTTGAGTCCGGCCACCGCATTCTTGTAGGTCATTCCGCGGCTGAGACGCAGTACGTCGTTCAGCGCCTCGGCTTCGCTCTGGTACGGCCACATGCGCGTACCACCCAGGGCGGGGCCCAGGACGGTGTTATGGATCGCGATGATGGCCTTCAGGCCCGCGTCCTTGTTGTGGCAGAACACCACCTGCTCGTGTCCGAAGGTGTCGAGGGTTTCGAAAATCATGCAGTGCTCCGCGTCGGCGTCGGTTGTGCGCAATGCGCTGAACGCCAACAGTGCTGTTTAAGTCGTTGAATCACATGGATTCGCCTCTGCGACGGGCTACGCCGGCTGCCGCAGGGGCGACATTCTAATGCAAATGCAGGATACGGCCGCGTATGCGCAGTCCGGGCGTCCGAAAGCGGGGGCGACCCGGATCGCCGGCGCAATCGGGCGCCTCATCAATACATGCGGTAAGGGCGCTCTCGCATCCACAGCGTGGCCAGCCATTTCTCGCCCTGCTTCACGGGAAGGCCCGCATGCAGCGAGTTCGGGTCCGGGTGGCCGTCGGGGTGCAGGTTGTCGAACACGATCGCGCGCCCGGGCACTGGTGCCACCGTGATGCCGGCGATCGGAAATTCGGTTTCGCCGCCGGCTTCCACGTCGTTGAGATAGGCGCAGATGGTGCGGCGGCGGTTGCCTGCGGCGGGGTTGTCGCGCTCGATCGCACTCGGCGCCGCGTAGTCGCGATGCGGGCGGTACTGCTCGCCTGGCTGGTAGCGCAGCACCGTCAGTGGCTCGGCATGCACCAGTTCGAGCTTCGCCGCGGCCGCCATGCGCAGCTGCACCACCCGCGCGGCGAGGCTCTCCATCATCGGGTCGAGACTGCAATCGCTGCTGGTGCGGATTTCCAGTTCGATGGACTCGCCGGTTTCGGGATTGACCGCTCGCGACCTGCGCAGGTGGGGTTGTGCACAGGCCATCAGCAGGCGGCACTCATCGGCCGACAGCAGCCCGTCGATGCGTCGCACGTGCGGCTGCCTCGCCAGTTCGGTCGCAGGCGGAGGCTGCAGGGCTTCCTCCAGCGCCAGCACGCCCGGCTGCATGAAGTCCACCGCCTTGGCCGGTGCCGACGCGACCGCGCGCGCGAGCGGCTGCACTTTGCGCGCCGCGAGCCCCTGGGCCAGTTGCGTCGCGCGTTCCGGCTGCGCCTCGCAGCCCTCGCCACGGCGCAGCCGCTCGAGCAGCAGCCGCGCCGCCGTCGTGTCACCGAGCCTGGTCGCATGCTCCAGCAGGCTGATGCACCGAGCCTGATCCGCATCGTCGGGCCTGCGGCCAAAATGGATCGCCGCGGCCAGCAGGGCCGCCGGATATTCCGCCTTTGCCGCTGCGAGAACGCGACGGTTGATGTCCTGGCTGCGCGGCAGGGCCACGCCGCCGAGCGCGATCAGTGCCAGCAGGTAGCCGGCCATCACGTTGTCGGCCTCGGCCTCCGCACGAAGCAGCCAGCGGACCGCCACCTCCGGATCCCGCTCGCAGGCGACGCCGTAAAGACGCATCCGCGCAAGCTGCACCTGGGCGCCGGCGTGTCCGGCATTCGCGGTGTGTTCGTAGACGCTTAGCGCTTCATCGAGCTGCGTGCGTTCGACCAGGGCCAGGCCAAGACGGTAGCCGGCTTCCGGCGCACCATCGGCGGCCTGCGAACGCAGGATGGCGAGCTCCGTGTCGCCGGGCTCATGGGAGTCGATGTCCATGTGCGCAGCCTAACCGAGCTGCGTTACCTGCGGCACTATCGGGCTGGGCGACTGCCCGCTGCCTCCGGTGTGCGGCGGGGCCGACGGCAGCGAATGCCGTCGGCGGGCTGCGGTGGGCGGTCTAGCCGCCGCCCCGCTGGTCGTAGAACGCGCCAGGCAATGGCTGCGGGTGATTGGAGGAACGGTAGATCACCCGCGAGTCGTAGCCGTGGCCGTAGCGGCGGTCGTGGCCGGGAACCGGTACGTACTGGTCAGGCACCCAGACGCGACCATATGGCCCGCGGGCCCAGTGGCCGGGTACGAAGGCATATCCCTGGCGAGGACGCGCGTAGCGCGGATCGTGCGCGTAGCCGCCGCGGTCGTAGCGGTCGTAGTAACGCCCGCCATGGCGACTGTCTTGACGCCGGTCGTAACGATGGTCGTAACGTCCGCCGTAGCCCGCGCCATGCGGCGACCGGTAATGCGGCGCGGTGCCGATGCTGACGCTGAAGGAGCCCGCGGCTTCAGCCGCAGGTGTATGGAACCCGCCGAGTGCGGCAATGCCGACAACAGCCGAGAGCAACAGTGGGCGCAATGCCATGACCTTCTCCTGCAATCCGGCGCGCGTCGCCGGCAACCCAGTAGACGCTCTGATGGCTTTCGCGTTGATTAACGTCCCGGACTGCTGTTCTGTTTCCAGCGGTCTCGTTAAGGTTTGAAGGCGGCGCGCTACAATCGGCACAACTCCGTTTCACGTGTCGAGTGCCCCATGAGCACCCCAGCCAACGTCGTTTCCGACAATTCCCCGAAGCCCGAAACCAGCAGTCCGCTGCGCTTCGTCACCGCCGCGAGCCTGTTCGACGGCCACGACGCGGCGATCAACATCATGCGTCGGCTGATCCAGGCGCAGGGCGCGGAAGTCGTGCATCTGGGCCATAACCGGTCGGTCGAGGACGTGGTCCGTGCCGCGCTGCAGGAAGACGCCGACGGCATCGCGTTGTCGAGCTACCAGGGCGGGCACGTCGAGTACTTCAAGTACATGGTCGACATGCTGAAAGAGCGCGGCGCCGCGCACATCAAGGTCTTCGGCGGCGGTGGCGGCACGATCACCCCCGAGGAGATCCGCGAGCTGCAGGCTTACGGCGTCGAGCGCATCTACCACCCCAACGACGGCATGCACATGGGGCTGGTGGCGATGATCGAGGACGTGGTGCGCAGGGCGGGCGCCGGGCGCGTCGCCGACACCACGCCGGACAAGACCGCGGCGATCGACGACGAGATCACGATCGGCAAGACCATGTCGGCCATCGAGGAAGGCCAGTTTGATGAGGCCCAGCTCGCGCACCTGCGCAAGCAGTGGCAGCTGGCCGGCGGCAAGACCCCGGTCATCGGCATCACCGGCACCGGCGGCGCCGGCAAGTCCTCGGTCACCGACGAACTGCTCAACCGTTTCCTCGCCAGCTTCCCGAAGATGCGCATCGCGGTGATCTCGGTCGATCCGACCCGTCGCCGCACCGGTGGCGCGTTGCTGGGCGACCGCATCCGCATGAACTCGCTGCGCTCCGAGCGCGTGTACATGCGCTCGATGGCCACGCGTCGCCAGCACGCGGCGACCAACATCGTGCTCAAGGATTCGATCGGCTTCCTCAAGGGCCTGGGCTATGACCTGGTGATCGTGGAGACCGCAGGCATCGGCCAGTCGGATTCGGAGATCGTCGACCTCGTCGACTTCCCGATGTACGTCATGACCAGCGACTTCGGCGCGCCGAGCCAGCTGGAAAAGATCGACATGCTCGATTACGCGGAACTTGTGGTGCTCAACAAGTTCGACAAGCGCGGCGCCGAGGACGCACTGCGCGACGTGCGCAAGCAGTGGAAGCGCAACCGCGTCGCCTTCGAGACCAAGGACGAGGACGTGCCGGTCTACCCGACCATCGCCAGCCAGTTCAACGACCCCGGCATCAGCTGGATGTTCGACAACCTGTGCCGCCTGCTGCGCGAGAAGCTCGGCGTGCCCGAAGAGAAGTGGACGCCGCAGATCGACACCAGCCTCAAGGAGCCGCGCGCGACCGTGCTGATCCCCGGCAACCGCGTGCGTTATCTGGCCGAGATCGCCGAACAGGGCAGGGCGATCAACGCCGGCATCGACAGGCAGTCCGAAGCGGCCAATCGCGCGCAGGCGTTCTGGATCTCGCTGCAGGACCTGGAAGACGACAAGCTGCCGAAGCAGCTGGACCTGTACGGCGGCGATGATCTGCTTCCCTCTGCGGAGGGCAAGGGCGATCAGGCTCCCGACCGCACCCTCATCACCCTCCGCCAGCGCTACAACGACGCCGTCCAGGCGCTCAGCTCAGACTCGCTCAAGCTGTTGCGCGAATGGCCGCAGCGCCTGAAATCCATCACCGACGAGATCACCGAGTACTCCGTGCGCGGCAAGCAGATCCGCGTCGAGAACTACCGCGAGTCGCTCAGCCACCAGAAGATCCCCAAGATCGCCGCGCCGACCTACACCTCCTGGGGCGAACTGCTGACCTTCCTGCAGAAGGAAAACCTGCCCGGCGCGTATCCGTACACCGGCGGCGTGTATCCGTACCGCCGCACCGGCGAAGATCCGATCCGCATGTTCGCTGGCGAAGGCACGCCCGAGCGCACCAACCGCCGCTTCCATTACCTCAGCCTCGGCCAGCCGGCCGCGCGCCTGTCGACGGCGTTCGACTCGGTCACCCTCTACGGCGAAGATCCCGCGCCGCGCCCCGACATCTTCGGCAAGATCGGCAACTCCGGCGTCAACATCCCCACGCTGGACGACATGAAGAAGCTGTATTCCGGCTTCGACCTGTGCGACCCGACCACCTCGGTATCGATGACGATCAACGGCCCGGCGCCGATGATCCTGGCGATGTTCATGAACACCGCGATCGATCAGCAGGTCGAGAAATACCTGCGCGCCGACACCGCGCGCTGGAACGAGGCCCACGACAGGATCGAAGCCTTCTTCGCCGGTCGCCCGCGTCCCCAATACGCCGGCATGCTGCCCGAAGGCCACGACGGCCTCGGTCTGGGCCTGCTCGGCATCAGCGGCGACCAGCTGCTGGACGCGGAGACCTACGAGAAGATCAAGGCCGAAACCCTGCGCACCGTGCGCGGCACCGTGCAGGCCGACATCCTCAAGGAGGACCAGGCGCAGAACACCTGCATCTTCAGCACCGAGTTCGCGCTGCGGATGATGGGCGACATCCAGCAGTACTTCGTCGACAACGGCGTGCGCAATTTCTATTCGGTCAGTATTTCGGGGTACCACATCGCCGAAGCCGGGGCGAACCCGATCAGCCAGCTCGCCTTCACCCTGAGCAA
>JALYOF010000056.1 GCA_030857025.1 Pseudomonadota bacterium | reverse complement strand
ACAACTTCTTCCAGCGCGGCGGCCACTCGTTGTTGGCCACGCGGCTGGCAAGCCAGATCCGTCGTGGCTTCGAGGTGAACTTCACACTGAAGAGCCTGTTCGAGCTGCCGAGCATTGAGGAGCAGGCTGACTTGATTTCGCTGCTCAAGCTTCCAGCGCAGGCGCTCACCGAGGAGTGCCGCGACGACATGGAGGAGTTTGACGTATGACTGTCACAGATCTGCTGGAGTTGCTGCGGGGACGAAACGTCGAGCTGCGCCCCGAGAAGGGAAAGCTGAAAGTGCATGCGCCGGCTGGGGTGCTAACGGACGAGTTGAAGGCGCTGATCCGGGAGCGCAAGGATGCGTTGCTGGACGCCCTGATGCCACGGGCGGCAGTTCAGGTGCCGCCGCGCGATTCCGCGGAATCCGCAGGAGATTTTCCGGTCGGAAGTGCGCCATTGTCATTCGCACAGAAGCGGCTGTGGTTCCTCAATCAGCTCGACAGTGGCGGTCTCTACAATGTCGGCGTGAGCTTCTCCATTGGTGGCGAACTGGACATCGCGGCGCTCGAGAAGGCACTGAACGCGATCGTTTCGCGCCACAGTGTGCTGCGGACCGTGTACGACCAGCACAATGGTGAGCCGTTCCAGAAGCTGCGAGAAAACGGCCGGTTGGAGCTGGACCGTTTCGACGTCGCTGGCAGCGATGCGGAGCGGGAGGCGCAATGGACTGCCATCAGCACGGAATATGCGGCTCGTCCCTTCGACCTGGCGCACGACCTGATGCTGCGCGTCGGTGTAGTGCCTTTCTCCGCAGACCAGACGCGGCTGATGATCCACATGCACCACATAGCCTCTGATGGGTGGTCGGTGTCGATCTTCGTAAAGGAGCTCAATCGCCTCTACGAGACAATCCGCCAAGGTGACGAGGTGAAACTCGAGCCGTTGCCGCTGCAATATTCCGACTACGCCCGCTGGCAGGACGATACCTTCCGCAAGGCCGACTACATCAAGGGCTGGGCGTTCTGGCAGGACTACCTGCGCGACCTTCCCGAGGTCCATTCACTGCCGCTGGATGCGCCGCGGCCTTCTGAGCAGTCGTACCGTGGCAGCGTGGTGCGCAGCCATGTGCCCAAGGTGGTGGCACGGCACCTGTCCACACTCGGACAGGAGCATGGCGCAACACTGTTCATGACCTTGTATTCGGCGCTGACGCTGCTGTTGTCGCGCTATACCGGAGAAGACGATGTCGTTCTCGGCACGCCGATCGCCGGCCGCGACGACGAAAATATAGAAGCCATGATCGGCTGTTTCGTCAACACACTGGTGCTGCGCGCGCGAGTTGATGATGACGACTCGTTCGAGGAGTTCCTGAAGCAATGCCGTCTGCGGTTGCTCGACGTCTATGAATACCAGCACGTCCCGTTCGAGTACCTCGTCGAGGCGCTGAAGCCGAGCCGCAGCCTCAAATACAATCCGCTGTTCCAGGTGATGTTCGCACTGCACAACCAGGAGCGTGCATCGTTTTCGCTAGGCGAGGGTGGCTCCACTGGACTGTCGCGCGACTCCGGCACCAGCAAGTTCGACCTGTCGCTGGACGCTATCGAAACCGCCGATGGCATAGGCCTGATGTGGCGCTACGCAAGCGATATTTTCCGCGAGGAAAGCATCCTCCGGCTGGACAGCTATTTTCAGGAGTTGCTGCGTTCAATCGTGGAGGATGCCAAGCGACCCATGCGGGATCTGTCGGTTCTGCCGGAATCCGTGCGGCAACAACTGCTGGACTTCGCGGAGGAACAGGACGGGTCAGTCCCGATGCCTGCCAGCCTTGGGGCGGCGTTTGAGCGCATCGCTGAGCAGTTTCCGAGTCGATTGGCCTTGTCGGCTGCTGACTCGCGCCACTCTTACGCGGAACTGATGCAGGCGGTCGAGGACTTCGCCAACACTCTGCGTGCGGCAGGCGTCGGGTATGGAGATCGAGTGGGTGTTCACCTCGAGTCCTCGCCCGAACTGGTCATCACCACGCTGGCGCTGTTCAAGCTGGGGGCGGTGTACGTTCCGCTGGACCCGGATTATCCGAAGCAGCGGCTTCGGTACATGATGGCTGACAGCGGTGCGCGGCTGGTGCTTGCGAGGCCGGCGCACAGGGCGCGGATGGAGGATCTTGGCGGACGGGTACTTTACTGGGGCGAGGCGGCGCAGGCCAACAGTGAAGCGGTTGATTCGGTCCCATCCACGCCGGGCCTCGACTCGGTGGCATACATCTTCTATACGTCCGGCTCGACCGGCGAACCCAAGGGAGTCGTGGTCAGCCACGGCAATGTCCTGCACTACCACGATGCGGTCCGCGACCTCTACGGGGTATCCGGGGAGGACCGGGTTCTGCAGTTCTCATCTCCTTCGTTCGACATCTTCATCGAGGAACTCACGGTGGCGCTGCTCGGCGGCGGCACCCTGGTGATTGGCGACAGAGCGGCATACGGGTCGTTCTGGGGCGAGGTCGAGGCGCTCGGCATCACCATCGCGTCGTTGCCGACAGCGTATTGGCACCTGCTGTGCACAGAACTGGGACAGGGCACGGTGCCGGCGAATGTGCCGTTACGGCTGCTCATCGCCGGTGGCGAAAAGATGTGCGTGGAACAGTTGTGCCAATGGCAGCAGGTCGAGGCCTTGGCAGAGGTACGGGTACTCAACACCTACGGTCCAACCGAGGCGACGGTTATCGCGACGGCTTACGATGCCGCGAGTCACCAGCCTGATCTGGGCGAGATCCCGATCGGCGCACCGCTTCGCCACAGTCATTGCGTGATTCGCGATGCGCGGGATGAACTCGTTCTGCCGGGCGCGGTCGGCGAGTTGACCATCGCCGGCAGCACCGTTGCATTGGGATACCTGGGCAGGCCAGAACAAAGTGCAGCCGCATTCGGACAAGTCCATGATCGTCATGGCCATGCGCATCGCAGCTATCGCACTGGCGACCTGGTTCGCCTGAACAGCGATGGTGTGCTTGAGTACGTCGGCCGGAGCGACGACCAGATCAAGATCTCGGGTTTTCGCATTTCCACTGGCGAGATCGAGCGGCAGATGCTGAAAGTACCCGGGTTGTCCGTGGCCATGGTTCTGCAGGACGGCCGTGGCACCGATGCACGGCTGCTTGCGGTTCTTGTGCCGGAAGTCTTCGCGCAAGAGGCGCAGCACGAGGCGCTGATCGATCAGGTATATCACCACGTCAAAGCGGTATTGCCGTACTACATGTGTCCATCGGGCTATGCCGTACTGCCTGCGTTGCCGTTGACGGACAACGGCAAGGTCGCGCGATCGCGATTGCTGGATAGCAGCTTCCGAGTCGTCTCGTCGTCGGCTGTGCGGGCGCCGGAGACCGATACCGAGGTGGCGCTGGCAAGGCTGTGGTCGGAGCGCTTGCGGGTCGATCTCGGGTCTGTCGGGCGCAATACCAGCTTCTTCGAGGTTGGTGGCCACTCGCTGCTCGCCATCCGCCTGCTCAACGACATTCAGCAGATCTTTGGCAAGCGCTTCAGCGTCCGGCAGATTTTCGAGACGCCCGTGCTGGGCGAGTTTGCACGCAGGATCGACGAGCAGGCGGTGCACGGGGGAGCAACGATTTCAGCGGACTCATCCCCATCTGGCTCAGCGCCTGCATCGTTCGCCCAGAAACAGCTCTGGTATCTCGATAGGATCTCCGAGGCCCCAGGCAGCTACAACATCTCGAGCCTGCGCCGGTTCCAGCGCGAGTTGAACCTGCGCAGTGTGGAAGAGGCAGTGGCCCGCATCGTGCGCCGCCATGGTGCCCTGCGTACGCGGTTCGAAGTTCGCGACTTCGATCTGTTTCAAACCGTTGCGCCGGACGTCGAATTCCTTCTGGGAACAATCGACGCGTCGGGATTTCCGCAGTCCGAACGCGAGGCCGTGATCCGACAGAAGTTTCAGGAGCGGGCGCGCCAGCCATTCGGCCTGGACACCGGGCTGCTGCTGCGAATGGACGCGGTCGTCGAGGAAGGCGCGACGGTACTGCAACTGAGAGTCCACCATATTGCTGCCGACGGCTGGAGCATCGATCTCTTCTGGCGCGAGTTCGACCAGGAGTATGCATCGCTGGAAAGCGGCGCCCGAACCGGAATTCCGCACGTCGCTCTGCAGTACATCGACTACTCGGTCTGGCAGCACCGACAGCTTCAGGACGGGGCTTGGAACGATCTTGTCTGCTTCTGGAAGCAACAGCTCGGCGATCTGCCGAAGCTACACAGTCTTGCCCTCGACTATCCCCGGCCTGAGATGCAGAGCTTCGAAGGAGCGAGTTACCTCTGGTCCATCGACAGCGCGTGCCACAAGCGTCTGAAAGCGCTCGCCGCGAGCAGCCAGACTTCACTGTTCACGCTGTTTCACGCGGCGTTTTCGGTGCTGATCGCCCGCCGCAGCGGGAACTCGGATGTGGTGGTGGCGACGCCGGCGGCAAATCGAGACAGGCCGGAAGTTGCCGGCATGATCGGCCTGCTGGCGAACTTGCTGGTCCTGCGCACAAACGTAGAGCCTGGTGTGCGGTTTTCCGACTACCTGCAATCCGTGCGCCAAGCGAACATCGACGCACAGGACCATCAGGACATTCCCTTCGAGTACCTCGTCGAGACACTGAATCCGCAGCGCAGCGCCGCGCACAATCCGCTGGCGCAGATTGTGTTGAACGTCGAGCAGAGAGCCACTGCTCCAGATCTACTCGACGCGGGCCGGTTCTCCGACCAGGAGGTGGCGAAGTTCGATCTCAGTCTCAACGTAGTTGCCACCACGCAGGGTCTGACCGTGGGGCTGAACTACTGCAAAGCACTGTTCAGTCCATTTACGATCACCAGAATCGCCGAGCAGTTCAGCGCTCTGCTCGACGATCTGTCGCTGCGACCTGACGCGCTGATTTGTGAACTAAACCTGCTGGGGGAAAATCAGCGCGAGCAGCTATTGGAACTTGCCGGGCAGGCTTCTTTTTGCGGAACCGAGCCTGGCGACCGCCTTTACGTGCTGGACGACTCGTCGCGGCTCGTGCCGTACGGATTCGAGGGCGAGTTGTACGTCGGCGGCCCGCGTGCCGTCGCTGCCTTCGGGGAGGATGCAGCGGGTGGTGCTGGCATGGCTCCGTCGCCAATCTCGTGCGAGCCAGCCTTGTATTTCACTGGAAATCGGGTCAGGTTCGATCACAAAGGCGTGCTCGTGGCTTCGTTCGATGGCAGCACACGCTATTGGAAGAAGAAACTGCGTGATCTGCCGCCGCGCCACGGCTTGCCTCTCATGGATAGCGGGCTCCACGAACGTAGCCGTGAATCCGAGTCCTACGACTGGCGCTTGGCCTCCAAGACCGAACACCTGCTGCAGGTCCGCGCCAGGGATCATGGCCTTGACGTTTGGACACTGCTGCAGTCGGGATTGAGCCTGTTGATGTCGCGATACGCCGGCGATGCCGATGTGGCACTGGGCACGCGTGGGGCGCATCGCCCTCGGTCGAAATTCGAATTGCGGCGTGACGCCCTGGTACTGCGTCTTGACTGCGCAGCCGAACAAACGGTCGCCGAATACCTGGAGCAGGTCCGGAAGGTCAACCTCGAGGCCCTGGCACACTGCGACCTTTCGTTCGAAGAAATCGTCGAGCGCCTCGGCGTTCCGCGCGACGAGTGTTTCAATCCACTATTTCAAGTCATGCTGGTCCTCGACGACGCCGAGCCATCGGCTGATGGCGAATCGGTGAGCGCGCAGTCGATCGGCCGGATCGACACTGCCGAAGACATGGATATTGTTCTGCATGTATCGCCTGGGCAGGAAGGCTACGGCCTCGGTATGAGCTATCGCAAGGCCCTGTTCCCGCGGTGGCTGATCGTGCAAATGGCGGAGGACCTGACGCGAATCTTCGAGCAGCTGGTGCAGGGGTCTACTGCGCGACTCAAGGATTTCGTGTTGTCCGGGTCCGGACTGGCGGCGCGCGCGAACCAGCTCGATGGCGACGGGCACGACGAACAGTTTTCCTGCTTGCATGCCCTGGTCGAGCGGCAGGTCCAGCGCACCCCGGATGCAGTTGCCCTGCGTTGCGACGAGTCCTCGATCAGCTATGCCGAACTCAACGCACGCGCCAACCGACTGGCCCACGCGCTGATCGCACGGGGTGTTCATCCCGGCACGCTGGTGGGTGTGTGCCTGCCGCGCAGCCCGGATCTGGTCGTGTCACTGCTGGCCATTCTGAAGGCAGGCGCGGCGTACGTGCCGCTGGATCCGGACTATCCGGTCGAGCGCCTGCAGTACATCGCCGCCGATGCCGAACTGGCATGTGTATTGGGCTCGCGCGACACATGCGCCTGGCTGGAGGGAGCCGAGGTGGAGG
>JALYOF010000052.1 GCA_030857025.1 Pseudomonadota bacterium | reverse complement strand
GCTCATGGGTCTGCGGTCCTCCTTGGTGTCGTAACCTGAAGACTGCGCCATGAGCGCACTTTTTTACACCTCCGGGCAGCGCAACTGCTTGATCCGGCGCGGGAAAAGGTGGGGAAACCTCAGGCTCCGAGCATATTGAGGGATTGAGGCGACGCGCATCGCGAATGTGCGTTTCCTCATGGACTTGAATACACTCTGTAATCGGACAGGCGTCGGCCAAGGTCTGCAACTGGCCAAGCTGGTTGTAGATGCGCGACAACGTGCGCATCACCGTGCCGCTGTGGCCGATCGTGTCTTCCTTGACTTTGTTACCTGCATTGTCGAGCAGGTAGTGGATTCGGTTGCCCTCACCGTCGCCAACGCCTATAAGGCGGTGGGCGGCGTCGTAGGTAAAGCTGGTGTAGCTGCCGTCCGGCAGGGTGGTCTTCTTGACCAGTCCGGAGGGCTCGTACTCGATGCGGGTGATGCGGTCGTCGGACTCGCTGCCGTCCACGGCGCCCCGCACTTTTCGGGCCGTCAGCCAACCGCGCGGGTGGTACTCCGTATCGGTGGTGATTCCGTTTGCGTCCCTTACGGAAAGCGGTCTGCCGAGCGGATCATACGCAAGCACTTCGACTTTATGGCCGAGAGCATTTATTTTCGCTTTGAGATCACCCTTCCTGTACGCACAGGCGCTTGAGCCCGGCTGGCACTCTGGCGAGTCCTGCATGTAGTACTGGAACGTGACCACATCCTCTACATCCGATCGTGGCCCGTCTACTCTCATCAGTCGCCCCAGCGTGGGACACTCGCCAGCATCGACCGCCGCCTGCTCACAATAGGTAAGCGTCTGGAGCCTTACCTCATCGGAAAGCCGGTCGGTGGTGGCTACCTCCACGGTTTGCCCGCGCTCGTTGTATTGCAGTGTCCGGCGAACACCGCTAGATACGATTGCCGAGGGCCGGTTGTAGACGTTTTGCCACTCAAAGGATCGTATTTGTTGCTCGGGCGTGCCGCTTGCCGAGACTTGCGTCTGCAGCCGCCCAAATCCGTCGGGGTAAAAATCCGACGCGCTGCCACGTTCGTCGGTCCGGCGGACCAGGAATCCGAGGCTGTTGTAAGAGGCCCCCGTGCTGAGCGCGCCTGTGGTCTCACCTGTCAGCCTGTTATAGAAGCCGCTCACCTTTGAGGAGTAGTTTGTCACCGCCCCCAGCGGCGAGATGACGGTGGATGAGCCCGAACCTTGGTACGACACACTGAATCTGTTCGTTCCGCCAGCCCCTTCTGTGGAAACAGCCCGACCGACGTTGTCGTATCGGTAAACGGCCTCGATGGCGCCCTTTTGGTCTTTGACTGAGGTCAGAAGATTTGCTTTACGGCTCACGTGGCATGGCGACAGGCTAGCCCCTTGGGCGTCCACGCAAATGAACTCTGGCTGGTCGTAGTAATAGTTTCGAAGAGGCTCAGCTTCCCCAATCCGCTGCGCAGACTTCAGCCTTCGTGCGGCGTCGTAGCCGTAGTGGATCAGGTCCACTCCGCTCGAGGAAATGGATGTCAGCCGCCTCTCGCTGCCGGAACCGGTGTAAGCAAAATCAAGACTTCGCCCGCTGTCGCTCTTGATTGATGATAATGTCGGATCAGTGCAATTAGTTTGCGCTTGGGGACAACGCTCAAATGTTAGTACCCGGCCGACTGCCGGATCTTCAAGCGATTCCAACAAATACCCCCCAGAACCGGTCCCGTTGAAGGATTTCTGGAAGCGGCCGACGCGGCCATCCGCAAAACGGATCAGGACGAGTCCGACCTGTCGCTCCAGCAGCGTTCCAGGCTCACCCGTCGAGTAGGCGGTCGTCGCACCCTTGGGTCGAAAGGCCTCCACGGCGCCGTTTGAGAATAGAACCCAGTGACCGAGGGCTTTTTCCAGTAAAGTGTAATCCCATGACGATGACCAAGAGGGACCCAAATGCCCGTCGACCGGCGCGTCCTCGGATGAACTATAGATGCGGCCGAGGTCCAGACCTTCCCAAATCAAATCATTCTCGGTGAGCGATTTCACCCCCGTGAGCGGGTGGACCGGATTGCCGACCGAACAGTCCATGCCACAGGACTTAATGGTCCCATTTCTGGAAATAATTATGTCATTACTAGTTCGATGGCATGCGCGTGCCAGCGGTGCGCCCCAGTCGTGGGATTGGTAGTCGGGGCATCGGTAGTCATGCTGCTGCCACACTATGAAACTCGTCCTTCGGCTGCCGTTTTCGTTTTCCCCCTCCCATACTTTTCTTCTTAGGTTGACGTGCAACCGCTCGCGCCGGCTATTAGCGAGGAGTTCTGGGTCGTGCGACGACGCAGTACCTGATCCGGCCAAAGCCTCGTCTGAGGCAACATTCCATGTGTCGTAGTAGGCGGGATGCGCCGCAACGGCGGCAGCATACGCGTCGGACTCGCTCGCGAATCCGCGAACGCAGCCGCCCCCGGGGGGGCACCAGGCAAACGTAATCCCATCATCGAATAAGGGCTTGCCGTCTGGAATTTGGTATAGAAACGTTTTCTCGACGAGGCCCGAACGAACGGCCACATGGGTGTCGTACCTCTCCACGAGCTCGGGATCCACGTCGATCCAATTGCCGTGAATATACGGCGACTCATGCCGCAACTTTGCTTCCGCCTCAGCCAGCGTCGGAAAGCACGCATACCCGGGGATTTTTGTCTTGGCACAGTAGGTTTCAGCAGCCACCGCGGATCTGGCGAACAAGAACAGCAAGATCGCGAAGATCGCCTTTCGAGTCGCGCGGGCATTTGGCTTGCTGGGCCAGGGTCGCACAAGCTGCCGGCGACCTTGTTGGAGCCAAGCCGCGCCCATCGCCAAGCCCCGGGGGGCGACGTCCGTTCCATTGATCATTCAAGACACTCCACGTCTGGCTACTGCTTCGCCGAAGGGATTCAGGCGCCCACTGGCACCGTCATCACAGTCTTTGCGAACCCCGCGGAAATCATGCCCTAAGTGCGCAGACGAAGCCACGTTCGGAAACGTTAGGGTCCGTCTCCCGGCCCTGAAATCCTGAAGACGCACCGGATACTTCCGTTGGGCAACCAGCAGAGCTGAGTACCGAGCTGCAGCCATGTGCCGCAGACGCGGTCTTCTATTTAGGCGTAACGCTCGCGCGTTTCTTCGTCCGCGATGGGATTGCAGGACTGCTGGTCCGCTTCGTAGTGCGCACCGCAGTGAGCTCCGCCTGCAATGCATTCTCGCGCAGCGCGCCGGCATGGAGGGCCTGTTGTGCCGACAGCAGCGCGGATGGCAAGCCATCCATCCGTGCGACTTCGCGCTCGAGTGCCTGCGCCCGAGCGACTTGCACCGCCGCCTCGCGTTCCGCCGCTCGCGCCTGCACCGTGGCCGTTTCGAACTGGACAGCGGCGGTATATCGGCCAAGGTGGTCCGTTAGCGTTCCAGGCGTGTAAGCCGCGTCTGCAATCCTTTGCTCTCTTCGCTACCGCGTCCGACCTCTGTGTGGGCACGTTTTTCAACAGCGCGCGCATATGCATTCACAGCTTGGGTCGAAAGCAGACCTGCTCCACCAGCCATCAGCTAGCAACCTGCGGTCCCTGTCCACGAGATCAATCAGCGGTATCCCTGCGCCTGAAGCTTGAACAGGTGCGCGTAATGGCCGTCCAGCGTCATCAACTCGTCGTGGCTGCCGCGCTCGATGATGCGGCCGTCCTGGATGACGATGATCTGGTCGGCCATGCGCACGGTGGAGAATCGGTGCGAGATGAGGATGGCGATGCGGTTCGTGGTCAGCCTGCGGAAGTGCTCGAAGATCGTGGCTTCCGCCTCCGCGTCCATCGCTGCGGTCGGCTCGTCGAGCACCAGGATGTCGGCGCGCGAGCGCATGAAGGCGCGGGCGAGTGCGATTTTCTGCCACTGCCCACCCGACAGCTCGCGGCCGTCGCGGAACCATTTTCCCAACTGCGTATCGAAGCCGCCCGGCAGTGCCGCGATGAATGGCGTGGCCATGCCCATGTCCGCGGCCTCCTGCCATTGTTGGCGGTCCTCGAAGTGCTCGACGTCGCCGACGCCGACGTTCTCGCCCACGCGCATCTGGTAGCGGGCGAAGTCCTGGAAAATAACCCCGACCCGCTGGCGCAGGGTGGCATCGTCCCATTCGCGAAGATCGCGGCCGTCGAGCAGGATGCGGCCCTGGTCCGGGTCGTAGAGGCGCGTGAGCAGCTTGATCAGCGTGGTCTTGCCGGAACCGTTCTGGCCGACCAGGGCCAGCGATTCACCGGGACGGATGTGCAGGTCGATGTCCTGCAGCGCCGGCGCCCCGCCGCCGGGATAGGTGAAGGAGACACTCTCGAAGCGGATGCCATCGTTGGGGTCGGGTCCGCGTAGCGCCGTGCCCGTTGACGCAGGCACGGGGGTGTCGAGGTATTCGTAGAGGGTGGACAGGTAGAGGTTGTCCTCGTACATGCCGCCGATCGCCGAGAGGATCGCCGCCACCGCCGACTGGCCCTGGCGGAACAGCATGAGGTACATGGTCATCTGGCCCAGCGTGATGCGGCCGAGAACCGCGGTCAGCGCGATCCAGCCGTAGGCGGCGTACAGCGTCAGCGTGCCGACCAGGCCGAGCACGAAGCCCCAGCCATCGCGACGGATCGCCAGCTTCCGGTCTTCGCGGTAAAGCGCATGGAAGATGTCGCGATAGCGACCCAACAGCAGCGGGCCCAGGCCATAGAGCTTGACCTCCTTGGCGTGGTCTTCGCGCGCCAGCACCGTCTCCAGGTACATCTGCATGCGTGTTTCCGGCGAGCGCCAGCGGAACAGGCGGAAGGCATCGCCGGAGAACCTGGTCTCGGCCAGGAACGCCGGCAGCCCTGCGAGCACCAGCACGGCCACCGCCCACGGCGAGAACTGCGCCAGCAGCACGCCGTAGCTGATCAGCGAGATGCCGTTCTGGGCCAGGCCGAACGTGCGCGTCACCAGTGACAGCGGCCGGCTCGAAGCCTCGCGCCGGGCGCGGGTGAGCTTGTCGTAGAACTCCGAGTCCTCGAAGTGCGCCAGCTGCAGGGTCAGCGCCTTTTCCAGGATCATCACGTTCACGCGCTGGCCCAGTTGCGCCCGCAGCAGCGACTGGCACAGCGAGATGCCGCGCTGCGCGCCGGCCATGCCCATCACCAGCACCGCCTCCAGCGCAATCAGCCAGAACACCGGCGCCATCACCACCGCCTCGCCCGCCGCGGCCGCGCGGCTGGCCGCGACCACCGCATCGACGATCAATGCGCCGACGTAGGCGATGCCCGCCGGCAGCAGGCCGCCGACCAGAGTCAGCAGCCCCAGCCAGAGCGTCAGCGGTCGACTGGTGCTCCAGACCAGCTCCAGCGCGCGGCCGCTGAAACGAAACACTCCGAGGAAGCTGCGCGTGAAGTCGCCGTTTTCGGGCGTGGAAACGGGGCCGTGATGCGCCAAGCGGGATCCGTACGATCGAGCATCCGGCGGGATGCGGAACAGCCATAGTTGGGGCACGCTGCCATCGACGCAACTACGCCTTGGCAACGCGGAAGCCGCGCAAGGCCAAAGAGATTGCTCCGGCGCGAGGCCGGTACCGTCGTCTGGACGCCCGCCACTCGGCAAGGCAGCAGGCAGTGAGTGTTGTTGACTGCGCACAGGCAGCACCGTGTAAGCGGATCTGCTGAGAGTTCGACACGACGGCTCCCGTCGCGATTCTTCCGCAGGAAATGTCGGGAAGGCAGCCGCCGACCATCCTCGACGGAAGATTGCCATGCGGACTTCGGCCTCCCTGCTTCGGGCTGTTTCCGCGACAATCGGAGCGTTCGACCGGAGCGTTCGACGCAGCGGCGACAGCCGAACTCGGCACGTCGGGATGGCGCCTCTCCAGCGCCCCAGCCGCTATTGCGCGATAATTGCCAGCCCGTAGCGGACCGCATCTCCCGATATCGCTGCGCGGGAGCCTCTCTGAGGCTGCCGCCGCACCGCTTTGCGGCATCAGCATTCACCCCCGATTTGAAGGATCAGCCATGTCACGAATCACCACCCAGGAGATCTTCGAGCAGCTTTCGCGGCGGTATGCCGGCGATGCAAGCCAGACGATCGAACTGGTCGAAGGCGTCAACCCGGCGATCAACCTCACCCTGCACGACCAGGGCGACATGGAGATCCAGATCGCCGCGGCGGGAGACCAGGTGTTCATCTCCACCGTGCTCGCGCCGGCCGATGTGGTGAAGGACCGCAATGCGTTCAACGAAATCTGCATGCGCCTGAACCCGCAGTACCCGCTGTCGAACATGGGCATCACCCAGTTGGACGGACGCGACATCTACATCGTCTTTGGCCAGTTGTCTTCGACCTCCACGGTCGACCAGATCGACGAAGAGATCGCGGCGCTTGCGGAGAACACCATCGCGGCCGCCGAGTCCCTTGAACCTTATTTCAACTGAGCCCTACTCCAACTGAGGCGCACATGAGCATCCTGAGCAAGATATTCACCCTGTTCCGCGGCGCGGCCCACGAGGCCGGCGAGTCGGTGGTCGACGCCAACGCACTGCGCATCCTGGACCAGGAAGTGCGCGACGCCAGCACGCAGCTGGTGCGTTCGCGCGAGGAGCTGACCAAGCTCATGGCGCAGGGCAAGCTGGCCCAGCAGAAGATCCAGGCGCGCAACCAGAAGCGCAGCGAATACGAACGCTACATCGGCGGCGCGCTGGCGAAGGGCGACGAGGGCCTCGCGCGGGAAATCGCCGAGAAGCTCGCCGTTCTGGAAGGCGAAGACAAGGCCGATACCGAGTCGCTGGCACACCTCGACGCTTCGATCGCGACCCTGAAGGGCACGATCCACAAGGCCGAAGGCCAGCTCAAGGCGATGAAGCAGCAGATCGACACGGTCAAGGCGACCGAGGCCGTGCAACGGGCGCAGTCCACGATTGCCGCGCGCCACGCCGGTGCGAACAGCAAGATGGGTTCCGCGCTGGAGTCTCTGGAGCGGATCAAGGCCCGGCAACTCGAGCAGGGCGCACGCTATGAGGCCGCGGCTGAACTCGAGCACAGCTCGGGCGATGACGACCTCAACAAGCGCCTGGCTTCTGCGGGTCTGCTGACCGGCAGTTCGGACGCCGATTCGGTACTGGCGCGATTCAAGCAGCAGCCGCTTCAGGTTGGCCACGATCAGGTGCAGCAGGTGCGTGTGCTCGCTTCGCCGGACCACGAAGCAGACGCCGACCGGCAGGACGGGCGTTAGCCGGAGCCGCGCGTGTTCGTGTTGCAGAAGGTCTTCGGCGCGCTGCGCCAGCATGTGAGGCGGGTCAGCTGGGCGGCGGTATGCCTGCTGCTGGTCGCCCATATGCTCAGCACGTGGGTGCTGCTCACGCTGGCGGGCGAGCGTGAATTGGTCGGGCTCAACACCTTCCCGTACTACTTCATGACCACGGCGACGACCATCGGCTACGGCGACCTGTCGCCGTCCACGGTCGCGGGTCGCTACGTGGTGGCCTTCTGGATGATGCCGATGGCCGTGGCCCTGTTCGGCACCGTGCTGGCCAAGACCAGTGCTTCGTTGACCGCATATTGGAGACGCCACCAGGTGGGACAGATGACGTATAGCGAACTGGCGGGACACACGGTGGTGGTGGGCTGGCGGCCCGTGGAAACGGGTCGCCTGATCCAGCTGCTGCTGAGCGACAGCGCCACCGACGACGAGGGCATCATCCTGGTCGCGCACGGCCTGGCCGAGAACCCGCATCCGGACCACGTGCGTTTCGTCGCCACGGCGTCGTACGCGGAATGCGAGGGATACGAGCGCGCCTGCGTCGCGACCGCAGGCCGCATCATCATCAACTGCGGCGATGACGACCAGGCCATCGCGGCGGTGTTTGCGGTGATGGCGCTGGATCCGGTGGCGCACGTCGTGGTGCGCTTCGATTCCCCCGCGCCGGCGCGACTGGTGTCCACGCACTACCCGCAGGTGGAATGCACGCGTCCGATGATCGCCGAGATCATCGCGCGTGCAGCCCAGGACCCGGGCAGTGCGGCGGTAACTAGCGAGCTGCTGTCCGTGGAATCCGGGCCGACCCAGTTCAGCCTGCAACTGCCTGGCAGCACGAGCAGCGCCGCGTATTCGTCGCTGGTGGAACTGTTCAAGGCACGGTCCGCTACCCTGCTTGGCTACCGCCGCGCCGACAGCACCCGGCCGCTGATCAACCCGGGTGCGGACGCCACGGTGGAACCCGGTTCGATTCTTTACTACCTGGCCACCACGCGCATCGATGCGGAGAGCCTCGACTGGGGCACGGCGCGGTCATGAGCCTGTTCTCACGCTTGTTCAAAGGCGGCAAGAAGGACGCCGCCACTCCGCAAAACAATTTGGGGGGGATTCCTCATCCCCTGCCCCTTGGGATGCGGGTCAACGGCGCGGTCGAGTTCGACCGGACCATGTATCGGGTCGCGCCCGGCGCGCTGTCTACGGAACTGCCCGAGGGCCATCAGCCGATCCCCTGCTACGGCCACGTCGACCTCGGCGACGGCTACGCGCTGCACCGGTTCTACCTGCACGACGACGCTTTCGTGCAGGTCAGCACCTGCGGCGGCCAGGTCGAGGCGATCAAGGCTTTCAGTTTCCACGAGACGGTCAATCCGCCGACCAAGAACGCGTTCCAGGACTTCGTGATGCACCACGATCACCTGGGCGCGCCAACGATCGAGTACGCGGGGAAAACCTGGCATCGCGCGACCCAGTCCACTGCCGGCGACGAGCGCATCCCGGCGATCGCCTATGACGAGGTGCTCTATCGGCACTCGCCGCCGCGGCGCGATGACGACCTGACCCACTACGCGATGCTCTACCGGCGCGAGGTACCCCAGCTGGAGCGCGAGGAGTTCCTTCTGGTCACCGGCGAGGACTCCGGGCCGGATGATTTCTCCATCACCTACGCCATAGGCGTGGACCTCACCCAGGCCGATCTCGACATCACCTGACCGCATCGGGTGCCGCAACGCGCGTCTGCGCAGCGCAGCCGACACCACCCTCTTGTAAACGACCTAAGGAAACGCAATGCACGCGATCACCATGGAATCCTTCCTTTCCTTCCTGGCCTACTTCGGCTCGGGCGCGCTGGTGCTGCTGGTGGGCGTGTTCATCGTCGCGCTGATCACCCCGCACAAGGACTTCACCCTGATCCGCGAAGGCAATGCGGCTGCCGCGACGGCCTTTGCCGGCACCCTGATCGGCATCGCCCTGCCCCTGCATTCGGCAATCAGCCATTCGGTCAGCCTGCTCGATGCGGTGATCTGGGGCGCGGTGGCCACGGTCATCCAGGTGGTGGCTTATCTCGCGGCAAGGACCATGTCGAGCAGGCTGTCGCACCAGATCACCGACGGCGTATCGGCAGCCGGTATCTTCGCTGCCGGCGTATCGATCAGCATCGGCCTGATCAATGCCGCCGCGATGACCCCATGACGGGCACATCCATGAGGAGCATCCAATGAAGCGCTCAGCCAATCTGAAGCTCACGCTGATGGCGGCGGCGATTCCCGCCGCTCTTGTCGGCTGCGAGCCGGCACCGCCCACCGGCGCGGTGGTGACCTCGGTGGAGAACTGCGTCGCCACCGCCAGCATGACTCTTGAACAATGCCAGGCTGCACGCGAGGAGGCGCAGGCCAAGCACGATCAGGTCGCCCCGCGATTCGAGAGCGCCGCCGAATGCAAGGAGCAGTTCGGGGATTGCACCCCGGTGCAGCATTACGGTGAGAACCGGTGGATTCCGCCGATGGGCGGGTTCCTGATCGGTTACGCGATGGGCGGCGGCTTCGGTGGCGGCGCTCCGCTGTATCGCGAGTACCGCACCGGCGATTACGTCAAGCCCAGCGGCGATATCGCCGCCAACCGACCCGGCAAGGTCACCGGTGCCCGCGGCAGCACCGCCACTCCGGCACGCGCGATCACCGTCTCGCGGTCCGGCTTCGGTTCACGCTCGGCGGCGCGCAGTTCGTTCGGTGGCGGTCGCGGCTACGGCGGCTGACGATGCGGCGCGTTCCGATCGAGCCTCGCCCTGACTGGAAGGACCAGGCCGAGCGCCTGGGCTTCCACTTCCACACCATCGAGGGCGAGACCTACTGGGACGAGTCGGCCTACTACGCCTTCAGCCTCGAGCAGGTCGAGGACGACATCGAAACCGCCACCCAGGCGGTGCACGACATGGCGATGCAACTTGTCGACGAGGTGGTTCAATCGGAAGAACTCCTGCAGAGGATTGCGATTCCGGAAACCTACTGGGATTGGATACGCGCCTCGTGGCAGGGCGGCGACCCGCATCTGTACGGCCGCATGGACCTGGCCTATGACGGCACCGGCCCTGCCAAGCTCTATGAGTTGAACTACGACACCCCGACTTCGCTGTACGAGGCCGCTTATTTCCAGTGGCTGTGGTTGGAGCAGCAGATCGCTGCTGGTCACCTGCCCGCCGGTGCCGATCAGCTCAACCGGATACAGGAACTGCTGTGCGAGACGCTGGCGACGCTTTCGCGCGAGGAGCGCATCGGGCAGGTTATGCATTTCGCCTCGGCCGAGGGTTCGATTGAGGATCGCGCGACGGTGCAGTACCTGCAGGACTGTGCGCACCAGGTCGGCATCCGCACCGCGGCAATCGACATCGAAAACATCGGCATCAGCCGGGATGGCTGGTTTACCGACCTGGAAGACAATGTCATCCAGACGCTGTTCAAGCTGTACCCGCTGGAGTTCATGTTCGAGGAAACCTTTGGCCAGTACCTGCCGGCCAACCGGATGCAGCTTGTGGAGCCTGCGTGGAAGGCCGTACTGAGCAACAAGGGGATCCTGCCGCTGCTTTGGGAGCGCCACCAAGGCCACCCGAACCTGCTGCCGGCGCGGTTCGATACCGCCGGCAGCGGCGAACTGTCGCCCGGATGGGTGCGCAAGCCGCTGTTCTCGCGCGAGGGCGCCAACGTGGAACTTGTCACCGCACAGGGCGAGCGGATGAGTTCGCCGGGCCCGTATGGTGACAGCCCTTCCATCCTGCAGGCCTACCATCCGCTGCCGGTATTCGATGGCCATTACCCGCTGATCGGCAGTTGGGTCATCGCCGACCAGCCCGCGGGCATGGGGGTGCGCGAGGACAGCACGCTGATCACGCGGGACACGTCGCGCTTCATCCCGCACGCGATCGTCTAGGTCCTGTCACTGCCATCCGCAGGAGCCAGGACACCGGATGACAACTCTCGCCACGAGCTGGATTTCTTCCCAATGGGAAACCACGACCGCTGCTGCGATCGCGGCCGTTGTCGTGATGCTGGTGGCCCAACGCGCATCGGCACGGATGGGCATGTGGCCGTACGCCCTGTTCTCGCTGCCAGGCACGCTGGCACATGAGTTCGCGCATTTCGCAACCGCGGTGTTGTTGCTGGCCAGCCCGCGTTTTCCCCAGGTTTGGCCGGTACGCACCGAAGATGGCTGGCGACTCGGCTCGGTCACCTTCAGCGCCGGCATGCTGCGTGCCGTACCGATAGCGATGGCGCCCCTGGTTTTGCTGCCGATCAGTCTTTACTGGTCCGCCGAGTGGGTGTCTTCGTCGGCCGGATGGCGGTTCTGGGCACATGCCTGGTTTGCTGCGACCCTCCTCAACGGCAGCTTGCCCTCGCGTGCAGACTTCAACCTGACGTTCCCTGCCCTGTTTGTGGCTGTCGTTCTGGTTCTTGGAACATTGGTTTTCTTCAGCCAGTAAGAGGGTCTTATCGTTGAGGCCGTTGGCAAAGGCGCGCGCATGCGAACAGGTGGGTCATTTGCTACACCAGCACCTCCTGGACATTCAAGCGCGCATTGGCGACCTGAAGCGGATGGCCGCGGAACGGAAAGCGGGGTTTGCGCACGAATCAGCGCATTCTGCAGTCATCCCGCTGCTCACATGAGAAACGCCATCCTCGGTGGCGCATGCATCAGGAAGTTCTGATGCGAGATGTTCCATGCATAGGCGCCGGCAAGCGGGACCACCAGGCAATCCCCGGTCGCCAGGGCTGCCACCGTCCCTTCAGGATCTCGGTGATGTCCGTTACCCCGCTTGGTCTAGGGTTCGTCGAAGGAATCGAAATCGCGTTTCAGCCGGTTCTCGACCCAAACGCGCGGGCGAGCTCCTCGTCGGGCGTTGGTTCCCCCGCCGCGAAAGGCGTTGGTGCCCCGGCATCCGCCTCCCGGAACCAACGGGTCAGCAGGGCCAGGGTGACCCCGACGTCCAAGGCGATCTTCCGGCAGTTGGACTTCCACCTCCGAACCAATGCACCAGCCCTGCCTACATCCAGGGCTGTAGCGCTTGCGCTTGGACACTCCTTTGACCCCGCACGGACCTTGGTGAAAGTGTTCGCAAAATCGGGGTAGAACCCGTTGGGTTCTACCCCGATTGGTGTCCAATTCATGAACGCCGTGAGCACCACGCCAACGGAGTCCCTGGAGAGCCTTGGATCCGCGTGAAATCAATGCTTGGCAATAATGAAGTTCCCCAATGCCAGATAATCGATGTCAGTCTTCAGGAAGGTGTTTATCGCGTCCTGCGGCGTGCAGACAATCGGCTCGGAGTCATTGAATGACGTATTCAGCAGCAGTGGAACGCCGGTCAGCGCGTTGAACTCCAGGATCAGCCGGTAGAACTCCGGGTTGTCCTGCTGGTACACGGTCTGTGCGCGCACCGTTTGGTCGAAATGGACCACCGCGGGGATTATGTCCGCCTTCTCGGGGCGTACCTGCGACGTAATGAGCATGTATTTTCCGGCGTCGGCGCGGGTGCTGCCGACGAACCATTCCTCCGCATGCTCGCCGAGCACGCTCGGGCAGAACGGGCGGTACAGCTCCCGGTGCTTCACCTTCACATTCATCAGCTCCCGCACATCCTTGTTGCGCGGGTCGGCCAGCAGGCTGCGGGCGCCAAGGGCGCGCGGACCCCACTCCATTCTGCCGTTGAACCAGCCGATGACGCTGCCGTCGGCGAGGAGCTTCGCCACCTCCTTCGCGATGTCCACCTTCCGGTACTTCAAGTTGGTCCGGGCGAGCACCTGGTTGATCTCGTCGTCGGAATAGCCCGGGCCGAGGTAGGAGTTCGTGAACACATATTCCCGCGGCTGGCCCAGTGCCTGGTTCCAGATCAGGAACGCGGCGCCCATCGCGGTTCCTGCATCGTTCGCCGCCGGCTGGATGAACACGTCGTCAAACAGTCCTTCGCGCACTATCACGCCATTGGCCGCGCAGTTGAGCGCGACTCCACCGGCCATGCAGAAATTGCGGTACGCGACCCGGTCGAAGCGTTGCAGGATGTGGATCAGCACCTGCTCGGTCAATAGCTGCAGGCCGGCCGCGACATCGACGTACGCCTGCCAGCTGTCTACGTTGAAGTCGACCGGCTCATCGCGGCAGGGAAGCCCGAAGAGGGCCTCCAGTGTCGAGAAGTCAGGCGACTCGTGGCGCAACATCGACGGGTCGACCGTCATGTTCTTCTTGTCGATGATCAGCTTCGAGAACAGGTCGATCGTCTTCGAACTGTCGCCATACGCCGCCAGTCCCATGACCTTCGACGCGTCGTACTGGCTGAAGCCGAGATACTTCGACAGTTTCTCCCAGACAAAGCCCAGCGAGTTCGGGAACATGAAGTCGTGCACCTTGCTCAGCTTGGTCCCGTCGCCGTAGTAGAGCGACGTGCTGGCCCATTCGCCTATGCCGTCGATCACCAGCACCGCGGCCTTGTCGAAAGGGGATACGTGGAAGGCGCTGGCCGCATGGCAGTCGTGGTGCGGGAGAAAGTGGAACTTGCCCTTGAAGCCTGCGTCCTCGATCAGTTGCCTGCGCGAGGAAATCACGCCGTCTGCGAAGCTGAGGCCTCCCTCCATCGTCTGATAGCTGTCCTCGTTGAGCGCCCAGGCCTGAGGGGCCTCGCCTTGCTTCTCGCGCCAGGCGGTAACGCCTTCCTGCAGGATTTCCGGGCTGAACGAGTAGCCGATGTGGGCGCAGTCCTCAAGGGTGATGCCGGCGGCGTCCAGGCACTTGTGGATTGCCTTCCACGGCAGCTGGCCCGTTGTCCCGGGGCTGGAAAGCTTGCCGTGCTTGATGCGGTTCAGGCGTTCCTCTTCGATCGCCATCACGACGTGCCCGTCCTTGATCAGGCAGGCCGCGGATTCATGGTAGGCGGCATTGATACCCAGTATGTACACGTTGAAATCCCTATGTCCTGCTTTCCGTTGATTGACGACTTCCTGCTGCGGTGACGTTCGAGTCCACCGCAGAAGCAGGTCCATTGCCTACGTTATGCCGGCCCCGCCAGCAGCTTCTCCAGACCGAGGATGGTCGGGTTGCGGTAGAAGTCCCGCAGTTGCACCTTTGCTTCGTAGCGACGGTTTACCTCGGAGACGAGTTCGATCGCCTTCAGCGACTGCCCGCCAAGTACGAAGAAGTCGTCGTCGACGCCGATGCCTTCCACCTTCAGCAGACTTTCCCACACCCGGGCCAACTCCATCTGCAGTTCGGTGCTCGCAAGCTGCTTCTCCATGTGCTCGACGTTTTCGTAATCTGGCAGGCGCTTGGTGTCCACCTTGCCGCTGTCCGTCGTTGGCACTTCCGGAATGAAGTGGACGATGTCCGGGATCATGTAGTCCGGAAGCGACTGGCGCAGCCAATCGCGGACGGCCGTCCGGGTCAGGCCGCCGCGACACACCTCGTCGGCCGTGACACGCACCGCGTCGCTGCCGCCGCTCCAGGCGACCATGGAGAGGCCGGTGAAGACGGCCAATCGCCGGTACACGCGCTCGACGGCGGCGGCGTCAAGCGTGAGGCCCAGCACTGCCGCCGCAGCATCCTCGAACGCAAGCAGCGCGTCCGGCGGGATGCCGTCCCGCCGCTGAGCCTCGGCAACGCGGATCGCATCCTCCATGGTCGTCACGCCCGCGGCTGCAAAGTCCGCAAGGCGCACGGGCAGACTGGCACCACAGGCGAGCAAAGCGTCATTCCTGTCGGTCAGCATCCACTGGAAAGCGGGGAACTGTTTGGCCAGCGCCGCGAACGCCGGGAGCCGTACGTCATTCGCGTCGCCAACATCCGTCAGCGCAGCGGCGGACGCGTACAGCTCGGGGCGCTGCTCGAGGGTGAAGAAGTATGCTGGCTCCGCCAATCCCGGGAGGAACTCCTGCTGCACAGCCGCCGTCTGCTGGACGTACGCCACGAGGCACCCGGCGCCCGCGCCATCCTCGCGGTAACGGATGGCAGCGGAGGCAATGTCGGGGTGGCTGCGCAGATCGCTGGCGATCTCTTCCAGTTCCACACGGTTGCCGCGGATCTTGAACTGCGCGTCACGGCGACCATGGAAATGGATGACGCCGTCCCGATCGCAGCGCCCCAGGTCGCCGGTTCGATATAGACGCACTTGCGTGTCGCCGGTCTCGTAGTCGATGAACGCCCGCGTTGTGCCCTCCTGGTCCCCTACGTAGCCACGTGCGAGCCCCGGCGATGCCACGAGGATCTCGCCGATGATGCCGCGGGGCACAGGCTGCAGATGCTCGTCGAGGAGGTAGATGCTGGAGTTCCCGATGGGGCGCCCAATGGGCACCGTGTCGCCCACGAACGCTTCCGCGCAATCGAAGCGGCACGCGTCCACCGTGACCTCGGTGGGGCCGTAGTGGTTGGCCAGTGCGCAGTCGAATGCATTCGCGAAACGCTCCGCCAGGCCGCGGTATAGGGCAGCGGCACCACAGATCACCTGTCGCAGCGACGGCAGCGGAGGAATCCTGCCCTGCTCCCGCGCCTCCACGAACGCGTCCAACATCGATGGGACGAACTGCAGCAGGGTCACGTTCTCGCGCTCGATGATGCCGGCGATGCCGACTGCGCTCTTGTCGAGATCGTTGCCCATGACCGCGACGCGCGCGCCGGCGGAGAGCGGCCAGAACACATCCTGGATGAAGACGTCGAACGTGTACGGCGTATGGAAAAGAACGCAGTCGTCTCCCCCCAGCTTGTAGGCGCTTTGGATATCGACCAGCATGTTCGCGACGCTGCGGTGCTCGATCTCGATACCCTTGGGAGTGCCGGTCGAACCCGAGGTGTACAGGATGTACGCCGGCAGCGAAGGATCGACCGGCGGCAGCGCCGCCTCCGCGTAGCCGCCCAGCGCGCCGACGATCTCGTCGAAGCTCAGCACGTCGTGCGGGAAGGCGTCGAACGCACACCGGTAGCGGCTATCCGTCAGTGCGCACCGTGCCTTCGTGGAGCGGAGGATCGCGTCCACGCGCTTTTGCGGATGCTGCGTGCCCAACGGAACGAAGCAGCCGCCTGCCTTCAGGATCGCGTAGAGGGAGACGATCAGATCGAAGCCGGGAGCCATCATCACGACCACGCGGTCGCCGGTGCGCACCCCCATCGACAGCAGGTAGTGCGCGAGCCTGTTGGACTGTGCGTCCAGCTCGGCATAGTCGTGCCCCCTGCCCTCTGCGACCACGGCGATCCGTTGTGGCGTCGCCGCGGCCTGCCGCGTCATCAGCGAGTGCATGGTGTCGTCCGCATGGCAGGGGACCGCCTCGCCGCGCACGACGGCGCCATCGCTCCCGGCGATGCCCAGCATGGTGTAGCGGTGCAGCGGTAGATCAGGGTCGTCCAGCACCTCGTCCATCAGCGCCGCCATGTTCTCCAACATCGTGTCTATGCTCGACGGGTGGAACAGATCGGCGTTGTATATGCAGCTGAACATGATGTCGCTGCCGAACTGGTCGACGACGAAGTTCAGATCGAAGCGCGACGATTTGTTTTCCGTGTCGACCACGTCTTCGATGCTGATCGTCAGCCCATCGAACTGCAGGCGTGACATCAGGTCGGTCTTGTTGTTCTGGACTCCAAACATGATGGAGAACAGCTTCGGACGCGACAGATCCTTCTGGTGCTGGAGCTGCTCGATGACCTGGTTTGCGGGGTAATGGTAGTGCTCGAAGGCGTCGAGCGTGCGCTCCGTCACCTGCTGCAGCAGTTCGCGGAAGGTCATGCCCTCCTCGACGTTGCAGCGGACCGGCATCGGCGTTGCGAACAGGCCGAGCAGGGGATTGAGCCGTTCGTCGGCCCGTCCGGCGATTGGGCAGCCGATCACGAAGTCGTTCTGTCCGCTGATTCTGGCCAGATACTGGTCGATGACGGCGAGCTGCAACTGGAACAGGGTGACATCGTTGCGCTTCAGGAAGGTCTGGATCTTCCTGACCACGTTGCGCGGGAGCCAGCTGCTGATGGCCCCGCCGCGGTAGGACATCATGTCCGGCCGGGGGTAATCGGTCGGCAGGTTGAGCGGCGGCGGCGGCTCCCGGTACGCATCGAGCCAGTAGTCCCGGTGTGCGTCGAACGCACCGGACCGCAACTGCCCATGCATCCAGCGGACGTAGTCGAAGTAGCTGACCTCCAGCTCCGGCACATTCGCTGGACGCCCGGCAATGCGAGCGTTGTAGAGCTCGCTGAGCTCCTGCATCAGGTTCATCAGCGAGGTCTCGTCCCACACGATGTGGTGGACAACGAATATGAGCTGATGGAAATCGCCGGCGTAGGAAACGACGTGGAGACGGAACAGCGGACCGCGCTCGAAATCGAACGGAGCGACGCCGAGTTCCCCGCCGAAGCGGTTCGCTTCGTCGATCGCGGCGGCACCCGAGAGCCAGGTACGGTCGATGAAGACCTGCGCCGGATCGAGCTCCATGCGGGGGCTCGCGACTTGGATCGCCCTTCCATCCTCATACCCGAAGCGCACGCGCATGATGTCGTGTCGCTCGATGATCGTGTTCCAGGCGTGTATGAACGCCGCCCGGTCGAGCGCGCCGGTGAAGAACAGGTCCGCGAGGCTGACGTTGTAGACCGGACTGGTCGGCTCCATCTGGTACGCGTACCACTCGGGTATCTGGCATGGCGCCAGTTCGTAGCGGTCTTCCGCTGGCAGGCGCTCGACGCGGGCCGGCACGGCGGTGACCGATTGCTCCTGCGCGTCGTCGATGGCGCGCGCCACATCGTGCAGCTGAGGTGTGGTGAACAGGACGCGCACCGGCAGCGTGGCGCCGAACCGGGTACGGATCTTCAACACGAGTTCGGCTGCCAGTAGCGAGTGCCCCCCCAACTCGAGGAAGCTGTCCAGTGCGCCTACCCGGTCGACTTCCAGCAATTCCTGCCACAGGGCAGCCAGACGCTGCTCGGTTGGAGTGGCCGGCTCGACGTATTCGTTGCGGTTGTAGATGTCCTGGTCGTCGGGCGTGGGCAGGCGCGTGCGATCGACCTTGCCGTTGGCGCTGAGCGGGAACGAATCCATCATGACGAACGCCGCCGGCACCATGTAGGCAGCGATGCGTCCGGCCACGAATGCTCGCAGTTCGGCCGACGTCGGCGCCGGGTGGCGATGCGGGACCACGTAGCCGAGCAGGTAGAGCCGTCCTTTGCCGTCGTGCTGGGCGACGACCACCGCCTGCTGAACGTTGTCGTGAGCGCAGGCCGCTTTCTCGACCTCTCCGATCTCGACGCGCTGTCCGCGGATCTTGACCTGGAAATCCTCGCGTCCCACGAACTCCAACACGTCGCCAGGCCGATAGCGCGCGAGGTCGCCGGTCCTGTACAGACGGCTGCCGGGCTCAGGTGAGAACGGGTCTGGAAGGAATACGGCGGCGGTGCGCTTCGCGTCGCCAAGGTAGCCGCGGCCGACACCCGTACCGCCGAGGTAGACCTCGCCCGTGACGCCTTGCGGCAAAGGCTGCAGATACGTATCCAGCAGATAGGTATTGAGGTTGGGCAGTGTGCCCTGGATCGGCACGTACGGCAGCGTCGTCTGCAACGGCTCGCGAATCCACAGGTGGCTGGTGTCGTCGGAGCACTCCGTCGCACCGTAGGTGTTGATCACTGGGATGTGTGGCAGAAGCTTGAACCAGCGGTTGCACAGGGCCGGCGGTAGCGCCTCGGCATTGCTGATGTACACGCGCAGCCGTTCGAGCGGGTAATGCCCCGGACGCGCCTCGAGTTCGTCGATCAGTATCTTCATGTGGGACGGCACGGATTCGAACACCGTGACGCCGGCCGTGTCGAGCTGTGTGAGCAGCGGCTGCGGATCCCAGGCGGAATCCCCGGGCACAACCACGGTGCGGCCACCCACCAGCAACGCCACCAGGTACTGCCACACGGACACGTCGAATGTCGTTACTGCCATTTCCGCGACGACATCGTTTTCGTCCAGCCCCAGATCCCGGACCTTGGCGAGAAGATGATTGAGCATGCCCCTCTGCTCGATCATTGCACCCTTCGGACGCCCGGTGGAGCCCGACGTGTAGATCACGTAAGCCAGGGATGACGGCAGCAGCGGCAGGAATGTCGGTGCATCAGCGCACGAATCGCCGAGCAGCGCTTCCAATTCGCGCAACTGCACGCGCGATGCCAACGCCCCCGCGCGCCCGAGAGTCTCGGCCTCGCAGACGAGGTAGCGCACGTTCGCCAGTTCGACGATCTCGTGGAGCTTGGGCGCGGGATCTTCCGGATTCATCGGCGTGAATGCCACGCCTGCCTTGAGCACGCCGAGCATCGCGATCAGGTAATGGACGTTCCGGCCCAGCATCAGGCCGACGACATCCTCGCGTTCCGCACCGTGTGCGAGCAGGTTGCGGGCGACCCGCGTGGACGCCGCATCCAACTGGGCGTACGTCATGGAGTCCGAGTCCATGCTGACGGCGATGCGGTCCGGATGGCGCGCTGCCTGAGCAGCGAACAGGTCGCGGAAGCATTGGCGCTCGGGCAACGGCATCGCGTTCCCGTTCAGACCATGCACTCGATGCTCGAATTCCTCGGCGCCGAGCAGCGGCAGCGCGCGCAGCGCAGCCTTCGGATTGGCAACGATGCCCGCCAGCAGGTTGCGGAAGTGGTCGGCCATCCCGCGTACGGTGGCTTCGTCGAAGAGGTCGGTGCTGTACTCGAAGCCGCAGTGCAGCCGCCCATCCAGGCGCCACGTTGCGAGATAAAGGTCGAACTTCGCCGTCCTGTGTTCGGGTTCGATGCCCTCGGCCACCAGCCCCTCGAAGGCCGGAATGTCCAGGGCGTCCGCGTCCAGGAACGAGAACATGGTCTGGAACAGTCCGCGGCCGTCGTGTTCGTGCGAATCGTTCACGCGCGCTGCGACCTCCTCGATCGAAACGTCCTGGTGATCGAAGGCCTCCAGGCAGCTGCGGCGGACCTGGTCGAGCAGGCTGGCGAAGGCAAGTTGCGGCGAGGGTCGCGCCCGGATCGCGAGCGTATTGACAAAGAAGCCAACGATCGATTCCAGTTCGGGACGCGGACGACCCATCGTCGGCACGCCGATGATCAGATCGTCCTGTCTCGCGTAGCGGGCGAGCAGTGCGGCATACGCCGCCAGAAGCACCATGAACAGCGATGCGCCGCAACCGTCGCCGAGGCGCTGCAGTTGCGCCACCAGCGCGGCGTCGAGCTCGAACGCAAATGCGGCGCCCTCCCCGCTTGGCTCCTGCGGGCGGGCATGGTCGGTGGGTAACTGCAGCCTTGGCAGCTCACCGCCCAGTTGATCCATCCAGTACGCCGACTGACGCACGAGTTCGCCGCCATCGAGCAGACGACGATGCCAGGCGGCAAAGTCCCGGTACTGCAGCGGACGCTGCGCACCGTCAGCGCGGTCCAGGCCAGGGCCTCCACCCACGAGCGCGTTGTAGTGTCGTGCGACGGTGTGCTGGAACAACACGGTGGACCAGCCGTCAATGACGATATGGTGGAAACTCGACAGCAGGACGTGCTCGTCGGCTGCGCGCCGGATCAGGGTGAACCGGGCCAGCGGACCCTGGGCGAGATCGAACGGCGTTTCGCAGGCCTGGCGAACCAGGGCCGAGAACGCGCGCGCCCGGACCTCGCTGTCCAGTCCGGCCAGATCGTGCTCGTCGAGCACGACCGCGGCGGCAGGGTCGATCACCTGTACAGGGGCTTCTCCCTCGATGACGAAACGCGTGCGCAGCGATTCGTGCTCGGCCATGCCCGCTTCGATGGCCTTTGCCAGCGCGGCCTTGTCGAGCGCACCGCGCAACGCAAGCAGATCCGGAAGGTGGTACGCCGTGCTGTCGGGAAAGCGCTGGTGCAGATACCACAGGCGGTACTGGGCGCCGGACAGCGGCAGCGAAGTGTCCTCGATCCGCTCGATGCGCTCGTTGCGCAAGGGCGCGGCTTCGCAGGCTGCGGAGGCATCGTCGGCACGCAGGCCGTCGATCAGCGCCGAGAACATGCGCACGGTCGGTTGTTCGAACACGGCAGCGGCGGGCAGGCGAACGCCGAACTCGTCCTCGATGCGACTGTTGATGCGGATGGCCAGGAGCGAACTGCCACCCAGTTCGAAGAAGTTGTCATCCAGGCCGAGGCTGTCTTCCGCCAGCAGCATCCGCCACAGCGCAACCACGCCGCTTTCGGTCGGCGACAGCACGGGTGTCGCCTCTACGGGGGCGACCTCGTCGATCTCCGGCAGCGCGCGGCGGTCCACCTTCTGGTTGCGCGTCAGCGGGAATGCATCCAGCACCATGATGCGGCCGGGCACCATGTGGGTCGGCAAGCGCTCGCGCAGGTACGCGACCAGCGCCTTGCCGTCCGCGGCGCGGTTGTGCCGGTTCAACGTCACATAGCCTGTCAACCGAACCCGGCCTGCAGGGTCGGGCCTGGCCAGAACGACGGCCTGCGCCACATCCTGATGCGCTTCGAGCGCCGACTCGATTTCTCCCGGCTCGAGGCGGATGCCGTCGACCTTGATCTGGAAATCGATGCGACCAATGAACTGCAGGCGGCCGTCGAGATCGTAGCTGGCGAGGTCGCCGGTGCGGTACATGCGTGCACCGTCGATTGCGGAGAACGGATCGGGGACAAAGCGCTGTGCGGTGAGGGCCGGTCGCTGGTGGTAGCCGTGGCCTACTCCCGCGCCGCCGATATACAGCTCGCCTGCCGACTCCGCAGGCACCGGGCTCAAGTGTGCGTCGAGCAGATGAAGTTCCGCGTTGACGATGGGGTGATGCAGGTAGATTTCCCCTGCGGCAAAGACGCTATCGAGGTCAACCCTGTCGACGATGCTGCCAACGGAGCATTCGCTTGGCCCGTAGATATTGAACAGATCGACACTGCCCGCCGTGGCCCGGTGCCATTGCCTGGCTGCTTCGATCGTCATCTTTTCGCCGCCGATGCTGACCAGCCGCACCGGCCCCAGGGGACGACTGTCGGCTTCGTGCCCGGAGAGGTGCTCGCTCAGGACGCGCCAGTAAGCGGTCGGCAGGGTAAGCACGCTGAGGCCGCGCCGACGGCAGGTCTCCAGCAGCGCCGGAACCGAGCGCTTCATGTGCTCGTCGCCGATGTAGAGAGATGCGCCGATGCACAGCGGCGCGAAGATTTCCTCAAGCGACGCGTCGAAGGTGAGCGGTGCAAACAGCAGCCCGCGGTCCGACTGCGAATAGCCGAGCCGTTCGACCACGTTGCCGACATAGTTGATGATGCCGCGGTGGTGCAGAACCGTGCCCTTCGGCATGCCGGTGGTGCCAGAAGTGTAGGTCAGGAACACACCGTGGTAGGGAGTGACGTTCACTGCCGGAGAGGTCGCCGGTGCATGCGTCCACGCGCTGGCGTCCAGCGCGATTATCCGCCCACTGAACCCGGCCGGCGCGAAGCCCTGGCCCGCCAGCAGGTATGCGCAACCGCTGTCTTCCAGCAGGAATGCGACCCGCTCGTCTGGCTGGTGCGGATCGATCGGGAAACAGATCGCGCCTGCCTTCATGATCGCGATGATGCCGATCACCGCATCGATGCTGTGCACCGCCTCGACGCCGACGACCGTGCCGGAACGCACGCCGGCATCAAGAAGCAGATTGGCCAACCGATTGCCGTCCGCAGCGAGTTCCGCATAGGACACGTCCGCGTCGTCCGTGCACAGCGCAATGCTCGACGGCGACAGGACAGCCTGGCGGTCGACCAGTACATGCAGCAGCTCTTCCGTTTCCCCGTCGCGCCATTGCGAAAGGAGCGGAGAAGGTCCGTCGATCGGCGCGTGGTTCCGCCAATGGTCGACGACCGCCTCTTCCGGGGGCGTGAGGAAAGCGAGGTGACGCACCGGGCACCCTTCGTCGGCGGCGATGCTTTCCAGCAGTATCCTGTAATTTTCCAGCCATCGGGCGACGGTCCCGGCCTCGAACGTCTCGGCGACGTACACGCACGACAGCACCAAACCGGACGGCGTTTCCCGGAACGTGACGGAGAGTTCGGCCACCGGTGCTTCCGGTGCGGAGTCGAGAACCTCGGCGCGCAGACGCTGCCCATCGGCGCCCTGCGTTTCCTGCGCGGCCAGTTCCGGCTGGAAATCGAACATGGTCTGGAACAGGGTGCTGGTCGCGTCGGTGCAGCGTTCGACGATTTCGTCGAAGGGCAACCGGGAATGTCCGTAGACTTCTGCCAGATCGGTCCGGGTGCGCCGGACCAGATCGCCGAAGTTCTGGTTCGGTGCGACGCATCCGCGGATCGGAAGCGTGTTGACGAAGAAGCCGATCAGATTGGCGAGCTCCGCGCGGCTGCGGTCGTTATACGGCGTGCCGACGACGAAATCGGTCTGGCCGCTCAGGCGGTGCAGCCAGATGAAGTGGCTCGAGATCAGCACTTCGTACAGCGAACCGTGATGGCCGCGCGCGATCGCCTTCAGCCTGTCCAGAGTTTCGGCGGACAACGTCACCTGCGCCTTTGCGGGCGTGCGCTTGACGTTCGCGCCGGCCCGGGCCGTGGGCAGCTGCGTCGGCGCGGGAACGTCAATGAGGTAGCGCCGCCAGAAAGCCTGCAGTGCCTCCCCGGATCGTTCGAGTTCCGCGTGTGCCCACAGGCTGTAATCCCGGTACTGCAGGGGCAACTCGGCGAGCTGCGGGTCCCGCGCCTCGGCCATCGCCGCGAGCGTCCCGAACAACTCGCGCATGAATACGTTCGCCGACCAGGCGTCGACGATGATGTGGTGGAAACTGACGGCCAACACTGCGCAATCGGGCGTGGTCTGGATCACCATGATTTTGAACAGCGAGCCCGATGCCAGGTCGAACGGCTCTTTCGCCAGGCGTTCGAGGGAGTCCCTGATGAAGTCGTTCTGGGTCTCGGGCGAGTTGCCGCTCAGATTGAGCTGGAGCAGGTTCAGCGGCCACTTCTCACCGGTGGCGTCGAGTGGCGGCAGCAGTTCCTGACACGGCCCGCCGCCAACGTCGACGATGCGCGTGCGCAGGATTGCATGCCGCGTGACCAGCCTCATCAGCGCGGCACGAAAAGCTTCGGGGTCCAGTGGGCCGGTCACCCGCACGGCGCCGATGACGTTGTGGTCCACGCTGGCGCGGTTGAACGCCTGCGTCAGCCAGAGGCGCTTCTGATACGGCGAAAGCGGGACAACCGCATCCGCAGGTGCAACTGGAATCCGGTCGTACGACGCGGCACCGTCGATGCGGCGGGCGAGATCGGCAAGATCGCGGGCGACGAAAAAGTCTTTCAAGGCAACCTCCCGCTTGAGGCGGGTTCCAATCATGGCGACCGCCCGTGAGGCGAGCAGCGACTGCCCTCCCAGGGCGAAAAAATTGGCGTTTGTATTCGCGACGGGTTCACCGAGCAACTCGCTCCAGATCGCCGCCAATTCGTGCTCAGTCGGTGTATCCAGCGGCGACGGCGGCGCGTCGTCGAGTCGCTGCGGTGCAGGCAGACGCGCGTGGTCGACCTTGCCGTTGCTCGTGAGCGGCATCACGTCCACGGGCACGATGAACGCGGGCATCATGAATTCAGGCAGATCGGTGGCGAGTGCCGCCTTGAGCCCGTCCGCGCGCTGCCGGTCCGAAGTGCCGGTCCGTCCGTCGCTCGTCCCGGCATCCGCGAAGACGACATGGGCAACGATCTGCATGCCCTGCCGCTCGTGCGTGATCACCGTCACCACCGCATCGCGGACGACCGGGCTGGCCTTGATCGCCTGAAGGATTTCGCCCAGCTCGATCCTGAAGCCGCGGATCTTGACCTGCTCGTCGGCCCTGCCGAGGTATTGAAGCTGTCCCTCATCGTCCCAGCGGACGATGTCCCCGCTCCTGTACATCCTTGCCGGCGGTGCGTTGTCGAACGAATCCACTACCAGCATGCGCTCCGTGAGTTCGTGATCGCCCCGATATCCCCGCATCAGCGAGATGCCGCCGATGTGCAACTCACCCGGTACGCCCTGGGGCAGCAGCCTGCCGTGCCGATCGAGCACGTAGAGATTCACGTTGTCGATCGCGCATCCGATCGACGGCAGATCACCGCTGGTGGAAGCCTCGACGTCGCCCGCGGTCGCGACCACGCTGTTCTCGGACGGACCATAGTGGTTCACCAGACGGTAGCGCGCGCCGGCTGGCGGCCGACTCGTGAGCCGTTCACCGCCTGTCAGCATATATTCCAGATCCGGTGAGCCGCTCCAGCCGTCCGCGAGGACTGCATGCGCGAGCGGCGTCGACAAGAAGGCGTGGGTGATGCCGTTTGCGGCGAGCCAGGCGGCGAGGCGCTGCGAGGACTGGCGCACGTCGTCGGGCGCGAACCAGACGCTCCCGCCCGTGGTCAGATACGGCCACAGCTCCCACACGGCGGCGTCGAACCCGATTCCGGCCGTCTGGCTGGCCCGTACGGCCCCGTTCCTACCGTGCAGCCCGTAGGCCCCCGCATGCCAGTGACACAGATTGGCGAGGCCACGGTGCGGAATTTCGATTCCCTTTGGCTGGCCTGTGGTGCCCGAGGTGTAAACGAGGTATGCGAGGTCGTCCATGCGTATCCGCGCAACGACGTTGTCCGGGGGTAGCGCCGCGGACGATGCACATAGCTGGCTCCACTGCAGGACCGCGCACCGGCCCGCCGCGCTGTCGAGCGCACCGTCCGCACCGGTGATCGCCAACGTTGCGCCGCAACTCCCGAGTATCCGTGATTTCCGCTGTTCCGGATAATTCGGATCCACCGGCACGTACGCCGCACCGATCTTCATCACCGCCAGCGCGCAGAGGGCGAACGGGTTTCCTGCGGACAGGCACAGCGCAACGGCGTCGCCAGCGCGGGCGCCCAACGCCATCAGGTGTCGCGCGATCCGATTGGCACGAATGTTCGCTTCGGCATAGCTCAGGTGTTCGCCGGCCGCGTCTGCCAGTGCAAGCCATTGCGGATGCTCGTCGGCTACGCGCTCGAACAGGCGAACGGGGGGCGTCTCGGGCAGGGGAACGACCGCACCCCGGCCCATTCCCAGCAACCGTTCCGCCTGCGCATCGTCCACCAGCCGCACGTCAGCCGGCATCAGGTCAGGATCAGCCAGTACCTGATCGATGACCGACAGGTTGGCCTCCAGGAAGCGTGCGGCGAACACCTGCGTCATTTGCGCGCGGCGATGGTTCAGCGAGAGCCGCATGCCGCCGTCGGTGGTCGCACTGCAACGCAGCGTCGCCTCGAACTTCGCGCTGCGATCCGGGCGGCGCAGCACTTCGACGCCGGCATCGCCGAGCTTGGCAGGCAGCTGTCCAATCTGCTCGAAGTCGAACATGTTGTGGACCAGTTCGCCCGCGCCGGATCGGCGCGCAGGATCGACCATCTCCACGAGTCGCGCGTAGTCGACACTGCCATGACGCAGCGCAACGACGCAGGCGTCACGCAGCTGCAGCACCTGCACGCGGAACGGATCGCCGTCGCGGAAGTTCGCGCGGATCGGCAACACGTTCACGAACATGCCGACCGTGTTCCTGAACTCGGGCAGTTCCCGCCCGTCGTAGGCCATGCCGAGCAGAACGTCGTCCTGACCCGTGTACTTCGAAACGAGCAGACCATACACCGCCAGGTACACAGTCGACTCCGTGACGCCGTGGCGCAGGGCAAACTCGCGGACTCGCCCGGCTTGGGCTGCGGACAGCACGCGCACCGACTCCTCGCCTGCATTCGCCGCTTCACCCGAAGCCTCAACGTCGGCGCCCGCTATCGAAGCGAGCCCGCCGGGCAACTCGCCCGATAGTGTCTCGCGCCAATGGGCCAGCGATGCGGCCTCTCGATCCAGCAACTGCGGGGTGCGGCGCCACAGGCAGTAGTCCGCGTACTGCAGCGGTTCCACATCCCCGTCCGCGGCATCGTCGACTTCGTAGTATCGGCAGATGTGCTCGAACAGCACCTCCATGGAGCGCCCATCGGCAACGATGTGGTGCAGGCAGAACGCGAGGACGCCTTCGCCGCCAGCGTCCCAAAAACGCGCCTTGAACAGCGGCCCATGCTGAAGATCGAAACGCTGTCCCGCCCAGTCGTCGACCGCTCGCTCCAGCGCCTCCCTGCCCCCCTCCACGGCGGACCATTCGAGCGCGACCGGACCCGCTGGCTGGATTCGCTGCCAGGGCACCCCTTCCTCGCTGGCGAATACGGTCCGAAGCGATTCGTGCTTCGCAGCCACGCGCGCAAGCGCGATCTGGAGGCGTTCGCGATCCACGGCGCCGTGGATGCGCATCGCGACGCAGATGTTGTAATCGGTGCTGTCCCCGTCCAATTGCTGCAGCAGCCACAGCCGCCGCTGTTCCCCGCTCAGGTGCAGACGCTCCGGACGCATCGTCGCCCGCAGCTGTGCGGGGGCGTCCTGCTGCGCGCGCAGGTGCGCGGCGAGCGCGGAGACCCGCGGATTTGCGAACACGTCGGCGATTGCGACGGGCACCCGGAGGCGCTCACGGATGGCGGCCACCACGGCGTGCACCATCATGGAATGGCCGCCGAGGAAGAAGAAGTCGTCCTCCGGACGCACCTGCCGGCAGGAGAGGACCTCCTGGAATATGGCCGAGACTTCGCGCTCCCAGTCGTCGGCATAGACGATGCTCCCGCCGTCGTTCTCCCGCGTGGCCGGCACCCGCGTCTGCTGGCGGCTGATCTTGCCGTTGGCATCGAGCACCAGTTCGTCGAGCATGACGATAGCCGATGGCACCATGTACGCTGGCAGAGTCCCCGCGAGTTGAATGCGCAGGGCGGCATCACCGAGGGCGTCGTCGGCCACCACGTGGGCAACGAGCATTTTTCCCGTATCCGCACTGTCGGTTACGGTCACCTTGCATGCATGCACCTGCGGATGCGCGATGATGGCCGCCTCCACTTCGCCAATTTCCACCCGGCATCCGCGGATCTGGATCTGGTCGTCGTTCCTGCCGACGAATTGGATCCGGTTTGCTTCGTCGAGCCTGACCACGTCGCCGGTCGCGTACATGCGCGCACCCGGTTCGCGGGCGTGCGGGTCCGGCAGGAAGCGCTCCGCGGTGAGCGCCGGCCGGTTGCGGTAGCCGCAGACCAGTTCCGGGCAGCGGATGTACAGATCGCCGGCCACGCCAAGGGGCACCGGCCTCAGCGCATCGTCAAGAATGTGCAACTCCTGCCCACGAACGGGGTCGCCGATGTCCGGCAGATGGGCGGCGTTGCCGGGCCCGAAGGCATCCGCCGGGAGCACCTCCCCACACGTCGTGGCGACGGCGTTCTCGGCCGGGCCGTAGATATTCAGCAGGCGGAAACCGGCCATGCCTCGTGGACGGGCCTTGAGCTGGTCACCGCCCGTGTACAGATATCGCAATGCCGTACCGGCGCCTTCATCGCCGACGTGATCCAGAAAGGCCTCCACCATCGGGGTGGGCATGAAGCAGTGACTGGCACCCGTGCGCTGCAGCCAGTCGGCCAGCATCAGCATGTCGCGCCTGCATTCCGGCAGGGGTTCGAGCAGCGTCGCACCAGTGCAGACGTACGGCCAGAGCTCCAGTACGGAAGCGTCGAAACCCGGCCCCGCGATCAGCGTGGCGATGGCCCGATGATCCACCTCGAACGCCTGCAAATGCCACTGCACGAGATTCTTGAGCGCGGCATGGGAGACCAGCACACCCTTCGGTTGTCCCGTGGAGCCGCTGGTGTAGATGCAGTAGGCCAGGTCCGTGGCATGGACCGCGATACGCGGCCGACGTTCGTCGCCCGACTGCACGGCGTTCGGGGTTGCGGAAGGACCGTCGGCCAGTATGGTTTCGATGCCCGTGTCCGGAAGACTGCCGACGTCGTCCCGCGTGCTGATCACCAGCGCGGCACGGCTGTCGCGCAGCATGAACGCGACCCGGTCGGCGGGATTGGCCAGATCGACGGGGAGGTAGGCGGCTCCGGCTTTCGCGACCGCGATCGCCATCTTCGCCTGCTGCAGTCGGCTGCGGGTCGCAAGGGCGACCAGTTGCCCTGGAACGATGCCGCGAACGATCAGATGCGCGGCAAGCGCGTCGGATTGGCGGTCGAGTGCTTCATAGCTGAGGGTCGTGCGTGCGTCGCGCAGCGCGGTTGCCGCGGGCGTGCTCGCTGCAGCCCGGCGAAACCAGTCGACCACGGTCGTCCACTCGCCATCGTCGGCCAGCGTCGCGGGAGATTCGGAGCCGCGCAGACCGCGCGCGACGATGTCCAACTCACGCGGATGCATCGAAGGAATGTCGCGCAACCTCGAAGGTGCGCCGCCGGCGATCTCCCCCAGGACCCACGCGAAATTCGCGCAGAAGCGCTCGATGAGCCCGGCCGGAAACAGATCGCCGCGATAGCCGGCGCAGGCGCGCAGGCCACCTTCCTCCTCCATCAGCACGATGGAGAGCTCGAACTGCGCGCGCGGACGCGCGGGATCGACGGAAGTGAGCACCGCGTCGCCCATGGCCAGGCGGCCGCCGTTCTGCCCGAAAACGAAAGGCGCGGCGTGGTCGTCCGCGCCGCCGGGATCGGGTGTGGCAGACGCTTCCGCCGACAGAAGCGAGAGCACCACCTGCAAGAGCGGCGTGCCGCGGTCCGAGCGCTCCGCCTGCCCACGGTCGCGCGCCAGATGTTCGTCGAGGACCAGCAGCGGCACATCCTGGTTGCGCAGGCCGCCCGCGACTGCCTCCTTCGCGCGTTCGATCCAGGTAGTGAGTTCCAGGCCTTCGGGATGTTCGAGCCGTACCGGCAACACGTTCGTGAAGTATCCGACCGTGGCGGCATCGACCGAGCGGGACCGTCCCAGCGTCGGCATGCCGACGACGACGTCGCGCTGGCCCGAATACCTGGAGACCAGCAGGGAGCATACGGCGAACAGCACCTGGTAGAGCGTCGTGCCGGTACGCGCCGCAAAGCCCTTCGCGGCGGTCAGCGTGTCCGCGTCGATCTCGAAACGATGTTCTGAGGCCAGCGGTCGCGAACGCTGCGCGCTGGCGACCGGGAGGCTCGAACGCAGGGGCATGCCCTGCAGTCGCTCACGCCAGTAGTCGAGCTGCCGTCCGCACGCATCCGAGCGCAGCCACTCGCCCTGCCAGGCGGCGTGTGCGGCATAGGTCGCAGCGCCGTGTCGGCGCGAAAACGCGACGTCGCCGCCATGTGCGATCTCATCGTAAAGCTGCTTCAACTCGTCGATGAGCACCGAAAGCGAGCGCATATCGACCACGATGTGGTGAAACACGAGGGTGAGGTGGGTTTCGCCTGGGCCGATGGCGACAACGCTCCTCCAGGTGCCACGTGCGAGATCGAACGGACGCGCGAACGCATCCCTGGCGGCATCCAGCGCCGCAGCGTCAGACGTGAAGCGTTCAATGCGGCAGTCGAGCACGCCGCCGCGCGCGGCAACGACCCGGTCGCCCACTTCCGCAAATACCATCTGCAGGGCGTCGTGCCGCACCTGCAACTCACCCAGTGCCCCAAGGAACGCCTCGGGCTCGAAACCGCCGGACACCCGAGCGACGAAGCCTTCGTTGTAGGCGTTCGACGCGGGATCGGTCTGGTGGGTCATCCACAGCGCAAGCTGTCCCGCCGATACTCCGGAACACGTCGGCACGGCGTCGGCCGACGCAGCGATGGCTGGTGTGGCGTCTGCTGGTGACAGGGCGTCCTGGACAAGCGCATCGACGCCATCGACGAGCACCGCCAGCGTCATGTCACCGAACAGCGCGTCCGCCGGAAGATCGACACTCAAGCCGTTCCAGATGCGAGCCTTGAGGTTCATCAGTGCGAGCGAGTCCAACCCGAGTGCTCCGACCGGCTGGCTCTGGTCGATGGCGGTCAACGGCAAATTCAACGCTTCGGCGATCAGGCCCAGCAGGTAACTCTCCACCATGTCCCGGCGCCTGCCTTCCGCTCCGGAGGCGATCAGCGACAGCAGTTCGCCAGCGGCCTCGGCGGAGGTGCCGTCCGCAGCCGCGCTGACACGCTGCTCCCACAGCACCTTCAGCTGGCCTCTGCACAGCGCGTCGCGCGTTGCTGCTCGCTGGACCTTGCCGCTCGACGTCTTCGGAATCGAGCGTTCGCGGATCAGGACGACGCGCTCGAGCGCCAGGCCGTAGGTCTCGGAAATGCGGCCCACGATCGCCTGTACGATCCGCGGACCGTCCTCCTCGCGGGTGCCGCGGCGCACCTCGGCGACCAGGCAGAGCATGCTCGCTGCATCGGTACCGTCCGCATCAGTGTCCGGCTGCAGGGTGAACGCCGCCATGCAGTCCGGCACCAGCCGGTCGTGCGCGGACACTGCGGACGCCTCGAGATCGGATGGATAGAAGTTTTCGCCACGCAGGATGATGATGTCCTTGCAGCGACCGGCGACGACAAGCTCGCCCTGATGCAGGAAGCCCAGGTCGCCGGTGCGAAGAAACGGGCCGTCACCGGCGGCTGTAACGTTCGCGAAGGTATCGGCTGTCAGCTGCGGATTGTTCCAGTAGCCTGCAGCCACGTGGGATCCTTTCACCCAGATCTCCCCGACCTCGCCGTCGTCGACGGGCATGCACGTGTCTCGATCGACAACACGCACTTCGCAGCCTGGTGCTGGCCGACCGCAGAGGATCCTGTGGTGCACCCGCTCGTGGCCCTCCGCCGACGTGGTGGGGCACGCGATGATCGAATCCTGCCTCAGTCCCGCGGATGCGGTGACCAGCAGGGTCGTTTCGGCCAGTCCATAACTGGGGCGGAAGGCTTCGTTGCGGAAGCCAGCCGGTGCGAATGCGTCGTGGAACGCCTTCAGCGTAGCTGGCGAGATCGGTTCCGAACCGCTGACAGCGACCTCCAGACTGGAGAGATCGAGTGCGGCGATCTGCGCGGGCGCGATCTTCTCGACGCACAGCTGCCATGCGAAGTTGGGCGCCGCCGTCAGCGTGGCGCGTACCCTGGAGATCGTCTGAAGCCAGCGTGACGGATCGGACAGGAAGTCCATCGGCCTCATGAGCCAGGTGCTGTACCCGGTATGCACGCCCTGCAGCAGCGTCATCAAACCCATGTCGTGGAACAGTGGCAGCCACGACATGGCTCGGCTGTCGGAGTGGTTGCCGAAGGCGACGCGGATCATCTCCTCGTTCGCGAGCAGATTCCCGTGCGTCACCATGACGCCCTTGGCGGCCCCCGTCGAGCCTGATGTGTACTGCAGGAATGCCAGGTCCTCGCGACCGAGCGCGGGCACCGTCCAGTCCGGCGCCCGGTCCGCATTGAATTCCGCCAGCATGTCGTCCACCGCGACCAGCGGGATGGACTTCAGGCATTCGTCCACTTCCAGCATCGCCCGGACGGAGGCCATCTGCTCCCGGCACAGCAGCACCATGCTCGGCGCAGAATCCTCGATGATCCTGCGCAGGCGACCGAAATGGTGATTGTTTCTCGGCGCGTACGCTGGAACGGCAACCAGGCCGGCGTAGAGACAGCCGAAGAACGACAGCACGTACTCCATTCCCTGCGGACAGACGATCAGCACACGGTCGCCTTTGCGGCCGTGAGCGGAAAATCTCGCGGCCAGGCCCCTCGCGGTTCGGTCGAGTCCGCCGAAATCGATCTCGCGACCCGGCGCATTCGCTTCGACGTAACAGTACGCGAGCTTGTCGGCATCGACGTTGGCGCGATGTGCGCAAACGTCTACGAAATGATCGAATCCATTCATACGGGTTTCCAACTCTCAGGGTTCGTTCTGTTCCTGCTCCCCGATCCGTCCACGGCGTGCGTCCGCCACTCCTCGTTCAGCAACGCGTAGCCGTACTCGTCGGACCATTCGCCCTTGAAAAAGACGTTCTTCCGGTATTCGCCCTCGCGCCTGAATCCCTGCCGCTCGAACAATCTCTGCGCCGGCCGGTTCGACGCATCCACCGTGGCCACGATCCGGTGCTTCCCCAGGCCGTCGAACAGCAGTTCGACGATGCGCGAGAGCGCTTCGACCGCGTAGCCCATGCGCTGGAACTCGCATGCGAATGTCACGCCGATCTCGGCCTGACGGCCCTCGTCGAAGAAATGCACGGCAAGGTCGCCCAGGCTGGCGTCGTCGTCCTTGCGCTTGACGGCGATCTGGAACCAGGTGTCGTCGCTGTTGAAGGCGAGGTCCTGCTGCTGGGCGTAGAACGCCTCTGCATCGTCCCGTGTGTAGTGCGACCAGCTCTGGTACCGGGCGACGTCCGGATCCGCCCGGTAGGCGGTGAACGCTTCGAGATCCTCGCGCACGAAGGGCCGCAGCAGCAGCCTGGCCGTTTCGATCGGAAACAAGCTCATGCCGGCAGGCCCGCTTCGGCCTTGCCGGTGTGGGCACGGTCGCAGAGGATGTCGGCCGCGGCCGCAACCGTCGCCTGGATGGCCGCGTCGTCGATCATGTAATGCACGACCGCGCGGATCACGCCTTCTCCGAGCAGCCCCATGCGGATGCCGCGCTTCTGCAAGGTATCGACGAAGGCATCGTTGGCCATCCCGGCAACATCGAAGAAGACCATGTTCGTATCGATCCGATCGTTCTTGAGCGTCACACCGGGCAGTCCGCGCAGCCCTTCGGCAAGTTGAGCTGCCCGGCGATGGTCCTCGCCGAGCCGGTCGACCATCGTGCGCAGTGCGACTACGCCGGCCGCAGCCATGAGGCCGCCCTGCCGCATGCCACCGCCAAGCATCTTGCGGTAGCGCTTGACGCGGTCGATGAGCTCGGCGCTGCCACACACCATGGAGCCGTAGGGCGCTGCCAGGCTCTTGGACAGGCAGAATTGAAGGGAATCGGCGAAGGCGACGATCTCGGCTACGGGAACGCCCAGGCTTGCCTGTGCGTTGAATATCCGGGCGCCATCCATGTGAACCGCAATTCCGTGTTCGTCGGCAAGTTCGCGCACCTGGCGCAGGTAGTCCATCGACAGCACGCGGCCACCGGCGCAGCAGTGCGGATTCTCGAGCGCGATGACCCCCGCCGGTGCGCACTGGTAATCGCTGCGGTCGCGGATGGCCTTGCGCAGGCTCTCGATGGGAAGAGTGCCGTCAGCGGCGGTCGCAACCGGATGCAGCACCGCCCCGCCGACCAGAGAAATGCCGCCGGCTTCGTAGTTGTAGAGGTCCGACTGGTCACCGAGGATCACTTCGTAGCCGCGGGGGCACTGCGCGAGCAGCGCCGTCAGATTGCCCAGCGTGCCGCTGGTCACGAATGCCGCCGCCTCCTTTCCGGTCATTGCGGCCGCAAGGGCCTCGAGCTGGTGGATCGTCGGATCCTCGCCGTAGCAATCGTCGCCGACCTGCGCGGCGAAGATCGCCTCGCGCATCTCAGCGGTCGGGAGCGTCACAGTGTCACTGAGGTAATCGATCATTGCTTGACCCTGCCTTGAGTGGTTGTATCCATGGATTGCGGTGCCACCCGCCGCATCGGTTGGGCTTTTGCACGGCATCCGGCGAACCCCGTAAAACGCCTCATTCGACGCCCGCGATCGTGTTCTCTACCCGGTGCCGCCTGGCCCGCTGGGCGGCAGCCCAGCCGGCGCGGAGCTTCGACAGCCTGTGCGCGTCCTCGCGCAGGCGTTCGCGCGCAGGTGCGAGCGCGCCCGCAACCGCGCCTGGACCGCCCCCGAAACGCAGGTCCGCAGCAGCGGACGCAGCATCGATGTGCCTGCCGCCAGCGAGCGCCGCCAAAGCGTCGGACGGGTCCTGCCTCCGCTTGATGGCGTCGGTGATGGCGCCGCCCACGCGAAGATGCGCCTCGTGGAACGTGATGCCCTGCTCGCGCACAATCCGATTCGCAACCTGTGTGGCGACAACGACACCTTCATCCGCGGCTTCGCACATCCTTGCCCGATCGCCCGAGACGCCTTCGACCATCAGCCGCAGCAGATCGCAAGCCTCTTCAAAGGCCAGTGCTGCATCGCCGCACATCGAGACCGCCTCCGTGCCCACTTCGATGGAGTTGCCGAACGGCGTCCGCTGCATCGAAAACAGCGTCGTGCCCGCGGCGCCCGCCACCTGGGCGAATTTGCCCTTCGCGATTTCGAGCAGGTACGGGTTCTTCTTCTGCGGCATCAGCGAAGAGCCGCCGCTCAGCTCATCGGGCAGTTCGAGGAAGGCGGTCTCGCGCATGGTCCACAGCTGGAGATCGTGCGCGAGCCTGCTCAGCGTGGTGGCCGCGATGGACAGTGCGCCCAGCAAGCGCAGGATCAGGTCGCGGCTGGCCACGGCATCCAGCGCGCTCTGCGCACAGCCGCGGAACCCCAGCAGGTCGGCGACGATCCGCGGGTCGATCGGAAAATCGCTGCCGGCGCCGCTGCCGGCGCCCATCGGGCACACGGCGAGGTCGTCCTCGAGATGGCTCAATGCCGACTGGTCGCGACGCAGAGCGGTCTCGACCGACCAGAGGTAATAGCCGAAGCTGCCTGGCTGCGCGGCCTGATACTGGCTGTAGACCGGCAGCGGCCAGTCCAATGTGGTTTCTGCCTTCTCGATCAGCGCCGACCGCATCCGCCACAGCGCGCGGTAGCAGGCGACGTATGTGTCGCGCACCTGCAGCTTGGAGATGCAGGCATTGATGTCGTTGCGCGAGCGGGCGGTGTGTACTGCCCCGCCGACATCGATGCCGGCGCGCTCGATCAGCGCCTGCTCGTAGAGGGAATACGCGCCTCTGGGCGCGACTGCCTCGAGAATCACCGGAAATCCTTCCTGCCTCAGCGCCGATACGTGGCGCAGCGCCGCGACGACAGTCGAACGGCCGCAGATTCCAGTGTCCGACAGCATCAACAGATGCGCCTCGTCGATCGCCACGAAGGACTCAAGATCCGCAAGCCGGGCCACGACGCCCTCGTGCTTGCGGATGATCTCCATGGCCTTGGGATGCAGCGCGCTGCGGAGCCTGCCGATGGCGGACGGCACAGGCGTGCCGTCGTCGACGGTCATCTCGACGCAGAGTCGCGCCTCCTCGAGCGCACGGTTGAGGGCGTCGCGGTCAGGGCCGCTGGCGAGAACCAACGCCACGCGATCCGTGAAATCACCTTTCAGCGAAATCCGCTGCCCCACTGGTTTGAGCGCAGTGAAAACGGCGCGGACGCCGGCCGACTTCACGAGCGGTTCGAAGCCCAGTGCTCGCAGGGTGCCATCGTGCGGCGGCAGCAGAAACCGGATAGAGGCGACGTCGTCGCGCCGCGGCGCCAGATCCGGGTCCGCGCCGCTGAACAGATCGATCATTGCCCCGAGCACGTCAATGCCGGTCGCGTGCTCGATCGCCTGCGGGATCATGCCGCCTGCCAGTCGCGGGTTGATCTCGATGATGACGACGCGGTCGCCTCGCAAGCGACATTCCACGTGCGCGGGACCGAAGACATGGCCGACTGCCTGCAGGCCGCTCAAGGCTTCGGCCGCGATGCGCTTTCGGAGCGAATCGTCAACCGGCGCAGGAAAGTCGTGCCCGGTTTCGACGAAATGCGGCAGCGCCCCAAGGTGCTTGCCGGTCACTCCGAGCACGCGATAGCCCGCATCCGGGCCGAGGCCGACCACCTCGACCGAGAACTCCGGGCCATCGATGTACTGCTGCAGCAGCAGTTTCGGAACGACCGCGATGCCGCGTTCGTTCCTGGTCCCGCTGAGAATGGCCGCGCCGTGCTCGAACAGATCGGCTTCGCCGCGCACCAGTCGGACGCCGACGCTGCCCGACCCCATCGCCGGCTTCAGGACCAGCGGGTAATGCAGTGCGGGCGCGAGGGCGCGCAGTTGTTCGAGCGTCTCGACGATGTGCGTGTCTGCCGTGGCGACGCCGGCGGCACGGAGGCGTTCGTACAGGCGACCCTTGTCACGGCACAGTCCGATCGCTTCGGCCGCGCTCGACGGTAATCCGAGGCGGCGGGCGACGATCGCCGCCGTTTCGATGAAGTATTCCGATGTCGAGAACACGCCGACGACATCCGGTTGGGCACGAATCAGCGCCTCGAGACTGTCGACGTCCGAGGTGTCGGTCACCACGGGTTCGACCGTCTCGTCCCGCAGGAATCCGTAGAGTTGCGGTCGCCGGGTCAAGAACAGCACGCGGAAGCCGCGCAGCAGCGCCTTCTCCAGACAGAGGCGCCCGGTGCCCGTCGTGTTGCTCTCGATGAAGACGAACGTTCTCGCAGCTTCGTCCACCCGGCGGAGCGATTCCACTGGGCAATGCACCAGGCTCATGCCGGCAGCGCCACTGCTTCGCCGAAAACCTGTTCCAGCGTTGTGCCGCGAGGGACGGGGTGACCGGTTACCTCCTCGTAGCCACCGCGCTCCCAGTCGAGATAGGCCCAGGGCCCGGCATCGGGCGTGGGAACACTCACCCGCACGGGTGCCGTGGCCAGCGCAGCGTCGGCATAACCGTTGTTTCGCATCCAATCGTCGCAGTAGACGCTGTGCTCATAGCGGTGGCCCTCATCCGGAGCAATGAAGACGACCGTCCTGTTCTGCTCCTGCAACCACTCGGCCACCATGAAGGCGGCCCCCGAAGTTGGCCCGCAGAACAGCCCATGGCGCGATTGCAGGCGGCGTGTGCTCGCGAACGCCTCGGCGGGCGACACCCAGTGGACCTGATCGAAACAGGCGTGATCCAGATTGTTGGGATGAATGGAATTGCCGAGCCCGCGCAGCATTCGCGGCCCCACGGGCAAGCCGAACAGCACGCTTCCGAAGGTATCCACGCCCACGAGCCTGATAGAGGCACCGATCTCGCGCAGGGCCTTGGCTGTGCCGCAGGTCGATGCGCCGGACCCGACCGTCCCCACCAGGACAATGTCCGTGCCGAGCGTGTCGACCAGTTGCCGTGCGAACGCGCGGTATGCGCGCTGATTGTCGGGATTGTCGTACTGCCTTGGCCAGAAGCTGGCAGGCTGCTGCCGCAGGATTGTCTGCAGCGCTTCCAGCCTCAGCACCTGCACATTGGCGCCGGAAATGTTCCGGCCGACGATCTGCACCTGCCCGCCGAGCTGGTGCAGCCTGGCCTGCAACCGGTCGTCGATCGCGGCATCGCTGACTATGTGGAAGGGAATGCCCTTCTCCTTGCATACGATCCCCATTCCCAGCGCGAAGGTGCCGCTGGATGTCTCGATCACCGGCAAGGTGGGATCGAGCATGTCCTCCGCAAGCGCTTTTTCGATGATGTACTTCGCGGGAATCAGCTTCATCAGCCGGAAGGCGGCCGCCACCAACCCGGGGCGCAGCTGTATGAGGTCAGGATGATCCAGCGCGCTGGAGAAACTGTCGTACAACCTGGTGGGTGCGCGTCCCTGCGCGAAGGTCGTCATGTTATTCACATCCCCTTTTCAGCAACCACAGGTAGGCGTCGGCGTCGCGGCAGACGCCCTCCACTTCGTTGGGCCACGCAGCGTTCCGCAAGTCGTCCGCGATCGCCGTCCGGCCTGACGGCCCGGCGTGTCGATGGTTGCGATAGATCCATTCGACGCCGCTTGCGATCGCCTGCTTCATCTCGTCCGCGAACTTGCTGGGCTCCAGGATGTGGCGCGGCAGAATTGCATACTCGTGCTCGGCAGCGTCTGCGTGGCATGGCAGGCACTGAACAAGATCCAGACGCGACACTGCGTTCTTGCGCACGTCGATCTGGAGCGCGGCGCCCATCGGCGATTCGATCCGTACGGGGTAGTCGCCCGGGAGCACGCATCCGGTGCCACCGACCTTCGCCCCCGGCAGGCGGAAGTACGAGACTGTCCCACGTTCGATCAAAACCATCTCCAGGCCGCGGTAGCGCAGCATCGACTGGTGGAAAAAATCCAGCACGAGGATACGCTCCGGGTCGATGCGGTGAACCCAGTAATACGCACGCGGATAGGCCTCGACCATCGCTGCGTAGGCCGCATGGAGACGGCGAAGCTTCTCCTCTTCGAGCATGTCGAAGCGGGGTTCCCGGTACAGCAGGCGCCTGAGCATCATGGCCGGCTCCTCGCCATCTCGATTCTGGCCGAGAGTACGAAGATGGCGAAGGCCAGCACCGGCACCACGGCGGTCCATGCCATGACCTTGTGGAGAGGCATGGACTCGGTCATGTAACCGTAGAGGTAGTACATCACCGCAATCGCCGCGGACATGCATATTCCGATCAGGGACAGGAACGATGCGCGCACGCCGCTCGGCAGCGAAACATTGAAATAATTGTTGGCCACGATCGTGACGATGGGACTGAAGACCATGGCCAGCAGGAATGTCCCGAATGTGATCGCCGGGATATTCAGGAACAGAAGCGCCAGCAGCACCGAAGTCATCGCCGTGGTGACCAGAAGCACGGGATAGAAGCCGAGCAAAGCCATCCTGCGCTGCAGGATCACATAGACCACGCCGATCAGGATCTGCGAGCCGCAGAAGAACCAGGTAATGGTCTGAACGCTGATGCCCTGCTCGTTGAACAGCGCCTGGCTGAATGTCAGAAATGGAGTGGTGGAGGCAGCGAACACCGTGAACCCGAGGATCGGCAGGCCTATCCGGCGCCAGTTCCCGCGTATGTAGTCCCGCAGTTGCCGCGAGACGTCGCTCCGGCCGTCGGGGCGCCGCACGGCGATCGGCTCGATCGCGAAGCACCACACCGCTATCGCTGCGAGATTCACTATCAGGTAGCCGACGTAGACCGCGTCCCATGACAGTATCTGGAGCGCACCGCCGGCAAGCACCGCAACGGCGCCCGACATCAGTCCCAGCGCATTCGCCCTCAACTGCACGCGGTTGAATTCCTCCGCGCGGCCGTCGGCCGCCAGGCTGTCGTAGATCAGAGCCGTATCGGAGCCGTAGACCAGCGCCAGCGCGAGCCCCAGCAGAGCGTAGAGCACCAGAAAAGACGCAAAACCGTCGCAGACGATGACGCCGATGGCGAAGATGCAGTACGTGCCCAGGCCGAGCATCACCGAACGCTTCCGGCCGAAGGCATCGCCGAACAGGCCGGAGGGCACTTCGGCCACCATGTTCGCGATAAAAAAAACGCTCTGGAGGACTCCGATCTGGAACGGATCGAATCCCTTGTAGATGAGGAAGAGCATGAAGATCGCGCGATCCACGACAGAGAGCGAAAGCGTCTTGTAGGCGATGTACACCCACTCGTTGCGCCTGCTGTGGCCACGGCTTCCATGCAGGCTCCGATCGAGCAGAAAGTCGCCCGTCCCGGGCTCAGTTACGCTCACGAATGAACCTCCCGCCATCGCCGTTCGCGCACACAGTCACTTGACGGTGTCGTAAATGTCGACGTTGCCCAGCGCCGAGAGCGATTCGATTGCGCGAGTGAGCCTGGTCTGATGCCCTTCCCGGCGGACGTCGTACAGGATTCCGAGGCAGGTGCCGCTGTGCGAGGTAACCATGCCCAATCCATCCGTATCGCGGCAGACTGCGTGGACCGCCCCCAGGTGCCGCTTTGGATTGATCTTCTGATTGATCTGTGCGCTTCGCGTTGAGACGCAACCGATCTCCTCGAGATCCCGTCGTTCGAAAGCAGCAATCATGCGATCGAGGAGCAGGTTGAATTCCACACGATGCTCCTGGTTGTGCGTCCGCGACAATCCCTTGCGGTGGTACTCCAGAGTGTCGATCGTGCCGCCCTCGTCCAGCGAAAGTATCTGGATTTCCGCCAGCCTTCCCAATCGCGCGAGCAGCCGTCCCTGCCGCTGCAGATAGATCACGGACTCCGGATACATCACGCCATCGGTTGGTTCGATCTGGCTCATGTAGCCGCAGAGGTCGGCGAGTGGCAGTTCCCTGCCCATGTAGGCCTCGACCGCGCGTGCCGTCGCCAGCAGGTCGGCCGAGGAACTGCTGAGCCCCTTGCCGCAGGGAATGCCGCAGTCGATGTGGAGCGTGCCTCCGATCTCCTGGCCGTAATGCCTGAGGATGACGCGGGCAAGCGCGGCAGCTTTCGTCTTGTCGCTGGGGTGGGTCACGATGTCGGTTTGGTCGAAATCCGGAACGAAGCAACTGACCGAGTACTTCTGGATCGGCAGCGTGACCAGGAAATCGACATCGCCTTCGGGCAGAACACCTTGCAGCAACTCGCCGAACGAGCAGTAGGAAATTCCTGCAGCCTTTCTGCTCGTTGCGGATAGCGGTGAAGTCATAGAGCCCACATGAAGTGATGAGTGCATGTTCCCTACCCGTTGCCGCATGGGTGTATTCCGCGCATTCGCGGATGGCACACCCCCGGGCGAATTGCGGCGCCGTCGGGGTTCCCCCCGGCCATCCGCCGCAATACCGTGTCCATCAGGCGTCCAGCAGTCCCTCGGGTCGATCCGGGAACAGATGCGGCGGCCCCGGGACTCCCGGCAGCCGGTCGCGATGATGCCCTCAATGGGCATCCAGCAGTTCCTGCAGTCTGTCCAGCAACTCCGGGAGTGCACGGTCGCCGCAGGAACCCACCGAGTTCTTCTTCGTGACCATGCCTTCCGCCGACAGCGAGAGGATGTCTTCCGCGAACAGCGGACTGGCAGCGAGGAAGTCGTCGAACGGCAGATCCGCCACGTCCACCCGCCTTTGGTCGGCCACCTTGACCAGTTCGCCAACGACGCGGTGAGCCTCACGGAACGGAAGTCCCTTGCGCACCAGATAGTTGGCGTACTCGGTCGCGATGATATGCCCGCCCCGCACCGCCTTGCGCATGGTGTCCGCGACCGGCTTCATGGTGCGGACCAGATCCGTCAGGATCGCAAGCGAGGACGTGCAGTTATCCAGCGCCGCGAACCAGGAGGTCTTGTCTTCCTGCAGATCCTTGTTGTACCCGAGCGGCAGCGCTTTCAGCAGCACCATCAGGCTCACCGCGTTGCCGATAACGCTTGCCGCCTTGCCGCGCACCAGCTCGGGGACGTCGGGATTCTTCTTCTGCGGCATGATGGAACTGCCGGTGCAGTAGCCATCGGCCAGTTCGACGAAGCCAAACTCCTGACTGGCGAACAGGATGATCTCCTCCGAGAAGCGCGAGAGGTGGATCATCAGGTTCGCCGCATGGGAACAGAATTCGACCAGATAGTCGCGGTCGGAGACCGAGTCGATGCTGTGGAGCGTCGCCTCGGCGAATCCGAGAAGGCGCGCGGTGTAGTTGCGGTCGATGGGCAGGCTGGTCCCGGTGGAGGCGCAGGCACCCAGGGGACACTGGTCCGCCCTCTTCATCACGTCCACGAAGCGGCTGTGGTCGCGTTCCAGCATCGTCACGTACGTCGCCAGCCAATGCGCGTAGTAGGTGAACTCCGCGCGTTGCAGATGCGTGTACGACGGCATCACCAGATCATTGTGCGTCCGGCAGTGGTCCAGCATCACCTGCTGGAGCCCGCCTATCGCTTCGACGAGCAACCGCGTCGAGCGCATGAAGTAGATTCGCTGCGCCGTGGCCTGCTGGTCGTTCCTGCTGCGTGCGGTGTGCGTCTTCTTGCCGAGTTCGCCCACCCTGCCGACGAGCAGAACCTCGAGGTTCATGTGAATGTCTTCGAGTTCAGGCGCGAGATGGACCTCACCGGCGATCCACTCGCGGCGGATATCCTCCAGAGCCGCGGCAAGGGCTGCGTGCTCGCTTTCTTCCAGCAATCCGACCGACCGCAGCATCTCGACATGGACTGCCGTTCCGTCGATGTCGGATTCGAACAATCGCGCCTCCAGCGGGAGGCCGGTGTTGAAAGCGATCAGGCTGTCGGCCATCGGCTCGCGGAACCGCCCTGCCCAGGGATTGACCATGACACTCATGCGATCGCCTCGGATTTCGCCCCTCGTCGCGCCTCGATCCCGATGCGCATGCTGATCGTGTTCAGAAAGCCGGTCGCGTCCTCGCCACTGATCGAATGGCCCGAGTGCAGCGTCACGTAGTCACGGGAGTACAGCGAAAAATCCGACTGGACGGCGGAGGCGACGCAGGAGCCCTTGTAGATCTGGACGTCGACCGCGCCCGTGACGTACTTCTGTGTCTCGTCAACCAGCGCCTGGATGCACTTCCGCTCTTCGCTGAACCAGAGGCCGCGGTACACGACGTCTCCGTATTCGTCGGACAGCATATTGCGAAGGCGCTCCACTTCTCGGCTGAGCGTGATCTTCTCGAGCTTCCGGTGCGCGGTGTGCAGGATGGTCAGCGCCGGGTTCTCGAAGATTCCACGGACCTTCAGGCCGTTGATGCGGTTCTCGATGATGTCCTGAAATCCGACGCCGTTCCGCGCGCCTACCTCATTGAGCTTGCTGACGAGATCGATGGAATCCATCTCCACGCCGTCCATCGCGTGGGGAACACCCTGGCGGAACGAGATGGAAATGGTTTCGACCGCGTCCGGCGCTTCGGTGGGCGGCGTGAGCCAGTTGGCGTCGCGCCACTTGAACTCGTTGGCGACGTTCTCGAGGTAGTCCCCCTCGGTCGTGACGTGGACCAGGTTCTCGTCGTGGCTGAGCAGGTTCTCGATGCTGCTGTCCACGGGAATCCCGTGCTGCTGGCAGTACGCGAACAGGTCCTCGCGGGACTGCAGCGACCACATCCGCCACGGGGCGATGATCGGCAGTTCCGGCGCCAGGTACTTGGCCGCCAGCTCGAAACGCACCTGGTCGTTGCCCTTTTGGGTGCAGCCGTGCGAGAGGTAGTCGACGTCGTGCTTTCGGGCGTACTCGACCAACCCCTTCACGACCACCGGCCTCGCCAGTGGCGTTCCCAGCAGGTAGTCACGCTCATAGGAGGCATTGGCGCGGAGAGCGGGGAACACGAAGTCGCTGATGAAACTCTCGCGAACGTCGTCGATCACCAATTCGTCGGCACCGGCGACCTTCGCGCGCTCTTTCATCCGCTCCCAGTCCTCCTTCTGTCCGAGATCGGCGCAGTAAGCGGTCACCTTGCAGCCGAAATGCTGCTTCAGGAAATGCAACACCGCCGACGTGTCGAGACCGCCGGAGTACGCCAGAAGAATATGCTTCGGATTCATGTCGGATCCTGATTCCATTCGGAAGAGATATGTTGGGTGCAGTGTGGTCAGACGACCACGCAGTTGTCGCGCTTTCCCGGGATGCGGACGACTTCATCGACGATTTCAACCAGTTCGATGCCGACGCTGTACTTCCTGCCGTCGATCTGGATCACGCAGCCACCGCCGTCGGAGAAGCTGAAGACCCGGAGCTTGTCGATCAGGTCGCGCGCGGTGTAACTCGCGTGGGGATCGATCTCGAGCGTCTTGTTGGTCTCGGCGATCAGCTTGCGGGTCCCCCCGTGGCGCTGCCGGAAGACCTTGTATGTGCCTGCCTTGAGCGCCGGCCAGCTGGCCTTGAACAGTTCGATCGAGGCGTTCATGTGTTTGTCGTAGATGATTTCACCGGTATCCGCCGCATCGATCCGCACGTGCAACTGGCTGATGATCGGCCCCGCATCGACCTCGGATACGATCCTGTGGATGCTGACGCCGGCCGGGGTGCCGTCGAGCACAGCCCAGGCGTAGTAATAGAACCCCTTGTTGTAAGGCAGATAGCCCGGATGAAGGTTCACCGCATCACGCGATGGCAGTGAGACGAACCTGTCGTCGAGGATGTAGTCGAAGAAGATCGACACCAGAAAATCCGGTTTCAGCGGCGCGATCAGTTTGTCGAAGTGCTTGCGCGCCTGCCTGATCTCGATGACCGGAACGTCGACAGCGGCGCAGAAGGCAACGATTTCGTCGAGATGCGTTGCATTCGCTTCCGGGTGCACGATGGCGGCAACGACCTCGACACCAGGCCTTCCCGCGAGATATTTCAGAACCTCGTATCCGGCGACATTGTCGATGCAGAGCAGAACCCTTTCCGATGTGTTTCTATCCATGACTTTGTCTCTCTCCTGCAATGACGTGAAAACCCTGGCACTTGGTTCAGGGCGTATCGTCGCGGTACTTCAAGACGTAGCAGATGCCGAATCCGGTCGGGTCCGCCTTCGCGCTGGTGACCTCGTCGCGCACGATTTCGTACCCCGCCTCGGCGAAAATCCTGTCCCACTCCTTCTTCGGCAGCAGCAGCTGGTTCGTGAACGGATGCAGCAGGAAGTACGGGTTGTAATAGCCGCGCCCCATCGGGGACTGCATCACCTTCTGGTTGTCGATGTCGTAATCGACTTCCATGACCATGAGATAGCTACCGTTGAACTTGCGCCCCAGCCTGCGCAGGTATTCGATGAACGCCGGACGCCCGATCTGGGAAATGATTTCCTGCAGCACGAATCCGAACAGGATGAAATCGGGCGTCTCGGTGATCTCGTAGTCCAGGGCCTCCACGTTCACCAGGCTGACCTGCCGTTCGAGTCCCATTTCGGAGACCTGCTTCAGCCCGGCCTCATAGGCGCTCCGATCAGGCTCGATGCCAATTGCGTGAATGCCCTCGAGCTCCTTTGCTAGCGTGCAAAGGTAGAGTGCGTTCCCGCAACCGAAGTCGACGATGCTCCGGGCGTCCGGTTTGACCGAGCGTATGAACTCCTTGGTGATCGGGATCGTGTCGTACTTGGATATCTGGCAACTGCCGATCCCGACCCAGAGGCCGTCGCGCTTGTGAGCTTCGATGCCATCGGTAAGCATCGCACCGACGTTGGAGAAGATGCTGTCGTAGCCGCCCACGAGGATGTTGAACCAGCCCTCGTAGTGCTTGATCCGGGAGCCGTAGTCCGAAAGGCGGAACGACACCTGGTCGCCGTCGATCTGCTTGAGCAGCACGTCTTCGACGGCGAGATATTCGAACACGGTGCGCAGGAGGTACGGATCCATGCCGCGCGTGTCCGCGATCAACTCGAGATCCCTGCCGGCGAGCAGGTCGTCGAACACGCCGATCTTCAGCATCTGGGAGATGACTTTCGCGCCGACGAAGCCTTTGATGTAGTCGAGCGTCTTGAAGACCTCTGGCTGGAACCAGGAGGAATCCAGAATCTCCTCGACGGAAAGCCCGCTACCTTCATCGTTCGTGCGATCGGGTGCTGCAACATTCATGAAATCACCTTTTCCTCGCGTAAGTATTCGGTCATCGCCGCCAGCAACCGGCCATTTTCCCAGGTGCTGCCGATGGTGATCCGGAGATGTCCTGAAAGGCCGAACTGGCCCGCATTCTTCACCTGGACGCCTCGTTCCCGAAGGAAGTCAACGGCTGTTTCCGCATTTTCGACAGCGACCAGGACGAAGTTCGCCTTCGAGGGCGTTACGCGGAACCCGGCCTCGCGCAGTCCGCGCTCGACCTTGTCCCTTTCGATCAACGTCGTGCGCACGTGCGCCCGGCGAACGTGATCGTTCTCGAGCGTGGCCTCAAGCGCGCAGAGGTCGAGAATGCCCAGGTTGCAGAACCACTGCTTCCGTTTCATTGCCGCGATCAGCGCCGCCGGGCCGAACACCGCTCCGAGCCTCACCCCAGCCAGGCCGTAGGACTTGGAGAAGGAACGGAAGATCAGCCCGCGCTCACCGTAGTCCGGCCTGCGTTCCCGGCGTGGGGAATAATCCACGTAGGTCTCGTCGATGAGCAGCATGCCGGCACGCTCGCGCAGGCGGGCGAGTTGCTCGCGGCAAACGGTGAGCCCGGTCGGATTGGAGGGATCCGCAAGGACGACGAAGTCGTTCCGGGTCACCTGTGCCAGATCCTCTTCCCGGAGCATCAACTGCTCGTCCAGGCCGATCTCGAAGTGTTGGAGACCGGATACCGCTATGCGGCCGCGGTAGCCGTCGAAACCCGGCCACGCCGTGACGCAGCGCATCGAGGGAAATTCGGCGCAAGTCCGGTCGAAGCATTCGTCGATGCCCCTGACCAGCATCATGTCCAACTCCGAACAGCCGAAGTGCTCAGCGACCGCCGCCATCACCCGCGCCTCGGCCTCGAACGGGTAGCGGTTCATCGCCTGGGCCGCGACGTCCACACGCGACCTGACCGCAGCAACGGTGCCTTCGGGATTCTCGTTGTACGCGAGCCGTGCATGCTCCTCGTCCGGAGCCTGCGCGGCGGAAGGCAGCGCATCCGCCACTATCGTGTTGTATCTCACGCAATTACCCCACGATCATGACGTAGTTGGCGACCGCATCACTGGCGGTGATCCCAGGCGGATGATTTACCTATTCCGGCCTCGGTGGCGGATTCAGCCCCGCGCGCTCGTTCTCCATGCTCTTCCAGCGCCACCCCTGGATCGCGCGCTTCGCGTACTCGACGAAGAATTCCGGCACAAGCTGCGCCAACTGCCGATGGGTAACGAAGAAGCTGGAGACGGAGATCGACACATCCATCGAGATCACGCAGTGGCCCCAGTTTCTGGGGATGTGCAAGGTCTCGCCCGGTTCCACGATTGCCTTGTAGATCGTGCAGTCGCGGTAGTTTGGATACTTCTCGAAATCGGGGTTATCGAAGTCAACCGGACTGAAGGTCTCGCGCTCGAACTGCCCGATGTACAGATTCTTCCTGCACTGGTCCGCGGGGAACAGGTACACCGTTTTCCGGCCCATGACCTGGGTCAGGAAGTTCGGCATCGGGTCGGTGTGGGTTGGCGTATGCGTGCCCGGGGGCCCGATCCACAGATAGGAATCCATGTGGGCGCCGGGAATGTGCTCGATGTGGCCCTTGATGTACGGATGCACGCCGACGTCACTCCGCAAGCCCGGGAAGCTCTTGCGGAATGGATGTGACGCCATGTAGTACATGTGATCCGGCTTGTCGCGCAGGATCTGGATCAGTTCCTTGAGTCTCATCTCGCGGAAACGCAGGTACTTCACATAGCCGTGTGGGCTGTTGTTACCTGGGCCGCGCTCGCCGGGCTCGAAGGTTTCGACGCCGATCGTCTGCTCGCCATACTCTTTCTCGAAGAATTCGAGCGACCATTTCTTCATCGCCGGCCAGTGCTCAAGCGCGCCAGCGATCTTGACCGGACGTTCCTTCCTCAGGAAGTGCTTGCGGAATTCCGCCGGGCTGGGGTTGACCAGCGTCTCGATCGGAAGAGGATCGTTATACGACACGATCCACCTCCATCGCGGCGTGCCGGTCGAGATGCTCCCGCACGCTCCGAGGCGTCAGGTCGGTCCAGAGCTGCTCGATCCGCTCCAGGCACTGTTGCTTGGCTCCAGGTTCGCCAACCGTTTCCCACCCCGCAGGCAGACTGCAGTCCTGTAACCAGACGGAGTACTGCTCCTCCCCGTTCCTCACCACGCAATACAACTCTTCGTCCATGACTCACTTCCTGTGAGAACAAATGAAACCATCCTGGCGACTTCCCCTCCGCCGGATCGGGCCAACTCGCAGCGGAGTATAGTACCCCCCGAAAAGAACGCAAGACCGCAACTCAGTTTTCGGATCGAGGTGGGTAGAGGCCGCACGGTCCCGATAGCATGGTGCATGTGGGTAGGTCGTGCGGCTGCTTTGATGGCCAAAGCGCCAATCGGGACGTCGTGCCATTGAGCAATCGGGACGTTGTGCCATCGAGCATGACCCGGCATCCGGCACTCGCCAATTCACGCGCGAGCGTTCTGGATCGATGCCGCCATGGAGTTCCATGGCTGCACAGGGTTCCAGACGGCGTTGGGTTCAAGGCGGCGGTGCTGCCTTGCGGCTTCCCTTGCGGCTTCCGCAACCGGCCGGCAGGGGCGTTACTTCCCTCCGCTTTTATCCGGCAAAGGTCGAAGATCCGACCTGGAGGCGCAACGATCTGATGACCATCCTATGATGTTTTAGTGGTTGGACGAACATCATGCGGTGAGCAGGCGTCCCTGACCCTGCGCGACGCAGCGACCCTGCAGCGAGTCACGTCGTCACCTCCGCTCTGCCTGCGAAGACGCGCCCGCAGCGAGGAGCGCAACCAGCCGCGTGGCGTCGACGGGCTTGATCAGGTGATGCTGGAAACCGGCGGCTTTCGAAAGCTTGAGATCCTGCGCCTGCCCATAGCCCGTGAGCGCGATGAACAGCGCCGGTCGTAGTATCTGCTCCCGTATCGCGGCCAGCAGTTCGTGGCCGGTCATGTCCGGCAGTCCGATGTCCAGCACGAATGCGTCCAGCGGCGCCTCGTTCCAGGCAAGCTCCAATGCGGTCCTCGCCTCATGGGCGACGAACACCTGGTGCCCCTCCACGCGCAGCAGTTCGGCGATGGTGGTGGCGGCGTCAACGTTGTCGTCGACCACCAGGATGCGTGTCGCGGACGGCTTGGCGGTGGTATTCGCCGGAAGGACGCCGCTGGCTTTCGCCAGAGGCAACTCACGAGCCAGAGGCAGCCTCAGGCTGAAAACGCTGCCGCAGCCAATGCCGCCGCTGCTTGCACTGATCGAGCCTCCATGCAGTTCGGCGATGCTGCGGGCCAGGGCCAGGCCGATTCCAAGGCCTCCCTGCTGCCGGTCGGGCGTGCGCTTGCCCTGCGAGAACAACTCGAAAATCTGCGGCAGCAACTTACTGTCCATGCCGCTGCCGTTGTCCGTCACCGTGACCGTAACTTCCTTCTGGCCCCGTCGGACTTTCAATTCGATCTCACCGCCCGGGGCGGTGTACTTGGCGGCGTTGTTGAGCAGATTCGCGATGACCTGGATCAGCCGCGGATGGTCGCCGAGGACCGGGATGGGGTCAGGGCCGATCCAGATGGTCAGTGCATGGCGGCGGGACTCGATCAGCGGCCTCACCTGCTCCACGGCGGCGGTCATCACCGAGCGCAGGTCCAGTGGCCTGTGCCTGAGTTCCACCAGCCCCCTGCTCAGTCGGGAGACATCCAGCAGATCATCGACCAGGGTAGTCATGTGCGAGACCTGCCTGGCGATGATCTCGCTGGCGTTTCGCACCCTCCGCCCGTCCCCGGGTGCCAGTTGTAGAAGCTGTGCAGCCGTCCCGATCGGCGCCAGCGGATTGCGCAGTTCGTGGGCGAGCATCGCCAGGAATTCGTCCTTGCGATGGCTGGCGTTTCGCAGTTCCTCCTCGGCGTGCTTGCGTTCGGTGATGTCGACCACGATGCCGCCCATCCGGTGGGGCTTGCCGCTCAGGCGGTAGACACTGCCGTGTGCTGCAATCCAGTGAACGCTGCCGTCCGGCCAGACGACGCGACAGTCGAAGTGCCAGTCTCCGGGTCCGTCGAGCGCCTGGTCGAATGCACGAATCACCGACTGCCGATCATCGGGGTGCACATGGCCGATGAAGGTGTCGAAGCCCCAGAAGGGTATTGGCTCGCTGTAACCGAAGCACTGGTCGTGCCTGAGTGAGCGGTGCGCCACATCGGTGACCAGGTCCAGGTCCCAGTCGCCCACCTGTGCGGCATCCAGCGTCAGTTGCAGCCTCTGTGCGAGGGCAAGCGCCTCTTCGCGCGCCTCCTGCAACTCGGCGGTGCGCTCATCGACACGCTGTTCCAGCGTCTGGTTGAGGTCGCGGAGATTGTTCTCGGCAATCAGGTAGTCGATGGCACTTCCGGTGCGCCTCGCGACCTCCTGCATGAACGTCATGTTCTCGCCCGACCAGCGGCTGGACTGCGCGTCGGCGAACAAAAGGACGGTGTTCCGCCAGTGCTGCGGCCGCACCGGGATCGCCATCACCGCGAACTCCGATGTATCCCGGCTGGCTTGCCCGGGCGGCAAGGCGTCGATCACCCGGCACATCGGCATCGATCGTGGTTGCAGCAGGGTTTCGATCTCCTTGCCCATGCCCGGGGCGGCCAGGCAGCGTGCGATCAGCCGCGCCTCGCTCTCGAGATCCACTCGCGCCTGCATGTCGCCGTGTCCCTGCCGGGTCATGCATGCGTATTCGTCGACCTCCCAGTAGTCCGCCAACAGGTCGCGAGCGGTTTCAAGCACGCGTTCGGGCTCGGCGATGTGCTTGAAGCGATCATCGAGCGACAGCAGGAGCGATTGGCGTCGCTCCGACATGACCCGTGCCGTGGTCTCCATGATCGAGGTGTACATGCCCCGGATCCGGCCGTCCTCGTCGCGCGCTGGCGAGTAGAAAGCAGTGAACCAACGCTGCAAGCCTTTCCCATCCCGGCCGATCGAGACTGGAACGTCCTGGCGGCGCATGCCCTCGCCTGCGAGCGCACGCTGGACGAGCGGTTCGAGCTCGGACCTGTGTTCCGGCCACACGTCGCCAAACTTCTGCCCGAAAGCCACCGGGTGCCGATCGCCGAGAAACTCCGAGTACGGCTCGTTGTAGAGCAGGCGCCCTTCCGGCTCCCATACCAGCGACATCGGCTGCTGGCTGTCCAGCATCATGCCGAGCATCACGCGGAGCGCTGCCGGCCACCGCGTCACGGGACCCAATCCAGGCAGCTGGAATGCAGGGCTCTGCAGGAGCCGATGCACGCTCGTGCCGCCAGGGAATACGTGATGCTCTTTTGTCACCGAAGCCTCGTGGACATGCTGGCGTGAGGCGCGTCCCCGAAGAAGGGCGGCAGGCGCGCAAAAAAAATTGAATTTTCTACCCCCGGTCACGCACAGGTTCAGCTGTGACTCCGCTGGATCCACACCTTCCCGCAGGTGCAGTCAGCTACTGACGCGGAAAACGCAGGAAAGCGGCCACGCAACTGGCTGTGGGCAGCCGCGGAGACCCAGGCCAGGCACACCGCAAGTGGCCCCCGGCCGCATCGCCCCCGAGTGCATCGAGAGCACACCTCGGACCCGTTACGCAGCCGTCACCGGCGGCTTATGGGATGCGCCATAGCGTGAGGTCCCACCTGCAAGCGTGAAATCGAAGCGGCGGAGCCTGCATGAGCGGAGCGACCTACAGGGCGCAGCCTTCCGTCCGTTCTGGACATGCGGCACCACGTGCGTCCCTGGGGATCCGCGACGTCATGGCGCTGGTGGTGGGCGTGGTGATCGGCGCGGGCATCTTCAGCGTTCCGTCCGTGGTTGCGGCCAACTCCGGGAGCGCGACCACACTGATGATGGCGTGGGTCCTGGGTGGCGCGATCTCCCTCGCCGGAGCGCTGTGCTACGCGGAACTGGCCACCTCCTACCCGCACTCTGGCGGCGAATATCATTTTCTGAAGCTGGCATTCGGCGACAAGGTCGCATTCCTGTTCGCCTGGGCGCGCCTGACGGTCATTCCAACCGGGTCGATTGCATTGCTGGGATTCGTCTTCGGCGACTACGCGGCGCAGGTGCTTCCCATCGCAGGCGGGTGGTCGTCGGGGCTGTACGCCGCGCTGGCGGTGGTGGTGCTTACAGCCATCAACGTGGTGGGACTGCAGTCGGGGAGGCGCACGCAGAACCTGCTGACGCTGCTGCAGGTGGGCGGGGTCGTGGCGATCGTCGTCGCCGGCTTGGCCCTGCCTGTTCCGACCGAACCGTTGCCCGCTGCGGCGAATGCGGGAACAAGCAACTGGGGCCTGGTCCTGATCTTCGTGATGCTCGCTTATGGCGGCTGGAACGAGGCGGCCTACATCTCGGCCGAGGTGGTGGGCGCGACCCGCAACCTGCCACGGGCGCTGGTGCTGAGCATTGCCGCGATCACCGGGCTGTACCTGCTGATGAATTTTGCCTACCTGCGCGTGCTGGGCCTTGCCGACATGGGCACCTCTCCCGCCGTCGCCGCGGACATGATGGGGCGCGTGCTCGGTGGTCGAGGTGCCCAGGTGATCAGCGCGATCGTGGCCGTGGCGGCGCTGACTTCGATGAACGCAACGGTGCTGATGGCGGCACGCACGACCTATGCATTCGGCCGCGCTGCGCCGATGTTTGCCGCGCTGGGCCGCTGGAACCCGCGCCTGGAGTCGCCAGTACATGCACTGCTGGTGCAGGGGACGATCTCGCTGGCACTGATCGGACTCGGAATCGCGACGCGACGCGGATTCACCACGATGGTCGAGTACACCGCCCCGGTCTTCTGGTTGTTCTTCCTGCTGACGGGTGTCGCGTTGTTCGTGTTGCGTGCCAGATCCGCGCCCCGTGTCCGCCGTCCCTTCAGCGTTCCGCTTTATCCACTGACGCCACTGGTTTTCTGTGCGATGTCGGCGTACCTGCTCTATGCAAGCGTCCGCCACACCGGTGCCGGTGCGCTTGTCGGCCTGCTCGTCCTGGGCGTCGGTGCGCTGGTGTTGCTGATTGGTGGCGAACGCGCGGTGCCAGCCGCCGGTCTGCAGAACGCCGTGGAATCCAGCACCTACGACCAAGGAGAACCCTGATGCACAGTCCCCGCCCACTCATTGTCGCCCTCGCCACGGGAGCGTTCGCTCTGGCCACCGGGTGCCGACAGCACCCGCCCACCCTCGCGGCCGACGTCGGCTTCCTGCCCGCGAACGCTGCGACTTCGCCAGCACAGGCAGTCGCAACGGTCGCGGGCGGCGGCGATCTGTCGCCGCAGAAGCCCGCGAAGAAGCCGCAGGAGAATGAGCCGCAGAAGCAGAATCAGCGCAAGCGCACTCCCGATGTGGTCTACGTTCCCACGCCGCCCAAGGTGGTCGATGCCATGCTGAAAGCGGCCGAGGTCGGGAAGGACGACGTCCTCTATGACCTTGGTTCCGGCGACGGGCGCATTCCGATCACCGCGGCGCGACGATGGGGCACGCGCGGCATCGGTGTCGAGATCGATCCCCAGCGGATAGCGGACGCCAGGCAAGGTGCCAAGCGCGCCGGCGTCACCGACAAGGTGACCTTCATCGAGGGGGACCTCTTCGACACCGACCTGTCAAAGGCCACGGTGGTGACCCTGTACCTGCTGCCGTCGCTCAACCTGCGGTTGCGACCGAAGCTGCTTGAGCTCGAGCCTGGAACGCGGATCGTCTCCCACGCTTTCGACATGGGCGACTGGGCACCGGAGGAGACGATCGATGTGGACGGCGCGACCGTTTACCGCTGGACCGTTCCCGAAACCGTGCCGGCTCATCTGCGGGCCACCCCCGCGGCGGCACCACAGGGAGGGTCGAATTCCAGCGATCGCGACTAGCCGTTCGGCCCTCCCATCGCCGGAAGCACCACGCCGTTGATGTAGGACGAGCACACCGGCGCTGCGAGGAATACGTAGGCCGGGGACATCTCCTCCGGCTGCGCCGGGCGCCCCATGTCGCTGGACTTGCCGAAGTCGGCCGTTTTCTCGCCCGGTTTGTCTGCCGGGTTGAGAGGCGTCCACACCGGTCCGGGGGCTACCGCGTTCACGCGGATGCCACGCTCCAGCAGATTGCTGGCCAGCGACCTGGTGAACGCATGGATCGCGCCCTTGGTGGCCGAGTAATCCAGCAGGTGCTTGCTGCCGAGGATCCCGGTCTCGGAGCCGGAGTTGATGATGCTGCCGCCCTCGCCCATGTGCGGCAGTGCCGCGCGGGTCATGTGGAAATACCCGCCGATGTTGGTCTGCAGGGTTTCCTGGAGCTGTTCTTCGCTGATCTCCTCGATCGAATCGCGGTGCTGCTGGAACGCTGCATTGTTGACCAGCACGTCCAGCCGCCCGAAGGTCTGCACCACCTCCTGCACGGCCTGTTCGCAGAACCCGGGGTCCTTCACGTCTCCGGCGATGGTGATGCAGCGGCGGCCCTCGTCCTCGACGCAGGCTTTCGTCTGCTCGGCATCCTCATGCTCGTTGAGGTAGAGCACCGCCACATCGGCTCCCTCGCGCGCGAACAGCACCGCAACCGCGCGACCGATGCCGGAGTCGCCGCCCGTGACGATCGCGGCCATGCCATCGAGCTTGCTGCTGCCGAGGTAATCGGGGGCGAGGAAACGTGGCTCAAGGTCGAGTTCGTGTTCGTTGCCAGGCTTCCTCAGGTGCTGGGCAGGCATCGGGTTCTCCGGCTGTTTGCGGGTGCCTGCCTGCACGGGCTTTCCGTCGGACTTGCCGGATTTGCTGGATGTGTCCGACGCGCTCAGGGCGTCCTGCTCGATCGAACGCTGTCTGGAGACGGTGCGCTCGATGCCTTTGTTCTGCTCCTGTGAAGTCTTCGAGGTGGTCTCGTCGCTCTTTTTCCTGCTGGCCATCTGGTCGCCTCCAATGGAATGTCCGGGCATCCACCGTCCCGGAATCGTTTGTGTGTCGTGGCACGACTTTAGGAACGGCCAGGTTGTGCCCGCGTGACCAGCCGGCCCGGAAACCGGCGCGGGCTTGGTTGGCGCGGGCTTGGTGGCATAGCAGGTGGCGGATCACTTCGCTGTGGTCCGCTGACCGGCACCCGAACGAGTGTCCGCACAGGGCCTGCTGTCGCTGCTGGTGAGACGATCACCGGCCATGGTGGCCGGAACAACCTCTTAGTACATCTCACGAATGAACTGTAAGTCTTTGATTCATTATGGTTCATGCAAGCCAGAGCACTTTGTTACTAGAATTAGTCCCATGCATCTTTCAGATACCCAGCGCGCGGTGTTCGACTACCTTCGCGAGCACATCCAGATGCACGGCTACCCGCCTTCGCAGATGGAGATCGCCGCCAGGTTTGGTTTCCGCCAGAACCGCTCGGCGCGCTATCACCTGCAGGCGCTGGCCGATGCGGGACTGATCGAACTGGTTCCCGGCCAGGCGCGGGGCATCCGACTCAATGGGCGCGACAGCCCTGCGGCCGTCGATCCTGCGGCCGTCGATCCTGCGGTAGTCGATCCTGTAATCAACGAAGCCCTGCCCCCGTCTGCCAGGAACGACGAGATCCTGCAGGTGCCGCTGTACGGACGGGTGGCCGCGGGCCTGCCGATCGGATCGGACCCCGAGGTCCGCCGCCATATCGCCCTGGACCCATCGGTGTTCCGCCTGCGCCCGGATTACCTGCTGGAGGTCGAAGGCGAATCGATGCTGCTCGATGGCATCCTGCCGGGCGACCTGATCGGCGTGCATCGCACGCCGGAGGCGCGGTCGGGGCAGATCGTGGTCGCGCGCATCGAAGGCGAACTCACGGTCAAGCGCCTGGACCTGCATGCCGATGGCACCGGCGCCCATCTGCGCCTGCTGCCGCGCAATCCGGCCTATGCGCCGATCAGGATCGACGCCACCATCGTCGACTTCGCGATCGAAGGCCTGTTCGCAGGCCTGCTGAGGCCGGGCTGATGGGCGCGGTCCTTTCGCTGGAGGCATTGCTGGAAGCACGCCGGGTCTGGCGCGGCCAGCCCTTGCCGCAGCCGGCTTCCAGGCAACCGACCGGATTTGCCTGGCTAGACGAAGCCCTGCCGTCCGGCGGCTGGCCCGAGGCGGCCCTGACCGAACTGTTGCTGCCTGCCGATGGCGTGGGTGAATTGCGCCTGCTGTGGCCGACCCTGGCCCGACTGTCGCACCAGGACGGCATGATCGCGCTGGTCGCTCCGCCCTACCTGCCGTTCGCGCCGGCCTGGGTCGGTGCGGGCGTACAACTCGGCAGGCTGCAGATCGTGCGGACCGCACCGCGGGACCTGCTGTGGGCGACCGAACAGTGCCTGCGCTCGGCTGCCTGCTCGGCGGTGCTGTGCTGGCCACAGAAGGCCGACGATCGCAGCCTGCGGCGCCTGCAGGTGGCGGCGGAAACCGGACAGTGCCTCGGCTTCGCATTGCGACCGGCCAGTGCGGCCGCGAATCCATCGCCCGCTGCACTGCGCATCGCGATCGATGCCGATCCGGCGCAGTTGCGGGTGCTGAAATGCCGCGGAGGCAACCCGCCGCCGCAGCCGCTTCCCTTCCCTGCCCGTTGATGACCCGCGATGCTCTGGGCCTGCATCCTCCTGCCACAACTGGCGCTCGATGGCGTCCTTCGGCGCCATTGCGCGCCCGAGGCGCCACTGGCGCTGATCGCCGGGCCCGCCCAGCGCCGCATGCTGCGCGCCGTCAACGATGCGGCAAAGGCTGTCGGTCTGAATGCAGGCCAGTCGCTCGGTGCCGCGCAGGCCCTGTGCAGCAGCTTTGCGACGGTTGAACATGACGAGGCCGAGACCAGGCGCTGGCACGACTTTCTCGCCGCCTGGGCCTACCGCTACAGCTCGCTGGTCAGCACCAGCTTTCCATCGGCGCTGGTGCTGGAAGTGGAAGCCAGCTTCAAGCTGTTCGGTCCATGGCCGCGCTTCGAAGCGCAGTTGCGCCATGACCTGCAGGAGCTTGGATTCCGGCACCGCATCGCGCTGGCTCCCAATCCCTACGCCGCACGCGCACTGGCCAACGTGCACGATGGCCTGGCGATCACCGCGCAGGAGCCGCTGCACAACGCGCTCGGCCATCTTCCGGTCGAACGCAGCGGGCTGGCACCCGACGTGGCGACGAGCCTGCGCCGCATGGGGTTGCGCAAGCTGCGGCAGATTTTCGCCCTGCCACGTGCCTCGCTGGGCCAGCGCATCGGAGTGGAAGCCCTGCAACACCTGGAACGACTGACCGGCGAACTGCCGACGCCGCTGCGGCATTACCGACCACCCGACTCCTTCCAGGCACGCATCGAGCTCAATTTCGATGTCGAGTCCAGCCAGGCGCTGCTGTTTCCGCTGCGCCGTCTCACAGGCGACCTGGCCGCCTTCCTGGCCGGGCGCGATGGCGGCGTGCAGCGTTTCAGCCTGGTGCTGGAACACGAGCGCTGCGCCGACAGCGAGGTCAGCATCGGCCTGCTCGCACCCGAGCGCTCCCCGGCAATGCTGTTCGAACTCGCCCGCGGCCGGCTCGAGCAGGTGCGCGTACCGGCACCGGTGCGGGGTGTGCAGTTGATTGCACGCGAGTTGCCGCCGTTCGTGCCGGCCGGACGCGATCTGTTCGATACCCGCCCGCAGCAGGCCGTGCCCTGGGAGCAGTTACGCGAACGGCTGCGTGCCAGGCTGGGCGACGATGCGGTGCACGGATTGGCAGTACGCGCCGACCATCGACCCGAACGCGCGTGGCAGACCGAGACGGCATCGTTGCGCGCGCCCGTGGCACCGTCCCTGCCCCGCCCCGGATGGCTGCTGCCGCAGCCGGTACCCCTGCGCGATCACAGCCTGCAGATACTCGCCGGCCCCGAACGACTGGAAACCGGCTGGTGGGATGGCGACGTGCGCCGCGACTACTACCTGGTGCAGACCAGCGCGGGTCAGCGTGCCTGGGCCTTTCGGCCGGCAGGAGACGACACCGGCAACGCCACGCCTTTCATGTTGCACGGCTGGTTCGCATGAAAAACCCGGCGCATCAGCTTTCTCTTCCTGCCTCAATGGGAAGCAAGGCATCGCTGCCGATGCCTCAGCCCCCTCTTCCCCCGGGTGAGGAGAGCCATGCGAGACGGCTCCGGCTTCAGCTCCCTCTCCCTTCGGGAGAGGGCTGGGGTGAGGGTTCGAAGTATGGGGCCAATGAAAGCGCGGCCTTCGCTGTGGTCGAGCGCAATGCACTTCTTGAGCTTGGAGATCAGAGCGAAACCGAACCCTCACCCCCGTCCCCTCTCCCGGAGGGAGAGGGGAGCAAGGCGGGACAACTCGTGCTCAAGCTCCCTCTCGCTCCTGGAGGGATGAACAGAACGATCGTGCCCGGCGGCAAGCCTCCCCTGCCCGCCTATGCCGAGCTGCACTGCCTGTCCGCCTTCAGCTTCCAGCGCGGCGCATCGACGGCGGCGGAACTGTTCGAGCGGGCGAAACAGCTGGGCTACGTCGCACTGGCGATCACCGACGAAGGTTCGCTGGCCGGCATCGTTCGCGCACTGGAGGCTTCGAGAAAAACCGGGGTCCGGCTGATCGTCGGCAGTGAGGTGCTGATCTGCGATGACGATGCGCCCAATGGATCCGGAATCGGGCCGAAGTGCGTGCTGCTGGTGGAGAGCCACGACGGCTACGCGGCGCTGTGCCAGTTGCTGACCCGTGCCCGGCGCCGCGCTCCAAAGGGCGAGTACCGGCTGCTGCGGGAGGACTTCGGCGACACCAACGGATTGCTCGCCCTGTGGACGCCGGGCATGCTGCCGAACGAAGACCATGGAGCCTGGATACAGTCGATGTTTCCCGAACGCACCTGGCTTGCGGTCGAACTGCATCGCGGTCCCGACGACGACGCGCGCCTCGCCGCATTGCGCGCCGTCGGCGGGCGCCTGGCGATGCCACTGGTCGCCGCAGGCGACGTCCACATGCACGCGCGTTCGCGCCGCGCACTGCAGGACACGCTGACCGCCATCCGCCACAAGACCACCGTCGCGCAGGCCGGACATCGCCTGTTCCCCAACGGCGAGCGCCACCTGCGCACCCGCCAGGCGCTGGCGGCGATCTACCCGGCCGACCTGATCGAGGAAACCCTGCGCATCGCCGCACGCTGCACGTTCCGGCTCGATGAGCTGAAGTACCAGTACCCACGCGAACTGGTGCCGGCCGGGCACACCGCGACCAGCTGGCTACGAGAGATCACCGAAGACGGCGCGCGTGGCCGATGGCCCGAAGGCGTACCGGCGAAGGCGCGCGAGCTGATCGAGCACGAGCTGGCACTGATTTCCGAACTCCGGTACGAGTCCTACTTCCTGACCGTCCACGACATCGTGCGCTTCGCGCGCTCGCAGCACATCCTCTGCCAGGGACGCGGTTCGGCTGCCAATTCTGCGGTGTGTTACGCGCTGGGGGTGACCGAGATCGATCCGGCGCGCATGAACATGCTGTTCGAGCGCTTCCTGTCGCGCGAACGGAACGAACCGCCCGACATCGACATCGACTTCGAGCACGAGCGTCGTGAGGAAGTGCTGCAGTACGTGTTCCGTCGCTACGGCCGGGACCGCGCCGCGCTCACGGCCGTTGCCAGCAGCTATCGCGGCCGCGGCGCGGTGCGTGATGTCGCCCGGGCCTTGGGCCTGCCGCAGGACCTGATCGGCGAACTGGCCGCCACGATGGACCAGTGGGGCGGCAGCGCACCGCTGCCGCAGTACCTGCGCGAGCGCGGGTTCGATCCCGATGCGCCGGTGATGCGGCAGGTGGTCGCATTGACCGCGCAGCTGATCGGTTTTCCGCGGCATCTGTCGCAGCACCCCGGCGGCTTCGTGATTTCCGAGCATCCCCTGCATACCCTGGTGCCGGTCGAGAACGCCGCCATGGAGGACCGCACGGTGATCCAGTGGGACAAGGACGACCTGGACGTGCTCGGTCTGCTCAAGGTCGACTGCCTCGCACTGGGCATGCTGACCGCTGTGCGCAAGACCCTGGACCTGCTGCGCGACAGTGGCCGTCGCGACATGAGCGTGGCCGACATTCCGGCAGAGGATGCGCAGACCTACGAAATGATCGGCCGCGCCGACACCGTGGGCGTGTTCCAGATCGAGTCTCGCGCGCAGATGGCGATGCTGCCGCGGATGAAGCCCATGTGTTTCTACGACCTGGTGATAGAGGTCGCGATCGTGCGGCCCGGTCCGATCCAGGGCGACATGGTGCACCCCTACCTGCGCCGCCGCGACGGCGAGGAACCGGTGGAGTATCCGTCGGAGGAGTTGAAGGAAGTCTTCAAGCGCACCCTCGGGGTGCCCTTGTTCCAGGAGCAGGTGATGCAGTTGGCGATCGTCGCCGCCGGTTATTCGCCCGGCGATGCCGACCAGTTGCGTCGTTCGATGGCGGCATGGAAGCGCCATGGCGGACTGGAGCCTCACCGGGAGAAGCTCACCGCGGGGATGCTCGCGCGCGGCTACCGCCAGGAGTATGCCGATCGCATCTTCGAGCAGATCAAGGGCTTCGGCAGTTACGGATTTCCCGAGTCGCACGCGGCGAGCTTCGCCCTGATCACCTACGTCAGCTGCTGGCTCAAATGCCACGAGCCGGCTGCGTTCGCCTGCGCGTTGATCAACTCCTGGCCGATGGGCTTCTACTCTCCCGATCAGTTGCTGCAGGACGCGCGTCGCCACGGCATCGGCACCTTGCCGGTGGATGTGCGCTACAGCGACTGGGATTGCAGCCTGGAGAGCAACGGGGGGCCGGCCTCGCAGCCGGCGATCCGTCTCGGCCTGCGCATGATCCGCGGTTTTCGGCAGGACGCCGCCGAGCGCATCGTCCAGGCCCGCAACGAGCGGTCGTTCGATGGCGTCGACGACCTGTGCGCACGTGCCCGACTCGACCGTCGGCAGCAGTCGCTGCTCGCCGACGCCGGCGCATTGCGCGGCTTGGCCGGCCATCGCCATCGCGCGCGCTGGGAGATCGCCGCGGTCGAGCCGCAACGCGGCCTGTTCGCCGACATCCCGATGAACCGGTCGCGGGATCCGATCGTGCTGCCCCTGCCGACTCGCGACGAGGACATGAAGGCCGATTACGCACTTACCGGCACCACCCTGGGCAGGCACCCGCTGTCGCTGCTGCGCAAGCGGCTTTCGGCAAAGCGCTACCGGCGCTCGCGCGACCTGCAGGGAATGCCGCACGGGCGGCAGGTCCGGATCGCCGGGCTGGTCACCCTCCGGCAGCGGCCGGAAACCGCCAGCGGCGTCATCTTCCTGACGCTGGAGGACGAGGACGGCATGACCAACGTGGTGATCTGGCGCGATCTTGCCGAGCGCCAGCGCCGGGTGCTGCTCGAATCCCGACTGCTCGCCGTGGAGGGACGACTGGAACACCAACATGGCGTCATGCACCTGATTGCCCAACGACTGGACAACCTCACGGCGCTGCTGGGCTCACTGGACACGCGGTCGCGCGACTTCCACTGAGACGAGTCGCTTCCGGATGCCAGTTCGTGTGCAATCGACGCGATCCACTCCCGAATCCGTTTACCCCAACGACGACAGCGCCGCGCTGCGAGCGTTTGTCGCCATGTACTTGGACTCGAACACCCTAAATGGCACCGGGCGGCCGAAGAAATACCCCTGCATCTCATCACATCCCAGCACGCGCAGAAGCCAGGACTGCTCCTGCGTCTCGACGCCCTCGGCAACCACCCTGTAGTCGAGCGCATGGGCCAGGTTGATGATCGTGGTGACGATCGCCTGCCCCGATCGCGTGACCGTCATGTCGCTGACGAACGACCGGTCGACCTTCAGCGTGTCGATCGGCAGCCGCGCGAGATAACTGAGCGACGAGAAGCCCGTGCCGAAATCATCCAGCGCGACCGACACCCCCATTTCCCGGATGGCCTGCAGGCTGGCGATTCCGCGCTTGATGTCGAGCATGATCATGCTCTCGGTGATCTCCAGCTCGAGGCCCGCCGCGGCCCCGGCATCCGATCCGAGCGCATGCTGGATGTCTGCGACGAACCCGCGATCACGCAGCTGCAGCGCGGAAACGTTGACGGAGATGCGGAGCGCCGGAAGTCCCGCGTTCACCCAGTGCAGGCGGTCCTGCATGGCTTTTCGCAGCGCCCAGCGCCCCACCTCGTGGATCATTCCCGTTTCCTCCAGCACCGGAATGAAGTCGTTGGGGGGAACCAGGCCCGTCAGCGGATCGTTCCAGCGGATCAGCGCCTCGGCGCCACCTACCTGACCGGAAACAAGATCCAGCTTGGGCTGGTAATGCAGCACGAATTCCTCATTGTCGATCGCCCGGCGCAACTGGTTCTCCAGCGTCAGTTTGCTCGCGACCTTTTCCGAGATCGAGCTGCTGTAGACCAGGTAGCGGTCCCCTAGAGACTTGGCCTTCTTGAGTGCCGCTTCGGCATGCTGGAACAGCGTCTCGGCGCTTTCGCCATCGCCCGGGAACAGTGCAACGCCCACCTTGAACGCAATTCGCAGCACCGCGTCGCCGACCACGAACGGATGATTGGCAACCGCTTCCAGCGCCTGCTCGATCAGCCGGGGCAGATCGCCATCGGCCCTCACGCACGGCAGAACGGCGGCAAAATGATCGGCACCCACGCGGGTGAGCAGGTTCGGGTCGCCTCCGCGTCCAGCCAGCCACTGCGCCACCTGCTTCAGCAGTGCATCGCCGCAGGTATGTCCCAGGCTGTCGTTGATGTTCTTGAAGCGCTCCATGTCCATGACGAACACCGCGAGACGGTGTCCGCCGATGGTGGCATTGCGCATGTGCTGCGTGACCCTGTCGAGGAACAGCGTGCGGTTGGCGAGTCCGGTGACATCGTCGTAGTAGGAAAGATAGTCGAGCCGCGCCTCGCGGTCGCGCAAGGCTTCGGCTGCCTCCCTGCCCTGGGTCACGTCGCGGAAATACACCGTGAGTCCTCGCCCGGAGGGAAAGACGCGCCCGTGGAACCACCTGCCAAGCGGAATGAAGAACTCCTCGAACGTCGTTGCAACCTGATCCGCGAGTGCGCGGCGGTATTCCGTCTCGACGGGGGTGCCGAGCAACTCCGGGAACACCGACCAGAAATTCCTGCCGAGCAGGCTCTCCGCAGCCTGTGCCACCAATCGCTCAGCCTCGGCGTTGATGAACGTGAAACACCAATCGGCGTCGACGGTGATCAATGCATCGGTGATGCTTTCAAGCGTATTCGCCAGATTTTCTGCCAGCTGTTGCGACTTTTCCTCCGCGAGCTTGCGCTTGCTGATGTCCTGGACGTGGGAAATGAAGTATCGAGGCTGCCGCTTGTCGTCGCGCACCAGTGAAACGCTCAGCAGCGCGTGCACGACACGTCCGCCCTTGTGCAGGTAGCGCGTCTCCATCCGATAGCCGTCGGTGTCGCCGGCGATGGTCGATCGGAGTTTGCCGAGATCCCGGTCGAGATCATCCCGATGCGTGATCGCCTGGAATGTCCGGGTCAGCAGCTCGGCTTCCGTGTAACCCAGAAAGTCGCACAGTGCGCGGTTGACCTTCAGCCAGCGGCCGTCGGGCGCCACCAGCGCCACGCCGTTGGGGGCGTGCTCGAAAGCTCCCGAGAAGCGCTTCTCGCTCTCCGACAGCGCGGCTTCCGCACGCCTGCGCTCGGTGATGTCCATGTGCATGACGACAGCTCCGCCCACGCCCCCGGACGTGAGCGGCGTCACCATCAACTGGAACCAGTGCTGCTGCGCCGGGGAATGACACGGATACTCGATTGAAAATTTCTGCTTCCCACCGGTGAGCACGGAACGGATGCCGTCTCCAACCTGGCGCGCTTCGGCCGAGTGCTCTCCCTGGGCACTGTCGCAGATGTCCAGGTAATTCAGTCCAAGGCCGCAGTCGGACCCCTGGAGGGCGTGCGGGCTGGCGAATTCACGCCAGGCATTGTTGACCGAGATGATCTGCCCGTGCACGTCCACCAGCGCGATGTGGGCAGGCAGGGCATTCAGCACCGCCGCCTGGCGGTCGGCCTCACGGAAGACATGGCGGTCGGCGCTTGCCTGCTCCCCGTAAGCCAGCACCGACTTCGACAACGCCTGGTCGATGGTCAGGTTGAAACGCAGGATGTCGCGGGCCGTCTCGGCCGAGGTGCAGCCGATGGTGGCAGGGAGCCAAAGACGCAGCACCGCGGCCCTCAGCGCGAAGAATTCGGCGGTGAGTTGCTGAAGCGAAAATCCGCTCGACTGGCGCACCGCTCCATGGATGGAGGCAGCGGTGATCGGCCCCGCTGGATCGACCGCCACCAGACTCCAGTCTTCAGCCGCACCCGACGGATCTTCCATGTCGACGGCAATCGCCTCGAGCATGGCTCGCGCATGGTCGCGCAGCGCCGGGTCGGACATCACGTCCGCGACCGGGCCGAGCGATCCGGCAAACGAATCCCACTCAGTCAGGATTTGGCTCGTGTGCGCCTTCAGGAAGGCGGGCAGTCTCATTACGATCCACCTTTGCGGCAGGAACAGTGCTGGATTGCGTGGTGCAAAGGTCTGGAATTTCGAGAAATGCCGCCGGAACCAGGTGCCCCGCCAACCTCGTGTTTCCCCTTCAGCCACCATATAGCGCTTCACTTGGGGGGAAGGGTGACGGGCCCCGCATTCACGACAAGTGCGAGTGATTGTCCTGCCCAAAACTGTGAACGGTGCATGTTGCGACCGCATGCCGCCGGATCCCGCGTGATCTTCCATGAACTGTCCGGCGGCCGGGAACATTGCGCCGATCCTCGGCAGAGCCCAGGAGATCCCGATCGACGGCTCAATGCCCCGTCCAACTCGCAGTGTTGCCGTCTATGGCGCCGGCATAGCGGGCCTCGCGGCCGCGCACGAGTTTGCGAGGCGAGGCTGGCAGGTAACGGTGATTGAAGAGAATCCGGATGCCGGAGGATTCTTCCGCAGCGCGCGGATGCCCGGTGACGACGACATGCCCTCGGAGTATTCCTGGCACGGCATGGGTCCCTGGTATCACAACCTGTTCGACCTGTTGAAGCAGATCCCTTTCGACGACGAGGGCAGCCTGTACGAAAAAGCACTGTCGAGGCCCATCGACTTCGGCGTCGCGCCCGACAGCGGGACCGCGCAGTTCGACGACAGCGGCGCGTTCCCGGACGTCTGCCGGATGTTCCGCATGACGCGCATGGATCGGCTGCGCTGGGCATGGCTGATGCTCAAGACATGGACCGCCCATCGCCGCAGCGCCGAGCACTACTCGACGCTCAACGCCGCCGAACAATGGCGACGGGTACTGACCCCCACGGCAGGTTCGACATGGGCGGCATGCTTCGGGCCGTGGATCGGCTCCGACTGGACGCGGGTTTCGCTGCACCAGGCGGGGCTGTTCTTCAGGCGACAACTGATCACGCAGCCGGCCCACGATCATGCGGAGGACGACGATGGCCCTGCGTGGAAACAAGGCGCCCGCTCGGGCTGGCTGCTGCTGCGGGGGCCCAGCAGCGAGTACTGGTTCCAACGTTGGGTGGCCTACCTGCGTCGAACGGGCGTCGCCTTCCATTTCGAGCAGACTCTGCACCGCCTCGAACTGCAGGGGGAGCGAATCGCAGCCGGGGTCCTGAGTTCCGGCGAGAGCATCGAGGCCGACGTGCACGTGCTTGCGATCAATCCTTTCGCCGCCGCCGACATCCTCGACCGCACTCCGTCGCTCACACAACTCGACGAGTTGCGGAAGTTCAGGCCACTGGTGCAGGAGGGGCCGCACCACCAGGTGTCCTTCCGCATCGCCTTCGCCGAGAGGATCCACTGGCCGCGACCCCGCTGCGCGATCGTGCTTGCGGACTCCGAATTCGACCTGACCATGTTCGCCCAGGAGCAGGCATGGGCGGAGGACATCGAGATCGGCAGTGGTCTGTCGTCGCTCTGGACGGTGACCGCCTGTGTGTCGCGCGCGCCGGGACGGATCCATGGGCTTCCACTGGATCGCTGCACACGGCAGCAATTCATTGACGAGATCCGTGCGCAGGTGCTCGGTTGCGGCGCGCTGGACCGCTTGATTCGCGAAGCCAATGACGGTCGGCCCCTCGCCTCCTTCCAGATCGACCGCATCGAGATATGGCACGAGTGGCGCTTCGGACCCGAAGGACTGTCTGCGCGCCAACCCAAGTGGGTGAACTCCACCTGCACCCAGCCGTGGCAGCCGACCCAGCGCACGCCGGTGCCCAACCTCGCGCTTGCTGGAGCCCACACCGCCACCGACGCCGACCTGTGGAGCATCGAAGCGGCCGTGGAAAGCGGCCGGCGCGCGGCGCGGATATTCGAATCCGATGTTGCGGTGCTGCCACAGTACCGACCGCGCGTGCTGCGCTGGCTCGGGGCGATCGACGACCGGCTTTACAGCGTGGGCGCTCCACACGTGCTCACGGTTCTGATCGCCGTGCTCGTCGCTGGCTTGATGCTGGGCGTGGCTCTGCTGATCGCCTGAGTTGGCGCTCCGTCGGCCTCACCAGCTTGCACGCGAGGTCCATCAGACCGGTCGGATCATCGTTGCCAGACGGGCTCCCAGCCAGACCAGCGCAAAGCCGCCGACGAGGGTCGCGCCAAGATAGCCAGACAACAGGGCGGTGCGATCGGTGCGCACGTACAACAGACTTTCGAGCATCAACGACGAATAGGTGGTGAGGCCACCAAGCAGTCCCACGATCAGGAACGCGCGCCAGTACAGCGCCGACGGCCCACGGCCTTCCAGCCATATCGCAAGGAAGCCCACGGCGAACGAACCCATCAGATTCACCGCCAACGTGCCCCAGGGGATGCCTTCGCCGATGCGGCGCAGCAGATAGCCGCTCATCCAGTGGCGCCCCGCGGCGCCAAGCGCACCACCGCACATGACCAGCAGCAACTGCTGCACCCAGAGCGGCATGGTCGAAAACATCGTCGCTGTTCCTGAAGGAAGACCGCCGCCACCTTCTCCGATGACAGCGCACACGGCAACCCCGGCGTCACCGTGGACGACAGCCTGCGGCTACATCATCGTCAGATCGAAGCTGGTCAGCGATCCCTGGTAGTGCGAGCGCAGCCGCACCTTGCGTTCCAGGTCGGAGACGATGTGCCCGCTGAAATCCGCGCCGGTGAGCTCCTCGGCCATGTTGATGCCGCCGGGCGTATCGACGTTGATCTCCATCATCTTGTCGCCAACGATGTCCAGGCCGGCCAGGTACATGCCGTCGCGGATGAGCTTGGGAGCGACGATCTCCGCAAGCCGCAGTGCGTCCTCGTCGGGAACCGCCATCTCGATCTTGCCGCCGGCGGTGATGTTGCTGCGCGCGTCGCCGGAATCGTTGTAGCGCCGGAAGCAGGCGTACTTCCCCTCCACTTTCAGCGGTCGGCCATTCAACGTCAGCAGGCGCAGGTCGCCCTCGGCGGCCTTCGGCAGATACTCCTGCACGATCGCGTAGCCGTCGCGGGTCACGGCCTCGATCATCTGGTTGAGATTGGCGGCGCTGTCGGGGGTCACCACGAAGACGCTCTGCCCTCCCGAACCCTGCAGCGGCTTGATCACCGCAGCACCGTTCCGGGCGGTGATGAATGCCTTGATCTCATCCACGTCGCGGGTGATGCAGGTGACCGGGCGGACCTCCTCGGGAAAGTGCTGGAAATAGGTCTTGTTGGACGCGTCGGTCAGATGCGTCGGATCGTTCAGCACGATCACGCGCTTGATCGCGGCCAGCTGGGCGAACAGCAGCCCGCTGTTGGGGGCCCATGGGCGGTCGACCATTTCCTCGGCGGGATCGCTGCGCAGCATCAGCACGTCGAGATCATCGACGGACACTCGGCATGGCTTGGAGTCTTCACCCTGCACGTCCGCGAGGAAATCGTCGTCGTCCGCGTAGTCGTCCCGCCGGGGACACCGGGCGATCGCCTGGATCGAATCGTCGGCGCCATAGATGAAATCCGCCAGTCCGATCAGTGCCACTTCGTGCCCGCGCTGGGCGGCAGTGCGCGCAAGGCGGATGGTGGTGTAGTTGTTCTTCTCGGTCGCAACGTCGTTGACAACAAAGCCCAGTTTCATTCGGAGGGTTCCATCTGGAAAAGTCTGGCTACGGAAATGGTCCGGCAATAGGCCAGGCGGTCATCGGTACCGCTGGCGGTCCAGTAACGCGGCAGCAGCTCCGGCGGGCGCACCCAGCCGTGATCGATGAGTTGCTCCAGAACCACCCGTTGCGGCAGCGCGAACTTGCCCAGGAACAGCGGGTCCAGCGCGCCGCCTTCATGCAGGTACTCGAGCAGGTCTCGCAGGCCGCTCAGGTACACCGCGTCCTTGGTCAGCCCGCCTCCGCGACGTGCGCGGACTGCGACGTCGAACGCGTCGTCGGCCGGAATGCCGTGCTCGTCATGGAGCCGTTGAAAAATCTGCGGGACGTCCTCGCCGTGGATCGCCATGTCGGTGGCGATCACCCTGGCGGCGAGCACGCGCAGGCGCTCTGCCGGCAGGTATCCGGCAAGGAACTCCGACAGGACACCAAGTCCTTCCTGCAGTGCGTCGTAATGCGCCAGCCCCACCTCCAGCTGCTTGAGCGCCTGGCGGCGGCCGTTGTGCCGCGTCACCACATGCGTCCCGATCTCGTGCTGGATCAGCGGCTGGACCCGTGCGCTGGGAACGCGGATGTCGCCCGCCACGTAGAACCGGCCATGCGAGACCATCATCAGCGAACTGAGGTCGTCCTCGACCACGACCTCCACCTCGAAGTCCGGCGATTGCGAGCGATACCACGCCAGTTCCGACTCGACCTGCGCCAGTACATCGTCGATGCCCGCATCGCAGGGCAGCGGCAGGCCGGGTTCGACCTTGGCGAGTATCTCGCGTGCCAGTGACAGCAGCCGGGGTTCGACGCCGCCGAACAGATCGATGCTCGCGGTGACGAAGCCTTCGGTCCCACGCAAGCGCACCAGCTCGATCTGGCGGTCCAGCTCCCGTTGTTTTTCCAGCAGCAGGCCTTCCAGCAGCGGCGACTCGATGCGTTCCATCGGCAGCGACAGCAAGGCCTTGCGTGCGGCCACGAGATCCAGGTCGAGCTCTGCATACTCCAGCGGCGGGACCGCTCGGCGACCGCTGGCCTCGAAGGATTTCCACAAGTGTTCGTTGTGAATGGGCGACAGGGCCAGCAGCCAGTCGATCTGCGTGTCCATGCGCGCGAGTTCGGCGTCGACCTGGGCCGCGATCGGCGGCAGGGGACGGACGTCGGACGCGACCGCGCTCAACGGCACGCAGCCAGGTGCGGCCGGACCGAGTCGACGGCAGTGCGAAGGCCGGAGCGGAGATCATCGAGCATCGCGATGTCCGCCTTGCCGGTCCATTCGTCCATGAAGATCTTCTTGTACTCCAGCGATATCGCGCAGACCTGCTCCCCGTAGCGGCTGTAGAGCCATTCCGGAAAGTGCCCTCCTCCCTCGTATCGGATGTTCTCGCGCACGTCGGGAAAACCGTCACGCAATGGCGCGCGGCGCAGTGATTGCGCAAAATCCACCGCGAGATTCCCGAAGCGTGATGTGTCCAGCGTGGTCACGCCGAGGTCGATGTCGGGGTTGCCGGACTCGTCGGCCGGCGCTGCATGCCGCCCGTCGCGACGGTGGTTGTAGCTGTGGATGTCAAGAAGCAGCACGCAGCCAAAGCGCGCAAGCAGCGAGTCCATCAGACTGGTGATGGTCCGGTAGAAGTGGTCGTGAGTCGCCAGCGAGCGCTCTACTTCCGCCGGGGGGAGGCCGTGTTTCCAGACTTCCAGTCCCCATGCCGCCTCCGGGTCGGTGTAGACCGCCAACTCGCGCGGCCGATTGAGGTCGACCTCGAAGCGCGACGTATGGACCCTCAGTTGGACGTCGCCGACGGTGGTCAGCACGCCGGTGAGCGGATCCTCATCGCGGAGTCGTTCATGCTCCTCGAGGGCGAGCCATGGATCAAGGGAGTCGCGGATGCCGTGCCCGTCGTGTACGGCCGTGGCGAACACGGGGCCATTGCCAACGGTGATCTCCCAGTGCCTGTTGCGGAGGTCGCCCGCGGACAGCGAATCGGCGACGGCTGCCGGCCAATGTCTATCGGAAAAATTCTGTACCGCGCTGGTTGGGGCCATGGAGGAAAGGGCCTTGTCCTGGGGTGGACAGGCTCACATCCGCTCCATGAGCGGCCCGTGATAACCCATGCATACGATTCATCCCTGCGCTTTGCCCGGGTGTGTCTGCGTGGCGGCCGTCGTGACGCCGCTCAGTCGTTCGCGTCCGACTCCCTCGCTTCCTCCCGCGCGGCACGGAGCCGGTCGAGCTTTTCCTTGAGCCTGATCTCCAGCCCGCGCTGCACCGGTCGGTAATAGACACGCTCGCCCATGGCGTCTGGAAACCCGGTCTGGCCGAGGGCCACGCCGTCGTGGACATCGTGGTCGTACTGGTAGCCCTTGGCGTAGCCGAGCTGCTTCATCAGCTTGGTCGGCGCGTTGCGCAGGTGCATCGGCACCTCCTGGGTGCCGTACTCGCGCACGTCACCCTTGGCCTCGTTGAACGCGACATAGGCCGCGTTGGATTTGGCGGTGCTGGCCAGATAGATCACCAGTTGCGCAAGCACAAGGTCGCCCTCGGGGCTGCCAAGCCGGTCGAAGGTGTCCCACGAGTCCACCGCCATCTGCAGTGCCCGAGGATCGGCCAGGCCGATGTCCTCCACCGCCATCCGGGTGAGCCGTCGCGCGAGATAGACGGGATCGCAGCCGCCGTCGAGCATGCGCGCCAGCCAGTAGACCGCGGCATCCGGATTCGAACTGCGCACCGATTTGTGGAGTGCGGATATCTGGTCGTAGAACTGCTCGCCGCCCTTGTCGAAGCGGCGGGTGCGATCGGCCAGCACCTGCACCAGCGTCGCTTCGGTGACCTCGCCGGCCTCGTCGCCGGCCAATTCGGCGGCAATCTCCAGCAACGTCAGACCGCGCCGCACGTCCCCATCGGCGGCACCGGCGATCTGGCGCAACGCGTCGGCGGAGACTTTCAGGTCCTCCCCGCCCAACCCGCGCTCCGGGTCCACCTGCGCCTGGCGCAGCGCGATCATGATGTCGTCCGTCGAGACCGACTCCATGACGTGCACACGGCATCGGGACAGCAGCGCCGAGTTCAACTCGAACGAAGGGTTTTCGGTGGTGGCGCCGACGAATACGATCGTGCCGCGCTCGATGTGCGGAAGAAAGGCGTCCTGCTGCGTCTTGTTGAAGCGGTGGACCTCGTCGACGAACAACACGGTACGCCGGCCCTCCTCAAACCGCTGCGCGGCTTCGGCAAGGACGACGCGCACCTCGGGGAGACCGGTGAGCACGGCTGAAATCGCCCGGAAATCGGCATCCGCGTACCGGGCCAGCAGCAGCGCCAGCGTGGTCTTGCCGCAGCCGGGAGGACCCCAGAGAATCATCGAATGGATGCGGCCGGATTCCACTGCGCGTCGCAGCGCCGAGCCGGGCGCCAGAAGGCGTCGCTGCCCGACCATCTCGTCGATGCTGCGTGGACGCATGCGCTCGGCGAGCGGACGCAGGTCTTCGCCGTCGGTGTGCACTGCCTGCCCGGTGAGCAGGTTCGGCTGTGATGTTCGGTTCTGGCGCCTGGGCATCTTGTCGACAGGTCTCGCGCGGCTGGCGGTAACGCCTTGCACACGATAACAAGCGCGGGATCGCGGGCGGCCGAGCGCGGTCGCCTGCTATCGGATGTCAGTCATGCGCCGAAGCCAAACGGCCTCGGCCACGAGTCTGTTTTTTCCGATGAAGCTTCAGCGGGCGGCAACCGACTCCCGGCCATCGTCCGACCAGTTGGAAGTGGTGCCGAGCTCATAGCTGACCCGGATCCACTCGCCGGTACGACGGTCGAACAGTGCCTGGACCTGTGCGGGCGTGCTCCCTTCGGATGCGAAGTCCGCGGTGCCGAGTGCTTCTACCCGCAGATAGCGCGAGCCAGCCGGGCTGGTGACCACGCGGTCGACGATCATCTGCGCAGGCTGCTGCGCGAATTCGGCAGCCAGTGCGGCGTCCACCCGGGAACCCAGGGCAACCGCCAGAGGCGCGTCCAGCGGCAACGGCAGCATCGCGGCGGAGTCCCGCCCGATCACCAGCGCAGGATGGCTCACGCTTGCGGTCTGCGTGTCGTACAGCGCCTCGAACTGGATCGGAATCCATGCATTGTCGTCACTCCCGTCAGCCTCGCCAATGAGGATACGTCCCTCCCCGGAGACATCGCGGTCGCGCAGGCTGGCAGGGCGCACCGAAACGCTGTCTAGCTTGACCTCCACCCTGCGCTCGCCGAACTGCCGGGAAACGGCTCCGATCACTGCGGCGGCAACCGCACTGTCCATCGCCATGTCACCTTCTATCCGCGACTGCGGTGCCACGTTGGCTTCCGAACGGATCTGCACGGGATGGCCAGTGGCGCTGCCCTGCGAGGCGAGCGCTGTGGCAAGCAGCCCGGCCGCACTGAGTACGGCAAAAGCCAAGGGGGCAAATCGCGAGATCCTGTTCCGACGCATGATTCGTTTTCCGACGGCGCCTGCGGGTTGCGGCGCTGTGGAATCCACTTTCCGGGAGTTGCCGTCGCGCCTGCGTGACGTGCAGCGCTTGAACCTGAATGTCGCTGAACACAGGACCCCGGCGACGTCCGGACACACGAACGGCGGGATCTCTCCCGCCGCTCAGGTACCGACCATCGCCAGTCCAAAAATCGCGTGCTTGTCTCGGCTTAGTTGCCGATCACGTCCACGCCCGCGGGCGGACTGTACTTGAAGGTGCCGCCGGCGAACTTCGGATTGCGCTTCCAGTTGCTGAACCCGATCTCGGTGCGCTGTCCGAGTGCGTCGACCACTTCCATGCGGGCCAGCCTGGCGCCATCAAACCCAAGGCGGGCACTGCGGAAGCTCGCCTCCTCCTCGTTCCTGGGCGACAGCGTCAGCCATTCCAGGCCGGCTGCCTTGCCGGCGTCCTGGACGACGAACATGGTGTCCAGCTTTCCGGGATTGATCAGTGCCGCCAACGGATTGCTCTGCTCCTCGACACCCTGCGGACGCACGGTGACCTGTTCGAGGTCCTCGTCGTAGATCCACACCTTGCTGCCATCGGCCACGATCAGCTGCGGGTACGGCTTCACGTACTCCCAGCGAAACAGCCGCGGCGCGGACAGCGCCAATTGACCGCTGGCGGTCTCCTTCAGCTTTCCGTTGGTGTCGAACACCTGCTGTGTGAACTGTCCGTCCAGACCTTTCAGCCCCTTGGTAAAGGCATTGAGTTCGTCGCGGGCGCCGGCCATCGCTGAGCTGGCGAACAGGCTGGTGGCAACCAGAGTGCCGGCGAGACCGGTGATGCGCAGGGATCGGATCATTTGGAAAGCCCCAGGTAGTATTTGGATGCCCGCAGTGTGCAAGGCCGAAGCTGAACAAGGTGGGGAAAGCGTGACGCTTTGGCGCCGCAGCTGTTGGGCCATTCAGGATTGAAGCACCGGAGAGCGCAATGGCCGAGGCGGGCGGCAACCCTGTGCCCGGCAGACGACGGCGCCTCAGTCGCGTGGCGGCGGCGGCGCGAGGACGCTGCGGTCGCCGTTGTGCTCAGGCGGGGTCACGACCCCGGCCGCCTCCATCGCTTCGACCAACCTGGCCGCGCGGTTGTAGCCGATCTTGAGCCGGCGCTGCACGCCTGATATCGATGCACGCCGCGTCTCGGTGACCACGCGCACGGCTTCGTCGTACAGCGGGTCGGACTCGTCGCCCCCGCCGCCGCTCTCCGGCAGGCCCGTAGCTCCGACGACCACGCCATCACCCATCGTCTGGACTTCATCGAGAACGCCGGGAATGTAGTCGGGGCGACCGCCGATCTGCTTGAGGTGCTCGACCACGCGATGCACCTCCTCGTCGGACACGAAGGCGCCATGCACGCGCTCGGGCATCGCCGTGCCTGGCGGCAGGTAGAGCATGTCGCCGTTGCCGAGCAACGCCTCCGCACCGGACTGGTCCAGGATGGTGCGTGAATCGATCTTGCTGGAGACCTGGAATGCGATGCGGGTCGGGATGTTGGCCTTGATCAGGCCGGTGATGACATCCACCGAAGGGCGCTGGGTGGCCAGGATCAGGTGGATGCCAGCGGCACGCGCCTTCTGGGCCAGCCTTGCGATGAGTTCCTCGACCTTCTTGCCGACGATCATCATCATGTCGGCGAATTCGTCGATGAAGATGACGATGAAGGGCAGTTCCTCCAGTGGGCGCGGTGCCTCGCCAAGCTCGGCGTTGGGCTTGAACAGAGGGTCCATCATCGGCTGCCCGGCATCTCGGGCGTCGCGAACCTTCTTGTTGAATCCGGCCAGGTTGCGGACGCCGACCGTGCTCATCAGCTTGTACCGGCGCTCCATCTCCGCCACGCACCAGCGCAGTCCGTTGGCGGCCTCCTTCATGTCGGTCACCACCGGCGCCAGCAGGTGCGGGATGCCCTCGTAAACCGAAAGCTCCAGCATCTTCGGGTCGATCATGAGCATCCGCAGCTCTTTGGCCGATGCCTTGTACAGCAGGCTCAGCACCATTGCGTTTACGGCTACGGACTTGCCCGAGCCCGTGGTGCCGGCGACCAGCAGATGCGGCATCCTCGCGAGGTCGGCCACGGTCGGCCTGCCGGCGATGTCCTTGCCCAGCGCCAGCGTCAGCGGGCTGCCCGCCTTGTCGTATTCACGCGAACGCAGCAGTTCGGAGAGGTAGATCATTTCCCGGGTGGTGTTCGGGGTTTCCAGGCCGATTACCGACTTGCCCGGGATCACGTCCACCACGCGCACTGATTTGACCGAAAGCCCCCGGGCGATGTCCTTGTCGAGCGAGCTGATCTGGCTGACCTTGACCCCTGGCGCCGGCTGCACCTCGAAGCGCGTGATGACCGGCCCTGGATAGGCGCCAACGACCTCGGCGTCGATCCGGAAGTCCTTGAGCTTGAACTCGATCTGACGCGAGACGGTTTCCAGCGTCTCGGCGCTGTAGCCCTTGGGCTGCGGCTTGGGATCGTCGAGCAGGGCCAGCGGCGGAATGCCGGTGCCGTCGCCGACATGGAACAGCGGGATCTGCTGTTCGCGCTTGGCGCGGTCGCTCTTCTCAACAGCCGGAGGCGCGGGCGGCTCGATTCGCACCGGCGCGCGCTTCGCCCGCAATTCGGTATCGACCTTGCGCCCGACTTCGCGCTCCTCGCGCAGCGCGCGGGTCTGCTGCCACTCGGACGCCTGCTGGCTGCCACGCCGGAACACCCTGCCCAGCAGCGGACCCAGGGCAAGCGTCCACTGACCGATGCGATCCATCACCGCCAGCCATGACAGCCCCGTGGCCAATGTCACCGATACCAGAAGCAGCGACAAAAGGAACAGGTTTCCGCCCACCGGTCCAAAGCCGGAATACAGCGACCTTCCCACCAGTTGGCCGAGGATGCCGCCACTTCCGGCCGAAAAATCAGGCGCCGCCCCCAACCGCAGATGCAGCAGGCCCGTCGCGGCCACCAGGAACCCGACAATGCCCACCAGTCGCAACGCGGGACCAAGATCGGCATTGTCTTCGCCGTCCATGCCGAACAGTGCGATCCACGCGATCAATCCCAGCATCACCGGCAACAGGAATGCCACGTAGCCGCAAACGTACAGGAGGACGTCCGCCAGCCGTGCACCAACCGCGCCGCCCAGGTTGTTCAGGGGAGCGGTGACGCTGCCCGAATGCGACCAGCTCGGGTCGGTGGGCGAAAACGACATCAGGCTCGCGAGCAGGTACAGAAGCAGCGGAGCGATCAGGATCAGCGCTATGTCACGGACCAGGCGCTGACGCCGCGGCGACGTCACGGCCACCGTCTTCGGGCCGGTGGTTTTCCTGCGACTTGCTGGAGAGGCTGGCGCCACCGTGAGGACATTCCTTAGGTACGTACCGTTAGTCGTTGAATATACGTGAAAAACAGCGAGCGGTGGAACGGGCTTGAAGCGGAAATGCAGGGCTGGGGCGGAACCACCGCCGTTGTCGACAGCCGGAGCGGCAAGCAGCGCATGCTACCGATTGCGACAGTGCCCGGGCGCCGCACCCGTCGCAGTTCCGGGATCGATGAAATGCAGAGCGGAAGCGGAAATGGAGATTCGAGGGAGCACGCAGCGCGCCGGAAGGACACGCCATGTAATCCACAGGGCGCATTGAGCCTGTCCCGCTGTTCCCCGCTCCGCTCTGCCTTTCCGCCTTAGAGCTTCATCCCCTGCAGCGCCGGATGCACGAGGCGCCCGTCCTCGACGTTGATGCCGCGCACCAGCGCCGCATTGTCGCGCCACTGGCCCGACGCGAGTTTGTTGACCCACGGCAGGACCGCGGCGCAGATCGCCTGGGAACTCGTCTGGGGCACGGCGCCCGGCATGTTGGTGACGCAGAAGTGGGTAACGCCCTCCTCCACGTAGGTCGGCTCCTTCCAGGTTGTCGGACGCGACGTCTCGAAGCAACCGCCCTGGTCGATGGAGATGTCGACGACCACGCTTCCATCTTCCATGCCCTTCAGCATCCCGCGGGTCAGCACATGCGGCGCGACTGCGCCCGGGATCAGCACGGCGCCGATCACCAGGTCGGCTGAGGCCACCTCGCGCGTCACCACCTCGTTGTACGGATACAGGGCGGTGACGTTGTGACCCAGCCGCATCATTTCGTCCATGCGGTCCTGGCGCTTTTCGAACACCACGACGTGAGCCCCTGCCGCAGCGGCCAGAGCGGCCGAGTTGCCTCCCGCGGCACCGGCGCCGAAGACCACGACCTTGCCGCGCGTGGTCGACGGCAGGCCGCCCAGCAGCTTGCCCTTGCCGCCTTGCGGCTGGTGCAGCAGATTCGTGCCGACCTGCACCGCGATCTTGCCGGCGACGATCGACATCGGCGCCAGCAGCGGCAGGTCGCCGTTGGGAAGCTCGACCGTTTCGAACGCAATACCGGTGAGACCGATGTCGAGCAGGCGCTTCGTCAGTACCGGCAGCGGTGCCAGATGCAGATAGCAGAACAGCAGGTGGTGCTTGCGAAGCAGCGCCAGATCGCCTTCGATCGGCTCCTTGACCTTCACGATCAGCTCGCCCTTTTCGTACAGGGCGGCGGCGTCGGGCGCAATCCTGACGCCGAGCCGGGTATACAGGTCATCGCTGAAACCGCTCTTGATCCCGGCATCCTTCTCCAGCCACACCTCGTGACCCTGGACGATCAGGTCGCCCGCCGCCTCCGGGACGAGTGCGACCCGCCCTTCGAGAGTTTTGGTTTCCTTCGGTACACCGATACGCATTGCAGGTCTCCAGTGCGGCCAGAACCAACCCGGCCATAGGCTGCGTCGTGGCCCGTTGTCGAGGTGGAAGGGGTGAAGCATTCGCCGCCGATGCAACGGTGCATCCGCGGTCGTGTCTTGTGTTGCTGCTGCGCGACCGCCAAGCTAGCCCGCTGGTGGTCGCGCACGCCTGCAGGAAACATCGGCGGGCCCGACCTTGATCCGCGCCTCCCGGCGCGTCCCAAATCTGGACGCGATTATACCCATGACACCCGTCAAGCATTCCCGCCTCATCATTCTCGGCTCCGGCCCCGCTGGCTGGACTGCCGCGGTGTACGCCGCACGCGCCAACCTCAAGCCCCTGTTGATCACCGGCCTGCAGATGGGCGGTCAATTGATGACCACCACCGAGGTCGACAACTGGCCCGGCGATGCCCACGGCCTGCTCGGACCCGATCTGATGGCGCGGATGCAGGCACATGCGGAACGCTTCGATACCCAGACCCTGTTCGATCACATCCACACCGCCGATCTCTCGCAGCGTCCATTCCGTCTCAAGGGCGACAGCGGCGAGTACAGCTGCGACGCACTGGTGATCGCGACTGGCGCCAGTGCGAAGTACCTGGGAATCGAATCGGAGCAGAAGTACATGGGTCGCGGCGTGTCCGCCTGCGCCACCTGTGACGGATTCTTCTACAAGGACCAGGACGTGGCGGTGATCGGCGGCGGCAACACCGCCGTGGAGGAAGCGCTGTACCTGTCCAATATCGCGCGCAAGGTTTATCTCGTGCATCGGCGCGACACGCTGCGCGCCGAGAAGATCCTGCAGGACAAGCTGTTCGCCAAGGCACAGGCGGGCAAGGTGGAATTGATCTGGGACCACTCCGTCGACGAGGTGCTCGGCGACGACAGCGGCGTCACTGGCGTGCGCATCCGATCCACTAAGGACGAGAGCACGCGCGAGATCGCGGTCCATGGATTCTTCGTGGCGATCGGGCACACCCCGAACACGTCGCTGTTCGAGGGGCAGCTCGAAATGAAGAACGGGTACCTGCAGATCGTCTCCGGTCTTGGCGGCAATGCCACGCAGACATCGGTGCGCGGCGTGTTCGCCGCCGGGGACGTGGCCGACCAGGTCTACCGCCAGGCGATCACGTCGGCCGGGTTCGGCTGCATGGCCGCGTTGGACGCAGAAAAGTTCCTGGACCTGGACATGTAAGCCCGGCCGCGGCCCGGGAGGGCCGCGGCAGCTGTTTGGTCCTGCTGCAATCCATCGTCCGTTCCGGATAGTCCCCGCGTCATGCCCGTAGCCCGAATCCACAGCCAGCTCGAGGAGATCCAGGCGGTCCAATGGGACGCCCTGCACGATGGGCGTAATCCGTTCGTCACGCACGCCTTCCTTGCCGGACTGGAGAAGCACGGCTGCCTTCGCGCACGCTGGGGCTGGAAGCCCCGCCACCTGACCCTATGGGAAGAGGGCGAGCTCGTCGCCGCCGCACCTGCCTACTCCAAACAGAACTCGCACGGCGAGTTCGTATTCGACCACGCCTGGGCGCACGCCTATGCGCAGCACGGGCTGGAATACTTTCCCAAATGGCTGTGTGCGGTGCCTTATTCGCCGGTCACGGGCCCGCGCCTGCTTGCGCGGAATCCTGAGATCCGGCAAAAGCTGCTGGAAGCGTTTTCGCACATCTGCCGGCGTGACGGATATTCATCTGTGCACGTGAACTTCCATTCGGCCGAAGAAGACCGCGCGTTCGACGAGGCGGGCAACATGGGTGCCGATCCGGAAGAGAGCGGGCGCTGGCTGCAGCGCCTCGACGTCCAATACCACTGGCGGAACCCGAAGGTGGAGGGCGATCGGGCGTGGCAGGACTTCGACGGATATCTCGGTGCCTTCGACCACAAGCACCGGAAGAACATCCGCCAGGAGCGCGCAAAGGTCGCAAGGTCGGGCGTTACCTTCAGGGTGGTCGATGGCCACCAGGCCAACGATGACGATCTGCAGACCATCCACGGCTTCTATCTGCGCACCTTCGCCGAGTACGGGAACCACCCGGCGCTGACGCTCGGGTTCCTGCGCCACCTCGCCACCCACATGCCCGCATCGCTGGTGCTGTTCATCGCGGAGCACGAAGGCGCGGCCGTCGCAGGCGCGCTGTGCCTGCGCGGCGGCGACACCCTGTACGGGCGTTACTGGGGATCATCGGTGGCAGTGCCGGGCCTGCACTTCGAAACCTGCTACTACCAGGGCATCGATTACTGCCTCAGGGAGGGACTGGACGGCTTCGAACCCGGCGCCCAGGGCGAGCACAAGCTCGCGAGGGGTTTCCTGCCCACGCTCGTACGCAGCCGACACTGGATCGCGGAACCCGGGTTCCGTGACGCACTGGGTGAGTGGTGTCGACATGAGGCGGAGTCGGTGGCCCGCTTTGCCGCCGTGCTCGCGTCGCGATCACCGTTCAAGCATCCGCCCGGTCCCTGATGACCCTGCGGCTTCCTGCCCTGCCGATCGATCCTGGCGCGCCGTTTCCCGACCCCAACCGCGCGTTGCGCGAGCCCGACGGGTTGCTCGCGATCGGGGGCGATCTCTCCCCCACCCGCCTGATCAACGCTTACCGCCACGGCATATTTCCGTGGTACTGCGAAGGCCAGCCGCTGCTCTGGTGGTGTCCGGATCCACGGACCGTGTTCCGGACCAACGCCGTCCGCCTCTCGTCGCGGTTCCGACGCAGCCTGCGGAACTCGGACTGGATGGTTCGCGCGGACACTGCATTCGACGACGTCATCACCGCTTGTGGCGAGGTGCCACGCGAGGGTCAGCCAGGCACATGGATCACCGCGGAAATGCGGCAGGCGTACATCGAACTGCATCGGCTCGGGCACGCCCACTCCATCGAAGTATTCGACGGCGGCCAGCTCGTTGGCGGCCTGTACGGCGTGGCGATTGGCCGGATGTTTTTTGGGGAAAGCATGGTGTCGATCCGGTCGGGCGGATCCAAGGTGGCGCTGGCGGGGCTTGCAGCGCGTCTGCACCTTTGGGGCTGGCCGCTGCTTGACGCCCAGGTGGAGAATCCGCACCTGCTGAGCCTGGGGGCCGAATCGTGGCCGCGGGAGGATTTCCTTGAAGTGGTCGCCGAACTGGTGCGGCGGCCTGGAGACGCCGGGCCGTGGACCGACCGCTTCGGAGAGCTTCCCGGCGCATCCCTGGCAGAGCAGGCATAGGCGAGCAGATGAACGACCGGATCGGTCGGCAAACCACTTTTTTGCGCCATCGACCAGCACCATGGCAGAATGTGCGGCTTGACGGGCAAGCTTCGCCCATCGCTGGCATAAGACAGCGATCCGCAACTCTGGGAAACACATGGCAAAAGACGACGTGATCGAATTCGAGGGCACGGTGGCGGAAACACTTCCGAACACCATGTTTCGTGTGCGCCTCGAAAACGGGCACGAGATCATCGCCCATATCTCGGGACGGATGCGCAAGAACTACATCCGCATCCTGACGGGCGACAAGGTGAAAGTGGAGATGACTCCCTACGACCTGAGCAAGGGACGCATCACCTACCGCATGAAGTAGCGCAAACTCAGGAATCCGCCACCACTCCCCTGTGGCGCGGCAGAAAAAAGGCGGCCATCTGGCCGCCTTTTTCGTTGTGCCTGAGCTGCGTTATTCGACCGTCGCCGGCAAGCGCTTCTCCGGCTCGGCATGGGCCTCCACCACCAGTTCCGAGTCGCGGACATCCACGCTGACGCGTCCGCCGGACATCAACTTGCCGAAGAGCAGTTCGTCGGCGAGCGGGCGCTTGATCCGGTCCTGGATGACGCGCGCCATCGGACGGGCACCCATCAACGGGTCGAACCCGTGCTGCGCAAGCCAGTCGCGAGCACTGGGAGTTGCAGAAAGGATCACGTCCTTCTCGTGCAATTGGGCCTCCAGTTCGATCAGGAACTTGTCGACCACTCTCAGGATGTGCTCGAAACCCAGCGCCTCGAACTGCACCACCGCATCCAGGCGGTTGCGGAATTCCGGCGTGAAGCCCTTGCGGATCGCCTCCATCGCATCGGTGGAATGGTCCTGCTTGGTGAAACCGATCGTCCGGCGCGCAGCCAGTGACGCGCCCGCGTTGGTGGTCATGACCAGGATCACGTTGCGGAAATTCGCCTCGCGGCCGTTGGTGTCGGTCAGGGCGCCGCGATCCATGACCTGCAACAGGATGTTGAAGATGTCCGGGTGCGCCTTCTCCACCTCGTCCAGCAACAGCACGCAGTGCGGCGTCTTGACGATCTTCTCGGTGAGCAGGCCGCCCTGGTCGAACCCGACATAGCCCGGAGGCGCACCGATCAGGCGAGATACCGAGTGCGGCTCCATGTACTCGGACATGTCGAAGCGCACCAGCTCGATGCCCAGTTGCAGCGCAAGCTGCTTGGTCACTTCGGTCTTGCCCACGCCTGTCGGCCCGGCGAACAGGAAGTTGCCGATCGGCTTGTCAGGATTGCCGAGGCCCGATCGCGCGAGCTTGATCGCCGAAGTGAGCGTGTCGATGGCAGTGTCCTGGCCGAAGATGACCATCTTGAGATTGCGCTCGAGGTTGCGCAGCACGTCCTTGTCCGACGCCGAAACCTGCTTGGTCGGGATGCGCGCCATCTTGGCGACGATCATCTCGATCTCCTCGGTATCGATCAGGCTCTTGCGGCCCTCGACGGGCAGCAGCCGCTGCCTGGCGCCTGCTTCGTCGATCACGTCGATCGCCTTGTCCGGCAACAGCCGGTCGCCAATGTGCTTGACCGACAGGTCCACCGCCGCCTGCAGTGCGTCGTCGGCGTAGGTCACGCCGTGGTGGACCTCGTAGCGGGCTTTGAGGCCGTGCAGGATCTCCACCGCCTCGCCCACGGTCGGCTCCACGATGTCGATCTTCTGGAATCGCCGCGCCAGCGCCCGGTCCTTCTCGAAGATGCCGCGGTACTCCTGGAACGTGGTCGAGCCGATGCAGCGCAGGTCGCCTGACGACAGTGCCGGCTTGATGAGGTTGCTCGCGTCCATCGTGCCGCCGCTCGCGGAACCTGCGCCGATGATCGTGTGGATCTCATCGATGAACAGAACGGCGTCCGGCAGCTTCTTCAGCTGCGCGAGCACCGCCTTGAGGCGCTTCTCGAAGTCGCCGCGGTACTTGGTGCCCGCCACCAGCGCACCCAGGTCGAGCGCGTAGATCGTGGCGTCCTCCAGCACTGTCGGCACTTCACCCTCGACGATGCGCTTGGCCAGACCTTCGGCGATCGCGGTCTTGCCCACGCCCGCCTCGCCGACGTACAGCGGATTGTTCTTGCGGCGGCGGCACAGCACCTGGATGGTGCGCTCCACTTCGTCGGTACGACCGACCAGCGGATCGATCCGGCCGTCGCGCGCCAGTTGGTTGAGGTTGATCGCGAACTCGGCGAGTGCATCCGACTTGCCGTCGCCGTCGACCGGGCGCGACTCGCCGTCATCGTGGGAGGACGGATCCTCATCGCCCTGGCGGGCGATCCCGTGGGACAGATAGTTGACGACGTCCAGCCGTGCGATGTCCTGCTGATTCAGGTAGTAGACGGCATGGGAGTCCTTTTCACCGAAGATCGCGACAAGCACGTTCGCACCGGTGACCTCTTTCCGGCCCGAGGACTGTACGTGGTAGACGGCACGCTGCAGCACGCGCTGAAAACCGAGGGTCGGCTGGGTGTCACGCTCGATGTCGTCGGGGAGCACCGATACCGAGGTGGCTATCGCCTGTTCGAGATCGCCGCGCAGCCGCGGGAAGTCGGCGCTGCATGCCTTGAGCACGATTTCCGCGGAAGGGTTGTCGAGAAGTGCCAGCAGCAGGTGTTCGACCGTCATGTACTCGTGCCGCGCTTCCCGCGCGCGCTTGTAACATTGGCCGATGCTGTATTCGAGATCCTTGCTGAACATGAGCAGATATCTCCAAATGCTTATTGCGGTCCGAGATGGGGGTCGCGATCAGCTTTTCCAGAGTGAAGTTACACCGCTGAGACTGCCCCGGCGCACGCGGGTTCCATCCTTTTTTACGGTACTTGCAGGTTCGTTCAGGCCCGCTCCATCGTGCACATGAGTGGATGCTGGTGGTGGCGGGAAAACTCGTTGACCTGCGCCACCTTCGATTCGGCAACTTCGCGCGTAAACACGCCGCATACGCCTCGTCCACGCGTGTGGATATGAAGCATGATCTGGGTGGCTTTTTCCGCAGTCATCGGAAAAAACCGCATCAGTACTTCCACTACGAAATCCATTGGCGTGTAGTCGTCGTTCAGCAGCAGTACCGAATACAACGGCGGCCGTGCGATTTCCGGCCTGCTGGGTGCCACCACTACGCCGTGGCTGTGTTCGTGTTCGGTGCTTTTGGCCATGGTGCGATTATAGGCGGCGGCGTGGCCAGAGTACCGCCCCGGGGTCAGCACGATGCGTCCGGTGCTGTCGCTGATCATGCACACCGGGGTGCGGCCGACCGGCCGCGGTTTGCCGGGCACACCACGACTGACTAAGCTGCCGCGTCTCACCCCACAACGACCGCGTCGCCGATCCGGCTACGTAGCCCTGCCGGAATGCCCATGCCACCCGACCGCTTCGACACCCGCCCTGCTTCGCGCCGCACCACCGCCCGATGCTCATGAACGCGAATACCCGGATCGGGGAAGTGCTTCGCGAGCAGCCGCATGCCATCGTGGAACGAGACGGCGTTCGTTACACGCTGCTCGGCACCGCACACGTGTCCCAGGCAAGCGTGGAAGCCGTCCGCGACGCGATTGAACACGGCGAATTCGACGCGGTCGCGGTGGAGCTCGATGCCCCCCGCCTGCAGGCGCTCTCCGACCCGGACGCGATGGCGAAACTGGATCTGGTGGAGGTGATACGCACCGGGCGAACGGCAATGTTCGCCGCCAACCTCGCGCTTGCCGCCTATCAGCGGCGGCTTGCCGAGCAACTGGGCGTGGAGCCGGGCGCCGAACTCAAGCTGGCGGCGCTGGACGCGGCAAGACGGGGGCTGCCCGTACACCTGGTCGATCGCGAGGTGGGTCTCACGTTCCGGCGCGCGGCCGCCCGCCTCGGTTTCTGGGGCCGGGCGAAGCTCGGTGGCGGACTTGTTGCCGCACTCTTTGCCAACGAAGAGGTAGCTCACGACGAGGTCGAAAAGCTCAAGCAGGGCGACCTGCTGGAGTCGAGCTTCCGCGAGTTCGCCAGCGACAGTCCGGCGCTGTTCGAAGCGGTGATTGCCGAGCGCGACCGCTACATGGCGGCGCGTCTGCGGCAAACCAGCGGTGATGCGCGCGAGGTGTTGGTCGTGGTGGGCGCGGGCCATCTGCAGGGGCTGGCACGGCACCTGCGAGAACAGACCGTTCCGCCAGCGGATGTAGTGCGTGACCTTGAGGCACTTCCCTCCAAAAGCACGATTCCGTGGTTCACGATCGTGCTGGCAGCCGTCGTGCTTGGCGGATTTGCGTGGGGTTTCTGGCAAGGCGGCGTCGACGTTGGATCCGACCTGATGCTGCAGTGGGTGCTGGCGACGGGCCTGCTGGGGGCTCTGGGCTGCGCCATCGCGGGAGGTCACCCGCTCAGCATCCTGGTCGCCTTCGTCGCATCTCCGATCACGCCGCTGCACCCGGCGCTTGCCTCGGGAACCCTGAGCGCCCTGACCGAGGCCTGGCTGCGCAAGCCGACCTACGCGGATTTCATGGCACTTCGGAGTGATGTGCAGACGCTGCGCGGCTGGTGGCGCAACCGCGTAGCCCGGGTGCTGCTGAACTTCTTCCTGACAAGCATGGGAACCGCGGTAGGGGTATGGACCGGCGGCCTGCGAATGTTCGGAAAGATCTTCGGCTGACGCAGCCTGCGACCGGCCCGCACGAGCCGGTCGCGACGTCAGTGCCGGTGCGCCCAACTACTCCGCGTGCAAGGCGGCGACCGCTGCGCCCGCTGGCGCGCTTCCACTTCCCGAGCGGACCCGTCGGACAATGCGGGCCGCGCCGTTGCGCATGTCGTCGAGCATCGCGTAGATCGTCGGCAGGAAGAGCAGACTGACCACGGTCGAGAACGCGAGCCCCCCCGCCACCGCCTTTGCCATGGGCGAGTACTCCAGCCCCCCCAGGACCACAGTATTGCTGAGCGAGATGGGCACCATCGCCAGAATTGCCGTGCCCATCGTCATCATGATCGGCCGCAGGCGTTCGCGGCTGCCTTCGACCAGTGCCTCGGTGCGGGCGAATCCGCGTCGGCGCAGGTTGTTGATGTGTTCGACCATGACGATGCCGTTGTTCACCACTACGCCCATCAGCACCAGAATGCCGATGAAGGCCATGACGGTGAACGCAGTGCCCGTTACCCAGAACAGCCAGAACACGCCAAAGATCGAAAACAGCACGGAACTCATGATCGCGGCGGGAAACAGCAGCGACTCGAACACTGCCGCCATCACCACGTAGATCATCACCAGCGCCAGTATCAGATTGAACATCATCTGCTTCATCGCTTCGTCGTCATTCTCGAACGCACTGCCATCGAAGCTGTGCCGATAGCCCGCGGGGAATGCCACCGATGCGATCGCCTCTTCCATCGCCTTGCGCGCCTCGGGAGTGGTCGTCTTGCCCGCGAGGTTCGCTTCGATGGTCAGCGTCGTCTGGCGATCGGTGCGGCTGATCTGGTTGGCAGATGGCGTTACATCTACATTGACCATGCTCATCAGTGGGACCGCCCGACCATCGGGTGCCTGCACGGTGAAGCTGGCTATGTCGGACATTCCATAGCTGTCGGCACCGGCGAACCGCACCCACACCGGCACTTCGGTGTCGCCACGACGGAACTCGCGAAGCTGTGCGCCTCGCAGCGCAATCCCCACGAACGAGGCGACCTGCTCGGCGCTGAAGCCGAATGCGGCGGCGCGCTCGCGGTCCACGCGCACGATCATCTCGCTGTTCTGGTCGCCAGCCTCGATGCGAACGTCACGCAATTCCTTGCGCCGCGACAGGATCGGCACGATGCCCTCGGCCAGTTCGACCAGGGTCTGCGTCGAGTCGCCGACCAGTTGCACCTGCACCTTCTTGTCGCCGCCCTGCTCCTGTCCGCTGATGCCGACTTTCACACGCGCCGACTTTGGAAGCTCCTTGCTGATGATGTCGGTGATCGGCTTGGTATCGGCGATCTTCTCGTCGAAGGTGATCATCGTGCTGGCATCACCCTGCTCGCTGTACCAGGAATAGAGTTGCTTGATGCCAAAGCGCTCGCGATTCGCGTCGAGATAATTCTCGACCTTCAGCACCTCATCGGAGATCTGCTGCTTGGTGAAGCCACCTTCCCAGTCGTAGTACAGGTTGACTTCACTGCCGCCACCGCCACCGAACATGTCGAACTTGGTCTGGGTCATCGGCAGCACGCTGAACGCGATGATCAGGACGATTCCCAGCACGCTCCATCCACGATGCTCCAGGCTCCAGCGCAGGATGGCAGCGTATTGACGTTGCATGCCGGGGATCAGCCCCGTGGTGGTGTTCACCGCGGGCGGGGTTTTCATACGCGCCGAAAGCATCGGAATGAGGCTGACCGCAACCAGCCACGACGCCAGCAGGGACACCGAAATGGTGATCGCGATCTGCGACATGAAAATGCTGATCTGGTTGGTCGCGCCGAGCAGGTTCGGCACGAACACGATGCAATGGCACAGCGTGCCGGCGGTCAATGCGATCGCGACATTGCGGGTTCCGATGATCGAAGCCAGGGAGGGCTCGCCAGGCATGCGCTCGCGCTCCTGATAGATGCTCTCGACAACCACCACGGCGTTGTCCACCAGCATGCCGACCGCGAGCAGCAGGCCCATCAGGGTGAGGACGTTGAGGGTCACCCCGGCGAAATACATGAACCCCAGCGTGATCACGAAGCAGATCGGGATCGCCAGCGTGACCATCAGCGTGGAAGGCCAGTGCCGCAGAAAGAAGTACAACACCACGATCGACAGCAGCAGTCCTATTGCGCCGGCCTCGGCCAGCTCCATCAGCGAACTGGTGACCTCGCTGCCCTGGTCCTGGATCACCTTGACGTCGATTCCGCTGAGCGTCGGCTCCTTTCGTATCTCCTCCACCGCGGCCAGCACCGCCCGCGACACCTCGACCAGGTTGGCGTTGCGTTCCTTGAAGACGTCCAGGCCCACCGCCACGCGCCCGTCCAGGCGACGGCCGTAGTCCATGCGCGCCGGCTTGAGGTGGACCTCGGCGATGTCCGAAAGCCGCAAGCCGGTGTCGTTGATGACCAGTGATCTGAGCTGATCGAGGTCCTTCACCTCACCGACCGGCTGCACGCGCAGCCTGCGGCCGTCGTCCTCGATCTGGCCGGCCGAAATGGAGAAATTGATCTCGCGAAGCTTGGCGCTCAACTCATTGATGCTGACCCCATGCGCGGCGAGGCGACTGGGATCCACGGCGATCTCCACCTCGCTGGGCGGGGCGCCACTGATCTCGACCCGGGCCACGCCTGGAATGCGCTCGATGCGCCGCTTCATCTCGCGATCGATCAGGTCATACTCGCCGGTGAGGTCGGTATCCCGGGCCAGGCGCACCTTCAACACGGCCTGGTCGCTGGTGGAGAACTTCTGCACGTAGTAGCGCTGGAAGTCCTCCGGCAGCTCGCCCCGGATTGCATCGATGCGCTCGCGAGCCTCCGAAGCAGTGATGGCGATGTCTTTGTCCCAGTCGGAGAACTGCACGAAAACGTTGGCGCCATCCGCACGTGCGTTGCCGCTGATCCGCTTGATGCCATTGAGGGTCGCCAGCGCTTCCTCCACCGGCCGAAGCACCGTGCGTTCGACTTCTTCGGGTGAAGAGCCGGCGTAGGGCAACTGCACGAAAAGGAATGGCGCCGACACATCGGGTAGCGCTTCCATTGGCAGGCGCACGGCCGCGATCAGGCCGATCACGCACATCGACACGAACAGCATGATCGTGGTGATCGGTCGCTTCAGGCTCATCCGCGCGACGCTCATGCCGGCTGGCCCTCCGCGGCTTCACCTGCCTGCGGCGGCGATTCGTCTCCGATCGTGGCGCGCCTGGCGCGGCGCAGGTAGTGCTCGTCCGGGCGCCTGTCCAGCAGGTCGTACACCACCGGGATCACCACCAGGGTCAGCAGCGTCGACATCAGCAGGCCGCCGATGACGGTGATCGCCATCGGCGAGCGCACTTCCGCGCCGTCGCCAAAGGCCAGCGCCAGCGGCAGGAAGCCGAACAGGGTGCTGAGCGTCGTCATGATGATCGGGCGCAGGCGCGAACCCGCACCTTCTACCAGTGCCTGCCGCTTGGCCACGCCGGCCTCGCGCAACTGGTTCACCTTGTCGATCAGGATGATCGCGTTCTTGGTGACCAGTCCCACCAGCAGGATCAACCCGATGAACACCACCACCGATAGCGTGTTGCCGGTCAGGAGCAGCGCAAGCACCGCGCCCACGAGTGCCAGCGGGATGGTGAACAGGATGACGAACGGGTGCAGCAGCGACTCGAACTGCGAAGCCATGACCAGGTAAACGAGGAACACCGCCAGCGCGAACGCGAACAGCAGCGAACGCACCGAGTCGGTCAACTCCTCGCCCTGGCCTCCGATGTGCATGCGCACGTCGGTCAGCGGCTGCTCGGCGACCATCCGCTCGACCTCGACCATCGCCGTGCCCAGGTCGATGTCGCGAAGGTTCGCCGATACGATCGCCACCCGCACCTGGTCGGCACGATGGATCTCGCTGGGCCCTGTGGTGGACAGCACTTCGGCTACCGAGGACAGCACCACCGGACGGTTGCTGCCAGGATTGACGATCAGCCGGCGGATGTCGTCCAGCGAGGCGCGATCCGCTTCCTGCGCGCGCACCAGCACGTCGATCTTGCGGTCGCGAAAGCTGTAGCGCGTTGCCACGTCGCCGCGCACCTTCTTCACCACGGCGTCGGCGATCTGACGCGTGCTCAGGCCAAGCGCGGCGGCGCGATCCTGGTCGAAACGAATCTGGATTTCAGGGAAGCCCTGCTCCACGGTGGAACTCACGTCGGCGAAGTGGCTGTTGCCCCGCAACATCGTTGCCAGCTTCTGTCCGGCGTCCTGCATGGTGTCCAGATCCTGGCCGCGCAGTTCGATCTCCAGCGGAGTGGAGAAGCTGAAGAGCTCGGGCCGGCTGAAGTCGACCTGTGCGGCGGGATGGGTGGCCATGGTCTCGCGCATGCGCTCGGTGATCTCGGCCTCGACCGAATCGCTGCCCCCGTCGCTCATCACGATGGTGAGCTTGCCGATGTTCTCGCCGCTCTCGGTCGGGTTCGCATCCAGCCTCGTACCGGTGCCGCTGACGCCGTACAGGGCCGCAACCCCCGGTTCGTCGGAATGCCTGCGCTGCAGATCGCGGACCAGCGCGTCGGTTTCGCGCAGCGGCGTTCCAGGCGGCAGCTTGACGGTCATCTCGAAGCGGTCCTGCGCCAGCTGCGGAATGAGATCCGTGCCGAGCAGCGGCACCGCCAGCAGGGCCAGCGCGAACGCTCCCGAAGCAGCCAGCAGTACGAGCTTTGGACGGCCCAGCGCTGCCGGCAGCAGCCTGAGGTAGCCACGCTCGGCGCGGCTGTAGGGTGTCATGGCGACCACGCTGGCCTTGCGCATCACCGGCGCCACGACCGCTGCTACTCCACGGGCGACCCGCACCACCAGCCAGACCGCACCGAAAAAGATGCCGCGGATGGCGGCACCGATGCCGCGTCCGGTCATTGCCACCGGCTTCTGCAGCTTCGAGCGGGGCTCCCACCGCGGATGCGCCGCTTCCTCCGGAAACGCCATCGGCGGCCGCCCCTTGATCGAGCTCAGCATCGGTACCAGCGTCATCGAAACCACGAGCGAGATGCCGATCGCCAGCGCCACGGTGAGCGCCTGGTCACGGAACAACTGCCCTGCGATTCCCTCGACGAAAACCAGCGGCAGGAACACCGCGACGGTCGTCAGGGTCGATGCGACCACCGCCATGCTGACTTCACGCGTACCGGTGATCGCGGCCTCGAGAATCCCCAGTCCGCGCTCGCGAGCCTTTGCGATCGACTCCAGCACCACGATTGAATCGTCGACCACCAGCCCGGTCGCCAGCGCGAGCCCGCCGAGCGACATCACGTTGAGGCTGAGCCCCAACTGATCCATGAAGAAGAAAGTGGTGACGACGGACACCGGCAGCGACAGGCCGATCACGAAGGTGCTCCAACCATCGCGCAGGAACAGGAAGATGATCAGGATCGCCAGGGTGCCGCCCAGCAGCGCATCGAACTTCACGTCGTCGATGGCGCTGCGAATGAACTTCGACTGATCGTCGAGCACCGTCAATTCCACTTCGGGCGGGATCTGCTGCTTGAGTGCCTCCAGTCGCGCATGCACCGCATCGGCGGTTGCCACGGTGTTGGCGTCGCCTTCCTTGTAGATCGCAAGCTCGACCGCTTCCTGGCCGCGCAGGCGGATGATCGCCTCGCGCTCCTTGTGGCCCTGGCGCACTTCGGCCACGTCCCGCAGGCGCACCGGCATGCCACCGGCGATGCTGCCGGACTGACCGGAGGATGCACTCTGCACCGAAGCCGCTGCAGCCATCGCGTCGGCTGAACCCGTGGACGCGGCCACGCTCGACATTCGCGCCGCCGCAGTCTGCGTAGCATTTTCGCCGCCGGACTGCAGCGTTACCAGCATGTCGCCGATCTCCGCCACGCTCGCGAACTGGTTGACGGTGCGCACGAGATAACGCTGGGAGCCCTCCTCCAGCCGGCCTCCAGAGACATTGACGTTTTCGTCCTGGAGCCGCTTGATGACAGTTTCGATCGGCAGGTTCAGTTGTGCCAGGCGCTGCTGATCGATGTCGACGTGAATTTCATCTTCAAGTCCGCCGCCGACCTTGACCGCCGCCACGCCCGGGACCGGCTCCAGCTTCTTCTTCAGATCCTCCTCGGCGAAGCGGCGAAGCATCGCAAGTTGTCTCAACGACTCGTCGGTGCCGGCGCTGGACCCATCAGCGGGAACTCTGGTCGAAAGAGCAATGCGCAGAACCGGCTCGGTCGAAGGATTGAAGCGCAGCAGCACCGGTGACTTGGCTTCCATCGGCAGTTGCAGCGACTCGAGCTTGTCGCGCACCTCCAGGCCGGCCTTGTCCATGTCCGTACCCCAGGAGAACTCCAGCACCACGTCGCTCTGGCCCGCCCGGGAGACCGACTTGAGCTTGCGCAAGCCCTTGACCACACCCACGCTCTCCTCGACCGGCTCGGTGATCAGCGTTTCGATTTCCGACGGCGCCGCACCGGTGTACTCGGTTCGAACAGTCAAAGTGGGATAGCTCAGATCCGGCAGAAGATTGACCTTCAGGTCCATCAGCGCGAGCAGTCCAAACAGCAGGAAGCTGATCGTGACCATCGCAATGGTGACGCGGCGGCGGGTCGAGAATTCGACGAGGCTGAACGGTGCAGGATCGCGCTGCGTTCCGTCCGGGGAATGCGGAGAATGGCTCACGAGGGCGGCTTCCCTGTCTTACTCTTCGGACGACGAAGGGGCAGCGGCCGGCCTGGCCGCTACCTGCTTGCTGGCGGGTTCGCCAATCACCTGGACGACGCTGCCATCGCGCAATGCGGTCTTGCCTGCAATGACGACCTTGTCGCCAAGTGCCAGGCCTTCGCGTATCTCGGCCCACTGTCCATCAAGAAACCCGAGCTTCACCGGCACGCGTGCGACCCTGCCTTCCCGAACCCGGAACACCGCAGGGTTGGCTTCGTCGTCGAGCAACGCCAGCCGCGGCACCACGAGGGCCTCGGCGCGCTGGTCGTAAACGATGCGGACGCGGCCGAACATGCCCGGCTGCAGGCGACCTGACTGCTGGTCGCCGCCATCGAACGCCGCGATCACCCGGAACGTGCCGCTGCCGGAATCGACCACCGGTGCGATCCGGTCGATCGTGCCACTGAAGGTCTTGCCCGGAAGCGCATCCACCTGCAGTTCGACCGGAAGGCCCGGCTTGAGGGTGGCGAGTTCGCGCTCAGGCACGTTGAGCACTGCCTCGAGCTTTGAAACGTCCACGATGCGCATGATCGGCGTATTGATCTGTACGAAGTTTCCGGTCTTGATCGAACGCGATGCGACCACCCCCGAAATCGGAGCCTTGACGTTTGCATAGGACAGTTCGAGATTCGCCAATCGGTTGGCGGCACGGGCGTTCTCCAGGTCGAAGCGGATCTGGTCGTTGTCCGCTGCACTGACCAGCTTCTGCTCGGCCAGTTTCTGTGAGCGTGCATACTGGTTCTGCAACTTGTGCATCTGTGCCGCTGTCTGCGCCGCCTGCAACTGTGCGCGGGACGAATCCAGCCGCACCAGGGTCTGGCCGGCGCGCACGAGGTCACCCTCTTCCACAAGCACGTTCAGCGCCACCCCTGAGGTCTTGGCGATGACCTGCGATTCGCCGCGCGCCTCCAGCGGCGCGGCACCCGTGTAGCTGGCGGTGACCGGCCGCACCTGAGCCGCCGCGACTTCAACCGGGACCGGCTCGGGCTTGTCCTTGTCGGCCGTCTTGGCCTCGGCATCGCCGGAGCCGCCGTTGCAGGCGGCCAAAGCCATCGCGCAGGCCAGCGCGCCGAGGATGCTGCGGACCCGGGATGGGGAAGTGACTGTGGACTGACGCATGGTGGCGACCCTGAAAAAGTGGTGGATGCTGAACCGGCGTCTTCCAGACGTGCCGGTGTTGTACATAGGTATATCACCCGCCATCGAATCCACCATGCGCCAGAGGTCATGGTCACTGTCGGCGGGAAACGTGCTTTCCCAGCGCTCGCGAACCCGCATCAGAGGGACAAGACGCAGGCACTTCGTTGGTGAGGGCTTGCAAGCTATACTTCGACGCTTGCCCGCACCCCGCAGATGAATGGGGCGGAGCGACTTCAAACTTTCCTACCATCCCCGGAATTATGGACCACGACATGATGCGACCGATGGCGATCGCCGCCTGCCTCGTCCTGGGCTTTGCCGCTCTCACGGCGTGCGCCCAGGAAACCACCGGCTCCACGACCGCCGCACCTGCCGCCGCTGCGGCCGTGGTCACACCGACGGACACCTCAGCGGTGACCAGCGTCCAGGGTGATATCGAACGCGGCCGCCTGCTGACGTACACATGCCGCGGGTGCCACGGAGTCGAAGGCTATAGAAACGCCTACCCGAGCTATGAGGTGCCGATGATCGGCGGCCAGTCGGCCAGCTATCTCGTCAACTCCCTCAGCGACTACCGTTCGGGCGCACGCAAGCACCCGACCATGCAGGCCCAGGCGCAAAGCTTTTCCGAGCAGGACATCGCCGACATCGCCGCCTTCCTTTCGAACGTGAAGTGAGCCGACGCCAATGACCAACCTTCGATTCCGCACGGCCGCGGTCGCCATCGCACTGCTGGGAAGCGTCGCCCTCTCTGCATGTTCCGGCGGCGACACCAAGGCGCATGGCGACCCCGAGCACGCCGTCAAGTCCTCCTCTGCAGGCCTGCCCGGCGGGCATATGGCCGCTGGCGAAGAACTGGCGACCACCAAGCGCGAGACCACCGGCCAGTCGTGCGTCGACTGCCACGGCGAAAATGGCAATGTTCCGATCGACGCCAGCTATCCCAAGCTAGGCGGGCAGTACGCGTCCTACCTGGCTCGCGCGCTGCTGGCTTACCGCGAGGGTACCCGCGAAAATGCGCTCATGTCCGGCCAGGCGCGCGATCTGAACGATCAGGAGATCGCCGATCTCGCTGCGTATTTCGGCAGTCGCACGGGCGAACTGCACGACCTGGGCGAAACGCACTGACCAAAGCTGGCGGAGCGATTTGCCTGGAAGGCCCGCGCAACGCGGGCCTTTTCATGTCGGGACGACAGCAGGCGGGTGACCGGAGGTACCTCGACCACCTGTCAACTGGCTGCACTTGGGCGGGTGCCGAAAGAAGCAACCGCAGCCTCAGCGCGGTCCGTCCTGAGATGAAGCGCCGCCTGGATTCGGCGGTGGCCGGATGCTGCCGTTGTCTTCCTGCAGTTCCGGCTTGAACGGGATGTCCGGCGGAGGACGCGCGGTAGCCGACTGTTCGTTGAGGTCCGGATCACTGATGCCGCACCCGCCGCCGAGCGCCAGCAGCACTGTCTGGCAGACGATGTGCTTGTTGGTGCCGGGGATGGGAATCCGCACCGTCTTGATGCTCTTTCGGACCCACTCCTCGAGCAGGGTTTCGTTGGGCCGCCAATAGCGGTCGAACGCAGTGGGTTCGTAATCGATCGGCGGGCGCTTGAGCCAGGTCCCGGCACGGTCCAGGTTGACGATTTCCTCGGTGACGGTCCCGGGTGGCTCTCCGGGAGCGACCGAACCGGGCGAGTCGGCGAGCCGGACGCTTCCATCGCTGTTGTAGAGGCCGTCGTCGCCGCGTTGGGCACCGGGACGGTTACGGGCCGCATCGCCCCAGTCGTCGGCGCGTTTCAGCGTTGGCCACCCTCCGGGCGCCGGCGTCGGCTTCGGCCCCGCTCCGGGCTGCGGCGTCTCATCGCCCTGGATTGATGGTGTTCCGCGGTTTTCCTGCCGCGGCGGCTGCGCTGCCGCATCCGCCGCGGCAGCGGACTCGACGGTGGCAACCGCAGCACGCGCGGCCTCGGGAGTTGCAGTTGCCGGTTCGGGTGTTGGCGGTGAAGGAATCCTGGCCGTGCGCACCTCGGGAACCCTCGCCTGCAACTGCGGAGAGGCGACCGCGGGGTCAACCACGGCTGCCGAAGGAGCGCGCAGCGGCCTGGGAATATCGCGCCGGACGATCTCCGGGACCTGCTGTGAAAGTTCGGGAGCGACGATCCGCGGCGCGCGCGCGGCCGCCGGTGCGGATGGCAGCGGCACGGGTATCTCCACCACCTGGACGGAAGGCACGGACGCACTCAGGTCCGGCGCCCGAACGTCGGGTTCCGAGACTTGTGGCACCCGCGGCGTAAGCACGAAATCGACCTCCGGGTCGGGGACGGGCTCGCTTACGTCCACCGCCTGCTCTACCGGCACCGGCTCCGGCTGCGAGACAGCCGGCGGCGCCACCTCGACCGGAGGCAAGGCGGGGGCCGGGGCATCCGCGGGCGGCTGAACAGAAGTAGCGACCTCCGGCGCAGGAGAGAGTTGCTCGGGCAGCGGTTCCTGCACGGTGGCTGGTTGCCCTGCCGGTTCGGCCTGCGCGGCCTGAGCCGGCTCGGCCGCTTCAGCCGGCTCGCCGCCGCCGGCTTCCTCGGGGCTTCCCGTGCCGATCAACTCGACCTGAACGACCTGCTCGCCCTCAGGAGGTGGCGCTGCGGAGATCTGCACGTAGGTCAGCCAGAGCAGCAACACCGCAAACAGGATGTGCGACAGCACCGACACCGCGGCCGCGAATACGCGCGAGCCCCGATCCTCCCTGGCCGCAGGCTGCCAATGCTGCCGCCACATGGTCGAGAATGCCTGCCAACGGGTGAGGTCCTGCTGGCGGCGCGGCGGTGCCCGGAGGGATCGTTGAGCAAGAACGGCCACCAGCGAGGCCGCCGGCGCGCCGATGATCCGACCGGGGCGCTCGCGCTGCGACTCCAGCCATAGCTGCCAACCGTGCGGGAATTCGCCAGCCTCGCGCCGCATGTGCGGCGAGACCAGGCGAAGGCGGCGCTGCAACGCCTGGATCAGTTCATCGGCGGAGAGCACTGGTGCGCGGGGCTCCGCTCAACCCGCCGCGGGTTCGCGAGGCATGTACGGCGCCTGCCCGGTGTCGTGGTCAGTGGCATCCCTGACTGCCGTCACGCCGGGCACCTTTTCCATCAGCGTCTTCTCGATCCCCTGCTTCAAGGTCACGTCCGCCATGCCACACCCGTGGCAACCACCGCCGAAGCGCAACAGCACCACGCCGTCGGCTGTGACTTCCTGGACGTCGACGTGACCGCGGTGCTGCGCCAGTTGAGGATTGATCTCGTGTTCGACCAAATAGTGCACGCGTTCGACCAGCGAGGCGGACTCGGCAGGCGCCTGACCCTTGATCTTTGGCGCCCGTATCTGCAGTTGCCCGCCGGTGCCCTTGGTCTCGTAGTCGATCTGCGCCCCGTCCAGATAGCTCACGCTGGCGGCGTCGAGCCACACGGTGAAACCTTCGCAGTCGACGGCCCACTCGTCCCCGTGCAGGTCGGCGGGCTCGGCGAACTCCAGTCTCACGTCGGCCTTTGGCGTCCCGGGACTCACGGCGGTCAGCCTGACCCCCAGTCCGGGCAGCGCCTCGCGTTGGATCAGCTTGAGAAAATGGGATTGCGCGGATTCGGATATATGGATCATCGCGCTATTCTAGCCCTTGCAGAATTTCCGATCGTCCCGATCCCTCCCGGTGACGGCTTTGCATAACATTCATTCATGCTTCCAGGGAGCCGGAAACGCCATGCCCGACCTCATCCCCCTAGCCCAGGCGCATTGCCTGCCCCGCCGCGGCATCGAGCACAAGCTGACCGAAGCGCGTGTACGTGAACTGCTGCCGGACGTTCCAGAATGGGAGCTCGGCGAGGGCGGTACCTCGCTCACCCGCACTTTTCGGTTTCCCGATTACTATCGGACCATGGCGTTCGTGAATGCGCTGGCCTACATGGCCCATCGCGAGGACCACCATCCAGATCTCGGCGTTCATTACGACCGCTGTGTGGTGCGCTACTCGACGCACGACGTCGGCGGATTGAGCGAGAACGACTTCATCTGCGCCGCGAGAGCCGACCAGTTGGCCTGAACGGCCCCGACCAGAGGCAAGCCCATGGACACGTTTTTCCCGCGGATCGTGGTCGGCGCCCTCGCCTTCCCTTTGCTCCTGCTCGCTGGCTGCGAGCAGTCGGTTCCACCACGGATCGAGCGCACGCAGGTGATGGCGGTCGATACGCCTGCGCCCGCATATCCCCCGGAACTTGCCTGCGCCGACATCGGCGGTCAGCCTGTGGTGCGGCTGACGGTAGGGACCGATGGCCAGCCGACGGATGTGATTCTGGTCGAGACCAGCGGCCAGCCCGCACTGGATGCGGCCGCCCTTGAAGCGGTGAAGACCTGGCGATTCGAACCTGCCACTCGCGCCGGCGTGGCCGCAACGTCCAAGATCAATGTCCCCGTGACCTTCACTCCGCCCGTGGAAAAACCCGACCGCTGCCGCGTCATCGAGGACCAGCAACGACGTGGGGGCTGAAAACCCGGGCAACCCCGCTTTCGGGGAGCTTCAATCGGATTGCATCAGGCAAGGCGGTCGAGGACATCCACGAGTTCGGGTGCCAGTGGCGCGTTGATCAGATAGGGCGTCCTGCCGCCATCCAGCGCGAACTCGAGCGTCGCGGCGTGCAGGAACATCCGCTTGAGTCCGGCCTGGTCGCGAAGTCGTTTGTTGACTTCCGGGTTCCCGTACTTGTCGTCTCCCGCCACGGCGTGACCGATGTGCAGCGCATGCGCACGGATCTGGTGCGTCCGGCCGGTGGCGATCCGCACCTCGCAATAGGAATGTCCGCCGCGACGCTCGAGCACCCGGAAGTGGCTTAACGAAGGCTTGCCCGCGTGGTGCACCTGGACGTGTCGCTCTCCGCCCTGCCGCAGCCCGACATGAAGCGCGGCATCGACCGACATCACCCCGTCAGGCATTCGCCCCGTCAGCAGCGCCAGATAACGCTTGGAGATGCCGCCCTCCTCGCGCATGAGTGCCTGCATCTCGGTGAGTGCGGAGCGCTTCTTCGCCACGATCAACAGCCCGGAAGTGTCGCGATCGAGGCGATGGACCAGTTCGAGAGTGTGCCCGGGTCGCGAGGCACGCAGGGTCTCGATGGCTCCGAAGCTGATCCCGCTGCCACCGTGGCTGGCCACGCCCGAGGGCTTGTTGAGCGCGAGCAGGCGCTGGTCCTCGAAGACGATCGCCGCGTCGAGGGCGTTCATGAACCCCTGCGGCGGCGATGGCTTTTCGCCGGGCTCGGCGAGACGAAGCGGCGGAATCCGGATTTCGTCGCCGCCCGTGAGCTTGCGCTCCGCCTTCGCGCGGCCGCCGTTCACCCGCACCTGCCCCGAGCGCACCAGCTTGTAGACCAGCGACCTCGGCGCACCCTTGAGCTGCCCCAGAAGAAAGTTGTCCAGGCGCTGGCCTTCGCGATCTTCCGGGACACGGACGATTCGCGCTCCGGCCCGGGATTCGGCAGGTGCGTTTGGCGGGGCTGAATAGGTCATCGCGAATAGGTTATCTGATACACTCGCGACGCGAGATAAGGTTTTGATTTCGCAGGTGGTTGTATCGGCTCCGGCAGACCCTGCCAGTGCCGATACCGGGCCAAAAGCCCGCCCTGCGATTCCGGTCCGCGTCTAACCACTGCCCACGGGGCAGCCATGTTAGCAGCGGCGGCCCGGCGGAACCGGCCTCGCCCGGTGGGTGACGCCACCTGCGATGAAC